>JBNLAT010000031.1:0-36294 GCA_050302275.1 Thiohalomonadaceae bacterium | reverse complement strand
AGTCGGATATGTTTTTTGCTTTGATTGGCGCAGTTGTTTCACTGTTGCTGTTGTCGCGTTTTCACGATCGGCAGTTGGCAAAGTTGGGTAGTCGCTAATGGGACAGTTACATAAAGCGATTTCAGAAAAACTGCGAACCTTCATCGAGGCGCAGAAAATCTTTTTTGTTGCGACGGCAGCAGCGGAAGGAAGGGTTAATCTCTCTCCCAAGGGGATGGATTCTCTTCGGGTGATGGGTGCCAATCGTGTTGTCTGGCTCAACCTTACGGGTAGCGGTAATGAAACTGCGGCACATCTTGCCGAGTCGTCACGAATGACGCTGATGTTCTGTTCTTTCGAGAGTGATCCTCTAATTCTGCGACTCTACGGTACCGCCAGGGAAGTACAACCTGGGGATGTGGAGTGGGAATCGCTCTATACGCAATTTCCGCCATCAGTGGGCGCGAGACAGATATTTGATATGCAGGTGGATCTAGTACAGACCTCCTGTGGCTTTGCGGTGCCCTTTTTCGATTATCAGGGTGAGCGCGACAAGCTGGAAAAATGGATTGAAAAGAAAGGGGAGCAGGGAATCGAGGAGTACTGGCAGAAAAAGAACAGCGTCAGCCTGGATGGCAAACCGATTAAAACGCCCTGAGCAGAAGGCTTACTGTTTCATCTCCGAGCGAAGCTTGTCTCGAATCTCCATCAGCATCTTGCCGAAAGCGTTGTCGCCGCGCATATCTCTGCCGCTGCCCCAGAAGTAGTCATACTGACTGACTTCGGTGATTTCGATATCGCCGGTATCCAGTAACGTCTGTGCAACTTCTGGATGGGTGCGACATTTGATGTAGGTACCACGGGTCATGTAGGTCACACGGACCTTATTCCAGTCTTTGCGCCGATCGTGTTTCTTACTCTTGCCCAGTTTGGTGGCGTCGGTAGGATGGGGGGCCTGACGGATCTGTTCACGATACTCGGCATCGCCAAACTTCATCGCCTGATAATAATGTTCCACTGAAGGCCATTCGAAGCCATCCAGTTCAAAGGCATGTTTGGAGTAGGATGCCAGCGGATTAGTGGGATCAATCCGCGAAAGGGTCAGGCGCTTTTCTTCCTTCTTATCGAAAAACATGGTTCTATCCAGGCTCTGAGTGCAAAGAGTTATATCACGTGGCACTCATTCTGGCATGAAAAAAGCCCGGTTGCCCGGGCTTTTTGCATTGGAATAGCAGAGTTATGCGCCGCTTTTCGGTTTGGTGGAGAGACCGAAGGGAGCATAAAGCGGGCACCAACCGATGAGACTGGTTACCAGGAACGCGACGGCGACAACACCGAGAATGATAAGCGCCAAACCACTAATCTGGTTGGTGAAGTAGAGTGCGGCAATAATGGCAACCACAATAAGACGCAAGATTCTGTCAACGGTACCCATATTCGGTTTCATGTTTACTCCTCCCTTTATAAATTCGATCCAAGTGTAGGCGCTTCTAGCCATTTAGCCACTGTATCAATAGCGCCAGTGTGACGGCGATAGCAATACAGAGCAGGCAGACAAGCGCGATCTTTAGCGGTTTCATCATGTCTTTTTATATTTGTATGATGTTTGTCCGATTCAAGCAGAGATTATTGAGAGTGACCACAGTTCGTGTGGTAAATGAAGGGAGAGTATGGATGACGTTTGCACACGCGCTCCCTATCGTGAGGCGCGTATTTTAGTACCGTGGAGAGAGCAGTTCGACCGTCATGCCCAAGTGTATCGCACCACCGCGTAAAACACGGCAGGTGACGCCGCCACGCCACTCAGGCAATAGTGCCTGGAAAAGACCAGTCTGTGCCTGCTCCATTCGTTCACAGGGATCGGTTTCACCGGTAATCTCCAGTAGTGCCTCTCCCAGTTGGATTTTTGAACCGGTACTCTGATAAAGCGGCAGTTGATCGACAAGCAGATTGGCTCGCCGGGTTTGCCACGCCAACTCAAGGCCAAGGCTGGCGCATGCCGTTTTCCATTCCTTCAGGGATAGCAGGGTAATTTGGCGTTTTCCCGGTTTGCCGCAACAGTCACCTATCAGGCCATTTTCTGTATCGAGCAGCGCCTGCTCGCACAACAACATCTCATCGCGGGGTCGCGGTTTGATCGCAATGCCAAGCAGCGTTGCCACTACGCTTCCCCGATGCGCATGCACTCATCAAGCAGGGCGCGCATTTTTTCTGCACCGAGTTTTTCCATTAGCGCGATATTGCGTTGGGGTATCTGATCCGGATCGGGGAAGGCATCAACAGCTTTTGCCACTACGTCGGTACGCAACAGATGCAGAATCGGGTAGGGCGAACGGTTGGTGTAGTTCTCGGCATCATCCGGTTCGGTTTCGGCGAACTGGTAATCGGGATGCAGACTGGCGACCTGAAAATCGCCCGCATAGGGATCTTCATCCAACAGGGCATCGATAATGTCGAGGAAGTCGTTGTAATCGAGGAAATCCTGCAATACCCATGGATGGATCAATACGGTGGTTTCCACCACATCCGGTTCGGTCGCGCGTAGATGATCCAGCTCCTCTATCACATCCTGTAACAGGGCTTCAGGGGTGGTGGCATCGCTGACTACGTAACGCACCTGTTCCGCTTCGCTCGGTTTGCGGGCGAAGGGACAGAGGTTGTAGCCGATGACAGCGCGTTCGACCCAACAGCGGGTGCGGGCAATGATGGTTTCAGGGTTCGGTTGACTGGACATGACAGGAGGATACCGTATCCCCGTTGTCCGTGACACCGCTCCCCGCTTGTCTGATGGTTTAGCCGTTGCTGAAAGCTGGCCCGTTGTGGCGGTTGTTCAGACGCTGGATAGAGTGCTGAACGAAACTCAACACCTCTTCCTTGGTGCCACGGCGGGTGCCGGTAATTTCGGTGATCCGGTTAGCGATGGTGTAGCGATACCAGTTACCCTTGTGGTTGGCGATTGGTGCCTGAGTCTTAACCAGATTTACAACCTCAAATTCCCACATGACAGCCTCCTGTCTCTTTTAGCAGCACTAGATAGGCGGATATTAGAAAGAGGGGATGTCAGGGAGATGACGCTACGGTTTAGACATCGTGACAGCAGCGACTTTCGGCGCATGCTGGTATTATCTGCCCATGCCTGTCTCTGTCACCTCACCAATCGGCATTCTCGATTCCGGCGCCGGCGGTCTGTCGGTGCTGCGGCATATTCATGCTCTGCTGCCTGCCGAGTCTCTGCTCTATGCCGCCGATAGCGCCCACCTACCCTATGGCGACAAAACCCCGGCTTTCATCCGTGAACGGGTGAATGTACTGGCCGCCGCATTAATCGAGCAGGGCGCCAAGGCGCTGGTGGTGGCCTGCAACACTGCTACTGCGGCAGCGGTGGAGTCACTACGTGAGCGCTACACCATGCCGGTGGTTGGCATGGAACCGGCGATCAAACCGGCGGTGCTGGGCAGCCGTAGCGGCGTGGTGGGGATTCTGGCAACTGCCACCATGGTGGGCAGTAATCGAATGAAGGAGCTGGTACAGCGGTACGCCGGGGAGCGAGAGGTGATCATCCAGCCCTGCCCGGGGCTGGTGGAGCAGGTCGAACGCCACGCGCTGGAGACACCCGATACCGCGCACATGTTGCAACAGTATCTGGCGCCGATTCTGGAGCGGGGTGCCGATACCCTGGTGCTGGGTTGCACTCACTATCCTTTTCTACGGCCCACTATCGAGCGACTCGCCGGGCCGAAGGTCAGCGTGATTGATACCGGTGAGGCGATCGCTCGTCGACTCAAATCATTACTGCAGGAGAATAACCTGCTCAATCCGGCCAAAGAGACCGGCCAGTTACACTTTTTCTCGACGTTGGCTGGAGAGGAGCAAACAGCGCTGTTCTCCGCGTTACTGGAACAGGCGGTTGTGGTTGAGTCACTAACGGAAAGCGCCACGGCATGATTATTACGCCACAGGAAAAAAAGCATTACCGCATTGCTATCAGCCATCTCGGCTTTCGCCCCTTCTTTCTGCTTGGTAGCCTGTATGGCGCACTGGCGATGACGTTATGGTTGCTGGTAATGCAGTTCAATCTTCAGTTTGACGCGATCAATCGAATCGGTGCGATCAACTGGCACGGTCATGAGATGATCTACGGATATGGCATGGCGGTCATTGGCGGTTTTTTATTGACCGCGGTACGTAACTGGACATCGATACAGACACTACACGGAACCGGCCTGATCGTCCTGGCGCTGTTCTGGTTGCTTGCGCGAATTGCCTTGCTGATTCCCGGAGCAAATTATCTGTGGCTAGCCGCCGTTTGCGATCTGCTGTTTAACCTCTGGCTGTGCGCAGCGCTGATACAGCCTGTGGTTAAAGTCCGCCAGTGGGCACAGGTCGGTCTGCTTTCCAAGGTGATATTGCTCGCAGTGAGTAATGCGCTGTTCTATGCCGAGCTGCTGTACGGTATGGAGAACGGCATACGCTGGAGTCTCTATAGCGGTGTCTATCTGATCATCTCCCTGATCCTGTTAATGGGTCGTCGGGTGATTCCCTTCTTTATCGAGCGCGGTGTCGGTTACATGGTCAGCCTGCGTAATCGCAACTGGGTCGATCGTAGCAACCTGATTGCCATGCTGGTTTTCTGGGCGGTGGCGGTCTTTACCCCCTATACAACCATCGCTGCCGTGTTGGCTTTGGCGCTGGCGCTGTTACAGGGTATACGACTCTATGACTGGTACACGCCGGGAATCTGGAAAAAACCACTAGTATGGGTGTTGTATCTGGCTTACTTCTGGTTGACGCTTGGCTTCCTGTTTACCGCGCTGGCGCTGTTTGGTCTTATCGATGGTAAACCGGCGCTGCATGCACTGAGTGTAGGTGGTATCGGTATGGTGACACTGGGGATGATGGCACGGGTCGCCTACGGGCATACCGGACGCAATGTGTTCGAACCGCCGCGTTATCTCGGGCCACTGTTTGCGCTGTTATTCATTTCCGCAGTCATCAGGGTATTCGGCACCCTGTTCGATATGAGCCACTATCTGTTGTGGATCGGTAGCTCACAACTTCTCTGGATTATCGCGCTGGGTGGTTTTGGCCTGCTCTATGCGCCACTGTTAATTAAACCGAGAGTCGATGGCTCTTACGGCTAGGAAATAATGAATACAAAACAACGCAACAAAGCACTCCGCGAGCTGGCTGCGGATCTGGATAAAATAGATATGCCGGTCTACCAGGATTACAACCGCGATCCGCTCGAACCGGTGATCGGTATGGGTGATCCCGATACGAAGATCGCTTTCTTCGGTCGTGATCCAGGCCGCGATGAAGTGCAGCATCACATGCCATTTATCGGTGCCGGTGGGCAGAAGGTGCGCACGGCGATTTATGAACATCTTTACAACAAACCGCTACCCGATTTTGCCGCTTCGGTTGAAGTGGGTAAGGGGTTTTTCTGGGCGAATACCGTTCCTTACAAACCGGTCGGCAACAAAGCCTGGTCGATGAAGGTAAAGAAAACCTTTCAACCGCTGGTGGCTGATCTGTTAATCAATGGCTGGAATGGTGAAGCGATCATAACCCTTGGCCGAGAAGCCTTTCTCTGGTTTGCGATCAATCAGCCACGTGAAGTGAAGCAACAACTGGAAGCGTTCTGGGAAAGGGAGGACCGCTTTGAAACCTTTACCGAGGTAGAATTGGCCGTAGCGGACGGCAATCGGCGCAAATTGAAACTCTACCCGTTACCCCATCCCTCGCCGCTTAATGCTACCTGGTACAAACGTTTTCCTGATCTGCTCAAGCAGCGCCTGAGGCAACTTAAGGTCAAGGGCTAATCTTTTCCTGTTTCATTGGCATATCACACCTGGCGCTGTGTGATATGCCGCATCCACGCTCACCACTCCACAGTAAATCAGCAAGTTAACGCTGGCGCGTTTTTTGCCACTGTCCCCTGGATTGTCTACCACAATAATTCACGGGGAATAACATGAAGAAAGCCACCTGCCTGTTGCTGCTATGTGCAGCACCGCTGTGCGCAGAAGAGATCCAGTCGCCAATCATCGAAGTCGAAGCAACCAAACTCAGTGACGTCAGTGGCGAAGAGCTGAAGTCCGCCGACGTTGCCGAGGCACTTGCCAGTCAGGTACCGGAAGTCTCGTTGGTACGTCGTAGCGGTATCGCCAACGACATCATTCTGCGCGGCCAGAAGAAGGACAACATCAATATTCTGATTGACGGGGCCAAGGTCTACGGTGCCTGTCCCAACCGTATGGACCCGCCCACCTCGCATATCCTGGCGAACAATGTCGACGGAATCGATATCACCGAAGGACCGTATGACGTTGAGAACTTCGGTACTCTGAGTGGTGCGGTGATGATCACCACCAGGAAACCGGAAAAAGAGTTTAATGGCGAAGTCGGGGTTAACTTCGGCAGCTGGAACTACCAGAAAGCCTATGCCTCCATGAGCGCAGGTGTCGATAACGTACGCTTCCTTCTCAGTGCATCACGCGAGAGCAGTGACCAGTATGAAGATGGCGATGGAAATACCTTTTACGATCAGATCGAAAATCTGAATCCAGCTTCCACCTCTCAGTACAAACCTGAATACAAGGATCAGCAGGCTTATGTGAAGCAAACAGCAATGGCCAAGCTGTTCGTCGATACCGCCGAGAATCAGGAACTGCGTTTGAGTTACACCGCTAATCGCAGCGACGATGTGCTCTATCCATCCAGCAGTATGGATGCACTCTATGACAATTCTGACATCGTGAATGTTGAATATACCCTTCGTGATCTGAGTAGCTACTCAAAGTCACTCGACTTCCAGTACTACGACAGTAAAGTCGACCACCCCATGTCTACCTATTATCGCCTTGCCTCCGGTACAAATTCGGCTAACGAGATGATTAGCGCGTTAACCACTGCGGTACAGGGACTTAAGGTGAAAAACCGCATGGAACTGGATACCGATACCAGGCTGACCATCGGTGTTGATAGCAGCAAACGCAACTGGGATGGTAAGTACACCGTGAAAGGCGGGATGATGGTAACGCCTATGGATGGCCAAATCAGCATTGATGATGTGGATACGCAGAATCAGGCATTGTTTGTAGAGCTGGACAAGCGTATCGATGCATGGAATGTAAAGGGCGGTTTGCGCGCCGATAGCACCAGCATCAAACCAGGCAATGCTTATGCCCAGCAGGATAACGATTACAATAGCGTGGGTGGTTTTGTCTTTACCAGTTACAACGCCAGTGCAGCGACTCGTTATTTTGGTGGTGTCGGTGTCTCATCACGAGTGCCTGATGCACGCGAACTTTATTTCCATGGCCCAAGTATGATGGGGCCTGTCGAGACGGGTACACCCGATCTGAAGCAGACTACCAATACTGAAATCGATCTCGGCGTGGAACATAAGTACCAAAGCGCCAATGTAAAAGCCAAGATTTTCCACAGCAATCTGAAAGATTACATCTACTACAACTCCGATAGCGCAACAAACAACTTCGAGAACATTGATGCAGTGATCTACGGCGCTTCACTGAGTGGCGCCTGGTTTATCAACGATCAATTCAGTCTCGACTACGGTATTGCCTGGCAGCGTGGTGAAAAGGGTGATGCGCTGGCTGGACAGACCGATAAAGACTTGGCTGAGATCTCACCGACCAAACTTAACCTCGCACTCAACTACGACTATTCAGCCAATGGCAATGTTCGGTTGGAATACGTGGCTGCAGATAAGTGGAGTAACTTTGATGCGGACAACGGCGAACAGTCTATCGATGCCTATCAGGTTATTAATCTCAAGGCCCAGCATTTGGTGAATAAAAATATTGAGTTAACTCTCGGTGTGGAAAATCTGACTGACGAGACCTATGCCACTACCAATACCTATAAGGATTTGAAGTTGCTGGCAGATGGCAGCGGTAATGTCATGCTGATGAATGAACCGGGCCGTTACATCTATCTAAACGCTGCCTATAAATTCTGATCCGAGTTGTACCCCTATTTGCTGCGACAACTTGCGGCTGTTCGCAGATACCCCGTCCCTCTGGCGGGGTTTTTTTTGCCTTCCTTCAGGGCTACGCTTGCAATATCAGTAACGCACAAGTGGAAGTGTTGTGGCGCAAAATTTCCAAATAACGAGTGAGGCGGAACAGCTTCTTCAATTCTGGTTTTCGGAACAGTCAGCCAAACGCTGGTTCCGTTCCACACCTGAGTTTGATGAAGAGCTGCGGCAGCGTTTTGGCGCATGGGTCGAGGCCGGGTTACGGGATGAGCTCAGTCACTGGCTCGAATCGCCTCGCAGTGCGCTGGCATTGGTGATCCTGCTGGATCAGTTGCCACTCAATATCTATCGCGGTACTGCGCGGAGTTTTTCCGGCGAGGCGGCATCGATAAAGGTTGCGGCAAGCGCCATCGAAAAGGGCTGGGATGAACAGCTATCGTCTCGAGAGAAGGCATTTCTCTACCTGCCTTTCATGCATAGCGAATCGCTGGCGGATCAGGAGCGCTCGGTCGAGCTGTTTCGTGCGGCAAATTTAAAAGACAACCTTCGCTGGGCGGAACACCATCGTGAACTTATTCGGCGCTTCGGCCGTTTCCCCCATCGCAATGCATTGCTTGTGCGTGAGTCGACCCAGGAAGAACGGGACTATCTCGCCTCAGACCGTGCCTTTAGCGGCTGACTTGAATTAAGCCGGTTTTCCCACTCTAATGGGAGCCAATTACCCGGCTCCAGAAGGAAGTCATATGACTGAATGGGAAACGCCTCCTCCGGTTGCGACGCAGGGACAGGGCGCAGCCATGTTGGCTTATCTGTTACTGCTGGCGTCACCCGTCACAGGTGGGATTAGCGGCCTGCTTGGTGTGGTGATGGCCTATGTCTATCGTGACGAGGCGCCGGAGTGGCTGCAGAGTCACTACACGCTGCAAATCCGTACTTTCTGGATCAGCACGCTGATCGGTATCGTTGGCGCACTGTTACTGGTGTTCATGATCGGCTATCTGATATTTCTTGTCTGGCTCATCTGGTTCCTGGTTCGTTGTGTCAAAGGGATGCGCCTGCTGAACATGAAACGGCCCTATCCCGATCCACAGGGCTGGTGGTTCTGAACTCGAGGTAAACGAAATGGCGGTAACGGCACGGCGAATTCCCCTTCTTATTCTGCTTGGCGCAAGCCTGGTTTCCTGCTCGGCGCTCAAGGAGAGCATTAAAAAGCCTGAGGTCGCGATGCAAAAGGTCAACGTGACAGGTATCAGCCTGAGCGGTATGGACGTGGCCTTTGTCCTGGGGGTAAAGAATCCCAATCCGCTCGGGCTTACGCTGGACGGGCTGAGTTACAAACTGGATATCGAGGATAAACCGCTGCTAAAGGGCAAGACACGGCAGAAACTCAAGCTGGCGGCCAACGGCAGCTCCAGTTTTACCCTGCCGCTGGCGCTGGCCTACGGGGAGATGTTCGACGGTGTCTCGGCCCTGGTGAAGCAGGACAAGGTGCGTTACGCCCTCGGCGGCGAGATCGATTTTGGCCTGTTTCAGTTACCCTATAAAACCAGCGGCACTATCGACCTTCCATCCCTGCCCAAGGTCAGTGTCGGCAATCTGGGGATTAAGCGGGTCACCCTGTCCGGGATGGATATCGAACTCGGACTCGATGTGAAGAACAGCAACGCCTTCCCGCTGCGCTTTGAGGGCGTCAATTACAACCTGAACATCGCCAATACCACCGTGGCCCGCGGCAAGAGCCTTGCCCCGGTCTCGCTGAAGGCGGGTAAGCAGGGGCGGCTCAAGCTGGGCATGAGTCTCGGCTACCGGGAGCTGGGGAGCGTCATTACCCGGCTCAAGAGCGGTGGTAAGGTGCCTGTGGTGTTTGACGGTAAGATCAATATGCCCGGTCTGGGCGCCGTGCCGCTACGCTGGAGCGGTAACGTTAACATCGGCGGTTGATTTAGAGCGTTTCCTCCCTCCCTGCCCGTCGTGGCAGGGTAAAGACCCTATAGAAAACCATAGTTTTTACAAAAATTTGCGCTGGTTCACAAAAACCACACAAATCGCCTGCTATTACTTTTCCTACCAAGGGTCAGGAAGTCATCCGAAAGTGGTAGCAACAGCTTTCATGACGCCGCTTCCCGACCGAACAATAATCAACGCGGCCCTAATGTAAGGAGTTCCTTACAGGGAGGTTAAAAATGGACAACATAACAGCAGTACGCCACCTGATTAAGTCAGTTCACCATAAATTACACGATGAAATCCGCATGCTGCAGGATACGCTCAACAGTATCGATCACCAGAGCGGCAGGCATGTGGATGAATGGTCACACGGGCTTTACACCCGCCTGATCGAACGCCGTCGCCGCATGCTGGAGCGACTGGCTGCTGAAACCGCTTAACCGTCTGTAACTCCTCCTCATTGTTCCCCCCCTTTGCCGACCTGCAAACAGGTCGGCTTTATTTTGCCTACCGTTTGCTACGTCATGCCTGATACCCTGAGCGCCTGAATCGGCCAAGGGAATACCACCATGCAAGACTCACTGGAACAACTGCGCCAGCGCCTTGCGGCTTTTGCAGGGGCGCGTGACTGGGAGCAGTTTCACTCACCGAAAAATCTCTCCATGGCGCTGATTGCCGAAGCGGCGGAACTGGTAGAGCACTTCCAGTGGCTGACCGAGGAGCAGAGCTATACCCTCTCGCCAGAGAAACTGGATGAAGTACGAATGGAGCTGGCGGACATTCTGATTTTTCTCATTCGTACAGCCGATCGCCTCGGGGTGGATCCGGTACAGGCGGCGTGGGAAAAGATCGAAATTAACGAAAAACGCTACCCGGCGGACAGGGTGCGGGGCGATGCCCGCCGGGCAGGAGAATACGAGCAGGATTAGCTGGGGTTAGTGCTGGACCATGTCGCCGGGGTAGGAGTAGCCTTCCGCCTCCTCACCCGGGGCGGGTAGACCGGCGATGCGCCATGCCTCCTGCGGGGTGTGGAAGAGTTGATCGACGCAATGGGGCTCCAACCGGCTGATGTCGCAGGCAAAGCGCATCGGCGGCAGTGCACCGTACTGGATGAAGTGGCTACGCAGGGTATGGATCACTTTCCAATGGGCCTCGGTCAGGTGTCCCAGTCCTGATTCCTGGGCCAGACTTTCGGCCAGCTTTTCTGTCCACGGCTGTCGCTTGCTCTCTGCTCCGGCGTGGCTGACTTCATATGCTGTGGTCATTATGGGCCTCCAATAATCCATACCATTTAACTCAACTATAGATATGGGCATGACACTTCGCGACTCCAAGAGGAAAAACGATGCGTATTGGCGTTGATCTGGGTGGCACCAAAACCGAGGCGATCGCATTGGCCGCTGATGGCCGTGAACTTGCCCGCCGTCGGGTCGAGAGTCCGCGCCACGACTATGCGGCGACGCTGCAGACCATTACCGATCTGGTACGGGAACTGGAGGCGGAGCTTGGGCAGCAGGGAAGTGTGGGGGTCGGTATCCCCGGCGCGCTCTCGCCCGCCACCGGGCTGGTGAAAAACGCCAACTCTACCTGGCTGATCGGACAACCGCTGCAACAGGATCTGGAGCAGCAGTTGGAACGCCCGGTGCGCCTGAGTAACGACGCCAACTGCTTTGTCGTTTCCGAAGCGACCGATGGTGCCGCGGCCGGTGCGGCAGTGGTGTTCGGGGTGATTGTCGGTACCGGGACGGGCGGTGGCATCGCGATTAACGGTCGCCCGTTGAGCGGGCTCAATGCCATTGCCGGTGAGTGGGGACACAATCCGCTGCCCTGGCCGCAAAGCGATGAGTTGCCGGGGCCGGACTGTTACTGCGGAAAACAGGGATGCATCGAAACCTGGCTCTCAGGTCCCGGCTTGGCCGCAGCATTCGAGCGCCTGTCTGGCGAGGCGCTGACAGCGGAACAGATCGTCGCAGATGCGTCTGCGGGGAATGCGTTAGCCGAAGCGGTATTGCAGGCCTATGAAGATCGGATGGCCCGTGCCCTGGCAACGGTGATTAACCTGCTTGACCCGGAGGTGATCGTGTTGGGTGGCGGGATGTCGAAGATCGAGCGGCTGTATCAGAATGTACCGCGGTTATGGGGCAATTACGTATTTTCGGATCGGGTGGATACCCGATTACTGTCACCGAAACATGGAGATTCCAGCGGTGTGCGCGGGGCGGCCTGGTTGTGGGAATAGAAATACCACAGGGGCGTTCACCCCTGTGGCTGGATAGAGACTACTGGCGATCAGCCAGCTTGTAGCCTTTAGGGACGTCGAAAGCGCTGTCTTTAACCGGTTGCTGCTTTACATCGGTGACTTCATAGATGTAACGCACCAGTGGCTCCTTGTCCCATTCGGCAACGATGGCCTCTTTTTTCTTCTCCAGGAAGTTGCCCAGCATGTTCTTTGCCATTCCCGCCAGATCGGTGGGGGACGAGGATTTACTGCTGGCTTGCTTGGTTACTTCGCAGGCACCACCTTTCTTCTGGAACCACTCCGCCTTGATGGAGAGCGGGTAACCTTTAATAGTGGCAATTTTTCGACTGAAAGCGTTGTATTTGGCTTTGTCGGCTTTTTTGATATCGCTGGTGAAAGCTGCCAATGCTTCAAAACCTTCCTCACCCAACAGGCGCAATAGTGGATCGTTACCTTTGGCGGCAAGGAATTTTTCCATTGCCTGACGATGAACCTTCCATGCCTGCTGCATATCGGTGGTCGGGGTTGAAGTCCAGAAGACAAAGTGCAGGTGATTCAGATCGATCTTGCCAGCTTCGTCTTTCATCTCTACTTTCCAGTCCACGGTGTATTCGTTGGCGTCCAGGCCGCCGAACTTGCGTGTATTCCCCGTGGCTTTGACGTCGAATTTGTTACTTGCCAGTTTCATCTGGCAGCCGCGTTCTTCGTAGGATTGATACTGCTCTTCATCTTCAGACTTTTTACCCGCTTCTTTCATTCGCTCCATCAGTGACTTGCTGATACAACCACTGAGCGGACACTCCATATAGCTCTCATCGTCGTGGTCGACTACATAGAGTTTCTTCTGATCCATGCGGAAGATATCTGAGATGTTGAAGTCGGCCCAGCCCATGAAGAAGCTGTCATGTTCGACTTTATCTTGAATACGTCGCATGTCGGGGCGGGTGTAGACAGTTTGATCGCCGTGGCTATCCGGAATATAGGGGCCTACGATGGAGGTCTTTGCGTGGATGACTGATGTCGGATGAGAGGGGGAGTTATCTACCATTTGCGTGGCGCAGCCAGTGAGTGAAACGATGGCCGCTGCCAACAATCCTTTCCTGTACATAATCTTGCTCCGTTATTACTGAATTGCCCGCGGATATTACCATGGTGATGGCCGGGCAAAATAAGAGCTGGATCAAGAAATAGAGGATGAATGGTTTAGTGATTATTGAGCCAGTTTTCCAGCTCTTTGGCGGGCATGGCTTTGGCAAATAACCAACCCTGACAGACACTGCAAGACTGGTTGCGCAGGAACTCCCACTGCTGAGTATCCTCTACACCTTCGGCGACGGTTTCCATGCCGAGGTGATCGGCCATGGCGATAATCACCTGACACATCTGTGCGTTGTTTTGATCGTGCGGCAGTCCCTGGACAAAAGCGCGGTCGATTTTCAGTCGCTGCGGATGCAGACATTGCAGGTAACTGAGCGAGGAGTAGCCGGTACCGAAGTCATCGACGGCCAACGGAATACCCAGTTTGGCAGTGGCGGCGAGAATCTTTGCAGCCTCTTCCGGATTAACCATGATGGCGGTTTCGGTCAGCTCCAGCTCAAGCATCTCAGGATCAAGCTCGTATTTTTTGATCAGCTGCTCCAGCCTCGTGACCAGTCCGTCATTGATCAGCTGCGCCGCGGAAATGTTGATCGCGACCCGTGGGATTTTTAAACCGGCTTTATTCCATACGGACATCTGGCGGCAGGCTTCTTCCAGTACCCAGTTGCCAAGGTCGTGAATCAGTCCACTCTGCTCTGCCAGGGGAATAAACTGATCCGGCAGGATGATGCCCTGTTCTGGATTGCGCCAGCGAACCAGTGCCTCGATACCGGCGAGTTGTTTTGTCTCGCTGTAAAGTTGCGGTTGGTAATGTAGTTCCAGTTCATTCTGTTTTAGTGCACGACGTAATCCGCTAAGCAGGGTGACTCGTTCAAGTGCGGAGTGTGACAGCGCCTCGGAATAGAATTCGACCTCTTGTGACCCTTTCTCCTTGGCACGATAGAGAGCCGTATCCGCGTTGCGGATGAGTAATTCAGGATTACTACCGTTTTCCGGGTAGAGGCTGATGCCGACACAGGCGCTGATGTAAACTTCCTGGCCATTAATCGTACAGGGCCGACTGAGAGCGGTGAGGATTTTTTCCGTTACCTCCATCACCTGATGCGGTTGGCGGATTTCGTTCAATGCAATCAGCATCTCGTCACCGCCGGGACGGGCCACGATGTCCTCGGCACGTACACATTCGATGATCCGTCTGGCGATATCCTGTAACAGTGTATCGCCTGCCTTGAGGCCGAAGCTGTCGTTGATGTCCTTGAAGTTGTCCATATCCAGCATCAGCACGGCCAGCATGTAATCGTGCCGATTCGCCTGGGCAATGGCCTGTTCCAGGCGTGCATGGAACATCTGTCGGTTGGGCAAACTTGTTAAAGCGTCGTGGTTGGCCTGGAACAGCAATTGTTCTTCGGAGCGTTTAATGCGGGTGAGATCGCTGAAGAAACCGATGTAGTTAGCCAGCTTGCCCGACTCATCACGCACGGCATTGATACTGAGCCAGACCGGGTAGGTGTGACCATCCTTGCGTCGGTTCCAGATTTCGCCGGCCCAATTGTCGTGAGCGATGATACTGGCCCACATCTGGCGATAGAACTCATCGGAGTGATAACCAGACTGAAAGGCACGCGGATTCATGCCTTCCAGTTCGGTTTCACTGTATCCGGTAATGGCGCTAAAGGCAGGGTTGGCGGCGACGATATTGCCTGCGATGTCCGTAATGCAGATGCCATCGTGGCTGCTTTGGTAGACCGCTTTGGCTAACGCCAACTGTTCCGTCGAGGCATCACTCTCATCATTGCTAATGGTCAACGCGAGAATGCGGCATTTGCGGAAAATCATACCGATGAGGGTGTAGAGTAAAAACGCGGTGAGTATGATGAATACGCCATCTTCAACAAACTCGTATGAGGTTAGGTGTTGATCATCTGCAAACAGATGCCCGCCTACCAACTCGGAGAGAAGTACCCAGAGCGTGCCAAGGAAGATATAGAGGGTCGTAATCCAGAGACGTGGATTATGATGGAGTGACCGCATGATTGACTCGTTATTATCCTTTTTGGTCGATCTTGTCGGAGCGCGTTCTACGATAGCAACAAACTATCGTCACCCGGTGGTAGGGTCAAGTGCGATTTGAGCGCATTCCCTTGCGCTCGATCAGCTTCAGGAAGATTTTTTAACGAATTGGGTCAGGATGACGATCTGTTGACCGTTAACCTTGCCTTCAATCTGCTCGGCATTGTCGGGAACCAGAGAAATGCCGCGCACGGCAGTGCCGCGTTTGGCGGTGAAGTTGGCGCCTTTGACGTTGAGATCCTTAATCAGGGTAACGGTGTCGCCCGCTTCGAGGACCGCACCGTGGCAATCCTTATGTACGGTAGCGGCTTCATCATCGCTGGGCATACCGGATTTGGCCCAGGCCAGCGTCTCATCGTCGAGGTAGAGCATATCCAGCAACTCCTGCGGCCAGCCTTCTGCGCTCAGGCGAGTCAACATGCGCCACGCCATGACCTGCACCGCAGGCACCTGACTCCACATGCTGTCGTTGAGGCAGCGCCAGTGGTTTGTATCGACGCTTTCCGGATTTTCGATCTGCTCGCGACAGGTGCTACACAGCAGAATACTCTGATCTGCACTGCCATCTGAGTTGGGCGGAATCTCATAGGCGGTAAGGTTATCGGTAGCTCCGCAAAGTTCGCATTTGGATTCGCTGCGCGCGTGCAGCGCCTGTTCTGTTGTCATGGTGCTTTCCTGCCAGTAAAAAACGTGGATTATACCCGTAGCGGCATAGGCTTGTCCGGTTAATCCCCTGGTGCTGCTGGCGAAACTGTGGGTTATCGCTACAATGGGTTGCACTGCAACATAGAAAGGTCGCCATGAATTTCGTTTTGCCACCCGCACCTGACGCTCACGGTATTGCCGTATTGCTGCTGATTGTGGTGGCGCTCTATCTCTTTACCCGCGACAACATTCCGCTGGAAACCTCCAGCCTGGTCGTACTGGTACTGCTTACAGTCGGTTTTCAGCTTTTCCCCTATCAGCACAACGGTACTACCTTCGAAGCGATCGAACTGTTTCACGGTTTCGGTCATGAAGCGTTGATTGCAGTAAGCGCATTAATGATCGCCGGGCAGGGATTGGTGCGTACCGGTGCCCTGGAACCGGTCGGGCGTATCCTCGCCAGGCTTTGGGTGATCAGCCCGCTGTTCTCTCTGTTGCTGACACTGGTGATCGGATCACTGCTCAGCGCCTTCGTGAATAATGTGCCCATCGTCGTGCTGCTGTTGCCGATTCTGGTCAGCGTTGCTCTGCGTACGGGCAAGTCCGCCTCCTCTATGTTGATGCCAATGGGTTTTGCCACGCTGGTCGGTGGCATGAGCACCACCATCGGTACCTCGACCAACCTGTTGGTCATCGCGGTGGCGGCGGATCTCGGTCTGCGTCGATTGCATATGTTCGATTTTTTTATTCCCGCGGCGATCGCCGGCGGTATTGCCATCCTCTATCTCTGGTTGATCGCGCCGCGCATCCTGCCTGAACGTGATGCACGATTAAAAGACAGTTCGCCCAGACTATTTACTGCGCAGCTCCATATCGAGGAAGAGAGTTTTGCCAATGGTAAAACTTTGGCTGAGGTACACGATAAGGTCGGCGGCAAGATGCGGATTAAAGCGATCCACCGCGGTGATGCCCTGATCATGCCGCTGCCCGATGCGGTATTACAGGCGGGTGACAGTCTGGGGATCAACGATACCCCGGAAAACCTGACCGAATTTGCCGAGGTACTGGGTGCGCGTCTCTATGCCGGGGATACGCCGGTGGACGAAGAGAATCCGTTACGCGCCGAGGATCAGCAGATCGCCGAGATCGTCATTACCCAGGGTTCGTTGCTGGAAGGTTCCACTTTAACCCGTGCGCGTTTTGCCGATCGCTACGGCGTGGTGACTATCGCCCTGCATCGTCCCGGTGCCACGGTGCGTACCATGAATACCGAGCTGTCGGATACGCCACTGCGCATCGGCGATGTCCTGTTAGTTCAGGGCCATCAGGAGCAGATCGCGGCATTGAAGATGGGCGGCGGATTATTGGTACTCGATGCCACCAGTGACTTGCCGCATACTCAACGTGCGCCACTGGCCCTGGCGATTATGGCCGGTATCATCGTGGTTGCGGCAGCGGGGTTAATGCCGATTGCGATCAGTGCCGTCACGGGTGTGTTATTGATGATACTGACACGCTGCCTGCGTTGGCAGGATGTGGTGCACGCTCTGAGCACACCGGTGATTATGATCGTGGTCGCCAGTTTGGCGTTGGGGATGTCATTGCTGGAAACCGGCGGCGCCGATTATCTGGCGCAGATCTATGTGGCGTTGGCCTCGGGTGCTTCGCCGACGGTGTTGCTCTCCGGGTTGATGTTGATCATGGCGGTGTTAACCAACATCGTCTCCAACAACGCCGCCGCGGTAATCGGTACACCCATTGCCATCAGCATTGCTCAGCAGATGGGTCTGCCCGCCGAGCCGTTTGTGCTGGCGGTACTGTTCGGTGCCAATATGAGTTACGCCACACCGATGGCCTACAAGACCAACCTGCTGGTGATGAGCGCGGGGGGGTATCACTTCTCCGATTTCATACGAGTTGGTATTCCTCTGACGCTGATCGTCTGGCTGGTGCTTAGTTGGCTGTTACCGCAGCTATACGGAATTACTTAACACTTCCCAATCTGCCACTCTGCCTCTGACTCGATGAAACAGCGGGTGCAGTTGTATCGTTTTTATCTTGTGTATCGCTTCGCGTTTAGTCGGATCGCGCTGCTCCAGCTTGCGTAGCAGATGCTCGAATTCGTACCGCAGCTGTCCACTACTGACGGCGATGGTTTTGCCGTAGCGGTTGCGGGCGATCTTGCTGCGATCAAATCGATATCCCCTGGCATCCGCTTCATCGGCCACCGTGCGTAGATAACTGGCAATGGCACCAATTGGGTTTGCCGTATCTCGAAATCGAATTAGCTGTGGATGGTTGCGGTAACCTTTGGTGGCGCCCTGCAGGACTTTCTGTGCCAGCAAGGCTTCACGCCACAGGGCGACAAGCCCTTTGGCATCCAGGTATCGGGGGTGGATAGACCAGAGTCGCATTTTGTCTCGTCTTTTAACTGGCGCGGTTAGCTTGGGTAGAGTAAGTACACCTGTGCCGCATAAGGTTAGCGTTTTAGTCGTGTTCTTGCATGGAAGTAGCCGTTTGAACTATAACCACTAAATAGGGCGCAATATTATAAGTAGCAAGTTTCCGTAGTAGACTGCCGCGGCATTTCGTTTTACCACAAAAGTATTAGAGCAGGGATTCGGTGCTGACAGCGGATGCGTTTGTTGCCAGTTGCCTTTTACATGCCAGGGAAGGTAGAGGGAAAGATTAGAATGCGATATGAACTAGACGATGTGTGGGCGGATAAGATGGAGGGGCTGGACGGGCTCACTCGTATCCAGAAGCGTCGACTCTATCGAGTGATCATGGTTTGTGCCGTCGGCTTTAGCTATGGCGTGGACACTATCCTGCTAGCCCTGTTCAATGAGGTGGGAGTTGGTAACCCAACCGTGGTGATGTTTTACGGTTACGCCGGTCTCGGGCATGTGGTGCTGTTTTCTTTAATTCACGGTAGTGGTCTTAGTGATAAATCCAGAAATCCCCACTGGACTATCTGGCAGATGATTTATTCCATTAGTGTTCAGGTGATTTCCGCCACAATGGCGCCCAAGCTAACCGCATTTTTTATGGGCATCATGTTTATCATCTACGCTTTTGGAACTTTGCGTATCTCTCTCAAGGAAGCACTGTTGATATGGTTGGGTGCTTCAGTGGCAATGCTCATCGCTCTGGTGAGTGTCGAGGAATCGAGTGTTGCCCTTTGGGTACCGAATAATACACAGGGTCTGCTGGTTGCCGTCGCCTTTTCTCTTATTCTGCTGCGCAGTATCGGTTTGGGTTACTACTCCACATTGTTAAGAATCAGGATGTACGAAAAGAGTAATGACTTCGAAAGTGCCGCAACGCACGACATGTTAACCGGGCTTTATAATCGCAGTGTGATCATGCCTGCGATCAAGGAACAGATTGCACTGATTAAACGTAATAAATCGACCGCCACATTGGCGATGTTGGACATCGATAACTTCAAAAGCATCAACGACAACATGGGCCATGCGGCTGGTGATAATGTGCTCAGTCGCCTGGGTAGCTATCTTGAATCACAGGTGCGCGAATCAGATATGGTTGGCCGTTATGGCGGAGAAGAGTTTGTTTTCCTGATGCCGACGATTAAGCTCGACGCAGCGATGGCCATGATGGAACGCATTCGAGAAGATATTTCACAACTCTCCTGGCGCGAGCTGGGCAGGGAGACAAGGATCACGATCTCCTGTGGCGTGGCCGAGATTATGGAAGGCGATACAGTCGACAGTGTGATCAAGCGTGCGGACGATGCGCTCTATATGGCCAAGCGTGCCGGTAAAAATCGGGTTGTGAAACATCAGAGCGATGACGCTGGTACCAGGCAACTCGCAAATTAGTACTAATTTATTGTTTTCATATATAAAGGCCAGCACTGATTTGCTGGATTAAATCAAACAAGATATATCAGGAAATTCCTTTGATGCGAGCAATCAGCCAGGGAGCGAACAGACTGGCTAACAGCGCAACAAGAAATAGATCGCCGCGGACAAGATTGAAGACCTGAAGTATCTCTCCCAATGGTTTGCCAATAACGTAATGGCCGAATAGAAATTCGAAAGCCAACGTCATCGTGACCCACTGCAAACCGATTAGAAAGTAGACCCCAGAACTCTGCTTGCCCAGTAGCGGGAAGGCCAGATAGGTGGCGGCGAATATCAGAAGAGAGAGGGTCAGGCCGCTCAGCGGGAGGGCCAGGTTAGCACCGAATAGATGGGTTAGAACATGCTCGCGTAACAGACCATTAGCGATGGCCAGGAACATCATTCCCAGCCAGATCAGGCCGGCTTTCAAAATTAACTGCAGAGTCATTGTGTCACCAGGCGGTTCAGATCATGGTGATCACTTTAGTCGCTTAAGAGCGAAGAAAAAAGCTGTTGCCTAACAGCACTCCTCTTCCAACTGCTGTAACAGGTCGAGCGCTATTTCATCCTGCCAGGTTTCAAAGAATTCACGGATTTGATTGATGTTGGCGTGAATCAGGTAGAGGTCGTCCATTTGCGGTCCCGCCTCGCCAGCACGCTTCTTATTGAAGTACTCCCAGAAAACATTGTTGCGACCTGGCTGGGTGAGCTGCTGATCCAGCAGTTCCATCAGGCGTGTGGCATTGCCATCGCAGTCGATGCCCTCAAAGGTGATGTAGCGATCGGTTTTTTGCTGTTTACAGCCGCATTCGGAAGACATTTCCAGACCCTCTCATATCTGTTGCATGGTCAGCATAACCGTAGCGGCATTCGTTGTCTGTCGGCTGGCCGACACAATCATCCCTCCTGAGGGAGATAGTGTGCGAGCCGCTCGCGATCCTGCAACAGCAAAGTGCGGCGGCCCTGGCGTTGCAGAATACCCTCGCGCTCCCACTGATTGATGAGTGATGACACACTCTGCCGTGTAGTGCCAAGGAGACTGGCGATATCCTCCATCCCGAGATCCAGCGGGATCAACCAGCCAGAAGGATGCAACTGACCGCGGCGATCGGCCAGGCCAAGGAGGAAACGGGCCAGTCGCGCAGGTACTTCACGGAAGGCGAGATCCTCGATCAATTGAATGGCATCGGAGAGCAGTCGTCCGAGCACTCGCATCATCTCCGGTGTGGCGCTGGGATCGCTGGCAAGCCGCTGGGCGAATCCACGGGTCGGCATCGTCCACAGACTCGCCTCCGTTACCGCTTCGATATAGGTCGGCGTGTGGGTGGTAAAGATGTCTCCGCATTCGAGGAAGCTGAGGCTTAGGTCGCGGTTTTCACCCGCCAGGTAGACCCGCAGACGTCCACTGCGCACCACGAAGACCTCGTCTCGCTCGTTACCCGGCGAAGAGAACAGTTGACCCTTGCTCAGTTCGCGCAGGCTAAAACCTGCCAGCAGGCCCTCGGGTTTATCGCCCCGGGCCAGGGTGGCCAGATCCAGAACAGGTTTCATGCAGACACGTGACATAACAGCTGCTTCGCAAAATAGGTGCCAGTAGATAAGCGATTGAAATATATAGAACTGATATCGAGAGAGCCTATAGTTTGTGTGGTTTGCGACAGGTAAGCGCCGTGATCATTCAGCAGTCATAGACCGTTTATTGAGGTGTTGCCAGATCCGATAGGCGATAAGAATCGGTAGCAGGAAAACAATCCACCAGCCAAAAGCGAGCACAGCGGACTCAAGCCATGAAGGCAAGATTCCAGCGTGGGGACCCGCGAAAAACCATACGATGACGAAAGTGACGATGGCGATAAAGGAGAGTGTGACCAGGTAGCTTAAGCTGACCACGATAATTCGTCCGAGCATGGCCAGTTTCATATCCACCTCCGTACTCGGGCCGCATAGGCTTGGAACTCAGTGCCGAAGATTTGCTGAAGGTGTTTTTCTTCTGGTTGGATCTGAAAGCGATTCATGTAAACCACAAACAGAGGCAGCAACAGGAATGGCAAGGTGTTTACCAGGAAACAGGCCCAACCGGATAGCATCAGAAGAAAGCCGAGGTACATTGGGTTTCGGCTAAAACGGTACACCCCGCACACCACCATACACTCAGTTTGGTGAGGATAACGCGGATCGGTCGTGGTCCTGGCCTTCAGGAATTCAAGCACACCCAGCAGCGCAAGGATCGATCCTGTGCTCAATAAACCAGCAGCGAGGATCAGCGAACCCGGGATCGACACATCCATTTCAGGAAACGCCGTTGCCAGTGCCAGCATCGCGGCGGCAAGAATGAGCACCTGCGCAATCGGGGGAATTCGAAGCTCAAGGAATTGCACAAACGACGTCCTGTTATTTAATCGATCCATGGCCTGATTATGCCCATTACACTCCCCCATCGCATTGTCGTAAAGCAAACAAATATATCCATAAATCGCCTCCTATTCTTACTAACTCATTGAAAGATGGAAGCTTCTGCCATGGCATAGCGCTTGCACTACCAATCCTATATTCCACACCTTGATACAGGCTAAGTAGTACATGTCCTTTGGCTTTGAGATGAACCAGTCGTTTGCCGGTTTTGCGCCGCAAACCCCGCCGGATGGTTGTACCCAGTGCAGTATCTGCCTTACTGCCTGCCCGACCTTCGTCAAGAGCGAGGACATCGAACAGTCACCCATGGGGCGCATACGCCTGATGCGTGCACTGGAGAACGGCGAAGCCGAAGGGCTGGCGTTGGAAAAACTGGAGAGCTGCCTCGGCTGTTACAGCTGCGAAAGTGTCTGCCCTTCCAAAATCGATTACGGCAACTTGCTGGATGAGTCGCTGGCACGCTTGCGCCAGCAGCGTCCTGCTCCCGCGATCACTCGCATGATGTTGTTCCTGGCGGAAAGGCGAACACTGCTAAAAACGCTGGTGCGTAGCACCTGGCTCAAACAGCTCATCGGTGCGCGCAGTCTCAGCAGCGGACTGGGTCTCTACAAACTGCTGGGGATGCAGCGGGCCAATGCGCTCATGGGTCGTGTGAAATATCCCGGTCGCTTACGTAATCGCACCAAGCAGACACAACAGGATAAGCGTGTTGCACTGTTCACTGGCTGCTTTAGCTCAGTAATGGAGCAGGAAGTGCAGCAGGCCACCATCGATGTCTTTAATGCACTGGGCATCGAAGTGACACTGCCCAAAAGTCAGGGCTGCTGTGGTGCGCTACATCGACACAGCGGCGAACTGGATAAAGCTGCCAGGCTGGCGCGCAATAACATCGAAGCCTTCGCCGCAGAAGAGGCGGATGCCATCGTCACCACTAGTAGCGGCTGTGGCGCGGGCCTTAAGGCGTATAACCAGTGGCTTGATGGTGAAGAGCTCTCCATCCCGGTCATGGATGTGAACCACTACCTCGCCAATCTGCTGAAGCAGCGCAAGGTGCTGTTCAAACAGATGCCCGTGAGAGTCGCGCTGCATACCCCCTGCAGCCTGCGACAAACTGAAGGGCAGGAAGCCGCCGTGGTTGAGCTACTGCGTAAGATCCCAGGGCTGGAGATCGTGCCGCTATCCGGTGAGCCGCGTTGCTGCGGTGCAGGCGGCAGTCAGATGTTAAGTCAGCCAGAGATGGCCGATGCCCTGCGTGACGATATGGTCGCTGAGATTAAAGCAATGGGTGCCGATCTGGTCATCAGCTCCAATCTGGGTTGCGCCATGCACCTGGGTGAAGGGCTGGCACAGGCCGGGCTCGATATCCCGTTAAAACACCCCGTGCAGTTGATTGCCAAAGCACTGAGTGTGGAGCTTGTCTTCGTCTCAAATTGAGTGCGCCGCCTGGTGTCTCAACCCTTTCAAATCCCCCCAGCAAATCCTTCTTCAGTAGCCGTCTAAGCATTTTCCCTATTGTTTTCAGGACCTTTCAGGAACGGAAGTTGCTGATACCCGTAGTAACCACGTTTACGCGCCAATTCCAGAGTGATTTCGTCGGATTTGACACAGGAATAGCTGACAAAGGTTAGATTTCCGACAAATTCACTCAAGCATAAGGCGGCGTGGCAGAAGTGAAAACCACACGACTACGAGGAGAAAGATTATGGCTGAGTATTATGTTGAAAAGAGCGCAAACGAAGCGGGCGATCATCTGGTGCATTCTGCAAAGTGCAGCTCACTGCCCGCGGTAGAAGCGATGCATTACCTGGGGGCATATAGCAGTGTTACTGCGCCGGTTAACATCAGTCTGGATCGCTATGTGAAAGTGGCTACCTGTCCAGATTGTCTGCCAGCGTAAAAACGATAGAGGGTTAGAGGGCAATACGCTCTGAATTCAGAGTGGTTGCTCTCTGCCCCTAAAGGTTACTGTTAGTAAATCCCTGGTACTAATCGATAACGCACACGCTGTGCGTATTCGCGGTACCCCGGTAGCTCTTCCTGTAAAGTTTGGTCTTCGAGTGACGTTCTGATTACTGCGATAATTAATGCAATTACTGTAGGAATCAGCGTCCACAGCGAGCTTAGCGCGAGAACGATGCCGAAAAGCGCCAGCACATTTCCGGCATAACCCGGATGCCGCACCAAGCGGTACGGACCACTATCACACACCGCATGACCACGTTCCGTTTGAATGCGTACCATGCTGGAGAAGAAACGATTCTCTGCCACCGCCCATGATGCGAAAGCATATCCCAGAGCAATCAAAACGAATCCTGTCACGCTAAGCCATATTGGAAATTCGGCAGTCCAGTTAAAGCGATGATCCAGCCCCGCCACAATGACCATAGGAAAGCTGATACTCACCGCCATTAGCGGCGCTAGTACCTTATCCCAGGCTTTGGCGCTCTGGATGCTCTCTATATTCTGTCTTTCGGCAGTTAGCCCAGGATGTCGCTGCTCTGCCCAGATGCGCCCACCAATTCCAGCAGTCATGATCAGCAAGGTATATACCCATGCCTGCCACCAGGCAATGTCCCCAGCGCAGATAAATAAAATTAGCGGAATGAAAAGATAAGCGATAAACAACCGAGTCCACTGACGAGTGGATACAGTTTGTACTATTTCTTCTTTAGCGGGCTTTTCTGGCATAGCTTTCAAAAAAATGTGCAGGATTTAGAGTGTTGTATAACGCTGAGCTCAGCCGAGGAGGCCCGACAGGGCCGACGTCGGCTGAAGTGCCGTGTTATGTGAAATTATTGCAGTATACATGGCTATTTTTTCTCTACTTCATTAATTGAAATTTTTCCACCCGCACTATTAATTACTATTTCCGACTTACTGATTGCAGCACGCTCCTTCACTATGATTTTGCTGCCATTGTAGTTTTCGCTAGGGGCGCAATTATATTGCACATGATATTTTTCTGAGTCTTTGTTTGAGCGTAAGCCATCGTAGTACCAGAAGCATAATTTAGTATTTTTTCCTTTCGCGAATAATGAAGCCAACTCATCATAACTGACATCTCTTTCTCCTGCCGTGGGACATGATGATATCGCAACCATAAGAAGAACTAAAAACAGTGACTTATGCATTTTTTTTATTCACACATAACGCCTGAACTAAATGGCGCGAAATTTATTGCGCGTCCGATTTGAGTGATTTGTTAGGCGTTACGCAAATACCACTTTCAATATCGGCTTTTGTAACACTGTAAAAGCGACTTGTTCTAGACCACTCAATAATATTGTACTCCCAGTATTCTGCTTCTTTTGAAGTAGCTAGTATCTTGTGTGGTATCTCTGCGTTGGATTTAGAGTATCTATTGATCACATTAAAATCCAACTCAATACCTCTATCTTTGTTGTAACTACTAGAAACAGCAAACCTAGATAAAGTAAAACCCGTTTCATTTTTGAGCTTTTCTTGTTGCTCTTTATTCAGAAAGAAAATGTATGGTGTTTCATAGTTGTACTTGTTGGACAAGCACATGAAGTAGTAATCAAGGAAATCAATTTGTTCTTTGGTTAATGTGATTACGGTCACGCCTCCGACAGGAACCCGGCCTGACTTATCAAACATGAGACCATCAGCCCTTGCTGCTAATGGAGTCAGTAATATCAACAGAGCGATGATGAATTTCATTTAACACCTAACGCTTGGGTAAGGGGCCGAGCGAGTAGCGAGGTCCCAGTGAGCGAGAGCGAACGATCTTGACCCAATTGTTAGAGGCTTTATATCCAGTCATGCGCTATTGCCATTGAGCCTACAAACCAAACAAGGAATGCTGACAGTAGAGTAATCCCATGAACTAAATGTACCCATTTTTTTCCGATAAATGCAGAAAATGAGAAAGCCATTGAGGCCAAGCCAGAAATAAGCAAAAGCCACATTGGTATATAGAACAATATAGCGGGAGCAAATTCAGTGAATTCACTGACCACTACTGCATAACTAAAAGCTAGGAAGATGGAAATGCCATGAGCAGATTTAAGGAATGAACGAGATGAATACCAGTAAAGACCGCTAACCACGAGCAAAAATGGCAGAAACGGCCATATTTGCCTGATAGTTGTTATTTGATACTCACTCAACATCTCAGAGCCTCTAACGGCCAAGCTCAGACGACCAAAAAGCGCGTAGCGGTTTTTGGGTCGGCTGGAGCGCCGAGTTAGACCACAGAGTCTGGGGGCTACTCACTCCGCGCCTCCTTCTTTACAAGCAATGTGGCCTCTGCAATCAGCACTAAACCAAGTAATACAATTGAAGCGAGCCCTTTTGTGAAAGCAAAGGCCACTATTTGAAAACCCAAATTATTTGCATAAAGATCTCCTTCTGGATTTGCCTTTAGATATTCCATCATATTTGAGACTGAATACCATCCATAAAGCCCAACTACGACCAACCAAATGGCCGTTGTGTATTTTGCTGCTTTTGAGAACGATATCCTTTTCATCATATAGGTCTAACGCGTTGTTAAGGGGCGCGGAGCCGCATCGCGGCGGAGCGTCCCAGTGAGCGAAGCGAACGACTTGAACAAATTGTTATGTTTTTTGGGCATCCTGATTAAACCATGTTTTATAAACACCGAGGCTTACGATTGCCAGAGCGACCGATACAGCGTAATAAACCACCAAATTAACAACCACAAATGGACTAAATATGTAACTCAAGTAATACTCGAATTCGCTGCAATCCCACACTGCATCAAGTAACCCAGCGCAATGCTTCCCATCATAACCGCCAGCCGCATACGAAAAGCCAACATATACATGAAGGCATAGAGGAACAGCCAAGGCGACAAGCCATACAATTAGCCTGAATTTTCTATATACCATTTGAAACATAACGACTAGCTGTGGGGCGCGAGCTGCATCGCGGCGAAGCGTCCCACACGAGCGATTTGTTGGGCGTATTCACCCCACTTTCCTTACATATTGGAATGATTCTTCACCTGAGAAGCAATCAGAGCCGCTTTTCGGTGTATCCGATATCAATTTAGATGCCAGCCTGTTTGAAGGCTCATTAGTTACTGACACGACTGCTTCAATATAGAATTCCGCTATTCCGTTCCTTTTGAAGCCGTTCCGAAGTTTATCAATTCCTTTTCTTACGAGTTCTGAAGCAATACCTTTGCCGCGCACATTTTCAATAACCGCATACCCAATATTGAAGCAAGGGAGGCCCTCAATCGGTTCTGCCAACGCGAAGAGCGAGACACCTTGGACTTTTCCTTTCTTCATGAGCGCATAAGTAAAACGAGGTGTACCATTTGGTTGATCGGCTATCACGCCCAACTCCTTGTGTATCTCGCAAGGTGTCAACTGCACAACTCCCTTATCAAGGGCTATTTGCAGTTGTTCAAGTGCGTTCATTGGATCTGTCATATTAGATATTCACGCTCTCTTTTATGCCGCCCAACGATTGCTTGAGGGGCCGAGCGTTAGCGATGTCCCTGCGCCGGAGGCGCAAACCTCAAAGCGTTTGTTATGTGTTTGCAACACGAGCGCCCATAATTGCGAACCAAAATAAAGCTATGCCTACTAACACAACGGCGAATGCTGTGTAATCTGGCTCAAGGCTACGAGCATAAAGAGCAGGGGCTGCGGCCATTGCAACTGAAGATAAACTATATGCTATGCGAGGCCATTTTCTTTCGTTAGTTAACTTCGCGCGCCACCTGTTAAGAATGATCGTGCCTGCTGGGATGTAAATAATCATAATTGCTTCAAAAATTCCCATAATTTCCTACGACACATAACGTAAAGCTAAGGAACGCGACGCTTGCGGCGCGTCCCAGTGACCGGAGGGAGCGAACTTGAGCGTAGGGTTAGGTGTTAGCTTCATGGCTTATTGAACAACTGCCATATGGCGCCACCTTTCGAAGCTGCCTCCTCAAAAGCGGTCTTCCCAAAGGATGACCGGACAGAAGTTATAGCCCCGGCTTTAAGCAGCAATTTAACCATCTCGATATCTCCTTGCATTATTGCGACATGCAAGGGTGTTTGATCCATATCACCGATGGCATTCACATCCGCCCCTCCAAGCAAAAGAATGTGGGCACTTTCAACATCCTTCCTCCACGCCATTACATGAAGCGGCGTATCACCTTCGCTGTCACGGCTCTCTACGGTTACCTGTTTTTCTCCCACTTCCAGAGGGAAGAGCGACTCTGCGGCAGATTGGAGCACTTCATCTAGAGTGAGCGGCATCTAAAAACACCTAACGCCCGGCGCAGCGGGCCAGTGTAGCGAGGCACGAGCGAAACTGGGTCCGACTGCCGCCGCTTGTTATAGGTTTACAGGTAATCAACCGATTCGCCTTCAGGTATATATCCATAGACTTTATAGCCGTTGTCGGTTTTTACGCCCGGCACATGAATTGATTTTAATGATGACAAAACAAGCTCAGACTGTTCCTCATTTTCTACTTTGATTTCCAGCCACTCTATATCTTCGAAACCGCCTTCAGAAAAGTGATAAAACCATTCACTATCCCAGCTTGAAATAAACCTATTAGTTAAACACTGAGTACGCCATTGCGGACTTAGTTGAAGCCCATACATAGCTTCTTGAACTTCCTTCCACTTAGTATTGTTCATTACTGGAAGCAATTTTCCGGCTCCATTGACCTATAACGACCAGCATAAGGGGCGCCGTGGTAGCGGCGTCCAAGCGAACGACAGTGAGCGATCTTGATGCGCTTGTTAGCTTCAATATATGTAACCATAACGCTTTCTATTGAACCCGGTAAGTGCCCGTACAGCATTGGCGATATTTCTGTCTGTAATGTTGTTTAGTAAAACACCCTCTAGCTTCACGACATTAGAATATAAAGCGATGTTTCCTTTTTGTGTGTGCACCCAACCTATGGCTGATACATTTACAATAACAGTGATCCAAAAGACGATGCGGAAGCTTGTTTCTTTGTTTTGTGCCGCAATCTTTGCTGTGCCACAATTGCGCCAGGCCACCCGAATAGTAAGGAATGCATATGAAGTGTATTTTCTGGTATGCGCCACTCAGATCTTTCTGCTGCAGATTTGTCTTTTGCGTACACGAAATATGTAATTATGCTTACGACAATAAACAACAAGGGAAGAAGCAATGGGGTAAAGCCGTAGTAATAAGAGTATGCCAGCCCAAACGGCAGAACAATTACTGGTAAATAGTTCATTCTTTCTGTGCTCTCTTTAATAAAGCTAACGCTGAGCTAAAGGGCGCCAATGGAGCACCGCGGAATTGGCGTCCATTTTGAGCGTGATGTTAGGTGTTGCTTGAGCATAGAACTGTCCATGTTGATTTGTAGTGTTCTAATTTCGATTTAGATAATTTGTCAGGCAAGTGACCAATTTCAGCTACAGCTAACAAACGAGCAGCGATATTGGACACAGCCTCATCTTTTGTGAGGCTTGACTCAACAGGGCTAAAGAAACCGAATGTTTTTTCTTTGTCATAATATTTGTATTCAGCTTCAGAGCTTCTGCTTGCATATACGGTGAAGCTATTTACTAATTTCCTAGTCTCAGATGGCAAGATTTCAAAAAGATACGTCACATCCTCACGATTAACGATGTCGCCTCGTTGTATGACAATCTTCATGTATGAAAACACCTAACGCCTAAGCTGTGGGGCGCGAGCCGCATCGCGGCGAAGCGTCCCACACGAGCGCCTTGTTGGGTTGTTATTGCGAACCATAGGCCATCACCTCTTTGCAGAATGCCCTTGCACTTGGTGGGCACTGGGTTTTTGCGTTGCTCACGATCCTGCGCCAGCGTTCCATAGGTATGGTTTCACTACCAATTCTCTTAAACACAAAATTCTTAAAGCCTGAGTCTGATGTGGTTTCATTTTGCATTTCAGGCACTAGCTCCCAATGTTTATCCCATAACAATGAGATTGCCTCATCGAAGCCTTCCGCTATTGAACCATCATCGCAGTGTCCGTAAGCCTGATAAGCCATATGCATTTCATTCCATGAACTCAAATATGGATAAATGCTTTCTGCAGCATAGGCCTCGTACTTCGTGCACTCTTTTGCTGCTGCGTTACCTGCTGCAACACAACAAAGGATGAACATAAGTGCTGAAATATTTCTCATGCTTTCTTGTCAACCCAACGCGTTGTTAAGGGGCGCGGAGCCGCATCGCGGCGAAGCGTCCCAGTGAGCGAAGCGAACGACTTAAACAAATTGTTAGATTAAGTTTGTCCCATACATTACTACTAGAAAAATAACAAAAGATATCAATAGTGCTTTCAAGGCTAACGCTCTATAAGCATTACCAACTTCAGTAAAAATTGAAGAGTCAAACAAATTAAATGGATTGGTCCCGTGCTTGAAATACCCGCCACCGTCCTTGGTGTAGGAGCAAGCCAATATCCATAAGGATGTATGAATTACTACTGATAGCCCAAAAATCATCCAGAGTGCCATATGTGTATCCATAACAAATCTAACGTTAAAGCTGTGGGGCGCAAGCCGCAACGCGGCGCAGCGTCCCACACGAGCGCTTTGTTAGCTGCTTTTTACTGCCAGTGCAACAAAGCATATTTGAGTTCATCTTGATTGCACCCATGTTCGAGTATGGTTCCATCTCTATCTAGTGGTGAGAAGTTAAACCCTTCCTCAATATCCTCGTAATACATAGCTTCACTATCTTTAATGGCAACTACATATACTCTTTCGTCTTTCCCATAACGATTAATTCTGTGTTCCTCTAGTGGAACTTGGTATTTGCTAAATATTTCCTTTAGATCTGGAGCACAATCAGCCAATTGCTCTTCAATAAGAGTCAACAATTCTTCTTTTGTTATAGAGCGCCATTTATCCATTCTTTTGTGCAGCTAACGACCAAGCTAAAGGGCCGCGCGGCTAGCGCGGTCCATTTTGAGCGCCGTGTTATGCCTAATACCTATAATCATCGATACCAATAAGCTCTAGGAGCTCTTTACGCTTAGTGTCACTTAAGCCTGTGAGCCGATTTGCTGATGCTTCTCCCACGACATTGTTCCGCCCTCCAATCCAATTAACACCTAGAAATATCACTAAATTACTATTTTCTGTGTCGGTTACGATAATCGTATGAGTTGGCGTCGGATAGGTTGTTGTTGCACTACTCATGCCTGTATTAATTTGTCTTAGATACTTTATGACCTTGTTGATCTTATTTTGGTCAGTAATTTTCACGCTTCCGACATACGTTTTTGTTTTGAAGTCGTAGCTATTGGTGATTTGTCCCTCAATCATTGTCACCGAATCAGCACTAGGAATGATCAGTGGGTCCATAGATCTGCACCCACCTATACATGCCAGAATTACAACTATGAACATTTTTCTATACATAGGCATAACTATAAGTAGACACCCTAAAAGCTCCGTTGCAAATGGAGCTTTTAGGGTGTATAAAAATCTGGGTTGTTTTAAAACAACGACTTAGCTCCAGAATACGGAGCCTAAAAGGAATTGCTAACGGAGCAGGGAGGTTTCGATGGCTGAACCACGCCTTATGGATAAGGTTCGTGATGCTATGCGGGTTAAGCACTACAGTATCCGTACCGAACAGTCTTACCTTCAATGGATTAAGCGCTATATCTTCTTTCATAATAAGAAGCATCCTGCCGATATGGGTGAGGCGGAAATCACCGCTTTCCTGACTTATCTCGCTGTCAGCAAGAATGTTACACCTTCCACGCAAAATCAAGCATTGTCAGCACTTCTTTTCCTATATAAACAAGTACTTAATATCGAGCTGCAATGGGTTGATGGCGTGGTGCGTGCTAAGCGGCCGTCACGTTTACCCACGGTGTTACCCAAAGAGCAGGTTACTCAACTGCTTGCATCTATACCTGGAGTGAATGGACTCATCGCGCGTCTGCTTTACGGCACAGGAATGCGTTTAATGGAAGTGATGCGGCTCCGGGTTCAGGATGTCGATTTCGACTACAGGCAAATTATGGTTCGTCAGGGTAAGGGTGCAAAAGATAGAGCCACGATGTTGCCTGATTCACTGATTGCGCCGCTACAAGAGCAACTGCGACATGCTAAGCATGTACATGAACTTGATCTGAGAGAGGGATATGGCTGTGTCTATCTGCCGTATGCCTTGGCGCGTAAATACCCAAACGCATGCAGGGAGTGGGGTTGGCAATATGTATTCCCATCGGTAAATCGCTCAATCGATCCGCTGGATGGGGTCACGCGAAGGCATCATCTGGATGAGAAGAATGTGCAGCGCGCAGTGAGAACTGCTGCGCGGAATTGTGGGATTCAGAAACGTGTAACGCCGCATACCTTGAGACACTGTTTTGCCACACACCTTCTGGAGCATGGAACAGATATTCGTACTTTGCAGGAACTGCTTGGACACAATGATGTGAAAACAACTCAGATATACACGCACGTGATGAAGCGTGGCGGTAATGCGGTGCGCAGTCCGCTGGATGTTTAATTATTCGCCGTAGACCACACCCGGTAACCAAGTTGCAAGTTCTGGCCACAGTGCCAGTGCACCGAGTGCGATCAACTGAATAATAATAAACGGAATCACACCTTTGTAGATTTGTAGCGTAGTCACTTCCGGCGGCGCGACGCCACGCAGGTAGAACAACGCAAAACCGAACGGCGGGGTAAGGAACGAGGTTTGCAGGTTGATGGCGATCATGACGCCGAGCCATACCGGACTGATATCCATCTGCAACAGAATCGGCGCGACGATGGGGACCACCACAAAAGTGATCTCGATGAAGTCGAGAATAAAACCGAGCAGGAACATCACCAGCATCACTACCAGCATCGCACCGAAGACACCACCCGGTAGATCGGTGAGCAGTTCTTTCACAATCTCGTCGCCGCCGAAACCGCGGAATACCAATGAGAAAAGCGATGCGCCGATAAAGATCAAAAACACCATTGCAGTGATCTGCGTGGTGGAGCGCATCACTTCGTTAAGCGTTTCTTGGTTGAACTGCTTTTGTGAGATCGCCAGCAGGATTGCGCCGATGGCGCCGACCGAAGCCGCTTCGGTTGGTGTCGCCATACCGGCGAGGATCGAGCCGAGTACCGCGAGGATTAGTGCCAGCGGCGGCAGTAGTACTTTAACTGCACGAGCCATCAGTTCACGGTTATAAGCACCGCGCTCTTCCACTGGCGGCACCGGACAGGCTTCCGGTTTCAGCCAGGCAACGAACAACAGATAGACAATATAGAAGACCACCAGCATCAGACCGGGGATGAGTGCGCCAGCGAAAAGATCACCGACCGAAACCGTCTCCGGCGACCAGATCCCCATATCGAGTTGCGCCTGCTGATAGGCGGAGGAGAGTACGTCGCCAAGCAGGATTAAAATAATCGACGGCGGAATGATCTGTCCCAGTGTGCCGGAGGCGCAGATAGTGCCGCAAGCCAGTGATGGGCTGTAGCAACGTTTGATCATGGTGGGCAGGGAGAGCAGGCCCATGGTGACTACGGTGGCGCCGACGATGCCGGTGCTGGCGGCGAGCAGCATGCCGACCAGGGTAACGGAGATCCCAAGACCGCCGCGCAGCGGACCGAACAGTGCGGCCATGGTGTCGAGCAGTTGTTCCGCTACCTTCGAGCGTTCCAGCATCACCCCCATGAAGACGAACAGCGGCACGGCGATCAGGGTTTCGTTGGTCATGATGCCGTAGAGGCGGTTGGGCAGTGCCTCGAGGAAGGCGCCGTCGAACAGACCGAATTGTGAACCGAGGGCGGCGAAGGCCAACGCGGTGCCGCCCAATGTAAAGGCGACCGGGAAGCCGAGCAGCAGCACACCGCAGATGGTGAGGAACATGAGGATGGCCATGACTTCCGGGCTCATACTTCGGTACTCGCGTCATGGGCCGGGGCATCCTCTTCATGCCCAAGCAGTACCAGTAGCGAACGCAGCCCCAGCGATAGTCCCTGCAGCAACATCAGGATCGCCATTAACGGAATGGCAGTTTTCAGCAGATAGACCCACGGCAGGCCGCCGGTCTCGCGGGAGCCCTCGTGCAGTTCCCATGAACTGGCAACGTACTCCCAGCTGATCCAGGTGATGAAAATGGTGACCGGCATGAGCAGCAGCAGGGTGCCGAGCAGGTCGACCCACGCGCGGCCGCGGGGGCCGAACTTTTGATAGAAGATATCGACGCGGACATGGCCGTCGTGGCGGAGGGTGTAGGCAGCGCCGAGCATGAACACCAGCGCGTGCATGTAGGTGACCGATTCCTGCATGGCGATCCAGCCGATGTTGAACAGGTAGCGCAGCACCACCACGGCGAAGGTGACCAGCACCATGCCGAGGGTCAGCCAGGCTATGCCGCGGCCGGTCCATTCGCTGAGTTGATCGAGGCGCCGGGCAAGGCGGGCCAGTCTATTCACGTTATGGGTATCGTTTGTGGGTGACAGTGGGGACCTATTCTAGGAAGCCCGGAGAGAGGGGGCAAGCGGCGATAAGTCCGTGACACTGTTGACAAGTGTCAATCGGCAGCGGTTTTCACGTTCTCTTATGCACAGTGGCGGTGCACGAACCCTGGCAGCGTGTCAAGTGTGGAATCGCTCACATAACAAAGCGCATTAGAGGAATCTTATATTTTTGATTTTAAAAGAAAATTTAGTATTGAGCAGAAGATGACCAATTTATGACTTTCGTTGCTGCCATGCGGACTTGGCGAGCTTAACCGCAAACCATCCACAAAGTTATCCACAGGAATTGTGGATAACAATCAATTTCCATACCAGACAAGGGGTTATATAAGTCGGCGCTGAAATGGGGCCGATTTTGCCGTGCGATGGGAAGAGAAAAAGGGTGTGGATTAGAGCGGCGGCAGCGGCTGGGTTTTCCGTGCCAACAGGATATTACGGAAGACCTTGGGGTCCTTGGTGTGGGTCAGTTCGCCCTCACGGGGGAAGTGCAGATCGTAGAGGCGCGAGAGCCAGAAGCGCAGTGCACCGGCACGCAACATCACCGGCCAGGCCTCGATCTCTTCGGCGCTAAAGGGGCGGACCTGTTTGTAAGCGTCGAGCATGGCCTGTGATTTTTCCATGTCGAGGCCGCCATCGTCGGTGCTGCACCAGTCGTTGAGGGTGACGGCGACGTCGTAGAGCAGCACATCGTTACAGGCGTAGTAGAAATCGATAATGCCGGTGAGGGTGTCGCCCTCGAACAGCGCGTTGTCGCGGAACAGGTCGGCGTGGATCACGCCACGGGGCAGGCTGTCGAAGCGGTGTTGGCGCTGGAAGGTCAGTTCCTCGTCGAGCAGGGCCTGCTCTTCGGCGGAGAGTTTTTCGAATACGGCGTCGCGGGTGGTGTGCCACCAGTGGGGGCCGCGGTCGTTACCGCGCTCACCTTCAAAGGATTGTCCCGCCACATGCAGCTTGCCGAGGTTTTTACCCAGTGCCGCGCACTGCGCTACGTTCGGCTGTTTCACGTCGCCACCGGTCAGGCGCATCACCAGTGCCGCCGGTTTGCCGTTCAGCACGCGCAGATAGTGGCCGTCGTTGTCGGCGATGGGGTGGGCGCTGGGGATATCGTGTTCGGCGAGGAAGGCCATCAGGTCGAGAAAGTAACCCAGTTCCTCGGTGGTGTGCTGTTCAAACAGGGTGAGGACCAGCTTCTTTTCGCTGGTGGTCACGAAGTAGTTGGTGTTCTCGATGCCAGCGCTGATGCCCTGGTAGTCGATAAGATCGCCGAGGGGATAGTTACGGAGAAAGGCCTCCAGTTCATCCTGCTCGACTACTGTGTAAACAGACATAAAAGGTTTCGGTTGTTTGCCGCGGGTGCGATTTTAGCTGGCCCAGCTCAGGAATGACAGCGCGAGATGAGTACAGCAACTGTGATGGTGTTTTTTACCAGGTAAAGATACGCCACTGCACCACCGGCGGATTCTCCAGATCGTTGCGCCGCGTTTCCAGGCTGCCGTCGCCATCCATATCCATCAGGTAGTAGGGCAGACCCTTGCTGGGGATGATCTTGACCATATAGAGCTGGCCGCCGACCCGAT
>JBNLAT010000030.1:0-37776 GCA_050302275.1 Thiohalomonadaceae bacterium | reverse complement strand
AATCTGGATCTGGTTCTGGCCGGACCCCGCAAGGAGGAGATCGAACAGGCCCGGGCCCAGCTGGCTGCGGCGGAGCAAGCCCTGGCCATGGTCCGCCAGCAATTGGCCGATACGGTTCTCCAATCGCCGACGAATGGCGCGGTCCTGAGCCTCTTCAGCCGTATCGGTAGCACCGCTAATCAGTCGATCGGTTTCAATCGCCATGGGGACCTCTACTTGACCGCCTGCTTGAGGGCAGCACGAATAATCTCTTCACTGGAGAGCCCTTCGGCCTCCACCTTGCTCACCAGACGACTCGCCTCCGGTGGCTTGTAGCCGAGGGAGACCAGGGCGCTGATCGCATCGCGTAGTTCATCACTACCGCCACGGCTCTCGACCGGTGCCGCGCCCGCCAGAGTGACGGCGCCCTCCCAGTCGGCAAGACGATCGCGCATCTCCACGATCAGGCGCTCGGCGGTCTTCTTGCCCACACCCGGCAGACGCACCAACGCAGCGGTATCGTTCTCCTGCACGCAGCGGGCGAACTCGTCGGCAGCGATGCCGGAGAGAATCGTCAGCGCCAGCTTGGCACCGACCCCGTTCACCTTGATCAGGGTGCGGAACAGACGACGCTCCCCCTCGCTGGCAAAACCGAACAGCAGGTGGGCGTCCTCGCGCACCACCAGATGGGTGTGCAGGGTGACCGTGGCGCCGGTCTCGGGCAGTTGGTAGAAGGTGCTCATCGGTGCTTCCACTTCGTAACCGACACCGTTGATGTCGATCAGCAGCAGTGGCGGCTGTTTTTCGGCGAGGATGCCGCGCAGGCGTCCAATCATCGGTAGCGTCCTTTTCGTGAAGCCTGGGCGACCGCGATGTGAGTCAGGGTCTGGCTGGTATGGCTGTGGCAAAGGGCAACGGCGAGGGCATCGGCAGCGTCGGCCTGGGGCGTCCCCGGCAACTTCAGCAGTGATTTGACCATGTGCTGTACCTGCTCCTTGGAAGCATTGCCCTTACCCACGGTGGCCTGCTTGATCTCCGCCGGTGTGTACTCACTCACTGTCAGCCCCAGCGACATCACCGCACAGATGGCGGCGCCGCGGGCCTGGCCGAGCTTAATGGCGGAATCGGGATTACGGTGCATGAAGACCTGTTCGATGGCGACGTGATTCGGCTGGTAGGTTTCGACAATCTCGCGCAGACCATCGTAGATGGTCTTGAGGCGTCCGGCGAAGTCGCCGTCCCCAGCACGGATGCAACCACTTTCGACATAGGCAAGGCGGCCCTCCACCCGTTCGATAATACCGAAACCGGTGATGCGGGAGCCGGGGTCTATGCCGAGTATGCGGGTCACAGTTGGGCCATTACCTCGTCGCTGAAGTCAGCATTGTTGTAAACGTTCTGCACGTCGTCCAGGTCTTCAAGCATGTCGACCAGACGCATCACCTTTTCCGCATCGTCCAGTTGCAGATCGACGCTGGTGGAAGGCTGCATGGTGACCTCGGCTACCTCTGGTTCGAAACCGGCGGTGACCATCGCCTCACGTACTTCGTTGAAAGATTCGGCACTGCTGGTCACCTCGACAGAACCGTCGTCGTTACCGACCACGTCCTCGGCGCCAGCCTCCAGTGCCGCTTCCATGATCGCATCCTCATCGCTACCCGCCGGGTAGGTCAGCAGACCGATCTTGCTAAACAGGTAGGCCACCGAACCGTCGGTGCCCAGGTTACCGCCGCTTTTACTGAAGGCGTGACGAACTTCGGCCACGGTACGGTTACGGTTGTCGGTCAGGCACTCGACCATCACCGCGACACCCGCCGGGCCGTAGCCCTCGTAACGCACCTCTTCGTAGTTATCGCCATCGGCGGCACCGCTACCGCGTTTGATCGCGTTCTCCACCGTGTCCTTTTTCATGTTGGCGGCAAGCGCCTTGGAGATCGCATCGCGCAGGCGTGGATTGGAATCCTGATCGGGACCGCCCGCACGAGCGGCCACGGTCAGTTCACGGATCAATTTGGTGAAAATCTTGCCTCGCTTGGCATCCTGGGCCGCCTTACGGTGTTTGATATTGGCCCATTTGCTGTGTCCGGCCATTGACTCCCCTCTTACTTAAATCTCACTAAAACCGGCACGATTGTACCATCATGGGCCGTGCTTTCGCAGGGAGGGGCTACCTCAATCCTCGGGCAGGATCACCGAGGTCTGGGTGGCATCGAAGGCGCTCTGTTGGTCGAACTGCAGTTCGTGCTGACCGATACGGATCACATCCCCCGAGTTGAGCTTCTGCTGTTTGACCCGTTCGCCATTAACGAACACGCCGTTGGTGCTGTTGAAGTCGACCAGGGTCGCAACCGTCTGCCCCTCCAGATAGGGGTCGGCCTTGAGGGAGATAATCGCATGGGTACCACTGACGGTGGGGTCGTCGAGACGAATGTTGTTGTCGGAACGACGACCGACGGTCACCCGATTACCGCTGAGCTGGTACTCGCGCAGGGTGACGCCGTTGTAGCTGAGAGTCAGTTTGGCCATGACTTATCCAGGAATGAATTCCAGTTTAATCCCGGCGATTTCGATGATATCGCCGAATGAGAGGGCGCGGGCATTGGTATCGAGCACGCTGCCGTTAAGTTTGGTGGTGATCGGTTTGTCGCCCACCGCCACCGGTTGCAGCAGGTAGGCGCCATCGACCTTCATAATCACGGCGATCTGTTCGCCCGGTTTACCCAGCGCGGTACGCTCCTTGACGATGGGCATCAGCGTCCCTTCGCGCTTGCCGCTACTAATCTTCAATGCCGCGGGACCGAGAGCCTTCGGCTCTTCAGCGGGGGGATTGAGTACCACCGTGGCAGCAAAATCCTGCACCGCCTCATCGACAAACAGCAGGTCGTGGTTACCGATACTAATCACATCATTGTGCTGTAGCGGCTTTTTATCCACCAGCAGACGGTCGTTAACGTAGGTGCCGTTGGTGCTGTCGAGATCGACGATGCTCACTACACCGCCCTCCAGGCTGATCGCCGCATGCTCACCGCTGACCACCGGCTCGTTAAGCGAGATGTCGTTGCTCGAGTTACGACCGATGGTCACACGAACCTTGTCCAGTTCGTATTCGCGCAGGCTCATACCGTTTACGCTGATAACCAGTTTTGCCATAGTTTTGCTCCTGCCACTATTTGTTATGGGATCCGCGCAAGGATCACTGAAATATTGTCTTCGCCACCGCGTCGGTTGGCCTCGGCCACCAGTTGTTGCGCCATGGCATCGAGATCTCCGCCCTGCAGTAATACCGCCAGGTCTGCGTCAGGGATTTTGTCGCTAAGGCCGTCGGAACAGAGCAGATAAAGCTCACCGCTACGCAACGGCACCTGCAACACATCCGCCTCCACCGTCGCCTCCAGTCCGAGAGCGCGAGTGATCACATTCTTGTGACTCGACTCCGCTGCCTCTTCGCTGCTCATCATTCCTTCATCCACCAGTTCCTGTACCAGCGAATGATCATGGCTCAGTTGCTCTAGGCCGTCGTCGCCAAAACGGTAGAGCCGCGAATCTCCCACATGGGCGCAGGTGAGGGTCCCGTCGCGAAACAGGGTAGCGACGATGGTCGTCCCCATATTGTGGCAGCGGATATCGGCACCCGCCTGTTCGTGAATGCGTTGATTGGCTTCCAGTACCGCCGCACGCAGGCGCTCGATATCACCGCCCTCGTCACCGTTACTCATCTCGCCGAGATGGGGTTGCAGGGTCTCCACCGCCAGACGACTCGCCACTTCACCGGCCATGTGGCCGCCCATGCCATCGGCTAATACCGCCCAGCCCGCCGCTGCATCCCAGAGGATGGCGTCTTCGTTGTTGTCCCGTACCTGTCCCGGGTCGGTATGACCGCTCATTTGCACAGACAGTGGTTTACCCATCGCTACTCTCCCGTACCTCAGCGACAACGCTCCAGCGCCGCCGCCAGTTCGGCGCCGCTCTGGTAACGCATCTCCGGGTCCTTCTGTAGACATTTGTTGATAATGCGCACGGCGCAAACGGGCAGCCCCTTGCGGAATTGACTCGGCTTGGGGTGCTCCTCGTTAGTGATTTTGTACATCAGGCTGCCCAGGGAATCGGCCTCGAACGGCAGATGCGCGGTGAGCAACTGGTAGAGGGTAACGCCCAGCGAGAAGATATCGGCGCGACCATCGACCCGCTTGCCCGCCACCTGTTCAGGCGACATATAGGAGGGGCTGCCGAGCACGGTGCCGGTGCGTGTCTTGCTCGCATCGGTGAGGCAGGCGACGCCGAAGTCGGTCACCTTGGCGCTACCGTTGGATTCGTCGTAGATGATGTTGGCCGGTTTGATATCGCGGTGCACCACGTTCTGCTTGTGCGCGTAGTCAAGCGCCTCGGCCACCTGCTGCATCACGTCCAGCACGGTTTTCACCGGCAATAGTTTTTTCGGTTTAACGTAGTGGCCCAGGTTATTGCCTGGCAAGAAGTCCATGGCGATGAAGGCCAACTCCTGATCCTCACCGATGTCGTAGACGTGGACGATATTCGGATGGTTGAGGCGACCCGCGGTCTCCGCCTCACGATAGAAGCGCTGTTTCACCTCATCAAGCTGAGTCCCTTCGAACTCGCCGGAGAGGGCCATGGTCTTGATCGCCACCATGCGACCGATGCGTGGGTCGCGGCCGAGATAGACCATACCCATGGCACCGCGACCGATCTCCTTTTCTACCTCGTAGTGGCCGACGGTCGGTTTCTGCAAACCCTCGGCATCCATGATCACCGTGCCCGTTGCCGAGGCCGGACCGCCTTTGGTCAATACTACCCGCTGCTCCATCGCCTGATTACGCTGGATACGTTCGGCCACATCACGGAAACCCGGTGACGACGAATCGATGTACTGAAAGGCCGAGACCGCCTTGGCGAACTGACGCTTACGCTCGAAATCGAGCCCCAGATGGTAGAGCTGTTCCAACAGCGGCGCATCGACGCGGCAGCGACGATATTTCTCCAGCGCCTGATCCAGTTCCCCCTGAGCCTGCAACATACGGCCGAGTTGGCGATTGGCGTAAGAGAGTTCATCAAGCACAAAGTCTTCGCGACGCGCCAGCCAGGTACGGAAGACAATCACCGGGTAGCTGAACAGCATCACCAGCACCGGCAGCATCAGCGGCAACCAGACCCGGCCCAGTAGCAGCAGCAGAAACTCTCCGTTCAGCAGCAAGAAGACCAGCAACAGCGCGGTCACGCTGGCGGTGGAGAAACGCAGCCGCGGCAGCAGCAACATCGACAGCAGGGTCATGACAATCAAGGCGCCATACTGCCCCCAGAGTATCCAGGCCGAGTGTGCCACCACCTGTTGTTGCAACATGGCATCCAGCGCCAGCGCCAGTGGTCTGACCTGAGTGGGTTCACCGATGAATATGGTCTTGTTGCGGAAGGTACTGATGGCGTAGGTCCCGGACGCGACCCGGGCGAAGTCGTAACGATCGACCCCTTTTAGTTCGGCATCATCGAGATTGGCGTAAGGCCGCAGACGATAGGCGTTATCGGTGGGGACCGCGGTCATGTTCAAATCGATGCCGCTGCCCGGCTTGAAGTGGACCTTGTCCACGGCCATGGCGCGGTAGTTAAGCCGCAGTAGCTGGAACAGCAGACCCGGCAGTGCCTGCTCCTGATACTGCACCAGCGCTGGGTAAGCGCCACCAGCGACCGCTGGAGCATAAAGGCCGATGCCGAGCGCCGCCTTGCTCAGCGCTTCGTCTGGCATGTTCAAAGACTCGACAGTCGACAACCGCGGAGAAACCAAACTGGGCAGGCGACTGAGTAACGGCACACCGCCCGAAGCTACTTCACCAAATTCGCTCTGCATGGCACCGGTAAAATCGACACCGGGCTGGTAGGGAACGGCAAGGATCGCATTGTCGTTTTTACGCAGACGGCTCAGCACCTGCTCGCGGGTATCCAGTTCGCGCTGCATGGCCGAGAGGGTACGGTAGGGCTCGCGGCGACCTTTCTTGCTGTCGCCCGCGGCGGGTTTCAGGCGTTGTTCCACCAGATCCAGGGCAGCGGTGTTGTCCAGTTTGCGCAACGGAGGAAAAAAGGCGACGGCACGGGCACTGCCGACACGGCGCAACACCTCATCGAGCCCGGACTGCTGCCAGTCGGGCTCCAGCTCAATCACCGCGACCTTGCCTGAATCCGCAGGCGGCGCGAAGGAGCTCAAAGTCGTGCTGTAGATCCAGCGCTCCAACGGCTGCAACACACCCAGAGAGGCCAATAGCAACACGAGCAGCAGCGCCACCAGTCCGGGTAACCAATACCCCTGGAGCAGTTCTACCTTCCGTGCTGTTTGTGTCGACTCGCGCTTACGCAAGCGCCGCCTCCTGGATTCATTATTCTTTTTAAGGTCTGTAGTTTTAACACAGCCAACGCCATGAAAACACAAACCGGTTCAATCTCCGCTAGCTACGGCAGCGTTTTCGTCGTGGTCAAAATTTCCATAACGTAAAAAATGCAGCGTCTGTTTCGCCGCCTGACACGAGAACAGCAGTGCCATATGACTAGCGTGGACCAGCACATGGTCGCTCATCCCCGCCAGGCGGGTCTCGGCAACACTGACTGTGCCGTCGTTGGGGCACGGCAGGCTGCGCACCACCTGGCCGATACCGATACTCAGGTCCCCGGCGATGGAACCCAACGGGCGTTCGCCGTGCCAGGGAAAGAGTTCGCCGGTCAGAGTTGGAAAACTGTAGCCCAACAGGCGACGAAACCAGCCCATGCGACTCAGGCGGTCAGCAACATAGCTGCCACTGTGTGGCGAACCGAGAGTGACGATACGACCGGGCCGCTGCTCCGGAAAATCGTGCAGCAGGCGCCGCACCACCAGACCACCCAGACTATGGGCGACGAAGTGGACTTTCTCCCCATCCACCCGTTGCAGAAAGATATTCAGGCGCTGCGCATTCTCGACCAGATCACGGGCTACACTGCGATAGCTGAAGCGATAGACCCGGTAACCTGCCCGGCGGAGCCGCCACTGCAGCAGGATCATCTCAAACCCCTTCATCCACAGCCCATGGACCAGCACAACACTTTCCCGCCTACCTTTCTTCAACATAAAAACCTTCATTTTTTCAATACATTAGATTGGCTAGCAATCCAGAAAAACAGACCCATATCTATAGGTAAACCCTCAACCAATCGGAGGTGCATCATGTTTTACCGCAGCCTCTACTTCGTCTTTTGCGATGAGCGTGGGGTACGCCGGGCGATTCACGATCTCGAACAGGAGTTCGGCTTTGATGACACCCAGCTCCACGCCGTGATCGACGAAAACAACACTCTGCACGAACTCCCCGGCGCCACCCTGCACAGGCATACCGGCGCGGCCACGGTGGCCGAAAAGTGGATCTGGTATCTCAGTGTCGCCGTCTTCGCCTTTGCCCTGAGTGGCATGGTGCTGGCACTGCTGGTTACCTCATGGTACTGGGCACTGCTGCTGGGACTGGTGGTCCTGTTTACCCAGTTCTCCGGCTACCTGTTCGGTAATCGCATTCCCAACGCACAACTGGATCGCTTCCGCACAGGCATGCATCAGGGAGATATCGTACTTCGGGTCGACTCGCCGCTACGCTGTGTCGGCAAGGTAAAACGCTATCTCGATCGGCACTACCCGGGCACGGTCAGCAACATCAGTAATCTACACTTCGGCAACCTCGGCGTGTAGGAAGCCCATCGCAAACAAAAAAGGGAGTGGCACAGCCACTCCCTTTTCTTTTGCGCTCCACCGAATTTACGGCGGAGATACCTCCAGCATCCGTTCAAGTGAACGCTTCGCATCTTCTTTCTCTTTCGGATCCACTCTGATCTGATTCACCACATGCCCCTCAAGCAGATTCTCCAGCACCCAGGCCAGGTGCTGCGGATCGATACGGAACATGGTGGAACACATGCAGACGGTAGGTGACATGAAATGGACATGCTTGCCTTCCGCTTTAAATTGCTCAGCGAGACGGTTGACCAGATTCAGCTCGGTGCCGACCAACCAGCGACTGCCCGGTTCAGCATCGCGGATGGTGTTGATGATGTATTCGGTGGAGCCGACGTAATCGGACTTCTGGCACACCTCAAAGGGCGATTCCGGGTGGGAGATGATCTTCGCTTCCGGGTATTTGGCCTTGAAGGCATCGATCTGTTCCGGCTGGAACATTTGGTGCACCGAGCAGAAACCTTTCCACAGAATCATCTTCGCCTGTTTGATCTGCTCCGGAGTTAGGCCGCCCAGCGGCTGGTCGAAGTCCCACACCACCATCTCTTCCAGCGGGATGCCCATGGCATAGCCCGTGTTACGGCCCAGGTGCTGGTCGGGGAAGAAGAGTACCTTCTCCCGCTGGCTGAAGGACCACTCCAACACTTTACGTGCATTGGATGAGGTGCAGACGATACCGCCGTGGCGACCACAGAAGGCTTTCAGGTCGGCGGCAGAGTTGATGTAGGTAACCGGGGTAACACTCTGGTCCGGCTCCAGCACCTCGGCCAGTTCGCGCCAGGCGCGCTCGACCGCGGCGAGGTTAGCCATATCGGCCATGGAGCAACCTGCGGCCAGGTCAGGCAGGATAGAGATCTGATCGTCACGAGAGAGAATGTCGGCCACTTCGGCCATGAAGTGCACACCGCAGAAGATGATGTACTCGGCCTTCGAACCCGCAGCCTGGCGTGACAACTTCAGCGAATCGCCGGAAAAATCGGCGTGATGGAAAACCTCTTCACGCTGATAGTGGTGACCGAGGATTACCACCCGCTCGCCGAGCTTTTCCCGTGCCGCGGTGAGCCGCGCCTCGGCTTCGGCGTCGCTCAGCGATAGATAATCTTCGATCGGCTTTTCACTGCTCATGATCAATCCGGGCTGACTCAGCCAGCTTTCTCTTCTTTCTGCGGCTTGGCTACGCGGATCCCAAGCTCAACCAACTGTGCCGGAGAAACCTGCGACGGTGCGTCGGTCAGCAGACAGGCTGCGGTCTGGGTCTTGGGGAAGGCCATCACGTCACGGATCGACTTCGCACCGGTCATCAGCATCACCAGTCGGTCCAGACCGAAGGCGAGACCGCCGTGGGGCGGGCAGCCGTACTTTAGCGCATCGAGGAGGAAGCCGAACTTCTCGCGGGCCTCTTCATCGGAGATACCCAGCGCACGGAAGACCTTCTCCTGCACCTCTTCGCGATAGATACGCATGGAACCGCCACCGATCTCGGTGCCGTTGAGCACCATGTCGTAGGCACGGGAGAGACAGTTGCCCGGATCGGATTCGAGCTTGTCGATGTCGGCCTCGGCGGGTGAGGTGAAGGGATGGTGCAGCGAGTAGAAACGACCGTCCTTCTCTTCCCACTCGAACATCGGGAAGTCGACCACCCACAGAGGAGCCCAGCCGTGAGTCAGCAGATTGAGGTCGTGACCCAGCTTGACTCGCAGTGCACCCAGCGCTTCATTAACCACCTTGGCCTTGTCGGCACCGAAGAAGACCAGATCGCCATCTTCCGCACCCACGCGTTGCATGATGTTCAGCGCCACTTCGTCGGGCAGGAACTTGAGGATCGGCGATTGCAGCCCTTCGACACCCTTGGCCAGTTCGTTGACCTTGATGTAGGCCAGACCTTTGGCACCGTAGATGCTGACGTACTTGGTGTAGTCGTCGATCTCCTTGCGTGAAATCGAACCGCCCTTGGGCACGCGCAGCGCGGTGACGCGGCTGGCCGGATCGTTGGCCGGACCGGAGAAGACCTTAAACTCCACGTCCTTCATCAGGTCGGCCACTTCGATCAGCTCCAGCGGGATACGCAGATCAGGCTTGTCGGAACCGTAACGCTGCATCGCCTCGGCGTAGCTCATACGCGGGAACGGGTTGGGCAGTTGCTCTTCCAGTACCTTGGCGAACATCTCGCGGATCATGCCCTCGGTGAGGGTCATGATCTCCTCCTCGTTCAAAAATGAGGTCTCGATGTCGATCTGGGTAAATTCAGGCTGGCGGTCGGCGCGCAGGTCTTCGTCGCGGAAACAGCGCACGATCTGATAGTAGCGGTCCATACCGGAGACCATCAGCAGCTGTTTGAAGATCTGCGGCGACTGCGGCAGGGCGAAGAAGCTGCCCTGATGGGTGCGGCTCGGCACCAGATAGTCGCGGGCACCTTCAGGGGTCGCCTTGGTCAGCATCGGGGTTTCGATGTCGAGGAAGCCGCGCTCATCAAGGTAGTTACGCAGGGCGCGGGTCATCTCGGAACGGAATTTCATCCGCTGCAGCATCTGTGGACGGCGCAGATCGACATAGCGATATTTCAGGCGGTGCTCTTCGCCCACCTCATCATCCTCAATGTCGAGCATGAACGGCGGTGTTTCGGAACGGTTGAGAATCGTCAGTTCCTTGCCCAGCACCTCGACCTGGCCGGTGGGCAGGTCGTTGTTCTCGGTTCCCTCGGGGCGACGACGCACCTTTCCTTTTATATGCAGCACGAATTCGTTACGCACGCTCTCGGCCGTGGAGAAGACATCGGGCAGGTCCGGATCGAAGACGATCTGGGCGACACCTTCGCGGTCACGCAGATCAATAAAGATAACCCCACCGTGGTCACGGCGGCGGTGGACCCAACCGGCAAGCTCGATCTCCTGATCGATATGGGATTCATTCAACTGGCCGCAGTAGAAGCTGCGCATGGTGTTCTGTCCTGTCGCTATAGGGGAAAAGCGGGAATGTTACGGATCGACGGGGTTCCGCGCAACTGCCGAGGGCTTATTCGGCTTCGGGTGCCGGAGATTTCGGGCAACCGCCCTCCGCCGGATTGGGCACCACTGAGCCCATGGAGATAATCATCTTCAGGCCCTCGTCGACGCTCATCTCCAGCTCTACCACGTCCTCTTTCGGCACCATGATGAAGAAACCGGAAGTCGGGTTGGGGGTGGTGGGGACATAAATATTGATCACCTCGCGACCGGTCTTGCACTGTGCTTCACCAACCTCGGTGCCGGTTTGAAAGGCCAGGGTCCACATCCCCTTGCGCGGATACTCCACCAGCAGCACCTTGCGGAACGACTGGCCGGAGGAGGAGAACATGGTCTCGGCGATCTGTTTCACCGCTGAGTAGACGGAACTGACCAGCGGGATGCGTGACAGCAGCGATTCCCAGATCGCCACCAGCTTGCGGCCGAACAGGTTGGCGACGATGACGCCGGTGAACAGTACCACCACCACCGCCACGATCACCCCGAGCCCCGGGATAGACACGCCGAACAGTTGCTCGGGACGGTACTGCTGCGGCACCAGCAACATACTGCGATCGAGCAGGCCGATCAGCATTTTGACTACGATGATGGTGACGCCGAGCGGGATCCAGACCAGCAATCCGGCCATCAGGTAGCGGCGTAAAGCGGAAATCATGAGATAGCGAACCTACTTGTTGGCCATGCAGCCACCGCCGCAGGCACCGCTGGCACAGGCCGGGGCATTATCGATGCTGGCGGCCTTGTGGGTGAAACTGCCGGTAGAGATCAGTTTCTTCAATTCGGGCTTGCCGCATTCTGGACAATCGGTGAGCAGTGGATCGCTCATCTTCTGCATCGCCTCGAGACGGTGGCCACAGGCCTTGCATTGGTATTCGTAGAAAGGCATCTGAACCTCGCAGAAAGAAACATTGAATGATTAGTGGGGGCATAAGCCCCCACATCAAGACGACTATTCTACTACCGTGACCAATGACTGACCAAACTCACAATAAATACTGCCCACCCTCGATGGCACCAGTCCGCTCAATGGCCTTTTTCGCACTTTCAATCGACTTCTTCAGTTTTTGATGGTCGACCACGTTCATGCCCGTGCGCAGGAACTTGTCCGCCATCTTCAACACTTCCTTGAGTTGCTCATTCTGGTAGTTAAGATTGAGTAAAGCCTTGGCGACGTAATAGGGATCTTCGCTTTGCTCGCGCATACGCCCGGCCTCAGCCAGCGCAGTCTTCAGTTCCTCGGGGGTCGGCATTGCCATGGGGGGAGCCTCCGTCTTGCATTGCAACCAGACAACAGTTGAATAAGCGAAGTATAAGCGCAACTTAACCTTGAAGTGTATTCATCCGACAAGAATGGCGGATAATACGAAAAACGGGCAAACCTGACTGCAGAACCATAATGCGAATCAAACGAACCGAAGAACCGCTGGACAACCGTAACGACTGGCAGACTATCCGCTCACTGCTCCCCTATCTGTGGAACTATCGCGGTCGGGCAGGACTGGCGCTGGCATTTCTGGTCGCCTCCAAGCTGGCTCTGGTTGGCGTGCCGCTGGCACTGAAAGAGATCGTCGATGCTCTGGACACTACCAACGGGCACACCGCCACACTACCCATAGTCCTGCTACTGGCCTACGGTGTACTACGCCTGGCTGGCTCCGCCTTTAATGAATTGCGTGACGTTGTCTTCGCCCGGGTGCGACACGGCACCATGCGCGAACTGTCGCTGAAATCCCTCGACCACCTGCATAAACTCTCGCTGCGTTACCACCTGGAACGCAAGACCGGTGCCCTCTCACGGGACATGGAACGAGGCACCCGCAGCGCCGCCTCGCTGCTCAACTATATGGTCTTCTCTATCCTGCCCACCTTTATCGAACTGGGGCTGGTCGCCGGGATATTGCTGAGTAAGTACAGCTACTGGTTCGCCCTGATCACCGTCGGTACTGTAACGATCTACGTCACCATTACCTTCCTGATCACCAACTGGCGAATGAAGTTTCGCCATCGCATGAACGCCAAAGACTCTGAGGCCAACTCCCAGGCTATCGACTCACTGATCAACTACGAGACGGTGAAGTATTTCAACAATGAAGGCTTCGAGCAGCGACGTTATGACAAGACCCTGACCGAGTGGCAGGACGCGGCGGTGATGAGCCAGACCTCCATGTCGGGCCTGAACATCGCCCAGGGAGCGATCATCGCCGTCGGTGTCACCATCATCATGATCCTCGCCGCCAATCAGGTCGCCACCGGTCAAATGAGTCTCGGTGATCTGGTGCTGGTCAATGCCTTTATGTTGCAGGTGTTCATCCCGCTCAATTTCCTCGGCGTGGTCTACAGCCAGGTGAAACACGCCCTCTCCGATATGGATCGCATGTTTCAGTTACTGCACGCCGAAGCTGAGATCGTGGATAAACCCGACGCAAAACCGTTACAGGTCGGTGATGGTTCCGTACGCTTCGAACATGTGAAATTCCACTATCAGCCTGAACGACCGATCCTGAATGACGTCGATTTTGAGATTCCCGCGGGACACAAAGTCGCGGTAGTCGGCCACAGCGGTGCGGGCAAGTCGACGCTGTCGAGATTGCTGTTCCGTTTCTACGACACCAGCGACGGACGGGTACTGATTAATGGGCAGGATGTTCGTGACGTGACTCAGGAAAGCCTGCGCTCGGCCATCGGCATCGTGCCACAGGACACCGTGCTATTTAATGACACCATCGAATACAACATCGCCTATGGTCGTTGCGGCGCCAGTCAGGAAGAGATCGTTCGCGCGGCACAACTGGCCAACATCCACAACTTTATCAACTCGTTGCCCGAGGGTTATCAAACCGTAGTCGGCGAACGTGGCCTGAAACTCTCGGGGGGAGAAAAACAGCGCATCGCCATCGCCCGGGCGATCCTGAAAAACCCGAAGATTCTGGTGTTCGATGAGGCCACCTCTTCCCTCGACTCGCAATCGGAAAAGACCATCCTTGAAGCGCTGCAGGAACTGGCCAGCGATCACACCACGCTGGTCATCGCCCATCGCCTCTCCACTGTCATCGATGCCGATCAGATCCTGGTGATGGACCAGGGGCGCATCATCGAACGCGGCAATCACCAGCAACTGCTGGCGTTAAATGGCCACTACGCGAAGATGTGGGCATTGCAGCAGGAGGAACGAGCGAAGGAAGAGTTACGGAAGTTAGGATGAGAAATAAAGGCCCCCATCGGGGCCTTTATTAGTATGGCTTACTTATCATTACACATCAGCCGTCTTTCAGAACATTATCAGATACATGATCCCTAACCACAGCACAAGCAGTACAAAATAACTGGCTAGAAACGCATTACGGCGTTTCAACAGATTCCTATTTGAGAGATGGTGATGGCTATGCAGTAATCGGGTAATGACATAAACCCATGCCAGTACAAGTAACACCACATGGGTTATCCCGGCTGTATAGATCGTCAGTATTGCTGCATAAAAAAGTACCGGCATCTCAAACAGATTACTGAAGTGCTGACTTGCCGAAAGCAAGTAACTCGGAGGTTCAAATCCCCGTTTGAGGCGGAAGTAGGCAGGATTAAGCCCATCACCTACAGCACGGATAGCGCGGCTAAACTGCACCATTCCCACCACATAAGTCCAGGCAATCAGGACAAACATAGGATAGAAAATTAACTTCTGTTCCATCGGGCTCTCCGGTTATGACTTGCCCAGATGGTAGCGCTGCATTATATATGTTCAAGAACATATATAACGCTACAGGTGCCAAATGCCATACACCAGAGAACACAAAGAACGGAGCCGCGAGCGGATCCTCGGGAGTGCGGCAAAACTCTTTCCCCGCCTCGGCTACGAAGCGGTTTCCATCGATATTCTGATGCAGGATGCGGGTCTGACACGAGGTGCGTTCTATGCCCACTTCAACAACAAGTCTGAAGTCTATACCGAGTCAATCGTCTATGCGGCAAAGAACAATCCTTTTGCACATATGGAAAACCACGAACAGTGGCTATCTCAGGCCATAGACAGCTATTTGAGCCGTGAACACTTGGACAATAGAGAGTTCCCATGCCCGCTCTCCTTTCTGGTAACAGATGTCAGCCGTAGTGATCCGGCAGTACGCAATACTTACACCCGCATCTACAAAAACCTCAACCGGCTACTCAAACAACAGTTGGACTCCGGCACATCAGAACAAGTTATGGCGACTACGGCAATGATGATCGGTGGCTTAGCCGTAGCACGCGTGCTGGATGACAAACGCGCCGCTGATCGATTGCTGTCAGCATGCCGCGACAGTGCAAAAGGCTTGCTGGAGATAAATTAAATCCATCACCACCACACCACCAGGCAACGTGGTAAAAAAAGAATTGAGGACGTTTGGCTAACAAACAGAAAAAAGGCTCCGACTGGAGCCTTTATCGTGAAATTACTGAGCGCCGCATCAAAGAGTCAACTGTTCAATCATCATTACTCTGTTCACGTTGTTCCTTTTCCTTCCGTTCACGCTCTTTGCCATCTTTGTTTTTTTCTGTGTCACCCATACGTTTTTGATCTTTATCGCGATCACGCTCCTTGGATTTTTTCTTGTCCTTGTCTTTATCCTTCTTTTTCTTTTCCTTTCCGTCCTGACGATGCCCTTCAGAATTCCCGTATTTATTACCCTGCTTTTGCTCCATTTCCTGTTCCTGCTCCATACGCTTATCGCCCTTGCCGTTCATGGAATCGGCCAGCACGACACCACTGGGTAACAGGAAAACCGCAACCAAACTGCATATACCGAGTATCTTTTTCATCGTTGTCTCCCTAAAACTCGATCTCAATGGCAAATATTGCTGACACAACTCACACCTTGCGCTAACTGACAGCCTGTGAAAAGAGACACGAAATAGAAAGCTTCGGGTCACTCAAAACAAGCATAGTCCGTTTAGGTATAGAGGAAAGATAAATGAAAAATTTAAATTGAAGCCTTCCCATTTCAAGCACTTAGGACATAAACGAATAGTCGGTATATCCCCTGGCATCAGAGGTATAAAACGTATCCGGATCGGCCGTATTGAGTTCCGCACCGGCTTTGACACGGGCGGGCAAATCAGGATTGGCCAGAAATGCGGTACCAAAGGCCACGGAATCTGCAATTTTATTACTCACCACCTGTGCTGCCTCTTCTGCGCCATAGCCCATGTTCACCATCAGATGTCCTTTGTATTTTTCACGGGCAATAGTGACGACATCCGCCTGTTGCACGCCAAAGAAATCTGCACGCATCAAATGTAGATAGGCTAGTCCGAATTTGTTCAGGTGATCCGCCAGGAAACCTGTCCAGGCTTCTGGATCACTATCTCGCATGCTGTTAAAGCTATTCAACGGAGATAGCCGTAACCCCACGCGATGGCTGCCGATCTCGTCGGTTACCGCTTCAAGAATTTCCGTTAGAAAGCGAGCGCGATTTTCCAGCGAGCCACCATACTCGTCAGTGCGCTGGTTAGAACCATCACGCAAGAATTGATCGATCAGATAACCATTTGCACCATGCACTTCAACACCATCAAATCCGGCCTTAATAGCGTTGGCAGCTGCCTTGCGAAAGTCCTGCACAATATCGGTAATTTCTACCTTACTCAGTTCGCGTGGAACCGTGTAGGATTTCTTGCCTTCAGGCGTATACGTTTCACCATCAATTGCCAGAGCACTCGGCGCCACACATTCAGTACCATTGTTAAGCAGTGGATGAGCGGCCCGACCTGCGTGCCAGATTTGCAGAAATATCCGCCCGCCCGCTTTATGTACAGCAGAAGTGGTTTTCTTCCAACCTTCAATCTGTTCCGGAGAATAGATGCCCGGGTCGTTACCGAATGCGGATGTCCCGGGTGCAACCATGGTACATTCCGTGATCACCAGACCGGCACTGGCGCGCTGTTCGTAATATTCAGCCATCAGGTCATTAGGCAGATGGTTGATGGCCCGACAGCGAGTTAATGGTGCCATCACAAAGCGATTTGGCAGGGTAAGTTCACCGAGCCGAACGGACTCAAACAGAGGTGAGGTATCAGTGGGCATGAAAAACTCCTTTTCAATTATGAGAAAGGTATTACCTGGCAATAGGTATAGCCTACAGAGAGTGAATTAAAGCCCCTTACCCAATCATTCTGAAATTTCTGCGCCAATCGAAATTGTTGGCATAAAGAGAAAGCAAAGGCTCCCGCCGGAGCCTTTATTACTACGAGATAACTGTTGAGTCGATAGCTAACAAAGGTCGGCTTCTTTACACATTGCCTCAGCCACTTCCTTGCGATGTGAATGTATCCACGGCCAGCCATATTTGTTGCATAAGTCTTCAATCACGGCCACAGCAACAGCAGACAAAGCATCTGCTACGGGGTCCTCTGGGCCACCACCGGCAATTTCAATGGCAGCGACAATGCCTGCAGCAGCAGCGGTGCAACTCAGATCACCCGGCATGACACCGAGTGCCTTTTCAACAACGTCTTTACAAGTTCCACAAAGTAGATGCATTTCATACTCTCCTTGTCAGATAGTCCGTGTCATAAGAAATATATGTAAACACGCTCAGTCTAGTTGATACGCCAGCACATCGCTGATAGCGGCTTAGTTGTTCAGTGCATCAATTGGCGTCCTGCTTCAGTAGGCGGCCATTTTTTTCTCCCATAACTTCATCCGCATCCTGGATTTCCGTCAGACCATGCATGATCTCGGGGAGCGTTTTGACGATCTGGATAATACTGAAAATCAGTATCCCATGACGGAGACCAAATGCCGCCTCATCTACAGATACCACTATTTCGTACAACGCGGCAAATAATAGGATCATGCCACTGAGAAGATTCAGATAGGGACTTCTGGTGATCTGTCTTAACATTGTCTCCCCCTTATTACTTTGGCATACGTTCTACTGTTTATTTCTGCACATAGGTAACCTGAAGATCGTTGCCGACGATGGCAAAACTCGGTTCGATACCGTCAATGCTGTTTGCATAGAACTGGTCCGCTGTGCAATTGGTGAGATTGGCGTTGGCAAGAATCGTATAGGGCGTATTGAAGACAAATCCACCACTATCTTTCTTCCACAAAGAGAAGGTTAACTGGTTTGCTTTGAGTGTCAGTTCACCGGAAACCGTGAGCGTCGTGACAGCATCGCCAAGCTGGATGGAGATAATGCCACCATTCAAATCAAGCGCACCGATGGTCACACCGTTTGTGTGCTCGCCGATGTCCAGTTCACCGTTATCAAAGAGTTTAACCGTTGCGGTTCCACCAGATGCATCGTCGTAGAACGAAATCTTGCCACCATAGCCATTGTGGGTACCACCATAGGCGATCAGCGTTGCATTACCTGCGGTGGAATTACCGGAGAATACGGTGTAGCCGCCAGTTGCGTTCGTGGTGTATCCGCCAAGATTGAAGAGTGTTGCCTCGCCCGCGGTCGGAACATTACTACCTGCACTACTACTGTCTTTGCTAACGTAGACCGAAAATTCGGTGAAGCCCGCAGCACTACCTTCACTCACCCCAGGGTGGTTCCAGATCGTCGCATTACCCGCAGTCGGAAAATAATCCGTTGGTTGGTTAATCGAGAAAATAGTGTGACCTGCGCTCGATTTGCCTTCGATGGCGCTACCGTAGTTGGCAATAGTGGCGTTCGCACCTGTCGGTGAACCGTACTTTGCACTGAATTCAAGATGACCACCGCCACCCTGTTCACCTTCCCGCGCACCATAATTGAAATAAGCACCGTTACCTGCTGACGCACCTTCGGTGGCGGCCATGGATGGGGGATTATTGTTGAAACTGGTCACACCACCATAGGCATTTGTGGCCGGTGCGGCATGGTTAAAAAATCGTCCATCCCCACCTGTAGCGGTCGCATCAAAAGCAACATCACCACCATTAGCCTTGCTGTGGGTACCACCATAATTGTTGTAAACACCGTAGGCTGCGGTCGAACTACCATAAAACTGGGTGTTACCACCATCGCCACCGGAAACAGTGCCGCCAACATTGGTAAAGGCACCATTGGCAGCGGTCGCGTTATCGTGAAATACGACATTGCCAAAGGTGTCGCCATCGGTACCCAGTGTGCCGTAGATAATGAAGCGGGCGTTATCTGCCGTTGAGGAGTCGCTGAAACTGATCTCACCGCCCACGGTACTACCGTGCTTCGGTGGAATTCCTGCGCCGGTCCATGCCTTGAATGCAGCGGCCCCTGCGGTCGATGTATCACAGAAGCTGATGACACCGCCACCATACCCCTGCTCCGTTTCAGGACCTGCACAATAGAACATGTCATCACCGCCTGCGCTGGCGGAGTTGGTAAACTTGAGTTGTGGATCTTTGGGGCCGCTGCTGGTCGAGGCAACAACAAAACTCTGCTGGTTTGTAGAGTGATTGGTAACACCCTGCCCCGTGATCGTTAATGCAGGACTGCTTGAGGTACCGAAGGTGAAGGTATAGGCGGCAGCATTAGCGGCAAACTCAATCTCCTTCACTGTTGCCTCACCTGTTGGCGAGAACGTGATTGCTGTCTGTGATGATTCAGCGAAAGCCGCGGTCTCGGTAGGTATCCCCGCAGGGCTCCAGTTATCTGCCGTATTCCATTCGTTGCCCGCAGGCTGGCTGTTCCATTTGGATTGGCTCATCGACTCCTCCTGAGATATTCAGTCCGATTATAGTTCGACTAAAAGTGTCATTTGTTGCATCTGATTAAAGGCTACTGTCCGGCGGGAATTTCAGGTGCGACATGCACCTGATTACGCCCCATTCGCTTGGCACGATAGAGTGCAATGTCTGCCTCACGCAGCAGATGTTCCGTGCTTCCCTTCGCACTGGGCACCATCGTGGCAGTACCCGCGCTCACGGTCACCACGCTACTCGCCGATGAGTGCGCATGTTCGATCGCCAGCGACTCCACCGCCTGGCGAACCTTCTCCCCCACCTGTGCCACACCTTCACGATCCGTATCGGGCAGGATGAGCATGAACTCTTCCCCGCCGTAACGGGAGATCAGATCAGCGGGCCGCAGTAACTGTTCGCTAACCGCCTCGGCCACTGCAACCAGGCAGTCGTCACCGGCCTGATGCCCGTAGTTATCGTTATATGCCTTGAAGTGATCGACGTCGAGCATAATGACCGACAGCGGCAACTTTTCACGCCGCAACCGTGTCCACGTCTGCTCCAGATAGGCAGCACCACGACGACGGTTTGCGACGCCGGTGAGACCATCGCGATCGGCCAATCCCTGCAGTTCCTGATTGACCTGTTCCAGACGGGCAGTGCGTTCGGCGACCTTTTCTTCCAGGGTGCGAGAGTAGTCCTGTACCTGTTCGTAAAGGCGAGCGTTCTCTATCGCGACCGAGGCCTGAGCTGTCAGCAGTCTTATGATCTCCACCCGTTCTCTGGTGAAAACGCCGCTGGTCAGGTTGTTTTCCATGTAGAGGGCGCCTTCGAACCGTTCCCGCTGCAGTGGCACACAAAGCACTGAGACGGGTTTGAATTTGAGCACATACGGGTCCTGTACAAACTGCCCCTCGTGAGCGGCATCGTCGAGCACTACGGCTTCCCCGCTATGCAACACCTGACTGATAAGAGTCACGGGTAACGGCACCTGCCCGCCATCGCGATCAGCCGCCAGCGAATGTGATGCCACACCGTCCGTCGACAGCCCATCCACAGGCAATCGAGTCACCTCCGCCACCAGCTGTCCTTCACGCCTAACCACCAGACAGCCCCACTGACCGCCCGCATTTTCCAGCAGGATATTCATCATGGTTCCGAGCAATCGATCAAGGACGATTTCACTCGAAATTTCCCGTGATGCCTTCATGATCGAAGCCAGATCCAGATCGCCCACCTCACGTGTCGCAGCCGACGGTTGCCCGCCTGGCGTCAGTTCACGCAGGACAGGAAATTCCTGCTCCATGAACGTCACTTTGCGTCGTGCACCCCAACGATCGTAGAGATGATAGGCCCCACGCAAATAACCTTCCGCTGCGCGCCGACGATCGAGTGACAGCAGGTGTCTGGCAGCACGCTCGCAGGCAGTGGCCTCGTCGTGGAGGAAACCACTTATTCGTGCAGCATCGATAGCGGCGTCATAACGAATCAACGCTGATTCACAATGATCGTCGATTCGCTCCAGTTCCGCTTCCATCAGGTATTGAAGGTGACGGAAATTCTCTTCGCAGTTGTCGGCCCAGCGAGTCATGCGCGCAAGATCGCGCTCCAGTCGTTTGCGCGTTGTGGACTGCTCTTTCGCGGTCATCGCAGGGTAGTGAGTTGTCAGAGTGAGAAAAGCGACGATGTAGAAACGCACCAGTTGCGGCAACGACATGGCCGACTTGATCAGCTTGTCCTGCTCGCGCACATGTTCGAGCGCCTGATCGTAGTTGCCATAGAGCAGGCATAGCTCTGCACTATAGATATGGTAGTTGGCGATCCCGGTCATGAACTGGCGCTGACGCATCCCCGCCAGACACTGTTCCACATCGAAGCTGTCGTCACTCAGGCTACACGCTGAATCGGTCAGACCAAGCAAGTTTCGCTGCAGCTGTAGAAACAGGGTGCCCGAATCGAGAGAGTCCTGGTAGGCGCATTCGCGTACGATCTCCAGATTCTCGGCGTGTTGCCGATGGGCTGTTTCCAGATCCAGAGTTGGGTCCCAGATCACACAGTCCTGAGCACTATAGGCAAGGTAAAGTAGATCGCCCGACTGATAACCCGCTTCAATACCCTTGCGGAACCACGGTGTCAGACTTGCCCAGTGGTTGCTCCAGTGATGCACAAACATGGCGTAGACATAGATCACCCGTGCACGCAGGGCAACGTCATCGAAGCGCTCGTTGATCGCCAGCCCAACCTTGCCGTACTGATAACCCACGGCAGGTTCATCAAGCTCTCCGCACAACAACATACCGTAGGCAGCATAGACAAAGGCCGACTCGGGGCAGTTACCGTGTCGCAGGGAAAGATTAACCCCCTTCAGCACCAGATAGGGGAACAGGTTGCCGCTGCCCGAGAGGAAGGCGGCAGCGAATATCTCCATCAACAACCGCATCGCGGTCAGCGTGGCAGGATCATCTACGGGCGTTGCATCCACCAGATCGGCAATCTGACGTTTACCCAGATTTTTTTCGACCAGCAGTCGCTCCTCGGCGATATCTTCTGCGGTAGGTTGATCGGTAAATTCCACACCGAGTATCGCCAGCCCCTGAATGGCGGAAAGAATGGAATCTTCCATTCGCCCGAGGGTCGCGTACTGGCGTGTGCGGGTGGCAAGGATATCACTGCGCTCCAGATCGGATTGCGCGTGTTTCAGCATGACATCGATCCAGCTTTCCGCCTCTTCGATACGTCCGGTGAGATAGGCACACTGCTGAGTCTCCGCCGCCAGTACCTGCATCAGTGTGGGTGTTTCTTGCCAGGGATCATCGCCCAATAATTCGGCGGCTACTCGCAAATAGTTCAGAGCTGCCTCATAGGCAGCCGCCTGTTTGGCCCGTACACCAGCTCGTAGATTCAGTTCAGCGAGGAGCATTTTTTCGTCGGCAGAATCGATGAGAACGCGGCCCTCATTGAGATGGCCGACGATATCGATAAGACGCTCATCGGGTACGACATCGCCGACGTGCTGCAGCATCAGGCGGCCAATGGAAAGATGCACGTCACGTAACCCTTGAGAATCGATCAGGGCGTAAGCGGCCTGTTGTACGCGGTCGTGCTGGAAGCGATAACTCGGATTGAATTCTGTCGGTTCGGCGCCCTCACCCACCAGTCGATAATCACTGTGCAGGGGAAGCACGGTGTGCTGTTTCAACGCTGGCAACAGCGCCGCGGCGGTCTCGGCAACAGGATGTTCGTAGATCACCGAGAGTGTATGCAGATCGAAGGTACCGCCAATACAGGCCGCCAACTGCAACACCTGCTGGGTTGCATCAGGCAACCGCCGCAGGTTGTCCACCATAAACTCGACGACGTCGCTGCTCACCGCCGACCAACGTGCCGCATCGAGATCCCACTTCCAGCACCCGCTGTCCGGGTCAGGGGAGATTGCTCCCTCTTTATGGAGTTGTCGCAGCAGTTCGTTGGTAAAGAAGGGATTCCCCAAAGCCTTGTCGTAGAGCATGTTGCTCAGAGGGCGAACCTCCTTCGGCTCACGGCACAGGGTATCGGCCACCATGTGCGCGACCGAGTCCCGATCCAGTGGCCCGATGGGAAGCTGACGAATATTTTTTTGCGCCTGCAGATCATCCAGCAACAGACGTAACGGATGCGCCGCACCTATCTCGTTGCTGCGATAAGCGCCGATCAACAGCAGATGGCTCAACTCCCTGGAACTTACCAGACGACGCAACAGTTCCAGGGTAGGAACATCGCTCCATTGCAGGTCATCGAGGAACAACACAACCGGGTGTCCCATCTCCGCGAACACCCGCAGGAAGTTGATCAATACGATGTGCAGGCGATTGCGCGCCTCAGCGGGTGGCAACTCTGCCACCACTGGCTGTTCGCCGATGATCAGTTCCAGTTCTGGTACCAGCTCCACCACCAGGCGTGCATTCGGCGCCAGAGCCTCATTAAGCGCCTGACGCCATTCGGCTAGCCGTTCCTCCGGCTCCGCCAGCACCTGCTGCACCAGGCAGCGGAAGGCGACGGCCAGGGCCATATACGCCTCGCCATGCTGGAACTGCTCGAACTTGCCCTGCACCAGAAAACCGCGCTCGCGTACCAACGGCCGATCAAGCTCATTAATCAGCGCCGATTTACCCACACCCGAGTAACCGTGCACCAGGCAGAACTCCACTTTTCCCTGCGCCGCCGATTCGAACAGATCGAACAACTGTTCCAACTCCTGCTCGCGCCCATACAGGTGTTGTGGCAGGAGGAACTTCTGCGCCACCTCGCGCGAGCCAAGAGTGAAGGGCTCGATCACTCCGGTGGTTGCCAGTCCGTCGGCGCAATACGCCAGATCGTGCATCAGCCCTTCGGCACTCTGGTAACGGGCCTCAGGGCTTTTAGCCAGCAATTTGAAAATGATCCCCGATAGCGCCTCGGGCACCTCCGCCAATATTTCATGTGGCGATGGCGGCAGGCGGCTGATATGACTGTAAACCCATTCCAGTACGCTATCCGCCTGGAACGGACGCTGCCCGGTAAGCAGTTCGAACAGCAACACGCCGAGGGAGTAGTAGTCGGAGCGGTAATCCAGATCGCGGCTCATGCGTCCGGTCTGTTCGGGTGAGATGTAGGGCAACGGGCCTTCAAGGCGCCGTGACATTTGGGAGCCCTGGCGCTCCTGCTCCAGTTCCGAGGCGATGCTGAATCCCGCCAGGCGAATATCGCCATCTGCATCCAGCAGCACACGACCGGGAGTGAGTGCTTTATGCACGATGTCCCGCGAATGGAGCTCACCGAGGGTACGGGCCAGACGCCAGGCGATGTCGAGCACCTCCACCAGCGGCAGACCGCGCCCTGCCGATTCTGCGAGACGTGCCTTCAGCGAGCCCGCCACGGGTTCGCAGATCAGGGCCAGGTTACCGCTACCGTGGGGCAGCATGGCGTGGACCTTCAGCACGCCTCCTACCTCGCTCAACTTCGCGGCGAGGGTGCCTTCACGCTTCAGTTCCGCCACCTGCTGTCGCTCAGGGTACTCCGCGTCCAGCGTCACCACGTCTACCGTGGCACGATCCTCGAGACGAACGCCACGATAGGTCACGCGACCGCCATCCCGACAAAGGACATCGCCGATCTCGTATCCCGGCAGCTGGACGCTGGAGGTGCTCATGCAGACAACCCTCGAACTAGCAGGGCGTCAAACGCCGAACATGCGGTTGAATGTATCGCAATAGTCCTGATGCGCGCTGTCACACAACGGATCGCCGTGACCACACAGGGCATGTTTGAACGACAGCTCCTTGAGGCGGGCGAAATCGCCGCCTTCCGGGGTAGCCCGCTGGATCCATACTGGGCCGAGGTTGGCGGGAGTGAAAAAGCCCATTTTCTGCATCAGTTCCTTCGACTGCTCGGAGAAGAACTCGTCTGGTGCGAGCCAGTTTTGCAGTGCATCGCAGGCGATGACGATGCCACCCTCGCGATTGAGGAGAATAATCCCTTCCGGGATCTGGGTGGTGTGGAACTCAAACAGGGAGGCGTCGGAGATCGGTAACGGACCTTCCGGGGTGAGGGTGTGGGTCGCCTTCAGGCCACTCTCATGCTCCATACCGGGCATCACCCAGTAGTTGGCCCTGTAGCGATCCACATAAAATGGATCGTCGCGCCCATGCAATGAACCGAGACGGACCACGTCGGTAACCTTGCCGAGTTTGTCGAGTTCAGCCAGCCCCTCGTCGCTCAGGCGCACGCTGTTGATGATAATCAGGCGCTCACCATCGCGCACGATGGTCATGTTGCGGCTGAATTTCCAGTCCACGTCCATCAGAACGGTCTCCATGGCGCCACTGACGAAAAAGACGTCAGGAAAGACCTCCTTGATGTCCCCGTGCTGTAATGCTGGTGGAAATTGATCCATTTGCTGTACTCCTCAATCCTCGTGGTTGTAGTCGAAGCACCCTACGTAGCGGTATTCCCTGGCGTACTCATTCAGATAGCCATTGAGGTAGCCTAGTTGGGCCTCGTTGAGGCGTCCATGCTGGATATCGTCCATAGATTCGTTGCCATCGCTGCTATCCAGCCGCTTGAGATGGAACAGGGTCATATCGCGCCCGCCAAAGAAACCCTTCAGGTATTCATGCAGCGGACGCGCCTGTGACATATCAAACACCGCACCGTAGAGCCCGGTATACAACGGGTACTGCGCCAAGGAAGCGGCGTCGAACACGGGATAATCGCCCGGTGGTGGTGTGAACGGTGGATACTCTTCGGGCTGATGGACAGGTTGCACTTCGAGATCCTGTATATATTCAGGATCGAGTTCTGCCTGGCGAGCACCATCGACCACGATATTGAGATAGCGACGACTGGGTCGGCAGCTATCGTCAATAAATTCTGGCATACCGACATAGGTTAATGCAGACACCCGCTCAGCATCCGTCTCCACTTCAACACTGATACGCTCATAGCCGTGGCCACAGGCCTCCATGGCATCCAGCGAAGGGAGGGACTCATCCGGGCAATCGTAAAGCACACCGAGTACCCGATCATCCGCTTCATCGGTCCGCTCAATATTGCCAACCCCGCCCTCGTGACGGAAGAAATGTTGCACATTGAAACGCAGACGCCATCCTTTCAGGGTCGCGCGCCGCGCCGCCAATGGCTCTACCCCCTTGGCTCGCAGTGAGATGATATTTAGATTGGAACCGAAACCAAAATAGCGAAACATGTCATTCTCAGCTAGCGTCTAACAGAGTTCACAGCCACCCATCTTCTCAGAGGCCGCGGTCCGCCAATGGCGCCAAAAAATTTATTATGCTGCAATCATACTCGAAATCAGTATAACGATTCATTGTAGTATCAATATTTCGGCTGGAGATTGTATCTGATGATGGAAGCGAGAGATCAGCAGGGAAATGCAGTGGACTGGTGGTTTATCTATAAAACCCCGGATCGTGCTGGAAACAAAAATAACAAAGGTTTCGATTTTTTATATTTCGACCCGAATGCTGGAGCACTAACACTATCACCAGTGGATCTCAATCAGGATAACCAGGCACTGTGTCATACTCTGTCAGGGATATTTGGGGCCTCAGAAAGTGCAGGCTATATCGTCTACAACGATGAACATGTCGACAGCGAGGAGAACAGTTCCGACAAAGGCCACTGCAAGGGAATTCTGGCGTTCGACAAAGCAAGTGATTCTGCGCTCTTTCTGCTCCATTCCACCCCGAGATTTCCCGCAAACAGAGAGTCGACACTTCCTGCCGATGAGGAGATATACGGTCAAACCTTCATCTGCATCTCCCTGCCCGACTATCAAACAGCTAACCACATTGCCCAACAGATGTTGAGCCAGCAGAACCCACAAATTTTAAAGGAGAGTTCACGTATTCCATCTTCGTTACAGGAAAGTGAACCACTATCACTTTTATTTCATGGAACGGGCATAGATGAATCGACAGAGCCTTCGACGCTTCGATTTACCTCCAGAGGCGGCAAAGAGTTCCGGCTTATCGCAAAGAGTCGAAAATGGGGCAAGGACTTCTGGCTGGATCTGGTTTCACCGGAGTTGAAGTGCGATCTGGTTGTCGAAACCTGGAGGAGAGGTACCGTGACGCCCATGCAAGACAACCGTTCTCATGACTTCGATGAAGACCTGCTCAATGTGAGCTTCACGCTCTCGCCCTCGTTGACCTACGCGTGGCCCTATACCAAGGACCACGCCAAGTGGGCGATTGCACTGAAAAATGAAACCAGTTCAGCCCCCTGGATCTGCGTCGCGGATCTCAATCGCATGGTCTCCCAGGAGAAACGCGGCGGCGGTAGCCTCTGCTTTCAGGAACCTGCCCTATGGGAAGCACTGAAAGAGGCCGAAAAGAAATTACATCAAATCAAACCGAATTAATTCGTCCTGGGAAATGACTTGTCATACGGAGGCGTCAACGTCGGCGCATCATTTCTTGGCCCGGAAGCCTGAAGAACACTCTCGAAAGTAGGCGCCATCGCCATACGATCGCCAAGCGCCCAAAGATTTCCTGGAATCCCAAACCAGTCGAGCAATGTCGCGGCAAAAGAAGTCGAATCAAAAGGCGTATCGCCTTCTGCCCTGAACACCGTCTGCTCCTTAACCCATGGCGACACCATAATAGTCGGGACTCTTGGACCCATCAGGTCGTAGGCAAAGCCGTTGTTCAGATCATGGGGCCAGGGCTTTTTGGCATAAGGTGGTACAACGTGATCGTAAATACCGTTGTTCTTGTCGAAGGTAATCACCAGTAGCGTCTCTTCCCAGCCGGGTCCGTTCTTGATCGCCTCGTAAATATCGTTAAGTGCCTTTTCTGCAGGAACGATATCAGCGCCGGGATGGTATGAAGTGGCACCTGAGGGAGCGATCCAGACTGGCTCAAGAAAACTGAAGGCAGGCAACGTACCGTTCTGGGCGTCTTTCTTGAATTGCTCGATATCCGCCAGATAGTCGCCTGAGTTTTCATCGACAGAAGGAATCTGGCCCTTCAGGTAAAGCTGATCGGTGAAAATACATTTTTCCCAGAGAATCGAGTAATAAATCTTCCAGTCGGTAATCCCCTGGCTCCAGAGCACCTTCCAGATCGATTGGCGGTGAGGAAACTTCGGCCAGTATTCATAGGCGTTACCACCCTCCCAGGTACCCAGTTTGTCAAAGGCGGACCCCGTGACGGAGAAGGCGCGATTGACGTCGGTACCACCAGGAATAGAGCAGAACCAACGGTCGGAAATTCCGAAGTGCTTTGCCAACCCGTTAAGGACAGGCAATTGTTCCGGACTGAATGTTTCCATTACCTGGGGATTGGCGTTATTGAGGATAAAGCCGCCCATGTCGGGTTTGGCGCGCCCCCAGTAGCCAGGCGCCTCGCTGAACATCTGCTGCAGATTATCTGTCGTATCGTGAAACGGGTCCTGATCAAGAATTTTTAGATCCCAATCATTACTCAACTTTCCTTCCTGAAATTGGCTGACGTGAACCTTCTTATCGCCGTCGTAGTTAAAGTTCTCCGTGCTCGCTCCGTCGAATGGTTTCTGGCTACCGATATAGTGGCAACCTTCATCACCGTTTTCGTATAACCAGCCGCAGACATTATCGAAGGAGCGACTTTCGATCATGTAATAGACCACATGCTTGATCTTCGAGCGCATGAAATCGATAGTGCCCGGTATTTCAGCCTGTTGCTTATCGATGGGGATTCGCGGCTGATAACCAGTAAGCATCGCATCGCTGCCGATCGCATCGGGAAGTTTGCCCTGCCGAACAGGGCCGACCAGAACCCCTTTGTGCTCGGGATCGAACCTCCACAATCGGTAACTACCCTCCCCGGGACACCAGTCCAGAATATGTTCACCGATGGCGGTCAGTTGGTGATGCTCATCAATATCATCCCAATGACCTTCCTGGATCGCAGGCAACGCTAGTGGCGGATGTATCTGCGGATCAAAGCTCCACAGACGGAAATGCTTCTGATCAGGTAATCGATCCAGAACATAGTTACCGACAGGAATCAGCGTGTGCCCTTCCTTAATCAGCGGAAAGCCTCCCTGGCCCGTATAGGGAAAGGGAATAGGATCGGCATGACCCGGAGAGCTCGGCTGGGGATCGAAATTCCAGAGCTCAAATGTTCCACGGCCCTTTGCCGGGATCATATTCAGCACAAAACTGCCCATAGGAGTGAGATCAAGATGTTGATCCTCATCTGGGTTAAAACTGTAGTGATCCCGATACTTTCCCCAAAACTTGGTCTTTTTCCAGAAACCGCTCTGAAGAGCCTGGTTGTTCAGCGGATCTGGTAACTGTGGATCAAAGTCGATGAGTTTGTACTGGTAACCAGGCAGATTGTCCTGGTGGCAGATCGGACTCCACTGCAACAGATATCCTCCCACCTGAGCGAGCCGATACGAACGGTCGAAAGCCACATTCGGCCCCAATGTCACTGGAACGAACAACGCTTCTGCTTCAGGACTCACCCGAAAAACACAATAGGAATCATTGACTTGACTACGGCAAATCAAAAAATCATAACGAGATGTTTTATTGGTATTGTTTTTCATGAAACATCCTTTCATGTAGTCGTAGGCCCCACCAGCCTGGTCGGATCAGCGGCTTAGTATGCAGTCAGGCGGGAATGGCTCTTACTTTAGCGCAACACGCTACGTCTCGCCCCTGTGACTGTGCGCGCAAAGAAATGCAAAGATGCGACCACATCACCTTTTTTCCCAACTTCAGCAGTGGTTTAATTCTTCAGGCAAAATTCAGACCTGGTAGCGGATACTCCCCCAGAGCATCCCGTAACCTGAAACACCAACCTGTATGGAGATTGTAATAATGAGGAAAAGTGTTATCGCTCTCGCCGCTGTTATCGCTCTTGGTAGCGCCAGCACGGCCATGGCCCGCGACCCGATCAAAAGCGCGATCAAGGCACGTAAAGCTGCTTTTACCCTGATTGCCAACAACCTTGGCCCGATGGGCGCAATGGCAAAAGGCAAGATTCCTTTCGACAAGGGTGAGTTCACCATGCGCGCAGCCAATCTGGAAGCGCTGTCGAAGATGCCGTGGGAATTTTTCATCCCGAACTCACAAAAGGGCAGCGAGTCCAAACCTGCCGTTTGGGAAAAGGCCGACGACTTCAAAGCCGAGGCAGACGTTTTCCAGATGAAGGTTGCCGATCTGGCCAAAGCCACTCAAAGTGGAGATGAGGAAGCCATGAAGATTCAATTTGGCAAAGTCGCCAAAACCTGTAAATCCTGTCACAAGGAATACAAAGAGAAGTAAACCTGCAGGACCGGCTGCACTATTGTGCAGTCGGTCCCGTCTACCCAAGGCACAAGTCTAAGCAATGAATAATCAGCATAACGATACAAACCGAAACCGCGTCCTGATCTGGGACATCCCTGTACGCCTGTTCCACTGGATACAACTGGCGCTATTCGTTTTGCTATTCGTCACCGCTGAGGTACTGGACGACAAGATCGAGCTTCATGCAAAACTTGGCCTGGCACTATTGGCTCTGGTGCTGTTCCGTCTGCTATGGGGATTCAGCGGCAGTAGTTATGCACGTTTTACGCAGTTCCTGAAAGGACCGCGTAGCGTATTTGCCTACATCCCATCGCTGTTCACACGCCAGAATCACTTTGAAGCAGGACACAACCCGCTTGGCGGCTGGATGGTGATCACCCTGTTACTACTGGTATTGGCCCAAACAATACTCGGACTTTTCGCCAACGACGACATTATGTTCGATGGTCCGCTGGCCTATTTAATCTCAAAGGACACCAGCGATCTGCTGACCGGCCTGCATGAAGATCTGTTCCATGTGCTACTGATTCTGGTAGGCCTGCATGTTGCCGCAGTGATCTGGCACAAGCTGGCCAAGGGCGACAACCTGTTGGCAACGATGATCACCGGCTACAAGCCACTCCCCTCCAATACTCAGGCTGAAGATGCTCATGGCGGCGGACTGTTACGTGCCGTTTTATTGCTCAGCGTTTGTGCCGTTCTCGTTTACACCCTGCTTATTTAGAAACCCAAGCAGTATTCTCTGGAATTGGAGATCATTGAACTATCTCCAGACACGTCGGTCATTTGATTTACCTGAAGCTCAGCAGGAGCCGTATCGGAGTGGCAGGTTGAACCGAACCGACATGGAGGTACTCAATGGGCTGCGCCACGTTTCACCGACTGACCAACTACCCCACTACGCTGTTACTGGCATGCCTGTCATTTTCCGTTTTTGGTGAAACCGCGGAACCTTTCACAGAAAAGAGCCTTAGCACCCAGGGCGCCCGCATTTCACACCACACATTCAGCGGGAAAATAAATTTTCTTGGTAGTCCTGGCGGTAAGGCGCTGGTTATTCCTGGCCTGAAACAAGATGCAACACCGACGTTTGCTGCCAAACAGGCACTACAGAATTACGGTGCGTTGTTCGGCCTGCAAAATCCTGTCTCAGAGCTAACACAAAAAAGCATCCGCCCAGGCGACAATGGCCGTACCACATTTCGTTACCAGCAAACCTATAATGATATTCCAGTCATCGGTGGCGAACTCTATGTCAATCTTGGCAAAGGCAACTCCCTGCTATCGATGAATGGTGAGGTTTCAACAACACTTTCATTATCGACACAACCAACAATCACATCACAACAGGCTACGGAAGCAGCGTTGGCCGTTGTCGGCAAATGGTATGACATTTCTACCAGCAAACTGCGTAGCAGCCAACCGACACTCGCCATTTACGATCCGCGACTTATTGGACCTGATCATTCGCTACCCAGACTGGTATGGAAAACAGAAGTCACTTCCTCCCTTGAAAAACCGATCCGCGAGATGGTGCTGGTCGATGCGAAACGTGGACTCATCAACCTGCACATCGATCGAATTGCACATGCCAGAAATCGTCGAACTTTCACTGCAATGGAGACCTTTATGCTGCCAGGCACCGAGGTCTGTAGTGAATCGGATACTGATTGCCTTGTAGGGGTACTCTTTAACAACCCGAACGCAGTCAAGGCGCATCTGCATACAAAAGACACCTACGACTTTTATTCAGCAAAACATGGTCGTGATAGTATCGATGATGCCGGTATGTCGCTCTTTTCCACCGTCAACTGGTTCAACAATTTCGATTCCTCGACCTGTCCTAATGCATTCTGGACCGGCGCACAAATGGTCTACTGCACTGGCATGGTAGCCGATGACATCGTGGCCCACGAAATTACCCACGGTGTTACCGACCACACATCCAATCTTTACAGTTACTATCAATCCGGTGCCATCAGTGAATCATTCGCCGATCTGTGGGGAGAGTTTGTCGATCTGGGTAATGGCCGTGGCAGCGATCACTCATCCCTGAGCTGGTTGATTGGTGAAGATGCGACAGCACTGAATGAACCCCTCCGCGATATGGCCGACCCACCCCGTTTCAATCAACCCGATAAAATGAGCAGTCCCTACTATTACACTGGCACTTCGGACAATGGCGGCATTCACATCAACAGCGGCATCAATAACAAGGCGGTCTACCTGATGGCCGACGGCGGTAACTTTAACGGTTTCACCATCAGCGGTATTGGTATCGATAAAACGGCCAAAGTTTATTACGAGGTGCAAACCCGTTTACTAACTTCAGGCGCTGACTATCTCGATCTCTATAACGCACTCTATCAGGGGTGCCGCAATCTGGTTGGCAGCTCGGGTATTACCGACAATGACTGCGTGCAGGTACGCCTTGCCACGGAAGCGGTGGAGATGAACCAGCAACCTATCGGCGACTTCAATCCACATGCATCCATCTGTCCGGAGAATGAAGCCGTCGCGACCACGCTGTTCAGTGATGACTTTGAAAATGGATTCGGCCAATGGTCACTGAGCAATGAGGGAATGGGAGTCAACTGGGATGGTCTCTATGCCTCACAGGGGATTATCTATGCCACCTCAGGCATCGAAGCGTTGAATGGTTCTACCCCTTTAATTCCCACGGATCAACGCGCACAGATAACTATCACCCTACCGAATGAACCGGCCTATCTGCACTTCAAACATTTCACCGAATTTGAATTCAACAACGGCAACGCATACGACGCGGGTGTGCTGGAATACAGTAACGATAATGGCTCGACCTGGATTGATGCAGGCTCATTATTCGAAGCAGGTAAGCGCTATAACGGAACTGTAGCGAACGGCATATTCAATGTCCTGGCCGGGCGGGATGCATTTGTCGGCGACAGCCACGGCTACGTTTCGACGCGTGTAAACCTCACCAGCCTCGCCGGACAAACCATTCGACTACGTTGGCGGGTTGGGAGCGACAGTAGTAACAGCTCTGCAGGGTGGCTGCTCGACGATGTCAGTATCCATACCTGCGCCCCGGCACCCACCTTCGCCTTCAGCAGCGCCAACTACAGCGTTAGCGAAGAGAGTGGCAATGCCATCATTACTGTCAGTCGCTCCGGCAGCAGCACTGGCATCGCCTCGGTGGACTACAGCGTCAGCGCTAACACGGCGACCTCAGGCAGCGATTTCACCACCACATCAGGCACCCTCACCTGGACCGATGGCGATAGCAGCGACAAAACCTTCACCATTGCCATCACCGATGACAGCCTTTTCGAAACCGATGAGACCCTCAGCCTGCTCCTGAGCAAACCCTCAACAGGCGCACAACTGGGCCAACAACAGATCAGCACACTGACCGTGCTGGACAACGATCCACCGCCGACCATCGCCTTCAGCTACCCGCTCTACACCGTCGATGAGACCGACGATTATGCCTACGTCTATGTCAGTCGCGGCAACAATATCAACGGGACGATTTCGGTCGACTACAAGGTCCGCCCCGGTAGCGCGCGGATCAGCGAGGACTACATCCAGGTATCGGGTAGCCTCAACTGGGCAGACGGCGACGGGGCTGCCAAATTCTTCCCCATCCCGCTGGTCGACGACAGGCTCTATGAAGGCACAGAAACCATCCAGCTCATCCTTTCCAGTCCGACGGGTGGCGCCGTGCTCGACAACCCGTCCACAGCCACACTCAATATCGTCGACAATGAAAATCCGCCAAAAAGCGGGGGCGGAGGCACACTGGGTTGGTTACTTTTGCTGGCAATGTTACTGCCATACCTGCGGCCCCATCAATCCGCAGTAAAACACTAAGAAAGAACCCAAAAGCTTGCCATAGATAGCGGTTCGCCATATCGTTGAGATCTGTCTGGGACGCATCAGGCGATGATTCTTGCCGAGAATGGCACTGCAAGGAAATAACATGAGAAACCTGTACCTGACATCGCTGTTTGTCATGCTGGCCACCCTCGCTGTCGGCTGCGGCAGCAACGGTAGCACACCTGATGCAAGCCATCCCCAGGAAGGCATCGCACCACAGGGAATGAGTCTTAACTGGACGGTCGAACTATCAAAAAGCGGCGGTATTGCCGGATTGCAGCGTCAACTAACTGTCGAAAGCAATGGCGCATGGCGCGCCAGCGACCGCAAGCTTGGCCGTAAAAATGGCCGACTGACCACCGAACAGTTAGCCAAGCTGAACCAGACGCTGAGCATGCTAAAGAGCACCCCTGAACCGAAAAGCATGCGTTCATTCCCCAGCCGCTGCGCCGACTGCATCGAAACCCGCATTAACGCTGTAATCAATGGCAGTCACTACACAACAACCGTACTCAGTGGCACCAAGATAGAACAGCCTTATGCGGATCTGCTTTCACAGCTATCCCCGCTATTGCAAGCAGCCTTTTCAAAACAGTAATCATTATTCAGAACACCTGGACAAAGAGGTAGCACATGTCCCCGGCTAATCGTTTCTCGTTCAGTCTCGCCGCCTATGCCGCAGCAGCAATGCTATGCAATATCCCAATGTCGGCGTCCGCCATCAACGATTCGGCATATATCGAGCAATCGCTCATCGCCCAGGGTGCACAAATCACCCATCACCGCCTGACAGGGCAGACCAACTTCATTGGCACACGGGCAGGCAAGGCTATCGCTCTTCCGGGAACGGGGACAGCACAAAGCGCATCTGCTGCATCAATGGATGCACTGAAGGCCTACGGAACAGCATTTGGATTGCGCAACCCTGCCAACGAGTTAAGCCAGAAATCATTCAAAACCATTACTAACGGCCGCTCTGTTATCCGCTACCAACAGAATTACAACGGCATTCCCGTTATTGGTGGCGAGATGATCGTCAACCTCAACGCGAACAACGGACTACTCTCGATTAACGGCGAGGTCTCACCCAAACTGGCTATCCATACTAAAGCAAAAATCACCGCCCAACAGGCGAGTAATGCTGCGTTGGCTGCCGTCGCCAAATGGTATCAAACCCCCGCATCAACGCTGACGGCTACGACCCCGGTACTCTCTATTTATGATCCACAACTAATCGGTCCCAATACCACCCCACCCAGTCTGGTCTGGCGTATTGAAGTTTCCAGCACTAACCAGCAACCGATTCGTGAACTGATACTGCTCGATGCGCAGCGTGGCAGTATCAACCTGCACTTCAATCAAATTGACACGGCATTACAGCTCTCAACTCATGATACTGCTGGCACCGCAAATCTACCCGGCCCACCCGCGGTCTGTACAGAGGCAGATCTAGCATGTACTGGTGGTTCCACAGATGCGCAAAGTGCACACTCCTTTGCGGCCGACACTTACAATTTTTATTCAACCACACATGGAAGAGACGGCATTGATAATGCGGGTAGTGTAATCATCTCTACTGTAAATTGGGATGATGGTTCAAGTTGTCCAAATGCCTATTGGAATGGCAGCCAAATGGTCTACTGCGCAAACATGGTCGTGGATGATGTGGTGGCACATGAACTGACTCACGGCGTTACTGATAACGAGTCCAAACTTTTCTACTACTACCAGTCAGGCGCTATCAGTGAATCGCTTTCTGATGTCTGGGGCGAATTCGTCGATCTCGGTAATGGCCTGGGCACGGACGATGCTGCTTCGCGCTGGCTGTTGGGCGAAGACCTCAGTGGCGGCGCCATCCGTAGTATGAAAAACCCTGCGGCAACCCCCTACTTTGACCCAGACAAAATGAGCAGTGTCTACTACGATGAGGACGTCGATTTTCTGGATAACGGCGGTGTTCACACCAACAGCGGCATCAGCAACAAAGCGGCCTACCTGATGGTGGATGGCTCCGTTGCTGAAACTGGTGGTGCTTTCAATGGCCAGACCGTTACCGGTATCGGCATTACCAAAACCGCCAAGATCTACTACGAAGCACAGACCAATCTGCTTACATCCGGTTCCGATTACCTGGATCTCTACAATGCTCTCTATCAGGGCTGTCAGAACCTGATCGGCACAGATAGCATTACAGCTGATGACTGTACCCAGGTACGCGCTGCCACCAATGCGGTTGAAATGAACGCCGGGCGATCGAGCAATTTCAACCTAGAAGCAAGCGTCTGCCCGACGGGGGAAACGGTAATCACAACCGTATTCTCCGATAGTATGGAGAGTGGGCTCAGTAACTGGACCAGGACCAACACAGGCGGTACAAACTGGACTGCCTGGACAAGCAGCTACGGGGGTACGATGGGACCCTATGCTGCCTCCGGTACCGAATCCCTGTTCGCTGACAATCTTAATACCACATCCGATCAGCGCGCCGCCATTAGCGTTGCTATCCCCAGCGGCAACCCCTACCTGTATTTCAAACACTCCTTCGCTCTTGAAGCCGGTTATGACGGGGGTATAGTGGAATACAGCACCAATGGAGGTTCCACTTGGACCAATGCAGGCCCCTTGATCGACGCGGGACAAACCTATAACGGTACCATTGACTCAACCTTCGGTAACCCCTTGGGTGACGTGGCAGCCTTTACCGACATCAGTCAGGTCTATGTTTCCACCCGTATCAGACTGGGAAATTTCCAGGGCAAAACCGTTCAATTCCGTTGGCGCCTTGGTACTGATTCCAGTACCACATACTTTGGCTGGTGGCTGGATGATGTTGGTGTCTACAACTGTACCGGCACAGCCATTGTAGATAGCGGTGGAGGCGGCGGCGGCGGTATCTTCAGCTGGCTATTCCTGTTGTTCGGCCTGCTGTTGCTACCACTACGTAGAAGACCGCAACTCACGATCTGAATTGTGTTCCTTGTCTACCTGAGAAACCGTCCGCAGCCTTATGGCCGGGCGGTTTCGCTTTTTTCAGCCTGTGGTAATCTCAAGAGATGAGCAAGAAGACGAATGAGCCCAACGGCAAGCTACAGTTGCGGCGGGTCGCTATCGATACCTACCGCGAGAATGTGGCCTACATGCACCGCGAGTGCGAGTTCTATCGCGCCGAGGGATTCCAGGCCCTGACCAAAGTAATCATTCGGGCCGATGGCAAACATATTTTTGCCGTGCTCAATGTGGTGGACGATGAGTCGATGGTCGGCCTCTGCGAGCTGGGCCTTTCCGAACAGGCCTTCGAACAGTTAGGCCTCCCTGCCGGTCATCCCATCAGCGTTGCCCAGGCGGAACTGCCCGCATCGATGGATGCGGTACGCCGCAAGATCAACGGCGAGCGCCTCAGCTGGGACGACATCAGAGGCATCACCCAGGACATCGTCAACAACCGCTACTCCAAGATGGAGATGGCGGCCTTTCTCGTCGCCTCGGGACAGACCGGCCTGGATCGCGAAGAGATCCTGCATCTCACCCGCGCCATGCTCGAATCGGGCGATCGCGTCGAATGGCCGGAACAACTGGTCGCCGACAAGCACTGCATTGGAGGTATTCCCGGCAACCGCACCTCAATGCTGGTAGTCCCCATCGTCGCCGCCCACGGCATGATGATGCCCAAAACCTCCTCCCGCGCCATCACCTCCCCGGCAGGCACTGCCGACACCATGGAGGTGCTGAC
>JBNLAT010000029.1:0-38123 GCA_050302275.1 Thiohalomonadaceae bacterium | reverse complement strand
AGGAAAACCTTGATCTTGCCGTGCTCGACCACGGTGTCGTCGTCTGCGGCTTCCGGCTCAATAGAGAGGTTGTAGGTGTATCCTGAGCATCCGCCGCCAGTGATGGCGATACGTAGCCCACCAGTGGGGGTATCGGAGCCCTTGATAAAGAGTGATGCGGCTTTGGCGGCCTTGTCTGTCATCGTGATCATCTGCTGTGCTCCCATCTTCAGGTTTCGTTACCTGAAGTAAGAGCAAGCGTTGTGCCAGCGGTAAAGACAGACTGTTTAACTAATGATTACAAAAACTTATAGATATTAACCGACAAATTTAGTGGGAGACTTTGCTACTCTGCCGCAACAAATTGTCGCAAATGCGACAGCCGGGAGATCAGTGCCGATTGGCGCTGGTCAGCTGAGCCCGGTTGCTGAGAATGTCGGGAAGGAACAGCGCCGCGAGTCCGACGATGAACAGCGGAAGACCGATCAGGCCACTGAGACCACCACCGGTCATACTGCTGGAGAGCATGACGAACATGCCGGCGAGGATCAGAACATGGGCAATAATCTTGATGAGCAGTTTCACAGTACAATTCTCCACAGCAGATGAGTTGCCAAACAACTTACACCACTCAGCCAGATGAACGAATGACAAAACGCAACTGAAACTCATTTATAAACCGCACAATAACTATGGCTATAACAGCGAAAAAGCAGAAGATTAAAACGAAGGACATCCGTGACGCGGTACGTGCACTGGCCGATCCGGTTCAGGCGAAACACGCACTACGCTTCTTCAAAACCGGGCCGGGTGAATATGGCGAAGGAGACCGCTTTCTCGGCCTGCGCATGCCTCAAATCCGTGCGCTGGTGAAAGAGTATGGGGTATTGCCACTCAGCACGATCAAACCGCTGTTGAAGTCTCCCTGGCATGAAGAGCGAATGTTGGCACTGCTGTTGATGGTTTATCGTTATCAGCGTGTTGAGGAAGATGAGCAGGAAGTACTCTACCAACTCTATCTCGACTCCACCGATCACATTAACGGCTGGGACTTAATCGACGTAACCTGCCGACACATTGTCGGTGCATGGCTCTATACTCGCTCCCGCAAACCGCTTTATGAACTGGCTCGCTCCGATTCCCTGTGGGAACGACGCATTGCCATGCTGGCGACCTTCTACTTTATCGCCAATAACGACTTCGATGACGCACTGAAATTGGCGAAGATATTAATGCGGGATGAACACGACCTGATGCACAAAGCGGTGGGCTGGATGCTGCGAGAGATCGGCAAGCGTGATCGAAAACGGGAAGAAGAGTTTTTGTTAAAGCACTACCGGAAAATGCCGCGCACTATGTTGCGCTACGCGATTGAGCACTTTCCGGAAAGACGGCGCAAGGCCTATCTGAACGGTACTATTACCCCAGCACCTGGCGGGAAAAGTCGTTGAGCATCTGCAGCATTTCACCAGAGTAGTTTGTTGAAATTTTCTGCTGCATTACCATCATATCGCTACGCCCGACATTCAACTTGTTGCGACCCGACTCGGTCAGGCTGAGATGAAACGAACGTCGGTCTGATGGATTCTCATCAGTAATCAACACCCCAGCTCGAATCAACTCATTCACCATCACACTGACGGTGGCGCGAGTCACATCCATAAGATTGCTAATTTCGGTTACCGTCAACGGTCCTTTTTCATCGAGTAAGTCCAGTAAGCGGAACTGCGGAATGCGCAGACCGGAATATAGCAACGACACAGCAATTCGCTTCTCCAACACCTGCATCGCCCTGAGCAGGTCCATCACATTTAGTTCTGACATTACATTCAATCACCCTTGTTCTTGTTAGTTAGTCCAACTAACAAAATCTTTCGATTTGTCTCGGCTGGTACTGTCCTCTTAAATAAGCACATAAGCATACATTAACGCAACAGGAGTCAGACATGGCACAGGCAACCCAGCTTCAGACAATTCCAGAAACCGACCTCGCCCTGCGCATTAACGCCCTTGAGGATGAAATCAAGGCGCTACGCAGAAAAGTGCCTGAAGACAAGATCTCTATCATCCTGCTCTCCGGTGATTTCGACAAGGCGATGGCGGCCTTCATGATGGCAAATGGGGCCGCAGCGATGGGTATGGAAGTAAGCATATTCTTCACCTTCTGGGGATGTAGCGTGATCAAGAAGGGGCGCAAGCTCAAAGGCAAGAAATTCACCCACAAATTGATCAACTTGATGCTTCCCGGCAGCCACAAGGATCTTGCACCCTCAAAATTCGCCTTCGGAAGTGTTGGCCGGAAATTCTTCAACTATATGATGAAAGGACAGATGTCGCCGCTTGAGGAGCAGATCGAACTGGCCGTAGAGGCGGGTGTTACCTTCCAGGTCTGCGCCCCGTCATTGGGTCTGATGGGTTTCGACAATGACGAATGGATTGTACCGGTGGATGTGTGTGGTGTAGCGGCGATGTATGACGTCGCACTGAATGCGAGGACCGCCTATTTCATTTCCTGAATTCGATTATATCTATGCTTATCGACCCAGTAACCCCAAAGTATTAATAGCCACTGAGCCTGTCCCAGCCAGGCTATTGCCTGACTGCTGGGTGGCAGACTACCAAAAACATTGCCTAAATAGATCAGTAACAGAAAACCGACTAATCCAATCAGTCCCCATTTCCCTGCTGCATCGTTGGCTTTTGTGCTGCGCGCATAGAGCCACAGACCAAAAAAGAAAATAGAAAGTTCTATTAGTAGTGTCAGAGGTAATGATGACCAGGCATCAAAGCCAATTAGCGTCTTGCTGCCGGGATAAAGCGGCAAGTCCGGCCGGTGCACGATAGTATCAAGCAGCCAATGACTGACTACCAGAAAACCGAGCAACATAGCCGTGAAGCGTTGTCGCTTGATAATAAAATAAACACTACCCACCAATACTCCCCAACCTATCACCGCCAGTAAACTGTGCGAGATGGGATATTGTTTAAATAGCAGTGGGGTAACAGTGGTTATACCAGGAACAATTTCCACCTGCTCAAGGCCGAGCAGCAAAAGAAGTGGCCAAAGTAGATCGATAAATTGCGATGCGAGAAACAAGGTACCTAATGAGACCTTCGGTGCAAACTTTTTCGCGCCAAAACCGACACCAAAATGTCCTAGAAACATATTCTCCTCCAAGGCATGGTGATGCTACTGCTCCACTATTGATACAATCACATTTCCTTTCTTATGCTTCTTTTCTACATAGCGATAGGCATGGATAATCTCATTAAAAGAGAATTTTCTGTCGATTAGCGGTCGGTATTTACCCTGTTCCACCAGTCCTTTCACCAGCAACAGACTTTTCTTTATATTGTATGGAACCGGCGAAATCATTCTGCGCATTCCGAGCAAAGGCCTGACAACTGGGACGATCAGCAACAGGAACAGGTTTTGCCACAGAAATCCCAGGTCCGATGAGGTATAGGCACCGCCGGGTTTAATCAGATGGAAGCATTTAAAAAAGGAGGCCTTGCCCACAGCGTCGAAGACCAAGTCAAAACGCTGCTCGTCCTGAGTGAAATCTTCCGTTTTGTAGTCGTATATCTTATCCGCACCAAGTTGCTTCACCCTCTCAATACTTTCCGTACCGCACACAGCGGTAACATAGACGTCCGAAGCCTTGAGTAGTTGCACAGCGGCAGAACCGATGGCGCCGGTTGCACCATACACCAGCACCGAGTTCCCTTCCTTGAGTGGGATCTTGTTAATGCAGTTGTAAGCATAGTGAAAACCTTCACAACAGGCTGCTGCCTGCTGAAAATCCAGGCCCTCAGGCATGAGGGCAACTTTGTCTTCAGTGATTACCGTATATTCGGCATGCGACATTGCGCCCTGGTCATCAAAACCGAATACCCTGTCGCCGGTTTTCAGTGAAGAGATATTCCTGCCAACGGCTTCCACTACACCTGAAAAATCACTACCTGGGATCTGTTTTTTAGGCCTGAACAGGCCGGTGACAATACGGAGAAAGAAAGGAATGGCCTTGATGGTTGCATTGTCGGTACGGTTGACCGTTGTCGCATGAATTTTAACCAGCACCTGATCATCATTCGGCACCGGTTTCTCCACCTCTTTTAGCCGTAGCACATCTGGTGTGCCGTAATGTGTATAAACCAACGCCTTCATACCGCCCCCTCTGTCCAGCACGACTTCCCCTACTATACTCAATTATGGACAGCAGTGAGGCAAACATTGATGAGAAAGTCTGGCACAAGTAATCAACGTCGAAGACGTGTTATGCACAACGCAGCAGGTGCCATCGGTGTGCTTACCAGCGGGACAGCACTTGCCAGGGTTCTGTCCCTGTCAGGGTTCACGCTACGACCTGGCCGGTCGAGTATTCAAGGGTGTGCCTGCGCCAGAAAACCTGCATGTGCCACCACATCGGTTTTTGAGTGACACACATATACTGATCGGAGAAGACCCGAAAACGGGCCACTAGTTTTACCCTGGCATCCACTAAGGCGTTAGTGAGTTTTTAATTTACGATACAACGTCTGCCGACTGATACCGAGTTGACGTGCTGCCTTTGAAACATTACCGCGACACTCTTCCAGTGTTTTATGTATCGCTACCATAGAGAGTTCTTTGAGGTTTTGTGGAGAGTGTGTAGATTCTTCAACATGGCGAGGAAGCTCAGTCAGTTCTTCGGCCAGGTCTTCTGGCAGATGCTGCCAATCGATACAGAGTTCGTTCTCATCCAACATAGCACTGGCAGTACGCAGTACATTGGCATACTGGCGCAGGTTACCTGGCCATGGGTAACGACTGAATTCGTTCAGCAGCGTGGGCGAAAGGATAACGCGATGATTATGGTTAATCTCATCCAAGATACGTTCGGTCAGTATTTGCAGATCGCTACGTTCACGCAACGCAGGTAATGTGACAGTAAGACCGTTGATACGATAGTAGAGATCGCTGCGGAAGGTTCCGTTATCGACCTCTTCGCGTAGCTTACGGTGAGAAGCACAGATTAGAGTAAAGTCCACATCGAACGCCTTGCTACCACCCAACGGCGTTACCTTACGCTCTTGCAGAACTCGCAGCAGACGTGTCTGCATCGGTAGCGGCATGTCACCGATTTCGTCCAAGAACAGTGTTCCGCCATGCGCCTCACGCAGTTTTCCCTGATAACCATCGCGCCTCGCACCAGTGAACGCACCGGCACAGTAACCGAACAGCTCCGCTTCGATCAGGTTTTCCGGCAACGCGGCACAGTTGATGGCGACAAACGGCCCGTCTTTGCGCGGACCACTATCGTGCACCGCACGGGCAAAGTATTCTTTGCCGACACCCGATTCGCCATGAATCAGCAACGGGATCGGTTTGTCCAGAATTCGTCGCGTCTTCTCCGCTGCAGCATGCCAGGCCGGATCGCCACTATCCAGTGCCGCCAGCGCATCACGAGTTTTTGCCGGAGACGAGCTTGTTATGGATGGTGTCAGAATCGACTGTTCGACATGCACTTTCGCATAGAGCGCACTGCCATCACGAAGGTGGATTTGTGTGGCCCGTTCCGGGCGATGTTTGTAGTGCGATAACAGTTCTTCGAGTCGTGCATCGATAACCCGATTTAGCGGTATGACACCCAGATCGAGTGCGGTTAGTCGCAACATGGAAAGCGCGGTACGGTTGGCACCGACAATTCGCCCCTCTTCAGACAGGGTAATAATTCCCTCGGCGACGGTACCGATTCCTTCCGGGTAGGCATGCAGGCGCAGGAGGATTGAGTGGTGACGATCGGCCAGCACCAGGCGGTTTTCGATCATCCTGGCGGCCATGCCGACCAGTCCAAGTGTATGCGGATGGCGACGACGGTTGTCACCTGAGACATCAATGACGCCCAGCAAGGTGCCGTCCGCTGCCATAATCGGCGCAGCAGCACAGGTAAGGAATCCGTTGCGATTGAGGAAGTGCTCCTCGCCATTGATCTCAACGCTGTTCGCCTCCTCCAGTGCGGTACCGATGGCATTGGTACCGCGATATTTTTCCTGCCAGGAAGCGCCCACGGAAAGCGCCACACGTTCCGCCTTGGTGAGAAAGTCGACATCGCCCATGGTCTGCATCAGGGTGGCGCGTCGGTCAGCCAGGATAATCATGCTGTGACTGTGGCGCATCTGTTCGTAGAGGTATTCCATCACCGGACGGGAATGGGCCAACAGGTCATGGTTGCGCGCGAGTACCTGGCGCAGGCTGTTGCCGGTGAGGTGTTCGGAATCGGAAAGTCTGCCGACCGGTGAAAGTCCCGCGGCCAGACTGCGTTGCCACGAACGGGCAATGCGCTCATCAATGATATCGGTCGGACAGTCGCCATGCTCCAGCAGGTGCATGCGTGCTTTGCGTAGATCCGCCGTGGCTAGTGTGGTGCTCATACGGCACTCCTCGGCAAGGGGAATCGCCTGTTTTCGGTCAGTATAAATAGATAGACCTCAAGCGCAACTGATCCACTGCAATCCCCTACTGACTGTCACATTTTGAGACAGGTGGTAAATACTGGAACGTTGCATGATGTGCCAGCTTTGCGCGTCACAGCAATAATTCCTCTAAAAATCAAACGATTATCTTTCCCCTTCGTTTTGGCACGTTACTTGAGATGTCCCTGCCACGGCACCGCATGACCGGGCCGAAAGGTAAAACCACCAAAAGAAGAGGAGATAAACAAAATGATTTATGGAGCACCCGGCTCAGCCGACGCCAAAATTCAGTACAAAGATCACTACGACAATTTCATCGGTGGCAAATGGGTCGCGCCGTTGAAAGGCGAATACTTTGATGTCATCACCCCCGTCAACGGACAGGTCTACACCAAAACCGCCCGCTCCGGCGCAGAGGATATCGAGTTGGCGCTGGATGCCGCGCACGCCGCCGCCGATGCCTGGGGCAAAACCTCGCCCACCGACCGTTCCAACATTCTGCTCAAGATCGCCGACCGCCTGGAAGAGAATCTGGAAATCCTGGCCTACGCCGAGAGCGTCGATAACGGCAAACCGATCCGTGAAACCCTGGCAGCAGACATCCCGCTTACCATCGACCACTTCCGCTATTTCGCCGGTGCCCTGCGCGCGCAGGAAGGTGGTATCAGTGAGCTGGATGAAACCAGTATGGCTTACCACATCCATGAACCGTTGGGCGTGGTCGGACAGATCATCCCCTGGAACTTCCCGATCCTGATGGCGGCGTGGAAACTGGCCCCCGCTATCGGTGCAGGTAACTGTGTGGTACTGAAACCTGCCAACGCCACCCCGATCAGTATCATGATTCTGGTCGAGCTGATTGCCGATCTGTTGCCGCCCGGAGTACTGAATGTGGTCAACGGTTTCGGTCGCGAGGCCGGTATGCCGTTGGCCAGCAGCAAACGCATCTCCAAGATCGCCTTCACCGGTTCCACCAGCGTCGGTCGCGTTATCGCCCAGGCCGCGGCGAACAACCTGATCCCTGCCACGCTGGAACTGGGTGGCAAGTCCCCCAACATCTTCTTCGAAGACGTGATGGATAAGGATGATGGTTTCCTCGACAAGGCGATCGAAGGTCTGGTGCTGTTCGCCTTTAACCAGGGTGAAGTCTGTACCTGCCCAAGCCGCGCCCTAATCCAGGAATCGATCTACGACAAGTTCATGGAACGTGTGCTCAAACGCGTCGAAGCCATCAAGCAGGGCAGCCCGCTCGATACCGACACCATGATGGGTGCCCAGGCATCGCAGGAACAGCTGACCAAGATCCTCTCCTACATTGAACTGGGCAAGGAAGAAGGTGCCGAGTGTTTGATCGGTGGCGAGCAGGCCCACCTTGGCGGCGATGTGGAAGGCGGATTCTATGTGAAGCCGACCCTGTTCAAGGGCCACAACAAAATGCGCATCTTCCAGGAGGAGATCTTCGGCCCGGTACTGGCGGTCACCACCTTCAAAGACGAAGCGGAAGCACTGGAGATCGCCAACGACACCCTCTACGGTCTCGGTGCCGGTGTCTGGACCCGCAACGGTAATCGCGCCTACCGCATGGGTCGAGGCATTAAGGCTGGTCGTGTCTGGACCAACTGCTATCACGCCTACCCGGCACACGCCGCCTTCGGTGGTTACAAAGAGTCAGGTATCGGTCGTGAAACCCACAAGATGATGCTGGATCACTATCAGCAGACCAAGAACCTGCTGGTCAGTTATAGCGAGGAGAAGCTCGGCTTCTTCTAGAAGCAATCCCAAAAAGGTCTTCACACCCTGATACTGTGTTGCAAAGCCTGCTCCGGTGCTCATTTACTACCGGTAAACTGCGCTCCTCGCAGGTTTTGCGCCTTGTCTCAGTGCACGAATCCAATTTTTGGAGACCGCTTCTATCTGTCACAGTGCTTTACGGGGCGGGAAACCGCCCCGCTTTTTCAAGGAGTCAACGATGGTCGATAAAGTCAAAGCCACTGAAGCTGCGCTGGAACTGATTGAAGTGCTGAAGCAGAAATACGGCAACGACCTGCTTTTTCACCAGTCAGGAGGATGCTGCGAAAACAGTGCCGCAAACTGCTTCCTGCCTAACGAACTGACCATCGGCGACAACGACGAATATCTTGGCAGCATTGGTGGTTGCCCGTTCTACATGAGCAAATCCCAGTACATGTACTGGAAACATACCCAACTCATTATCGATGTCATCGATGGTGACGGCAGTACGTTTTCCCTGGAGGGGTCACTGGGAAAAGTCTTCCATACCCGTTCACGGGTATTCAGTGAGCATGAGATGAAGGAACTGGGATTGGATACGAGCATTGATGCGTCATTGCATGTTTGCCCAACAGCGAGGAAAGACTGAAACGGAAAGAAACGCTATTAAAAAATATAGGGTGGCAATGCAACAAGAAGTGTCGTGATAACAATCAAAGGATAAGTCGAATCAGCAGATTCGTCATATTTGCCAATTTCCTGAATAGAATTATAGTCATATTCCCTATAATCCAGTGTTATCGAGTGCTCCCCCAGTTCGTTAACTGTGAACCATTTATGTTCTTTGTCGTTTTTCATAAGCACATAAACGCGGTCACCGGGTTCAAGTGAGTTATGTATGGAGTGCGGCTCTGGTTTCACAGTTGCTAATGGTGTGCACCCAACAAGCATCAGACCGACAAAAAATGAAATAACCATTTTTCTTATTTGCATAATCCTTTTGTCCCGACTCTATCGATGAGTTTCGCTCGGCTGAAGCGGAAAGATAACATGGGAGAAGCGAGAAGAGTCACTCCTCCCATATTTTTATGCGGCGCCGCCGTTACCGCCCTGGGGACCAGCAGCTGAAGACGCCTTGCTGCGCTCCATTGCCTGCTGTGCCAGATAGCTGGCGCCATAACGTTTGACGTTTTCACGCTCGTCGTCGAACTGTCCGTAATGACGCTCTTCGTCCATAACCAGATCCTCAAACAGCTTTTTGGTCGAGGAGTCGGCGTGTTTTGAGCATTCGATAGCGAATTCGTTATACATCTTGATCGCGTCCTGCTCGGACTGATCGGCCCACTCCAGCATCGCCATGACATCCTGAATAGGCTGAACCTCTTCGGCTGCCTGCATCACAACATCGCCCTTGAGGAACAGGATGCGATCGGCCAGACGTTCGATGTGCATCATCTCTTCGATGGCGGTGCGCTTAAACAGGGCGGAAAGCAGCTCGATGCCCTGATCGTCACAGTGAAAATGGAAATACATATACTGGTGGACCGCAGAAAGCTCGTCCGCCACCGCCTTGTTCAACAGCTCAATACTCTTCTCGTACATCTGGATTACACCTCATTACGCAGTAGTGGTTATCCCCCGCACGACAGAGAATACATCATCCATTTAAGAAAAGAGAGCAACCCGGAATTTTGTAAGGACGGACCAGATTGGCCCCTGGTTGACAGAAGAAATTGCCCCCAGTTGGTGCAATTTTGCACATATTTGGTACCGTATAGGCCTAGTTCAAGAGGAGATAATAGAAATGTGTGTGGGAATCTATGCGGCGCTGTTGGCACTACTGCTGTTCTATAGCGACTACATGCTGGAACAGTATGCGCTGTCCTCATCCTCGGGAAACAGCGAGTGGATGGTTGTTGCGTTGGGGTGGGAAATCCTGCCAACAATCTGGCCGGTTATACTGCTGATGATGGTTGCAGCGAGTGCCGCGACGCTCTTCGTCTCGCGCCGTCTGATACGAAAAACAGACTGACAACCCAGGTAAGTACGCCTAGCCAGCGAGACGATTCATCTGCTCAAGCTGCAACTGCAGGGGTTCAAGTAGCGCACTCCATATCCCGCGAATTGCTACGTCTTCAAGAGGGTCTTCATGCAGGGGTTCTGGTGAATGCACAACTGCCTTTACCTCTTCTATCTCTCGTAGAAGTTCAGCGTGACTACCGTGATATAAATGTTTCCCTTCCATATTTGCCATGCCTCCGTTTTATTATTTTTAGGTCCATTTTTTCGCAGCGAGTACCTCTTTACCGGGTTTTACTGCGAACTCCTCCTCATATTTAATGTGAATAAGACAACAATTACCTTAAATTTATATTAATTTTACAAAATACACCTTTTGGCTGACTCAATTATCTCGGCTATTTATCGCCGTACAAATGTTCTGGCATACTGGTATATTAGCTTTCACTAATACTCAAGCTATGTACCAAGGAGCCAACATGAAGAGTCAAGGTCACATCAACCTCAAAATTCTCGCTTTTGCGATCCTGCTACTGACCATACAGCCACTCCCCGCCCGTGCCGAACTCTTTGGAAGCTGCACAGTCGATCCCAACCTCCTCGTCCTCACAAACACTATGCTGAGCCTCTCCACGGATATCGGCACCATGGCAGACCGAATTCTGATCACCGAAGACAAAATTGGCGTGATGGCTGATCGCATCGTACAGACCGAAGAATTACTGGCGACAACCCTGCAACAACTGAACCAGAATGGCGGCATCACTGCGAGCAAACCAGGGGTACTGCTGACAGCACCATTAACCGGCGATGTCGTACTGCGCAACACGGCGCCAATGTTGCAACTCTCAGACAACGCGACCAACTACGTGGTCTACATCTCACCGACAGCAAATTTTAGCAATGATCAGGTATTACCATTGCTCGTTACTGCCCAGACTCCGCTCTCGGACTCATGGTCGCAGGCTGTGCAATCTATTAATACAGGAATGGTCTATATCGCCGTGCGTAGCGTTGACGGGAATAATGCACTCTCCGAGCTTTCGAATGCGGCACGAGTTACGCTGCAATAAGGCAAATTCCCTGCCATTGCATGGTATCTCCTGGCAGCATAGAATGCCGTCAGGAGCGTAGAAACTCTTACGAGCGGGCAAGTCGCATACCCGAAATTTTGCGGCTGTTTCCTTATCGCAAGGAGTTTCATCATGGACGTCTTCTCATTCCCGCCAGAAGAGATTCTGGTCTTCCGCCGTAAACTCAACGAAACCTTCACTATCTCGCTTGGTGAAGATATCGATCCCGATACACCGATCGGCGAAATCCTGTTTGAACAAATTCAGGTAGGCGTACTCCGGCTTACTGATAAACGCGTCAAACTATGCGTCCATGCCCATGAGGCGCTGGAGATCAGTCTGGATGGGTTTGTGGATGATGCGTTGGTTGAGTATTACAAAGACGAGGATGTTTGATGCGAAATGGTAGGACGGAGTGATTAAATTTTAATCCCTCCGTCCCCTTTTCGTTTAATTCTTAAAATCAGACTTAACATCATGATTCGTGTTGAGGTCTACGGTCCTTACGCATCCCTCGCGCAACAATGACCCTAGCTTATTACTATGGATAGGCTTGCAGTATTTCTACCCCAAACCCCTCTTCAGCTAAATATATTGCATTATTGTCAACCGCAACTGCATTTGCTGATTCATAGACACCTTGATAAACAGCAACCAGTACGGGTAAGGATGGAAGACTAATATCAATCACTGCCAGACCGGCAGACAGATCTGCCACATAGGCGTAATTACCATTAATCACTATCTTTTTGGCATACCCAGCTGTATCAAGACTACCGATAAAGCTGGGAGACACCGGGTCACTGATATCATACACTTCCAAACCTAATCCCGTTGCCAAATACGCATAGCTACCGCTTATTTCAACATCAGCAACAGATCCTGGATCAAGATTAGCAACCATCGTTGGGTTCAACGGATCACTGGCATCAACAATTGACAGACCATAAACACCTTCTGCTACAAATGCATAGTTGCCACTGGCAGCAACACCGACACCTGAACGAGTCCCAGATAATGCTACTTTACTAACAGCAACAGGTGAAGCTGGATTACTAATATCGAAGACGCCAAAAGCATCAGGATACGATTTCAGTGCTGCGTAAAGATAGTTACCATTAACAACCACATCAACCGGATACATGATAGTACCATTAACTGTACTCACAACATTAGATGAAAGTGGGTCAGTTATGTCAATTACTCGAAGCCCCATGGCATTTGCTGCGACATACGCATAGTTGTTATGCGGTTGCAAACCATATGCCCAATATGCGCCGTCAAGACGAGCTATCCCAGCTGGTGCTATTGGGTTACTCACATCGATCACTTCAACCCCGTTATGATTATCCGCCACAAACAGATAGCCACCATTGGATTTCACATCAAGGACGCGCCCTGCATACGCAGCCACACTTGATACTAACGTTGGGGTTGCAGGATCGAAAACATCAACAACGTTGAAACCACCAGCACTACCGTCAGCCAGGCAAGCATAATTACCACTAATTGCAACCCCCGTATAAATCGTATTGGACACATGATAAGTGCTAACCGAGGCGGGAGCAGTTGGGATGCTAATATCGAAAACATATAGACCATACGAATACAATGCCACATACGCATAGTTACCACTAACTGCGATATCATAAGAAGGACTTGGCATACTGATACTACCTAGCAACGTAGGCAGCGCAGGGTTACTGATATCTACAACCTTCAATGACAAGCCGTCCCCAATGTAAGCATAACTACCACTAACCGAGACATTTTTTGTATACGATACGGTAGGAAGGTTTCCAACAATCATGGGAGCGGCAGGATTGCTAACATCAATTACATTTAAACCGTCGTTATATGAAGCAATGTATGCATAGTTTCCACTAACCACTACATCATACGTCACACAACCACTGACAGCACCAACAATACTTGGAGATGCGGGATTACTTATATCAACTATCTGCAAAACGTCATTCGAAGTACCCAAGTAGGCATAATTACCACTTATTGCGATCTTACTAACGTTAACCGCACCCAGCGCCCCTGCCAGGCTGGGCACAGCCGGATTACTCACATCTACTATTTTTAATCCACCAGTAGCATCTGCCACGTAAGCATAATTACCGCTTACAGCAACGTTCAAAACCTTCCCCTCCGTAGGGAAGAAGCTCACAGGAATAGCGTTGGTTGGGCTGGTTATATCCAGAATATCCAGCCCACTACCCGCAGCAACATAGGCATAATTTCCTCCAACAGCCAGGTCAAGCTCTAGACCACGCCCATAGCTACTTTGCTTAGTCAAGGTGGTAAGACAAACAACCTGTACATCAGAAACATTGTTTGTAGCTATACCACTACCGCCATTCACACTACAAGCCGGGCCCGATGGCTGGCTACTAATGGTTACGTCATAGGTACTGCCATGAACAAGCTTGGTCGCAAAAGTGAAATTACCATTCACTGTAGTCGTGAGTGTATCCCCACCATTATTCAGGAGTACTAATTGACCACTTGTAAGACCTGATACCCGACCACTAATTGTGTAAGTATTGATAGTGCAGAGAATTGATATATTCGACACATCAGCTGTGGCCGTACCACTACCATTACTCATTGCACAGGTTTGACCTGTGGGTTGGGTCGCCACAGTGACATTGTAATCAGTTCCATCAGCAATTGGACTACTGAATATAAATCCGCCATCAGCACTGATAGCCAGATCATCTACACCATTATTCTGCAACACCAACGTACCCGTCAGATTGGAAACTGTACCGCCAATAGTGCGTGCAACCGCACATACCACACTAACGTTTGTAACATCATTACTAGCTACACCTTGACCATTACTCACACTACAAACCAACCCTGATGGCTGAGTGGTTACAGTAATATCATATGTATCTCCGTGCGCGACCTCGGCACTAAAAGTGAAAGACCCATCTGAAGTAACTGTCACGCTGTCTGTGCCATTATTTTCCAGCACAACAGAACCAATCAGACCTGTCACAGTGCCGCTAATCGTGTAGTTATTCGTAACGCAAGTAACGCCCACATTTGACACATCTGCTGACACATTTCCACTTGCATTATTTACGCTGCAAACCTGACCGACAGGCTGACTAGCAATCGTGACATTGTAACTTTGCCCACCTTCAATCTCTGTACCGAAGATAAAGCTCCCATTGGTATTAAGTGTAAGGTTGTCACCACCATTGTTCTGCAACACAATTGTGCCTATCAAGCCTGATAATGACCCACCAATGGAATAGGTGACAGCACCAGTATCCATTGGATCGCTACTTGAACTACTACTTGATCCTCCACCACATGAAATAAGAGAAGTTGATAGCAGCATAAAAAAGGCCGCCAAAACAGAACGATGGATAATGCTAGAAAAGTGATAGGCACTCATGAGTGGTAATCCTGTGTACGATATTTTGGTACTCAAGATCGTACATTTTCGGATATGTGATAACACCTGTCAGAATTGACAGGTTTGGTGTGAAATATCTAGATATTGAGGATTACCGAGCAGGAGAACAGCTTAAATTATTAACAAAATTCAATTACAAAGAAAAATTCGCCAACAACTGCATATGTTTTGCATACTTATTGATTGACGGGTTGCACTTCCCTTTTCTGTATTCCGCTGACCGGCTTTGTTTGATTGCCACGGAATGGAAGACGGTCTTCGCATACAAATCACTCCAGGTGCCGCAAGAGTCAGCACATCATCATGACTAATTAGCATGATCAGATAATTCTTACTGCTGCTCGCACATAGACATCAAACCGGTGTTTCTTGCTCGTGATACTCATGGTCGGCTCCCGTTCACCCAGATAGGGCGCGTCATCTGGCCGCTTAACCACCACCCGTTTTCTCGCGATACGTAACGCCGCAGGCAGCAAACTATCCGCATCGGGATCGACACCAAGAAGTTGTTGTAGAAGGCGCATCTCTTTCTTTACCAGTGCGCTTTTCGTGCGGTGCGGAAACATAGGATCAAGGTAGACCACTTCAGGAAATGCTTCTTCCTTCAGCGCGTTCATCCACTCAATGGCGTCGGCGTGAACCAATCGTAAACGTTCGTCGATCCATGGGCCAACCTCTTCATCCTGTTTTGCCCGATTAAGGCCGTCTTCCAACAGAGCTGCGACGATGGGAGAGCGCTCAACCAGGGTGACCTTGCAACCGAGCGAGGCAATAACAAAGGCATCACGCCCCAGTCCGCCCGTGGCATCAACCACCTCAGGATTGGCGCCACCTTTCAGACCGACGGCCTTGGCAATGGGCTGCCCTCTCCCACCGCCGAAACGGCGGCGATGGCCGACAGCACCACCGACAAAATCGACAAACACGGCACCGGTTTTCGGTTCTTCTCTATTGATCAATTCCAACTGCTCGCTGGTGAGCTGGAGTTGGAACTGCGCTTCGCCGTATGTCAGCCCCCAACGTTCAGCAAGGGCCCTGGCATCTTCCTCACGTTGCGGATCGAGGGCGATAACGCTGACATTTTGATTCATGCGCGGAACTGGAACAGCAAGGTAACTGCAATCACTGCGGCGATAACAGCCACCAGATCGGCGGTCAGTGCGGTCCACAGGGCGTGGCGCAGGCGTTTGATCTGTACCGCGCCAAAGTAGACGGCGATGACATAGAAGGTGGTTTCGGTCGAACCCTGCAGGGTAGAGACAAGGTATCCAGTGTAACTGTCTGGGCCGATATTGGGGTCATTGATAATTGAGGCGGCGACACCGTATGCCCCCGACCCTGATAGCGGTCGCAGCAGAGCCATGGGCAACGCCTCGGCAGGCATGCCGAGCGGTGCGGTAAGGCTGCCGATGGCGTGTACCATGATATCCAGCGCCCCACTGGCGCGGAACATGCCCACTGCGACGAGGATGGCGACCAGATAGGGAATGATACGGATCGCCACCTGGAAGCCCTCCTTCGCCCCTTCGACGAAGGTTTCGTAGATCGCCACCTTGCGCCACAGGCCGAAGCTGAGGAAACCAAGCATCAATCCGGGCAGAATCCATGGCGCTATCGCCTTGCCGTAAAGCAGGGTTACGGGGACCAGTGCGACGAGGAGACCCAGTGCCAGGAAGGAAACCCAGACTGGGTACCCTTCATGGGTTTCAATATCGCTGTTCTCGTCAGCCGTGGTGATCTCACCGTGGGCGTTCCCAAGAGGAAAGAAACGGCGATAGAAAAAGGCCGCGGCAATCGCCACCAGAGTGGAACAGGCGGTAGCGAACAGAGTGGTAGGCAGGATACCCGCCGGATCGGCTGAACCTGCCGAGGCCCGCAGGGCGATCATCCCAGTCGGTAACAGGGTGACGCTGGAGGTGTTAATCGCCAGAAACAGCACCATCGCGTTACTGGCAGTGCCTTTATGGAGGTTGAGCTTATCCAGCTCCTGCATGGCGCGAATGCCGAAGGGGGTGGCGGCGTTGCCCAGGCCAAGGGCATTGGCGGAAATGTTGAGGATCATCGCCCCCATCGCCGGATGTTCTGCGGGGACTTCGGGGAACAGGCGTACCATTAGCGGCCGGATCAGTCGCGCCAGGATGGTAAGCATCCCACCCTCTTCCGCCACTTTCATCAGGCCCAGGAACAACGTCATCACGCCCACCAGACCAATAGCCAGCGTCACTGCACCCGAAGCTGATTCCACCATCGCCATGGAGAGTGCATCCATCGGTGAGATGTCGCCTGTGGTTCCCGCTAGCTGTTTCCAGGCGGCAACGGCAAAGGCGATAAAGACGATAGCGAAAAAGATCAGGTTCAAGAACAGACATCCTGTGGTTCAGTTGTCCGCATCCTATCACACCCGGGCATGGTGGCTATTTCCATAGAGCCGGGCTATGGTGAGTGGAGAAATAATTACTTCCAGGTTTGTATCAAGGGAGCACGCATGACAAGCCGCACGATTACACTGGATGGCAACGAAGCCGCCGCCCATATTGCCCATCTCACCAACGAAGTCGTTGCCATTTATCCCATCACCCCCGCCTCGCCGATGGGTGAATTCGCCGATGCCTGGTCGGCTCAGGGCAAGGCCAATATCTGGGGCTCGGTGCCGCAGGTGGTTGAGCTACAGAGCGAAGGCGGCGCAGCGGGTGCGATTCATGGCGCACTGCAGACCGGTGCCCTGACCACTACCTTCACCGCTTCCCAGGGGCTGCTGCTGATGCTGCCCAATATGTATAAGATCGCTGGCGAATTGAGTCCTACCGTATTCCACATCGCTGCTCGTTCCCTGGCGGCGCAGGCGCTCTCCATCTTCTGCGATCACAGCGACGTGATGTCCGCACGCATGACCGGCTTTGCCATGCTGGCCTCCAACTCCGTGCAGGAGGTGATGGACATGGCACTAATCGCCCAGGCCGCCACACTGGAAGGCCGGGTACCGGTGCTGCACTTCTTCGACGGTTTCCGCACCTCCCACGAGATCGCCAAGATCGAAGAGGTCGACAGCAAAATCATCCGCGCCATGATCGATGACGAGCTGGTCGCCGCACATAGGCAACGCGCCCTTAATCCGGAACACCCGGTGATCCGCGGCACCTCGCAAAACCCGGATGTCTACTTCCAGGGTCGCGAGAGCGTCAATCCTTTCTATTCAGCAATGCCGGGTATCGTACAGAGCTGTATGGACCGCTTCGCCAAGCTAACCGGCAGGCAATATCGTCTCTACGAATACCACGGCGCCAAGGATGCCGAGCGAGTAATCATCCTGATGGGTTCGGGTGCCGAAACGGCACAGGAGACCGTCGATCATCTACTTGCCCAAGGCGAGAAGATTGGCCTGCTCAAGGTGCGTCTCTATCGTCCCCTCGATTCAGCACTGTTTATCGCTGCTCTGCCCGCCACGGTGCAATCCATCGCGGTACTGGATCGCACCAAGGAACCGGGTAGCGATGGCGAACCGCTGTACAAAGATGTACTGGCTGCTGCTGCGCAGACTCTTGCCGATGGCAGCGCACCGTTCAAAGCCATGCCGCGCATCATCGGCGGTCGCTACGGCCTCTCTTCCAAAGAGTTCACCCCGGGGATGGTCAAGGCGGTGTTCGATGAACTGAGCGCAGAGAAACCGAAGAATAACTTCACTATCGGCATTCACGACGATGTCAGCCACACCAGTTTGGAGTGGGATGCCAGTTTCCGCACCGATGCCTCGAAGAAGGCGGTCAGCGCCCTCTTCTACGGCCTTGGTTCCGACGGCACGGTGAGCGCCAATAAAAACTCGATCAAGATCATCGGTGAGTGCACTGAACTACATGCCCAGGGCTATTTCGTTTACGACTCGAAGAAGTCCGGCGCGATCACCGTTTCGCACCTGCGCTTCGGCCCCGAACCGATCCACTCCACCTATCTTATTGGTGACGACGAGGCGCATTTCGTCGGTTGTCACCAGAGTGTGTTCCTCGAGCGTTACGACATGCTCGACAAGGCATCAGAGAACGGCGTCTTCCTGCTCAATACCACCGCCTCACCGGACAAGGTATGGGACACCCTGCCGCGCAAGATGCAGCAGCAGATTATCGACAAGAAACTGCGCTTCTATGTGATCGATGCCTACAAGGTGGCCGAAGAGAGCGGCATGGGTATGCGCATCAACACCATCATGCAGACCTGCTTCTTCGCCATCTCCGACATCCTGCCCCAGGCAGAGGCGCTGCGTGCGATCAAGGAGGCGGTGGACAAAACCTACGGTAAGAAAGGCAAGAAGCTGGTGGAAATGAACTTCCGCGCTATCGACGCCTCAGTGGCCAACCTGCATCAGGTGGAAGTTCCCACCAAAGCCGACAGTACCTTCGAACGTCCGCCGGTGGTTCCTGCCAATGCGCCGGACTTTGTACAAAAGGTTACCGCCGAGATCATTGCCGGACATGGCGATGCGTTGCCGGTCAGTGCGCTACCCTTCGACGGCACCTACCCCAGCGCCACTACCCAGTGGGAAAAGCGCAACATCGCCCTGGAGATCCCGGAGTGGGATGAAGAGCTCTGCATCCACTGCGGCAAATGTCCCTTCGTCTGTCCGCACGGTGTTATCCGCAGCAAGGTGTTCGACCCGGCGCTGGCGAAAAAGGCACCGAAGACTTTCAAACATGTACCAGTTAAAGGTAAGGAATTTCCAGAAGGTTGGCACATCAGCTATCAGGTCGCGCCGGAGGACTGTACTGGCTGCGCACTGTGCGTCGATATCTGCCCGGTGAAAGACAAACAGAATCCCGGACGTCGCGCCCTCAACATGGTGCCGCAACCGCCGCTGCGTGAGCAGGAGCGGGAAAACTGGGAGTTCTTCCTTGATCTGCCCGAGTATGATCGGCGTAAGCTGCGCACCAGTGTGATCAAGGAAGCGATGATCACTCAGCCGCTGTTTGAGTTTTCCGGTGCCTGTTCCGGCTGCGGTGAAACACCCTATCTTAAACTGGCCAGTCAGCTCTTCGGCGATCGCATGGTCATCGCCAACGCAACGGGCTGTTCCTCTATTTATGGTGGCAACCTGCCGACCACGCCGTGGGCAAAAAATCCCGATGGTCGTGGCCCGGCCTGGAACAACTCCCTGTTCGAAGACAACGCCGAGTTCGGTCTGGGCATGCGCGTCTCCATCGACAAGCAGGCGGAGTTGGCCCGAGAACTGTTACTGGCACTGCGTAACGAACTGGGTACCGACAAGGTCGAAGAACTGCTCAATGCTGAGCAGAACGATGAAGCCGGCATCCATGACCAGCGCGAACGTGTTGCAGAACTGCTAAACAAACTGAAACGGGTCAAGAAACCTGAAGCACGTATGCTGGAAAGCGTTGCCGACAATCTGGTGAAGAAGAGTGTCTGGATCGTCGGTGGTGACGGCTGGGCCTACGACATCGGTTTCGGTGGCCTGGATCATGTGCTGGCCTCGGGACGTAACGTCAACATTCTGGTGCTCGACACTGAGGTCTATTCCAATACCGGCGGTCAAACCTCCAAAGCGACACCACGTGGCGCGGTGGCCAAGTTCTCTGCAGGCGGCAAAGCGACAGCGAAAAAAGATCTGGCGATGATCGCCATGAGTTACGAAAACGTCTATGTCGCCCAGGTGGCTTACGCAGGCAAGGATATCCAGACGCTAAAAGCGTTTCTCGAAGCGGAGTCCTACGAAGGGACCTCGATCATCATTGCCTATGCACCATGCATCGCCTGGGGCAACGACATGTTGCATAACCATGAGATGCAGGACCTGGCGTTGCGCAGCGGTCACTGGCCGTTGCTGCGTTACGATCCACGACGTCTCGACAACGGCGAAAACCCGCTGCAACTCGATTCGAAAAAACCGTCCATCGGTTATCGGGATTTCGTCACCAGTGAGACCCGCTTCAACATGCTGTGGCGCAGCCACCCTGATAATGCTGAACAGTTCCTGCACGACTCGCAGGTTGAGGCGTTATCGCGCTATCACCACTACGAACAACTGGCTGCCATGAACTACGAAAAGCCCGATACCGGGGATAAGGAGTAATCGCTGTGGACTTGAGTACCCGTTATCTCGGACTGGAACTGGAAAACCCCTTCGTCCCCTCGGCCTCGCCGCTGAGCCGTAGTCTCGACACGGCACGTCGACTGGAAGATGCCGGTGCCTCGGCATTGGTGATGTACTCCCTTTTCGAAGAGGAGTTACGCGGCGAAGAGAGCCCCTTTCTTAACGATCAACAGCTGGGACACAGCGAAGCCGACAGCTTCCTGCCGGTGCATGCCGACTCGGGTGACGCATTGAACAACTACCTGGAACAGATCCAGCGTCTTAAACATGCATTATCGATTCCGGTGATTGCCAGTCTTAACGGCACCTCGCTCAACGGTTGGGTAGAACAAGGTAAACAACTGCAGGAGGCCGGGGCCGATGCGATTGAGTTGAACGTCTACCGCGTCGCCGCCGAACCGGGCGTAAATAGTGAAGACATGGAGCTTTGCTACACCACTCTACTGAAACAGCTGCGCGCCAAGGTCTCCATTCCTATCACGGTAAAACTTTCTCCGTTCTTCAGTGCATTGGGGAATTTTGTCCGCCAGCTGGAAGAGGCTGGGGCCAACGGCGTCTCTCTGTTCAACCGCTTCTATCAGCCGGATATCGACATCGATACCCTGCGTGTCGCCCCGACCCTGCACCTGTCTAAACCGCATGATTCCCTGTTAGCGATGCGATGGTTAGGCATACTACATGGCCGTACACATCTCTCCCTTGCAGCAACCGGTGGTATTCACACCGCTGAAGATGCAGTCAAAATGCTACTCGCTGGCGCTGACATCACACATCTCTGTAGCACGTTGCTACTGCATGGACCGAATCAATTACGCCGTGTTCGCCAGGGTGTGGAAAAGTGGCTGGAAGAAAGTCCCTACGACAGTATCGATCAAATTAAAGGCGCGCTATCCCATAGCCAGATCAGCGATCCGGCTGCGTATGAGCGGGCAAGTTATGTGAGCATTTTGGGGGGGTATAGCGTTAACTCATCCGCCTGGGACTAGAATCCTTTCAAAATGGTTCTCGCACTCTGATCCTGTGTTGCAAAGCCTGCTGCGGTGCTCATTTACTATCTGTAAACTCCACTCCTCGCAGACTTTGCGCCGTGTCTCCGAGCACGATCCCCTATTTTGAAATGGCTTCTAGCAGCTAGAACCCATCTCAGAATTGCTTTGGTTACTGCTTTTCGAAACAGGCGAAAAATACTGCCGCCTTATCCAGGCTCTCTTGATACTCCTGTTCGCAGTCAGAATCGCGCACAATGCCACCACCCGCTGAGTAATAGAGGTTGCCCGCTTTGTGAACCGCGGTACGAATAGCGATATTGCAATCCATGTTGCCGTCAAAACCGATATAACCGATCGCTCCACAGTAAACACCGCGACGATGTGGCTCCAACTCTTCGATAATCTCCATAGCCCGCAGTTTCGGCGCGCCAGTAATCGAACCGCCAGGGAAGCAACCTTTCAACAGATCCAGGGCATCCTTACATTCATCCAGTTCGCCGATAACGGTACTGACCAGATGGTGAACTGTTGTGTGGCTCTCCAGCGTAAACAGCTCAGGCACTTTAACCGAACCGACGCGACAGCTTTTACCTAAATCGTTACGCAGCAGATCGACAATCATCAGGTTCTCTGCTCTGTCTTTGCTGCTGTTCTGTAATTCATCTGCTAAACGTTTATCCTGCTCAGGATCGGCAAGACGACGACGAGTGCCTTTAATGGGTTTGCTTTCCACCCGATTGCTGAAGAGTTTCAGAAAACGTTCTGGAGAAGTGCTCAGCACCTGAAACCCCGGCAGATTCAGCCAGGCAGAAAAGGGCCCACCGCCTAACTCGCGCATTTTCAAATATCCGTCCCAGGAACTCCCTTCCACCGACACACTGAAGCGTTGAGCGAGATTGATCTGATAGCAGTCGCCATCTTCCAGATAGTGCTGTACTTTCTGGAAAGCGGTCGCGTAACGATCACGATCCATGTTTGAGCTAATAGCCGAGGTAGCCTGAAGACTGGGATATTCGATATTCGTCTCATTGGCTGAGAATCGCTCAACCAATGCCTGCCAACGCGAATCGCTATCGATTCTGTTCGATACTAACCAACACTGTTTCTCCTGCCGATCGCAGACCAGTGCCCAGTCGTAGATGCCCACAGCCATATAGGGTAAATCGGTATCGTCTTCAGCGGTGTTAGGTAGCTGTTCGATCAGGCGGCAGAGATCATAGCCGAAATAGCCGACAGCTCCGCCAGCAAAAGGGATTCCATCCATGGGCATTGCAGTACATTGAGCCAATTGCTTCTGTAACAGGGTAAACGGATCGCCATCATTGCGGCTTTGTTCACCCGCTGTTTCGATAAGCGTCACACCATCGCTATGGGTCAGTAGCGTCACCGATGGTTCCGCCACCATGATGTCGTAACGTCCCTGCATTGACCCGCAGCCACTGTCGAGCCAGATCGCCCACGGCTCATTTGCCAATGGCGCAAACAGGCGCTCGGGCTCACGGTAAGGAATGGCTGTTTTCAGGGGCTTTGGCATAAGGCAGGCAAGGATACAGCACCTTACTCCCTGTGTAACCTTTGCTACAGAACACTCATCTCGGGGTAGATACGCTCCTGATCGTCACTTCCATAATGACCGATTAGTGAGATGAATAACGCTCCTTTTGATCTGCTGATGATTGGCCTTGTCGCGATAATGATTGCCACCTCAGGCCTGCTCTACATGGTACATACGGAACTGGGCCCCCTGGCGCGGCTGGCTGGGCATAAACGCCTGTTGCTGGCGACCGCACTTGGTTCCGGTGTGCTCGCCTTTGCCCTGAAATTACTTATCATCATCGGTGTGGCGTGGTATCCACAGTACCTGATCGACCCGTTTATCGAGCGCGTTGCACTGCCGCATGGTACAACTATTCCCGCGGCACGGACCGAGCCACCGCAATATCGTCTATTGGACTTATCCGACCGACAAACCACCCCGGCAACACCCTATTCCGACAAATCCTATCGCTGGCAAACACTGCCACAACAGGCACCAGCGCCTGCTGACAATCCCACAACAGCAGAGAAAGTGGAACTGGGAAAACGACTCTTTTTTGACCAGTCACTCTCCCGTGATAACACACTCTCCTGCGCTTCCTGTCATGGCATAAAATCCCTGGCCGGCGCCGATGGTCGTGCAACTTCGCTGGGGATAGACGGACAGGTAGGTGGGCGTAATGCGCCGACAGTATGGAACGCCGCCTTTCAGGCACGTCTGTTCTGGGATGGCCGTGCCGCCTCCCTGGAAGAGCAGGCCAAAGGTCCACTAATCAATCCCGTAGAGATGGGGATGCCATCCTGGCAGGCGGTTGAAGAGCAGGTTCGCAGCAAGGCAGATTACCGAATTGCATTTGCCACGGTCTTCGGCGATGAAACCATCACCATTGAACGCATCGCCATGGCGATTGCCGCCTACGAACGCACGCTGATCGCAGCAGACACCCCTTATGATCGTTTTGTTCGTGGCGATATCAATGCACTGACAACGCAACAACTACGCGGCATGGGATTGTTTCAGTCGGTTGGCTGCATAAGCTGCCACTATGGACCGAACTTCAGCGCCGCCAGTCTTTTCGACACAACCCAACCGATGCGCCCGTTCCCGGTAACACCCATACCTGCAACGTTACGCTATCGCCTGATGGACGATAAGGGCGCGGCCCCTCGGCTTAGCGGCAGTGGCTACTGGCGTGTACCATCACTACGTAATGTCGCGCTCACTGGCCCCTGGTTACACAATGGTTCGGTAACCAAACTGGATGAGGTGGTACGCATCATGTCCGCTGCGCAACGCAGCTATACGGGTCACATGTTACGCTGGTCCGATCAGGAGCCCGTTCTCTACGAACATACCCAGCGCAAACTAAGCGATGACGAAGTCAACGACATCGTCGCCTTCCTCAATGCACTGAGCAGTGACACGCTAAAACGGGCTTCAGCCAAACATTGAATATCATGCTACAGACGTTGGATAATCACCGCATTAATGTATGTGCGGGGTACGGCGGCATGGCCAACAAGGATATTTTGCATGATTACCTGAAGCTTTCACCTCAAGGTATGCAACTTCTGCAGAAAGGCACCCAGCTAATTGAACTGAAAAAAGCCGGTGAAATCATTCACAAGGGCCAACAGGTTTCTGGCGCTTATCTGGTTACACGCGGACAGTTACGTGTATTTACCTATACCCCCCAAGGTAACGAAGCAACGCTCTACTTTATCCGGCCTGGCGAAACCTGCGTACTGGCGCTTAACTGTCTGTTCAACGATCTACGTTATCCGGCCTGGGTTGAGAGCGATGCTGATACAGAGGTTGCCCTGATCCCGGGCCCTCTCTATCGCCGCCTGTTCGAAGCTGAAGCAACGATACAGAATATGACGGTGCATGCCCTTTCGACGCTGGTATTCCGACTGATGAATGAGCTGGAACAGGTCCATTCATTCAACCTGGATCAACGTCTGGCAGCATTTCTACTCAGTCACGCCAACGATGCCGGTGAGGTCCATCAAACCCAACAGGAACTGGCCGGACATCTTGGCACCAGTCGCGAAGTGATCGCACGGGTTATGCAGGGATTTACTACTCAGGGAATGGTAGAGACCAAACGCGGCGTGGTAACGATTCTCGATAGTGAGGGTCTGGCGGAGAGGATCAGGCCGCAGCAATAGAAAGATTCAGCAGAGCCAACGCCTGTTCACGACACAGGCGCTCGCTATCACCAGCCAACTTATTCAACCAGCGCTCTGGAATCGCATCGTAGCCATAGAGGGCACCGGCGATCATTCCAGCGATGGCACCCGTGGTATCCGCATCCCCTCCTCGGTTCACCACATCTATCAGGCAATCTTCGAAGTTATCAGTATCAAATAGCGCGCCGAACACGGCACGCATGGTATGCACAATAAAGCCACTGGGATTTTCCGTGCGCTTTTTGCGGCGGAAGACAAACTCAGGGTGTGCCTGAAGTAGCGCCTCCACCGGTCCCTGACGCAGTGCGGCAATACTTTCTCCTTGCATGGCCATATGTAACATCTGCACTACGCACCATGTCCCGGCATCAGATAGCGGATTGTTATGGGTTAGGTGGGACTGGGCCTCCACTGCAGCACGTACTACGGCTTCCTCCTGTCCCAAAGTCGCGATAGCGACGGGTAAAACACGCATACAGGCGCCGTTACCGCCGTCGTACTCATTAGGCGGCACGCTAAGTTCACCCTTGTTTCGGAAATTGAGAATGCCGCGACGTACCGTATTGCCGATATCGACCGGCTTATTGCGCATCCATTGATCGAAATGTTTGCCTATTAGCTGCGCATCAACACCTTGCGCCTCGAGCAGCGCATCACCAAGTGCCAGACTCATGGTAGTGTCATCGGTGACCATACCCGGTTTGAGATGCAGCCAACCGCCACCGACAATCTCTCGATGCACACCATGTTTGTGCTCTATTTCACGCGGCGTCATGAATTCCACAGTGGCGCCCAGGGCATCGCCGACAGCGAGCCCCAGATAGGCTGCAACGGCTCGCTGTTCAATCTCACTCATGGTTGTCGTGTTACCTTGTAGAGCCTGAATTTTTCACCCACACGCTTATGGTAATAGAGTTCACTACCATCAGGTCCGATACTCGGCCCTTCAACAAAGTCATCGTTACCAATTGCTGCAATTGGCTGTGGCATACCAAAGACTTCCATAGTGTTGCTACGCGTAGCGTGCATGATCTGTGAATGCACCTTACCTTTTTTCAGATCGGCCATGGATAGACGAGTGAAAAAAAGCTCCAGTCCATTTTCAGAAATGGAAGCGGCGTATTCCAGATCGGGGGTATTGATGTACTGCATCACCCGTTTCGCCTCCACTTCATCGTAAATGTATTTACCGTCCTGACGTCGACTAAAGAGGATGTCGGAATCCTCAAACGGACCAAGTGAGAAACCGCGCATCTGCCAGGTGGCTCGAGAGAAGTAGAGCGTATTACCATCGGCACTGACCTCAACACCCATATTGCCCTTAAAACGCTTAAACGGTTTCACATCCCTTTCCGGCACACCCTTTTCATCACGTAAGGCACCCAACTTTCCAGTAATCGGATAGAAACGGGATTTTCGCACCATGGTCTTGGTCGACGAATCGATGTAGAAAAAGTTGTAGGCAGCATCCATGCTGGGATTACCCTCTACCTCTTTCGCCGTGTTTACCTTGTCGTCAACCTCGCCACGATAGCGCCAGCCACCCTGCTTCCATTCAGCGAAATGAAGATCTTTGTGATTCTCCTTGTCGCCGCTATTAAAGAACAGGAAACGACCATCCCGGGAAACAAACGGCTCTTCAGTACTGATGGGAGTACCGCCATAACCTGTTGGCAGGTTGGCAATGGTGACAGGTTGTGGATGACTAAAGATCGTGTCGATCGCGTACAACTGGGCAGAGGTTGTCAGTAGTAGTGCAAGAACGATATGGCTGTATGCTTTGGGCATCCCTGATTACCGTTTTGTTGGGAACAGGGACATTATGCAACACCGTATCAGGGTGCGAGAACCATTTTGGGCTATTCGGGCCCGAAACAGTTGCTGTAATCCGCACAAACCTGACATGAAGGGGCGCGACAGGCATAGACACCTTCACGGACACAGAGCTGTTTGTAGAAGAATTTTTTCCACTTCATGTCCTGGGTATTCTTGTCAGCCAGCGGTGCAAAGGCGGAACGAATCAACGCAGTCAGGTCTTTACGCGACCAGAGCCCCAGATCCTGCCACAGGTGATCGCCTCCCATACAACCAGCCACCAGCATATCGGCGACCCACTCTGCGGTCTCTTGCGTCATACCTTCCAGGGTGTGCTCAAGGAAAAGATTGCGTAGGTCTTCATGCTCAGGGCTACGGCTCAGATCCAGCTCACCGCCGTACTGCTCGAAGTCACTGCTTTCATCGAGATTAAAGAGCTGCTGTAACAGATGGGCAAACTGAATCCGTGTCAGGCCGAGGCGTTGCGGCATATCTCCCAGACCCGCGGCTTGCGATGCAAGCATACGGGCAACGAGGTCGGCCAGGTCGCTGCCATTACTACGCTCGCTGAGTAAGGCATAAACAGCATCTTTATCCTGTACGGATGTTTGCATGGCTGTGTTCCCGTTGGTGTTCATTTTATGCCTCCGCCTCATCATCACATGAGTGGCCGATATAGCGTGGGCAACGCTCCAGTTCACCCGGTTCTGCCTCAGCAAAATTTAGCGCCAACACCTGATTTACCTTCTCTTCCTCAAAACCGACCAGATGATGATTACCTATCTGGATCAGCGGACGTCGAATCAGTAACGGCTCTTCCAGTAACAGCGCCCAGGCCCCCTCTTCATCCACCAGCTCAGGCACGATCTCCCCACTGGTGATCATCGGTGCTGCGCGATTGAACCACTGCGCTACCGGCAGGCCGACAAAATACGGTGCCAGCTTCTCTTTGCTCCACGCTTCGGTTAGCAGATTGCGTGCATCCACCTCATACCCGGCTTCCTGCAACAGCTTCTTCTGCTTGGTGTTGTTGATACACCCCGGTTTTTCGTAGAACAGGATGGTAGTCATAAACTTCAGCGCCGATGCGAAACCTGACGCGCAGCCACCAGCAGTGCGCTATGGCGTGACCATACATGCTCAGGAAACGGTGCATGCTGTGCTGATTGACGACTTGCCCACTTCACTATCATTTTAAACAGTGCCATAACTCACCTCACAGGGATGCTTGATACTGCTTCAATTTTTCCACAGGAATATTGGTCAATGAACCCAGTGGATTCACTGGTGTGCCATCCGCAGCAAGAATCGCCTCTTCAATCGGGCAGATACTGGCGCACTGCGGCTCGGCAAAGTCGCCCTCACACTCAGTGCTTTTTTTGCTTCGATCAGGAAGTGAGGTTTGGCTTCAACGATGGCATCGCTGGGACAGACTTCCAGGCAGGCAAAACAGTTGACGCAGGGTTCGACAATTTTCAGTGACATTCGCCTATCCTCCTACGCCACGCTGGCGCCATCGTCTACGATATTGTCGAGCTTGCCACTCTCCAACATCTCCTGATAAACCTTGGCAACCGACTCTTCGATCTCTTCCATGGCGTATTCGCTAATCGGCTGAATACCTGCAGCTTCCAGCGCTTCGTAAGGCGGCAGGCCGATACGTGCGCTTAGCATCACCTCGCAACCTTCGAGTGCTGCAATGACCCGATCCAGTGTGCTCTCATCTTCATTGCAGGTGTCCTGGCCGACGCAATATTGATCAGCGCGACGATGACCGATAAAACGCACACCGTCATCGGAAGCTTCGTAGACCAGGAACTCGGTAGCATGACCAAAGTGTTGGTTGATAATGCCGCCGCCCTTGGTGGCGATGGCCATCAATACCGGGCGACCGGTTTTAGCTTTCTTGCGCAGGGAATCGATTGAGACGGTAGCGACGGTGCCATCCTGCTTTGCTTTCAGCTCTTCCTCAATCGCAGCGTGTACCGCAGCACGTTTTACCATGGCGGCGTCGTAATCGATCTCCATGCTTTCGATCTTGTCGAGGGTAAACTCGGCACCACGATCTTCACCCAGCAGACCGACTGCATCGGCACGACATTGGCGGCAATGGCGCATCATGTTCATGTCACCGGCACAGGCATCCTGTAGTTCCTGCAACTCTTTCGCATTCGGACTACGCTGCTTCATGATGCCGTAGTAGGTGCCGTGTTCCTCTTCAGCAATCAGCGGCATCACGTTATGCAGGAAGGCGCCCTTCTCCTTAACGATGCGGCTGACCTCTTTCAAATGTTCGTCGTTAACCCCGGGAATCATCACCGAGTTAACTTTAACCAGCACACCACGCTCGACCAGCATCTCCAGACCTTTCTGCTGCTGTTCGATCAGAATCGCAGCGGCCTTCTCGCCACGAATGCGACGGTTCTCCCAGAAGATCCAGGGATAGATCTTTGCCCCAACCTTGGGGTCGACGCAGTTGATGGTGATGGTGACGTGATCGATGTTGTGTTCGCAGATCTGGTCCACCACGTTGGGCAGGTTAAGGCCGTTGGTGGAGACACAGAGTTTGATGTCGGGGGCTTTCTCGGAAAGCTGACGGAAGGTTTCCAGGGTACGCTCCGGCTGGGCCAGCGGGTCGCCGGGACCTGCAATACCAAGGACGGTCATTTGCGGGATGTTAGCCGCAACCGCCAGGGTCTTTTTCACCGCCTGGTCGGGTGTCAGCAGCTCGGAGACTACGCCAGGGCGAGATTCGTTGGCGCAGTCGTATTTGCGATTGCAGTAGTTACACTGGATGTTGCAGGCCGGGGCGACCGCCACGTGCATGCGGGCGAAGTAGTGATGGGCCTGTTCTGAATAACAGGGATGATTGTGAACCTTCTGCCGAATCTCTTCCGGCAAGTGACTGAGCTGGTCATTGCTGCTACCGCATCCCGATGCCGCGCAGCCCTTTTGTGACTGCTCCCCCGCTGTTCCAACGACTTTGAGGTCCATAACCATCCTCCAGGCAGATATCTCTTATCAGTTCTTCAGCAAAGGACGTGCCTGTTTTGATTATTTATTTATATCAAACACTTAGCTATTTTCGTCGGGTCAGTTTGTGGCAAAAGCGACAAGGGAAAAACGACATTTTGCTGGGATGGGACAGACACGCCGGGCCTCTCGGCCCGGCGTGGCAGTCGGTCAGATCTTACGCACCTTAATATTGAGGGTCTGGATACGATAGGCAATCTGCCGCGGGGTCATGTTGAGCAGACGTGCGGCCTTGGCCTGCACCCAGCCCGCCTGTTCCAGCGCCGCGATCACCCGCTCGCGTTCATCCATATCCGGGTCATCCAGATTGGCCTCCGGCACACTCTCGGCGCTACTGCTGCGTTGCGGCGATGGCGCGACATTTTCATCGATACCGCTTAGGGCGATGGCATCACGATCGATAACCCCGTCCTCTCCACTCATAATCGCGGCACGCTCCAGGGTGTTTTCCAGTTCGCGCACGTTGCCCGGCCAGTTGTGGCGCATCAACAGGCGCAATGCGCTTTCAGTGATGGTCAGCTCACGTCCCTGCTGCTTGGCGATCTTCTGGATCAGGAAGTTAGCCAGCTCCGGGATATCCTCCTTGCGGTCGCGCAAGGCTGGATTGTGGATCGGCATTACATTGAGGCGGTAGTAGAGGTCTTCGCGGAAATCGCCCTGCTCCACTTCCGTTTCCAGATCTTTATTGGTAGCGGCGATGATGCGCACATCCACCTTCAGGGTTTTGTTGCTACCGATACGTTCGAACTCCCCTTCCTGTAATACGCGCAACAATTTCGCCTGGAAGGTGGGAGAAATCTCACCGATCTCATCGAGGAAGATAGTGCCGCCATCGGCCTGTTCGAAACGCCCCTTGCGTTGGGTAGAAGCGCCAGTGAACGCCCCTTTTTCGTGTCCAAACAGCTCTGACTCAAGAAGATTGTCCGGCAGTGCCGCGCAGTTCAGTTTGATGAAGTTGCCGCTGGCACGGGGCGAGTTGTAGTGGATCGCATTGGCGATCAACTCTTTACCGGTTCCCGATTCACCACGGATCAGAACAGTGGTGTTCCATTTGGCGACCTGTCTTACCTGTTCGAAGATGCGACGCATCGCCGGTGTACGACCAACCATGTTGTCGAAGCCGTAATTGGAACGTACTGCACGACGCAGTCGATCACGCTCGTCGGCCAGATCACGTTTCTCTTCCGCTACCTGCCAGGAGAGGCGCACGCTCTGTGCGATCAGGTTGGCCACCATCTCCATAAAGCGGGCACGCTCATTCAACTCTTCCATGCCAACACCCGGCGGTTGTGCCGCCAGTACGCCGACAATGCCCTGGTCACCGACTTTGATCGGCACACCGATGAAAGGCAGACCGGCATCGTAGATACCGAGCTTATCGAGGAAGTTGAGTTCGGTTCCCACACAATCGGAGATAAAACGGTTTCCCGTGGCGAGGATGTTACCGACCAGTCCTTCGCCAGCACGATAACGCACCTTGCTCACCACTTTGGGATCGACCCCATAAAGTGCCACCACACCCTGCTCAGTGGAGTCCGGTGATTTGAGGGTCACCATGCCACGCTGCATATCGGCAAACTGGTGCAACTGCTCCAGTACACCCTGCAGGGTTTCGTGCAGATTCAGTGAACGATTCAACACCTGACTCACCCGATAAAGGGTCTCCAGCTCTGTGTTGATCAAGCAGGATTTTGGGTCGCAGCTACTCTGTTTAAATTCGGAAATACTCATTACTGTTTCCCGTAGGTATGTTCACTCGGCAGACGGATCTGAATACAGCATCCGTTCCCATAATCGTTATCAATTTCAATCGTGCCCGCGTGTTGATTGACGATCTCCTGCGCCAGCGGCAATCCCATTCCAGCGTGTTCGCCCTTGCTGGGATTTTTGGTCGAGAAGAACGGTTCAAACACCTTGATGCGTAGCGCCTCGGGGATACCATCCCCACTGTCGCAAAGCGTCATCTTGATCCAGTCATCTTCATCTTCGGTAGTGATGTGAATTTCGCGCTTGGACGAATCGCTCTCGGTGATCGCTTCGATAGCGTTATCCAGCAGCAACTTAATCATGTTGCGCAGCTTTCCTTCCTGACCGAGGATGTGCTGCAACGTGGCCTTAGGTTGCCAGTCGACGACGATGCCCGCGCCAAGCATGCGCTTGGTGCTAATCATTAATACGTCGTGTACCAGTTGATTGAAGTTAAGCGAGACCGGTTCAACATCGACGCTGGAAGGAATCGCGCTGCGTAGATTTTCGATGGTGTTCATCCCCTGCTCGCGCACTTCGTTCAGTACCGCGACTAGCGAATCGTCCATATCGTGTTTGGCTGCACGACGCTGCAACATATCCAGCGCTGCGTTAAGCATGTTGAATGGGGTTTCCAGTTGATAGACCGCAGCGGTGAGTGTTTCGCGCATCCCCTGCATCAAACCCTCTTCCGCCATCAGGGCGCGCATGGCATTGCTGCGTATCTCTTCCTGTTGCCGTTTTAGTTCGGTGATCTCGTGTGCCACCAGCAACAAATAGTGCACCTTCTCTTCACTGAAAAAGGCGTCTGCCGAGGCGGGCAGTTCCAGGAACCAGATCCCGGAGACGGAGAACCAGCGTTGTCCGGCCTTGCCCTTGATACGGCAGGCCACTTCCATATCGTGGAACGAGAGTCGCTGAGAGATGAGACTGACAAATTCAGGATTCTTTTCCGCAAGACCGTCGAGGATCATGCTGGCAGGTTCTTCACCACGCATATCGCCGGCCAGTTTTTTGTAGGCCTGATTATCGAGTACCAGATTCAGATCCGAATCGAGTACTGCCATGGCGGCAGGAGTCGAATCGACTACCGATTCGATCAGACCTTTCTGATTACTCACCTGACGTTCCAGGGCAAACATCTCGGTGATATCACGATGGATACCGAGATAGTGCGTCGCCTCACCGGCGTCATTAAGCACCGGGGTAATCATTAGTTCAGCCAGATAGCGACTGCCATCCTTGCGGCGATTAACCAGCACTCCGCCCCAGCCCTGTTTATTGACCAGGGATTGCCAGAGGTCCTTGTATACCTCCGCCGGGGTCGATTTGTAGGAGAGTACCGATTCGTTCTGCCCGACGATCTCTTCGCGACTGTATCCGGTCACCTGGGTAAAGGCGGCATTGGTGTAGAGGATATTGGCCTCAAGGTCGGTGATGGAGATCGCCACGGGCGACTGCTCCACCGCATTTTCCAGTGCCGGGATGGATACGTTGCTACGGCTTTTCTTGATCGCTTCAGGCATCGGGCGCCTCCAGTGGCGCTACAAACGTATTAGTGTCCCTGCAAAACGTATGCCTGCCAGACGATCTCGCGTGACTGCTACGCTACAGCCCCCGTCGTTTGTCGCCTTTATTACAAACAACGTGTCGGTATCCGACACAACCACACCCTTTGTCGCAGAGAAATGTGCACCAATTTTGTGCGTCGCACGTAAAACCGCGTATTTAGCGGGCCTTTATTGGTGCATTTGCAGCGGTTCATCTGCTGGCACGTTTGATGCAATCAGGGAGGACAAAGGGCTGACGCAATCCCCCGAGAGGAACAAGAATGAGCGAATACCTGTTGTTATTGTTGGGCACCGCCCTGGTGAACAACGTGGTGCTGGTGAAGTTTCTCGGTCTCTGCCCCTTCATGGGCGTCTCCAACAAACTCGACACCGCGGTGGGCATGGGGCTCGCCACCACCTTTGTACTGACCCTCGCTTCCGTCGCGAGCTGGGCACTGGAACACTTCGTCCTGATGCCGCTGAACATCCAGTTCCTGCGCATCCTGGCCTTCATCCTGGTGATTGCCGCGGTGGTGCAGTTCACCGAAATGGTGGTGCGCAAGACCAGTCCCCTGCTCTATCAACTGCTCGGTATCTTCCTGCCACTGATCACCACCAACTGCGCGGTGCTCGGTGTAGCACTGCTCAACGTGCAGGAAGGTAACGGTTTTCTCGAAAGCCTGATCTACGGTCTCGGCTCTGCACTCGGTTTCACCCTGGTGATGGTGCTGTTTGCTGGAATGCGCGAACGACTGGCTCTTGCGGGCGTACCTGCCGCTTTCGCCGGTGCCCCCATCGCCTTCATCGCCGCCGGGCTTCTATCGCTGGCCTTTATGGGTTTCTCCGGCTTGCCGGTCAAATAATTCTGGAGGGATAAAGAATGTCTGCAATCGCCGCACTCACCATCCTGGGACTGACGCTTGGCTTCCTGCTGGGCATGGCCGCGAAGAAATTCAAAGTGGAGAGCGATCCCATCGTCGATGAGATTAGCGACATGCTCCCCGGTACCAACTGCGGCCAGTGTGGTCTGGCAGGTTGTCCGGCGGCAGCACAGGCGCTGGCCGACGGCACCGTCCCGGTCAACCTCTGCCCGCCCGGTGGTAAATCACTGGCGGTCAGTCTGGCGGAAAAGCTGGGGGTCAGCTTCGATGCCTCGGCCATGGAAGATGGTCCGGCCAAGCTGGCAAAGGTTAACGAAGAACTCTGCATCGGCTGCGTGAAGTGCTCCAAGGAGTGCCCCACCGACGCCATCGTCGGTGCACCGAAACAGATCCACTCTATCCTCGACATGGCCTGCACCGGCTGCGGCAATTGTGTCGATGTCTGCCCCACCATGTGCATCGAACTGTATGTACCGAAACCCACCCTGCCTGAGTGGCGCTGGCCGAAGCCTTCCGTCACCCCTGCATTGGCGCGGGCGGCGTAGGAGTCGAATATGCGTCTGTTTAAGTTCAAGGGCGGTGTCCATCCTGACGAGCGGAAGACAACTCGTGAGCTTCCCATCTCGTCAATGCCGGTTCCGAAACGTCTCTATCTGCCACTGCAGCAACACATCGGTGCGCCTGCCGAGCCGGTGGTGCAGGTTGGCGATTATGTAAAAAAAGGACAACTGCTGGCCAGGGCCACCGCACCGGTTTCAGCACCGGTGCACGCCTCGACCTCAGGTGTGATCGTCGCTATCGACGACTGCACCGCGCCCCACCCCTCCGGCCTGCCGGTCACCAGCATCATCATTGAGAGTGACGGTAAGGACGAGTGGGCAGACAGCATCGTGCCCATCGACCCGTTCAATCTGAGTGCGGAAGAGATCGCACAGAAAGTCGGCGAGGCAGGCATCGTTGGCATGGGTGGCGCCGCCTTCCCTGCCGCGGTGAAACTGAATCTCGGCAGCAAGAAAACGATTCATACCCTGGTGATTAACGGCGGCGAGTGCGAGCCCTATCTGACCTGCGACGATCGCCTGATGCAGGAACGGCCCGGTCCGATCATCGACGGCATTCGACTGATGCTCAAGGCACTCAACTGCAAGCGTGCTTTGATCGCGGTAGAGAACAACAAACCTCAGGCACAACAGGCACTGCGCGAAGCGTGTAGCGCCTTCCCCGAGATCGAAGTGGTCGGAGTACCGACCCGCTATCCGATGGGCTCGGAAAAACAGATGATTCAAACCCTCACCGGGCTGGAAGTTCCTGCCGGTGGACTGGGCGCCGATATCGGCGTGATGGTGCACAACGTCGCCACCGCCTACGCGGTGCATCAGGCGCTGCGCCACGGTCGTCCGCTGGTTTCGCGCATCGTCACCGTCAGTGGCAGCGCAGTGACCAACCCGGCCAATCTGGAGGTGCCGCTGGGTACCCTGGCTCAGGAACTGGTCGAATATTGCGGTGGCCTGCACAAGGAGGCCCAACGACAACTGCTGGGCGGCCCAATGATGGGCACCTCCCTGCCTCATTTCGGCGTGCCTATCGTCAAAGGCAGCAACGGCGTACTGGCCCTGGCCGACGAAGAGATGATGCTGCAACCCCAGGCTCAGCCCTGTATCCGTTGCGGTCGCTGCGTCGATGCCTGCCCGGTCGGCCTGATGCCGCTGGAGATGGCAGCGCGGGCACGCAACGGCAAGGTGGAAGACGCGGTCGACTTCGGCCTGATGGATTGCATCGCCTGCGGTACCTGTAGCTATGTCTGCCCGGCCTCGATTCCCCTGACCCAGTACTTCAACTTCGCCAAGGGCGAACTGGCACAGATGCGCAAAGACAAGCAGAAGACTGAACTGACCCGTGAATGGGCCAATGCACGCACCGAACGTCTGGAGCGTGAGGCGCAGGCCAAACGCGAAGCCGCCGCCAAGCGCAAGGCAGAGCGGGAGGCAAAGAAAAAGGCCGAAGCGGAAGCGGCGGCGAAACAACAGGAGGAACAGGCATCATGAGCCAGTACGTTCCCTCACCGTCCCCGCATACCCACGCACCACTCAGTATCGGGCGCATTATGTTTACCGTCTGGCTGGCGATGCTGCCTGCCAGTCTCTACGGCGTCTGGCTCTACGGTTGGCCCGCGCTGAATCTGCTGCTGATCACCACCGGTGCCGCGCTGGCGTCTGAGGCATTCGGCCTCTGGTTGGCAGGCAAACCGATCAGCAACGCCCTGCAGGATGGCTCCGCACTGGTCACCGCCTGGCTGCTGGCGATGACCCTGCCCCCCTGGGCACCCTGGTGGATCGCCGTGGTCGGCGCCTTCTTTGCCGTGGTCGTGGGCAAGCAGGTCTTCGGCGGTATCGGTCAGAACCTGTTTAATCCGGCGATGCTCGGACGGGTGGCGTTGTTGATCGCCTTCCCGGTAGAGATGACCACCTGGGTTGCGCCGCAACCACTGTTCAGCGCTGGCGCTCCCGGATTCCTTGACGGTCTGGCCGTCACCTTCGGCGGCGTCGCCAACATCGACGCTATCAGCGGCGCCAGTCTGCTCGGACATATCAAAACCGAGGTCGGTCGCCAGGTGCCGCTGGCCGACGCCCTCAATGGTGTCTACTCCCTGCAGCAGGCAGCGATGGGCCAGATGCGCGGCAGTTTGGGGGAAACCTCAGCGGTGCTGATCGCCGCGGGCGGCCTGTTCCTGTTAGTGCGTCGCATCATTACCTGGCATGTCCCGGCAGCGATGCTGGCGACGGTCGCGGTGCTTGCCACCATCATGCATTTCATCGACCCGAGTCGTTACGCCGATGCGGGCGTGCACCTCTTTAGCGGCGGCCTGATGCTGGGGGCGTTCTTTATCGCCACTGACCCGGTCGGTTCGCCGTCGACGCCACGCGGACAGATAGTCTATGCCATAGGTTGTGGCGCACTGATTTACGTAATTCGTACCTGGGCCGGTTTCCCCGAGGGGGTCGCCTTCGCGGTGCTGTTGATGAACGCGGCAACGCCGTTAATCGATCACTACCTGCGCCCACGCATCTATGGTCGCGAACGAACCGGCGAACCGCTCGATTATCAAAGCGGACGCTTCGCCCGTCGCCTTTCCCAACTGAAGGGAGGTGACAAATGAGCTATGTAAAGGTCGGCAAAGGGGTACTGGAACCCAGTTACCGCAAACGCACCGCCTACCAGGCCATGCTACTCGGCGGTATGGCCACCCTGGCCAGTGCCGTACTGGTACTGGGTGATGTAGAAACCCGCGACGATATCGCCCTGCGTCAGGCAGAGGACCTCAAAGCATCACTGAGCCAGGTATTACCCGACGAGATCCACGAAAATGACCTGCTCAGCGACGTGCTGGAGATCCCCGGTGAAGGTGAAAACGGCAAACCGCTAAAGGTTTACCGCGCCCATAAGGACGGCAAGATTAGCGCTGTCGCCTATGAGGTCTCGGCCATCGGCTATGCCGGTCCTGTCACCAGCATCATGGGCGTAGCGGCGGATGGCAGCGTACTCGGCGTCCGGGTGCTCGCCCATGCGGAGACTCCGGGACTGGGTG
>JBNLAT010000028.1:0-39360 GCA_050302275.1 Thiohalomonadaceae bacterium | reverse complement strand
ATTGGGAAGCGGTCGACTTCAAACATGAAAAACTATCGCCTGCAGAGCTAGCGCAATGTCTGGCGTGTCATAGCAAGCCTGATGACAAGCGCCATCGTAAGTTCAAGGAGAATTGCGATAGTTGCCACGGCTACAAAGAGTGGGATGAGGTCGACTTCAAACACTCCAAGCTGCCGCCCGCAGAGCTGAAGCAGTGTCAGAGCTGTCACGAGTCGCCTCGCGATTCACTGCACCGCTCAACCAAACTGAGTTGCGGCGAGTGTCATAGCCAGGAAGCGTGGGAACCGGCAACGTTCAAACACGACAAGTATTTCCGCTTCGACCGCCATCACCGGGACGACTGCGATACCTGCCATGAGAACGGCGATTACAGCAAATACACCTGCTATAGCTGTCACGAACACTCACCGCGTCGTATTCGCGGCGAACACCTGGAAGAGGGGATTCGTGATTTCGAAAACTGCGTAGAGTGTCACCGTAGCGGTAATGAACACGAGGCAGAGCACATCTGGCGACAAAAGCGCTATGAGCAACGCAGCGACGGCAACTCCACGTTCTATTCCCGTGAACGGGAGTGGGGTGAGCATGAATATGAGGATGATGACGACTAACACTTAGTTAATCGTTAATAACCCTTCCCGGTAATACGGGAAGGGTTTTTTATTTCCAGGGGTAGAAAAAGAAGACGCTAAACTCAGAACCCTCATCACCCGTTGCCCAGTCAGCACGATAGACACTGCCCGATGCGGTTACCAGTCTTGCACCAATACCGACACTGCTGCGTGTCTCTTTCCACAGATCATCCCGCGTTTCGGCTACGGTTCCGACTTCGGCAAACACCGCTAGCTGGATGCTGGTGCGAATATCCTTCCAGATGAAGTAATCGAACGGTTCTGCGTCCTGAACGAAATTGCTGCGCAGCTCGATACCGAGAAATTCCGTGTGCGCACCGGAGAAGCGTCCGTCGGCATAGCTGCGCAGACGATCGGTGCCGCCGAGAGAACTGGCAGTACCATAACGGCTGGCAGCAATGACGTTATTGACCCGTTGCATCTCAGCATCGAGGCAGGCCGTATCACTCGGTGCACAGGCAGAACCTCCCATCTCTGCCACGATGGCTGCTGGGTCGGTCTCACCACTACTACGCATGTGTGCATCAGAGCGGAAGAAGTTGAATACCAGCGTATCGTCGTTATTGAATGGCTGGTAATAGAGCAGGCTGTAGTCGATAACAAAGAAATCGGGATCGCTGCTTTTATGTGCCGGATGATCAGTGAGATCGAGACGTAGGCGCAATCCTTCCCTCGGGTCCTGATAATCATCGGTGAGATCGAGCATGGCGCCAACATTGCGACTGAGACCTTCGCTATGTACGGGCGGATTGTAACTGGCGAGCAGATTGCCTCCAGAATCACGTAACGCCTCAACATCGTTGGCATTCGACTTGTAGCGTGCCATGAACGCAATGCGTCGTTGCCACATACTCCAGGTCAGTTCCGCGCTCTGCTGGCGTACGCCGGATACTTCCACCAGATTATAAGCATCACCACTATCCATGCCGCGAGTTTCGTAGTCGCTGACTGTGGCCTTGTTAATGTCCATACCCATCAGCTGCAGGTGCAGGTGATCCTCAATTAACGGGATCTCGTCCAGTTGCATCACCGTTCCGGTGGCGTCGCCCTGGGTTAATACCAGAGCTGCGTCGAAGGTGCTGTCGAACTGGTTGGAGAGATAACCCATGAGGAAATAGCCTTCGCCAATACCCGGCATGCTGTAGGGCAGGGGTACCAGCATGTGCGCCTCTTCAGTGGGAAACGGATCCTTGCGTCGCTCGGGGACATCCCATAGCGGTTCGGCAATAGCGGTGCTGCTGGCAAGTAAAAGCGTGAGGAGTGTGGTGGTGCGCCAGGACATCGGACAATCCTTTATTGTTGATGTCGCTCCATTATCCCTGCGTTATTCGTAGATGACCACCCGGTCGCCGATATCCAACAGGTTGTAGAGCAGTTTTACTGCGCGGTTAGCCGTACGTACGCAGCCGTGAGAGACCCGTTTACCGAGGCTGGATGGATTGCTGGTACCATGAATAGCATAGGTCTTGCCGATGTTGAGGGCATAGGAGCCGATCACACCACGGAAGCAACGCTTGCCGCTGGCGATACTGCGGGGATACTCCTTCTCCATGCTTTTGGGGATGCACCATTCGATCCCGTCCGGATCGTGCACCTTCCAACGCACCTGATACTCACCCGGTTCGGTGTAGTAACACCTGCCGCCTTTCTCTTCGGGCAGGCAGCGGTCCATGCCCAGTGCGACACGGGTTTTAAACAGCACCTTTTTCTGATTCTGTCTCTCTTCGATGACTTTCAGTTCGAAAGTGGATTTGTTGACCTCGACATAGCGCACAATGCCATCGGGTCGATTAGATGGTGGAGGATGGTCCTTGTCGGTATAAGTCGCCTGGATGTAGCGGGCATCTATCCACAGCGGGGTCGACATCGGTTGCCACTGATCCTGCGGGAAATAGCCGGTCACGCGGACCCATCCGCCCTCTGCTACATTTGATGTGAACAGTCTGCCACTGTCCCAGATATCCACGATGCGACCATCCGGTTTCTCCCTTAATACCGCCATGGTAGCCACGCGATAGGCCATTGCAGGCGCACCGTGATCGGTCAGTGTCGTCGAGGCCTGAAGTAACGTTGGCAGTAAGAGGCAGATAGCCAGGAAGGTACGAAGCATGGGTCGAAACGGTTCCGTAGGTTGTCAGGGTGAATTCTACCAATTGGATGTTCTGCATCAAGTATGGACGACAAATGTATGATTTCAAAGAAATTGTGAAAAGGAGGTCGTTATGAGCGCGATTACAGATATGTTGGAAGGAGAAGCGGCCTACCTGCTGGAGCATGAATGCAAGGGAATACCGGCGTCTATGCTGCATCTGCCTGGGTCTGATTATGTCAGTCGGGTGATGATGGAAAAGGCTCGTCCTCCTGCCGTACTGCGCAATATGCAGCTACTGTTCAATACGGGGCGACTGGCAGGTACGGGCTATATGTCGTTGCTGCCTGTGGATCAAGGGGTGGAACACTCGGCGGGGGCCTCGTTCGCGCCCAATCCGGCCTTCTTCGATCCGGGTATGATCTGTGAGTTGGCCATCGAAGGGGGCTGCAATGCGGTGGCCTCAACCCTTGGTGTGCTCGGTTCTGTCTCGCGCCGCTATGCACATAGAATTCCGTTCCTGGTCAAAATCAATCACAACGAATTGCTGACCTATCCGAATATGTTCGATCAGACCCTGTTCGCCTCGGTGGATCAGGCGTTTGAGTTGGGCGCAGTAGCTGTGGGGGCCACCATCTATTTTGGCTCACCAGAGTCTCGACGGCAGGTCCAGGAGGTGAGCGAGGCCTTTGCCCATGCTCATGAGCTGGGGATGGTGACTGTGCTATGGGCCTATCTGCGCAATAGTGACTTCAAAAAAGACGGTACCGACTATCACGAAAGCGCGGATCTGACCGGGCAGGGTAACCATCTGGCAGCGACGATTAATGCTGATATCGTTAAGCAGAAGCAGGCGACCAATAATGGAGGCTACAACGCCATCGGCTTTGGTAAAACCCATCCTAAGGTCTATTCCGAACTGACTAGTGACCACCCCATCGATCTGGTGCGCTATCAGGTTGCTAACTGTTATATGGGGCGGGTGGGAATGATTAACTCGGGCGGACCTTCCGGCAAGGACGATCTACATCAGGCGGTGCGGACGGCGGTGATTAACAAGCGTGCGGGCGGTATGGGATTGATCTCGGGGCGTAAGGCATTCCAGAAGCCGATTGCAGAAGGGGTCAAGCTGCTTAACCGTATTCAGGATGTCTATCTCGATAATACGATCACCATCGCCTAAGTATGCTGCGATACTGACAGGCCGGGTCGCGTGCCCGGCCTGATAAACATTAGGCGTTCGGTAGGGTGGGGTGTTGCAACAACTGCTGAATAGCGTCTATCACCGCATCCATACCCTGCTGATACTGTTCGGCTTCACGGCGCTTGAGGCTGGATTCGAAGGTTTCAGTTGCCTCTTTCAGCGCGGGAACACCGCAGTAGGTCGCCGAACCATGCAGCTTATGCACGCTGGCAGCGAGAGTGCTGAGGTCATTGTCTGCGAACATTACAGGGAGATTTTCCAAATAGACTGGAAGTTCTTTTTGCAGCATCTGGTAGAGATCCCGGGCCAGGTCAGCGTTGCCGCCAGCTCTTTCCAGGGCGATATCCATATCAATAACCGGTAGTTCTGAACTCATCCTTGGGTTCCTCGTAGTTGTTATATATTCTTCTGAATTGAAATTTAGTGGTAATCGTCATTCGATTCAAGGATGTTTATAATCCTTAAACTCATCCTTTGATCAAAATCACAATAGGCGGAAGCATGACATTCCCTACCATCGAATCATTTATCGGCAATACGCCCCTGGTGCGCCTGCAACGGCTGCCCGGTGAGACCAGTAACACCATTCTGGTGAAGCTCGAGGGTAATAACCCGGCCGGTTCGGTGAAGGATCGCCCTGCGATGTCGATGATACAGCAGGCGGAGAAGCGCGGCGACATTAAACCTGGGGATACCCTGATTGAGGCGACCTCGGGGAATACCGGCATTGCTCTGGCGATGGCGGCCGCGATCAAGGGTTACAAGATGGTGCTAATTATGCCCGAGAACATGAGTACCGAACGCCGTGCCTCCATGCGTGCTTACGGTGCCGAACTGGTGCTGGTTACCCGCGAACAGGGAATGGAAGGGGCGCGTGACCTGGCCAAACAGATGGAGGCCGAGGGGAAGGGCAAGGTGCTGGATCAGTTTGGTAATCAGGATAACCCGCTGGCGCACTATGAAACGACAGGCCCGGAGATCTGGCGCGACACCGATCACAAGGTCACCCACTTTGTCAGTGCCATGGGTACCACGGGAACGATTATGGGCACTTCGCGTTATCTGAAAGAGGTTGACCCGAACATTCAGATCGTCGGCGTGCAACCTGCCGAAGGGGCAAGCATTCCCGGTATTCGCCGCTGGCCCAAGGAGTATCTGCCGACTATCTTCGACGCCAGCCGTGTCGATCAGACCATCGATGTGGATCAGGCGTCGGCGGAGACCATCACCCGTCGTCTGGCAGCTGAAGAGGGGATCTTTTGCGGCATCTCATCCGGCGGCGCGGTGGCTGCGGCGCTGGAGCTTTCCAGACAGGTCGAGAACGCGGTGATTGTTACCATCATCTGCGACCGCGGTGATCGCTATCTTTCCACTGGAGTTTTTCCAGCGAACTAAATGTAACCGCCAAGTACGTGAAGGACACAAAGTTTTTACGCCATGGTAATTGTTTTCTTGGCGAGACTTTGCGCACTTTGCGGTCAGTGTATTTATTCAATTAAAGAGAATTTATGGCAAGAAGACGTAAACGTCCGCAGCTCCCTACCGATCCGGTTAGGGTCACTATCGACGATCTCTCCCACGATGGTCGTGGTGTCGCCCACATCGACGGCAAGACCGTATTTGTCGAAGGTGCGCTGAAAGGCGAGGAGGTGAGCTTTCTCTACGTGGAGAAGAAGCGTAGCTACGATGTCGGCGTTGCGCAGGAGATACATCAGGCCGCACAAGAGCGTGTAGAACCAAAATGCGCCGTATTCGGTATCTGCGGCGGTTGTGCCCTGCAACACATGGATGCGCAGGCCCAAATCCTGGCTAAACAGGAAGTGTTACTGGAGAACTTTGAGCGTCTCGGCAAGGTAAAGCCCGTTGAAGTTCTGCCACCGCTGACCGGGCCGCATTGGGGATATCGCCGTAAGGCACGCATGGGTGTGCGTTTTGTGGACAAAAAAGATCGTGCCTTGATCGGTTTTCGCGAAAAACGCAAACCCTACGTGGTCGATATGCAGCGTTGTGAAATTCTCTACCCAACGGTTGGCGAACATCTGCAGGAACTGCAAACCCTGATTGCCTCGTTGGAGGCGCGTCGTGAGATCGCACAAATCGAAGTGGCGGTGGACGATAGCCAAACCGCGCTGGTCTTTCGTAACCTGAAACCGTTAAGTACGACGGACCAGGAGAAGTTGATCGCCTTTGCCAAACAGCACGAGCTGCATTTCTTTCTCCAGTCCGGTGGGCCTGACACCGTCGAGCCGCTTTGGCCCGAACAAACTCAGTTGAGTTATGCGTTGCCCGAGTTCGACGTACGCTTCAACTTCACCCCCAACGGTTTCACCCAGGTAAACACCGATATCAATCGCAAGATGGTTCCCTATGCCATCGATCTACTGGAGATTCAGCCCGATGAGCGGGTGCTGGATCTCTTCTGTGGCGTCGGCAATTTTACTCTGCCGTTGGCGCGTCGCGCCCGAGAGGTCGTTGGTGTTGAAGGACTGGAGCTGTTGGTACAACGGGCGCGGGAGAATGCCGAGCTTAATGGAATTGGTAACGTCGAGTTTCACGTCGCCGATCTGGCAAAAGCCGTGGAGCAGTTGCCCTGGTGGTCGCAGGGCTTCGATAAGGTGTTGCTCGATCCTGCACGTGACGGGGCAATGGAGGCGATCCCTCATATTGCCAAACTTGGTGTCAAACGGATCGTCTACGTCTCCTGTAATCCGGCAACGCTGGCACGGGATGCTGGGTTACTGGTCAACGAACATGGCTATATCTTGGAAAAGGCCGGCGTGATGGATATGTTTCCACATACGGCACATGTAGAATCCATTGCACTATTTGTAAAAAAATAACGGGAGAGGACGGCGCGGATGGCGACAGAGATCGAACGCAAATTCCTGCTGCGCGACGAGAGCTGGCGCGATATTGCCAATAGCGGCACCCGTTTTCGCCAGGGTTATCTCATCGGTGCGGAGCGAGCGTCGGTACGGGTGCGCATCGAAGGCGAGCAGGCCAATCTCAACATCAAGAGCGCCACCCTCGGTATCCATCGTCAGGAGTTCGAATATCCGATTCCACTAGAAGAGGCAGAAGAGCTACTCGATACCCTGTGCGAACAACCACAGATCATCAAGACCCGTTATCTGGTTCCCTACGGCGAGCACACCTGGGAGATCGATGTCTTCGACGGTGATAATGTCGGTCTGGTAGTGGCCGAAGTGGAGCTGGCCGCGGAAGATGAAGCCTTCGAGCGTCCATCCTGGATCGGCGAAGAGGTGAGTGGCGATACCCGTTACTACAACGTCTGTCTGGTAAAACACCCCTACAAGGATTGGGCGTGAGCGAACGTCTAATTCATATCAGTATTGCCGAGCAGCGCTTGCGACTGCTGGAAGGCGACACTGTCCTGTTTGATGCACCGGTTTCCACTGCGGCCAACGGGCCGGGAGAGCAGAGTGGCAGCCACTGCACCCCGCGTGGTCGACATATCGTGCGAGCAAAGATCGGTACGGGATACGAATCAGGTGCGGTGTTTGTCGGCCGGCGTGCGACCGGTGAAATCTATAACGACCAACTGGGACAAAGTGCGCCACAACGTGACTGGATATTGAGCCGTATTCTCTGGCTCAGTGGTTGTGAGCCGGGCCGCAATCGCCTGGGCAGTGTCGACACCATGCGCCGCTATATTTACATCCACGGTGCGCCCGATAGAGAACCGATGGGTGTGCCGCAATCTCATGGCTGTGTACGGATGCGCAATCACGATATCATTGCCCTGTTTGACCAGGTGACACCGGGCACCCCGGTGGTGATTACTGAAGAACCGTATAAAGGAAAGGCATAGCATGTCATTGGGCCCGATAATGCTCGACCTGCGTGGCACGCAGTTGGACGACGAAGAGCGTGAGGTCTTGCTACATCCTCTGGTGGGTGGGGTGATCCTGTTCAGCCGCAACTTTGAGAGTCCTGAACAGGTCGCCGCGTTGATCGCTGAGGTCCATGCGTTGCGTAGCCCGCCATTGTTGATCGCCGTGGATCAGGAAGGCGGTCGGGTGCAGCGCTTCCGTCAGGGCTTTACCCGCCTGCCGGCGATGCGCCGCTTCGGCGAAATCTACGAGCACGATCGTCGTCGTGCTCGCCAACTGGCTGAGCAGGCCGGTTGGGTCATGGCCTCGGAACTACGCGCCATCGGTGTCGATATCAGCTTCGCGCCTGTGCTTGATCTCGACTACGGCATTAGCGCGGTGATTGGCGACCGCGCCTACCACCGCCGCCCTCATATCGTTGCCGAACTGGCCGCAGCAACGATGCACGGTATGCAGCGTGCGGGCATGGCGGCGACAGGCAAACATTTTCCGGGACATGGTGCGGTGGAGGCCGACTCCCACGAGGCGATCCCAGAAGATGGTCGTCGTCTGGAGGATATCCTTGCCGAGGATGTTGCTCCGTATGAATTGATGATCAGCAACGGTATGGCGGCGGTGATGCCCGCTCATGTCATCTACACCGCAGTGGATGAGAAACCTGCTGGCTTCTCTCCCTTCTGGTTGCAACAGATTTTGCGCAAGCGCCTCAGTTTTCAGGGTGTGATCTTCAGCGACGATCTCAATATGGAAGGGGCCAGCGTTGCCGGTGATTATGTGGCCCGTGCTGAGGCGGCGTTGGCAGCTGGCTGCGACATGGTACTGATCTGTAATAATCCCGATGCGGCACGGATGATCCTGCGTGGTCTCGACTACAAACCTTCGCCGGTGTTGCACGCACGGTTGGCGAGACTGCATGGCCGTCACCCGGTGACTCTGGAAGCACTGCACAAGGATCCGGCCTGGCGTCAGGCGATCGCCGCGATGCAGGAACTGGACGAAAACCCCACACTGGATCTCGATCTGTGAGGAACCATTGATGAGCGTTACCGAAGAACATGTTAAACAGGTCTATCGTGAGGCGGATTGTCTGCATGACCGTGCTGCGGTCGAGGCCGCTATCGCGAAAATGGCCGCTGATATCACCGCCGAATACAACGATAAAAACCCATTAGTGCTGGTGGTGATGAGTGGTGCATTGATTCCCGCTGGCTATCTGCTGAGTTACCTCGATTTCCCGCTGCAGCTCGATTACTTTCACGCCAGCCGCTATCGCGGTGAAACGGCTGGGGGTACCGAACTGGAGTGGCGCGTCACGCCGCGCTTTGCCATCGAGGGACGACATGTGTTGATCGTCGACGATATTCTCGATGAAGGCCTGACCCTGAAAGAGATCGTCCATGCCTGCGAAAATGCCGGTGCAACTTCGGTAAAGAGTGCGGTGTTGGTACAGAAGCTACACGAGCGTAATTGCGGTATCGAGGCAGACTATGTGGGGCTCGAAGTGGAAGACCGCTACGTCTTCGGTTTCGGTATGGACTATAAAGAGTACCTGCGTAACGCGCCGGGTATCTACGCAGTAAAAAACAGTTAACGACGAGGAAGTATTCATGGCAAAACTGGCCATTATCGGCGGCACCGGTCTGACTTCACTGAAAGACCTGAAGATTACCCGCCGCGAGGTGATGCACACGCCCTATGGTGAACCGTCCGCACCGCTGGTGTTCGGCGAGGTGGCGGACCGCGAAGTGGTGTTTCTGCCGCGTCACGGCGCAGGCCACACCATTCCTCCGCACAAGGTGAACTATCGTGCCAACCTCTGGGCGCTTAAAGAGAGCGGGGTGGAACAGGTGATCGCGGTTAACGCGGTGGGTGGTATCCGTGAAGACATGCAGCCAGGTAAGCTGGTAATCCCCGATCAGATCGTCGACTACACCTGGTCACGCATCAATACCTTCTTTGAAGAGGGATTGAACAACGTGACCCATATCGACTTCACCGAACCCTATTGTGAAGAGCTGCGCAAAACACTGCTGATGTGCGGCGATGAAGCCGGGGTACCGCTGATTGCCGGAGGCACTTACGCCGCCACCCAGGGGCCACGCCTGGAGACCTCTGCCGAGATCAACAAGCTGGAGAAAGATGGCTGTGATCTGGTCGGCATGACCGGGATGCCTGAGGCGGCCCTGGCCCGTGAACTGGAGCTCTGTTATGCCTGTGTCGCTGTGGTGGCAAACATGGGCGCTGGGAGAGGCGATGGGGCAATCACCATGGAGATGATTGAGCATCACCTGATTTCAGGGATGGCTGAAGTCCGGCGCCTGCTGGAACATATCGTACCGAGAATCGCATAACGTCAACCGAAAAAAAGCCCGCATCAGCGGGCTTTTTTATGAATCACTGTTGTGGTGATGCCGGTTCCGTTTCCGGTGGCTGGTAGGGAACAACCTTGATCACCATGCCGAAAACCGGGTGATCCAGATAGTGCACTTCACTGCTACGCATACGGCGTGACTGGTGCATGAAGTAGACCCGATACGGGGCCTGGGCGGCATTCTCTTCCGCCATGGCGAACAGATCGGGTTGTGCCTGCCCGGTAGCCGCGCCAGAACCCATGGCGGGTTCACTGAACAGTATCACGTTGGCCTGTTCGGCATCGTTGTAGAGCGGTTGCCCCTCAACGGGTTCTTTCAGCAGCAGGTCGGTTTCGATGTGCAGGTAGCGTGACAGGATCAGCCGCAGTGTTCCTTCCAGCTGTGGTTTCTCGACCATCTCCACCCCATCGCTTTCAACTTCAACGGGTTTTCCTTCACTCAGTGCCGCGGCTTCATTCATGGCCTGAATACGGTCGAATAACGGCTGATCGACGCGCACCGCCAGCGCCGCCTGTTGCGGTAGTCCAGGTTGGCGCCAGCCGAAGTGGGTCAGCAACTGCAGGTCGCTGGCATCATCGATGCGTTTGGCATCGGCATCCAGGTTCAGTTCTTTCGGATCGAGTAGACGGAATGCAGTAGGGCGGAGCGGATCGCGTTTCGCCTCATCCTGGGGAAGCAGCTCACGGGCGTTTTCCATATCCGGTGGGGTGTAGTCGATGGGCCAGGTTTCAGAGGTACGGTAATCCGGGTTGGTCTGGGCAAAGAGGATGACTTCGACATCGTACCAACGGGTATCGGCGATCTCGGCCAGTGCCGATTGCGAAACCAGCGCAAGCAAAAGCGGCAGCAGTGATTTACGACGGGTATGCAGTAGCGACAACACAATCTATTCCTTGTTGCAGAAATTCTGTTCCACGGCCATGACGGCGGCTTCGACCCGGGAATGGACATTGAGCTTGCGCAGGATCGCTTTCACGTGAAGTTTCACCGTACCGTCGGATATCCCCAGGTTACGGGCGATCACCTTGTTGCTCTGGCCTTCCGCGAGCAGGCAGAGGATCTCCAGTTCCCGCGGTGTCAGGTCGCCAAAGGGACTGACCTCTTTCGGCTCAGTCTGTTCCCCTTCACCCTGTACCACCCGGGCCAGGACGCCGCCCAGCTCAGGTGCAACGATGGTCTTACCCTCCATGATGCCGCGCAGGGCGTTAACCAGTTCTCCCGGTTCCATATCCTTGAGCAGATAGCCGCTGGCACCGTTACGCAGGCACTCTACCAAATCCTGTTCTTCATTACTGGTGGTGAGCATCACAATTGGGCTTTTAAATCCCACTGCGCGTAGCCCGGAGAGAACCTCCAGACCGCTCATCTCAGGCATGCGCATATCCAGCAGCACCACATCGGGCTTGAGCTCCTGCGCCACGAAAAAGCCTTCCCGTCCGTTGCCGGCGGTGGCAATCACTTCAATTCCATGACGTTCCAGCAGGGTTTCGAGGCCGCTACGGAACAGGGTATGGTCGTCTACCAGCAGTACGCGCATAGGTTTTTTTTTGAATGGCCCTAAATGAGGGCGAAATGTTGTTGTGGTTTTTCTTTATCGTCACCGCCATCGGCAGTGCTAAAGGCCAATTGTACCCTTGTTCCCTCTCCGGATTCACTCTCAATACGCAATTCTCCGCCCAGGTAACGGGCACGTTCTTCCATGATCGACAGGCCAAGGTGTTCGCCGGGGTGACCGCTGAAAGGCTGCATCGCCAGACCGACGCCGTCGTCCTCGACCAGAATGTTGTAGTGGCCTTCGTTGTCACAGCGCAGCAGTACCCGCACGGTATTGGCCTGGCTGTGCTTGCGTACATTGGCCAGCGCCTCCTGGATGATGCGCAGTACCTGCATCTCCATGTGCGGTGAGAGTCGGGTGGAGTCCCACTCCTTTTGCAGCAGCACATGCATGCCGGTCTGCTTGCGGAAGTTGCTGATCAGGTCTTCCAGCGCGGGCAGCAGGCCGCGGGAACTGATCGGTGCGCGGAAGTGGGCCAGTAGTTCGCGCAGCTCGGTATAGGCATCGTTGAGACCGCTCTTGATCTGCTCGATATCCTCGTGGGTAACGTCGGCCCCCTGTTTATCGACCGCCTCGCCAAGCATGCTCGCCTGGAAGCGCAGGCTGGCGAGGGTCTGTGCCAGCGAGTCGTGCAACTCGTGAGCCATGGCGTTGCGTTCATTGATAATGGAGAGGCGCTTCGATTCGTCGTCCAGGTGAGCCTTTTCGATCGCCATGCCCAGGTGGCGGCCGATACTGGTGAACAGTGCCTTTACCTCGTCACGAGAGTCGAGGTCTTCCTTCTCCACAAACAGGTTGTAAACCCCTAGATTCTTGCCGTGGTACTGCAGCGGTACGGCGATCATCTCCAGATCGATGTCGTCCAGCAGGGGACGGCCAACCCACTGGTTACAGGGGTTGAGGTCATGCTGGAACAGCACCTCGCCGCCGGTTAGCGCATTACCGCAGAGGCAGCGCTGTACCGGTACCAGCCGCTCCTGTTCCACTACCGCTTCGTCGAGGCCGATGCTGGCCACCAGCTCCATTTGATTGGTTTCGTTGAGCAGCCGCACCGTGCCCGCCTTGGCGTTAACGATGTCGCGCATGGTGTGGAGGAAACGGGTCAATAGGTCTTTGAGGTCACGGGAGGCGTTGAGGCTGGCGGCAACGTCGTAGAGGACCTGTAGCGAGTTGGCCTTCTGCTCGAAGCGCTTGGTTTGGCGCTTGATCTCGTCGTCCATGTGGCGGGTCAGGTTCTGCAGGTAGTCGAGCAGGTTATTGATGTCTTTGGAGACTTCCTTCAGCTCGCCCATCTCTTCTGGTTGCAGGCGGATACTCAGGTTGCCGCCGCGGATCTCGTCGGACCAGTCTTTCAACTCCTCGCTGGGATGGAGCAGGAAGCGACGGAAGGCGATGGTGATGGCGATCAGCTGCACCATGCCGCCCAGTATCAGGACACCGAAGGTGAACAGCAGGATATCTTTGTATTCGGGGAAGCTGAGCAGCAGCGCGAGATTCAGAACCAGCAGGGCGAAGGTATTGCCGACACCGATCAGCAGCAGGCGCATACGCTTGCCGAAAACGCCGCCGCCACTGTGCAGGAACAGTGCAGTTAGCGTCTCCAGCAGGTTGTGCCGCCGTCCCTGACGATGGGTGTCGGTCATGTTTAACATGTCATTCGTGCCGGTTATTCACGAAGCGGCAGATAATACCACAGGGCCAGTAATGGCTCCCGGTTAATTCTGTACGTTGGGCTGGAAGTTGGCGTCATTCGGATTCATAAAGATGAAGTGCCACTGGCCCGGCTCGATCTCAACGAAATCGATGGTGGTGCCTTTGAGCAGGGGACCGTATTCGCCGTTCATTACCACTTCCACATCGCCGAAACGGAACACCATGTCGTCGTCCTGCGGGTCATCGAAACCCATGCCGTACTCCATGCTGCCGTCGGAATTGCGCTTGGCTGCCAGACGCAGTGCCAGACCCGCCGCATCGCTCTGTTCGGCGGCTTTCAGCACCTGCTCTTTCGCTTTATCGGTGAGTGTAATCATCGGGGTACCTCGTTACATAAAGGGCGGAAGAAAGGCCTCGGCCTCTCCAGTTTGAAATTCATCGCGTTGCTGGCGGACAAAATCGACAAAGCGCTGTGCCCAGTGATTACCCGCCACATCGCGCAGATGGACGTAGTTGGCCAGCAGGTTGCGGTAGACGATGCCGTCATGACCTTCCTTGATTCCCTGACCCCGCTCCATGCGGTAGGCGTAGGTCAGGCCATCGGGCAGGTTTTCGATGGCCGAGTAGTGGAACTCGTGCACCGGATAACGCTTGCCCGTTTCGCTACCGGGCCAGGGGGCATGTTCGGTTTCGTCGATCTCGGCAAGCCCGCGGCCCACCGGCATGCGGTGCATCACCACGTCACCGGGGATGATACCAACCATCTCGCCGCGCTGCTCCTTCCACTGGATGGAGCGGCAAAGATACATCAGGCCACCGCACTCAGCGTAGGCGGGCAGGCCAGCGTCAATAGCACTGTAGATGGCCTCACGCAGGGGCCGATTGGCTTCCAGTTCGGCCAGATGGGTCTCGGGGAAACCACCACCGATAAACAGGCCGTCGATGTCGTCGGGCAGGTTGTTGTCGTTCAGGGCGTTGAAGGGCACCAGTTCTGCCCCGGCGGCCTGCAGCGCCTCCAGGTCGTCCGGATAGTAGAAGCCAAAGGCGGAGTCGCGGGCGATGGCGATGCGTACTGTCTCGGCCGCTGGCGGAAAAAAATGCGGCTGTGGTGCAGGCAGGGCGGGTGCGGTGGCTGCGATGCTCTGGAGCGCCTCCAGGTCCACCTGGGCGGCGATCAGTTCGCGGATCTGCTCTAGCTTGGCGTCCACCTCGGAGGCCTCATTACCCGGGATCAGCCCCAGGTGGCGCTCGTCGATAGCGAGGCGCCGGTCACGGCGGATAGAGCCGAGGATCGGGATGTCACAGTAGTGCTCGATGGCCTGATGCAGGCGGTCCTCATGGCAGTTACCCGCCACCTTGTTGAGGATTACCCCGGCGATGTTGAGTTCCGGGTCAAACTGCTGAAAGCCCATAATCACCGGCACCACGCTGCGGGTGGCCCCTTTGACGTCGAGTACCAGCACTACAGGGGCGTCGAGCAGCTTGGCCATCTCGGCGTTGCTGACGCTGCCCTCCACATCAAGGCTGTCGAACAGCCCCATATTGCCCTCGATCAGGGCGATGTCGCTGCCCTCACTGCGGCGGGCGAAGACGTCGCGGATCTCGTCGCGGCCCATGGTATTGAAGTCGAGGTTGTAGCAGGTCTGTCCGGCGGCGCGGCCCAGCCACATCGGGTCGATGTAGTCAGGGCCCTTCTTGAACGGCTGTACCCTGACCCCGCTATGGGCCAGGGCGGCGCAGATCCCCAGGGTGATAGTGGTCTTGCCGGAGGATTTATGGCTGGCGCCGAGCAGCAGTCGTGACATCGATTCCTCAGATTGCGCTAGGCAGCGTTGGCGAAACGGGCGCGGTTGCGCGCATCCCACATGGTTCGGGCCTGGGTCTCCGCCTCTTCGCGGCTGGCGGCGCGGCCCAGGGTGTAGAGGGAGAGGGCGACGGTGCCGATCACCGCGCCTTCGGCGTATTCATCCTGCTTGCTACCGTTCCACACGGCGATCAGGTCGTTCACATCCATCTCGTCCGGACGGATGTGGCGCTTGGCAAACATGGCTGGCCACTCCTCCTCGAACATCTCGCCATGGCGGACGCCCTGCAGCAGCAGCTCCATATCCGGGTTGCGCTCGATCTCGCCGCCTTCACCCTTGATCACGGCAAGGTGGGGCATATTGAGCAACTGGCCCGCCTCCTGGTGGGTGGGGCGATAGCCGGGATGGAAGATACCCTGCATGACGTGGTCGGCGTTGAACGGGTTGAGCATGCGGGCGATGGTGTGGACCGGAGAGCGCAGACCGAGCAGGGGGCGCATCTCGATGATCTCGTAGAGGCGCTGGCTCATGTGCTCCAGGTCGATGTAGCAGAAGTTGTTCTGTTCCAGCTGTTTCGCCGCCTCATCGAGGCTCTGAGCCACTGGAATGCCCAGTTGTGGCAGCACATCCTTGGTGTAGATACGGCCCGCGGTGTGTCCCGCAGCACCGTGCATGAAGATACGGATACCGTTCTCCGCCATCAGCAGGGTCGCCAGCAAATACCAGGGGAGAACGCGCTTCTTGCCCGCATAGGAGGACCAGTCCAGGTCCGGTTTCGGCGCATCGGCAGGGATAGCCATGCTCTCGCGCACCGCCTCAACGGCCGCGGCGACCTCTTCCGGGCTCTCCTCCTTGACCCGCATCAGCATCAGGAAGGCCCCAAGCTGAATCGGCTCGACCTCGTGGCGCATCACCATGCGCATCGCATCGCGTATCTCGTCGCCGGTCAGGCCACGGGAGCCGTTGCGGCCCTTGCCGAGGATACGGACATATTGTGCAAACGGGTGTTCTTGCTGGCTCATTGGCTAATCTCTCGTTGCGGATGGCAGTGTGCCTATAAATTGGTCCGCAGAGGGGGATTTTAAAGCGTTTGAGGGTGGTTCGCGAGGGTTGATCGGCTTGTAAGTGTGTCGCTTTGTAGCGGATGGCAGTCTATTCTCCTTGAACAGGGATAAACACGTATAACAAGGAGGGGTTTAAGTGGCTACATCTCACGTATTACCTCAAAAGTTCTGGTCCCCTGATGCATGTCGAGATGTCAGGGTTATCTTAATCATGTTGGCATTTCTCACACTTTCCGGGTGCACTGGATTCCAGGGGCATGCCTATGTGCGTGAAGGGGACGGGACTATTGGTCCAACCATCTCCGATGTGGACATTACCTTCACAAAGGAGGATGGCAGCAGTAGCTACGGAGCTACCACCAATGACAGTGGTTTCTATCGTCGAAAACTTGCCAAAGGCCGCTATCGCGTCACCGCAGAGCACCCGGTATTTGCCAGCTACGACAGTGCTCCCGGTTTCTTTGTTGTCACTGGAAACGGGATGCAGACGGGAAATATTTTCCTTCATCGCTATCAGGGAACGGTCGTCATCCTGTCCCGTCATGCCGAAAAAGCATCCGATGCAGCGAATACCAACCTGGCGGCAGATCCGGACAATATTGGGATAGGCGTTTCACGTGCCGCCAATCTGGGCGAATTGGCAGCGATGGCGGATGTCAGTGCTGTTTTTTCCACCGAGTGGTGTCGTACCGCACAGACGGCACAACCGGCAGCCCTCACCCAGGGTGTCCCAATTCGGGTTCAGCAATCAAGCCATCCCTTAGCGGGGTTAGGCAGCTGCGATCCGACGATCACTGCAGCGATTCAATCTCTGCCAGTTGCCATCGATACGACACCAGAACTTGCGGCTCACATCCTTAGTAACTATTCGAACCAAACTGTACTCGTCGTTGGTCATAGCAACACGGTGCCACAACTTGTCCAGAATTTGAGTGGGGTTTCGGTTTGTCCAACCTATTTGCCATGGGGACCGGGTAACACGTGCAATATCCCGGAGGGCGAGTTCAATCATCTATTTATCGTTGTGATACCAGAGGCAGGTGGTGCCACGGTAAAACACGTGAACTACGGCCCGCCATAAGCACTGTGAAATACACAGTTATTAAGCGAGGGTAAGTTATGTTCGGAACATTCAGCTTAAATCGCGCCATTATCATAGTGTTGGCATCAATGTTTGTCGCTGCCAGTGCATGTGCTTTGGATCATGTAAATGGTGCTACATCCGATTCATCTGGGTCGTACTGGGATAGGAATGATCTTCAGAATATCGAGTTAGAAAGACGCAACTGGGAAAGCCAGGGCACGGATGTGCGAATCAGTAGCGATGGTAAATATGAAGTATTTGCTTTTACATTTGGAGAGAGAGAGTTACTCAGGGAAGGGGAGGTTAAACCATCTGACATGGAGGAGTTGCTGCATCTAGTGGGAAAGGTAGAGGCCGATGATCTGCGTGGTGAATACAAGGCACCATTCAAGTCAGAATTTTCATGGTGGGGCTATCAACTGACAATCAGGAATAAGCACGGTGAACGAGTAATACGATTCCACTCAGAAAATGATGCGGTGCCATCTGTATTGGTAGAGTTGGTAGAGAGAGTAATGCAGTCTGCCAGGTAGTCGGTCGTGAGGTGAAATCCTGATAATCTAAAGGAGAAGAGAGATGAAAAAATGGATGTATACATCGCAGGTGTGGTGGCAATGCTTTGTAGTTATAGCTTGTGCTTTGGGAAGCTCAAGTGCAGCGTATGCGCTTGAACGCCCCGATAAACAGGAAAAAAAGCAGATTCAGCAGTTGAGTAGAACAGAGTTGAAGAAGCGCAATGACTTTGTGAAGGAGCTTGGGAATTATAAGGTAGATGATTACCTTCTGAAACGCGCTCTGAATAGAGCCGAACGAATACGTCTCGAAATAAAGGGCGTGAATATGGATGAAATTAACCGTGCTGCACCACTTATGGCACCTCCTTCAGGGCGACAGGGGATGCCCACGAAAGGTAATGTAAAAATTCTTGCATTGCTTATCGATTTTCAGGACGAGACACATACCAACTCACGCGATGATATCCATAGTGAGTTATTTGGCGCAGGTGATGCTGCGCAGGCTCCTTATGAAAGCCTTGCAACATATTATGACCGCGCTTCATATAACCAGCTCGATCTTGGTAGTGGTAATACTTTGGGATGGTATCAAACATCTTATGATCGAACAGATGTCACCCAATCGACAGCAGGGCGCGAGAGTCTCATTAAGGAAGTGCTGGATCACTATGATGCACAAGGTCACGACTTCAGTCAGTATGATAATGATGGGGATGGTACCGTCGACTACTTCGTGGTCATATGGGCGGGCCCCAACAATGGATGGGGCAACTTCTGGTGGGGATATCAGACCAGCTTCTCGGATTCATCATACAAGCTCGACGGTGTGAGCTTTAAAAAATATTCATGGCAGTGGGAAGCCAATCCGGTTGGTGGAGCCTTTAACCCACGTGTTGTGATTCATGAAACAGGCCATGCACTCGGTCTGCCTGACTATTACGATTATGATGATGGTGTTGGGCCGAAAGGTGGTGTCGGTGGACTGGATATGATGGCAGGGAATAAAGGCGATCATAACTGCTTCAGTAAATGGTTGCTTGACTGGATATCACCTGTTTATATATTCAGTGGCACACAAAATGTCAGCCTTGATGCTTCCGGGACGTCTCAGAATTGCGTACTAATGTGGCCACCCGCTGCGCCAAATGTTTTTGGTGAATACTTTATCGTGCAAAACAGGCAGCGCGTCGGGAATGACGATGCGCCAGGTATGCCAGCAGACGGTATGCTTATCTGGCATGTTGATGCCACTCTCAACGCCGCGGGTACGAACTTTCAGTACAACAACTCCTATAGTGCCCATAAAATTCTTCGCCTGATGGAGGCGGATGGCTTGGAAGAAATCGAGAGTGGTGGAGGTGCTGATGCTGATGATTATTACGACTCAGGTGAAAAATTCGGTCCCTGTACGACTCCAAATAGCAAGAAATACGATGGGACGAGTACCGGTATAGAGATTTCAAACTTTTCTGCTCCCGGCGCGACAATGACGGCGCAGTTTAAACACAATGCCACATGCGCGGTGAAATCATGGTTTAGCCTGTACAAAAAAGCCGATCTTGGACCTTCAGACGTTATGCAGGCCAGATCATACAGAGACACAGTGCTGGTCAACTCGGAAACTGGTTCCGTATATACATCCATTCTCTATGAGAATTCCGATGCGGCATTGGATGTCCTTATGGAAAACCCTGAGCTTGCAGTGTCACTTGGCAAGATTATGCGTGAAAACAGAGCAAGTATTGATGAGGTATTGGGCGGCAGTGATGCTGCACTATCTAATCCAGATGAAGTTATCGTCTTCCTGGATGAGTTTGCCGATAAAGCGCCGAAACCTCTGAAGGATCTTGCTGGAATGGTCAAAAATGACCTTCTGCAAAGAAAGTCAGATGGTGAGAAATTCTTCGGCTTCAAAATTAGTGAGCCGTACAGGAATGATGGTGGTAAAAAAGGTGCGCAGGATACACGGCCGCCAGTAAGTCAACTTGAAAAGGTGGGTAAAACTAATGGCTGAAGTGAGGGTATGAAATTACTCATTGAAGCATTGGTGATATTACATAGATCACTTTTTAAGGTGTGAAACAGAAATGACGTGTGGCCTATTGGCCACACGTCATTGTCTATCAACACTGTCTTCATTCAGTAACGCTGATGCAATAGCGATAGCATCTACAGGAAGGTGTTGCTGGCTTTGAGTGATGAAGTAATTGTGTTGAATTTTACTTATTTTTGTTGTTCAGTGGGTTCTTTATAATCCGCGGGAACCTCATCCTCCATTGCAGAAACCCTGCGAGTCACTTCAAATTGATTAGGACCAACCTGAATTATCGCAAACTGACTATAGGATGTGCCGGATGAAGTATATGGTGTCGCCTGAAAGTCGCCATCCGGAGTTCTGACCGTGGCTGAAATCTTCGTAACCAAACAAACCCCTCGGCTTGAAGCCTGCCAACTGGTGTTCGGTGTTACTGTGTAGTCATCATTAGAGCAGAAAATGCTCATGTAATCGACAGTTCCGCTAGCGATATAGTTGGTTGAATTGTGAATATTTACTAATGGGTATGACATGGTGTTATCCCTTACTTGAATTAATCCCTACTCATGACGCTTTTCAGGTATCGCGACGTCTTTAACGAGTTACGTTCTCATAAAAAATAGTTGCCGCCAAAGTTGTGTCCCATTTCTTCGTATACTGACTATTGCTCTATTGTTATTTGATGTCGCAGATATGACTGTTATATCTGGTTGCATCTTGATGCTGACAATAAGCGATGAAATATAGTATGCATCTACATATTTGCATGCCATGTAACGAATATTTTACGTTTTTTTTCAGGTGGTTGAGTTGGGTTGTTTTCTGCCCAGGGGTAAGAAGGTTTGCGATCATGTTCTTGTGGTTTCCATTTTTATGTCGGTGATGTGCCGGCATATGGATTGACGTCTTCCTGGGCATGCCAGGTAGAGGTCTATGATCGATAAAATTTACAACTGATTAACCTTTTGCACCCCATTTCCTACCAAAAAAAGCTATATCTATCTGCCATTGGCTAACGAGCCATTTCAAGGAAGGTATACCCCGGCAGACCTTGATCGAGATTAAGGGGTAAATAAAACAGGAGAACAAATAAATGGCATCTGCTAATGATATTCTAAAACTTGTTAACGAACTTATCGCCGAATCGCTGCCGACGATCAACACGGCCATTGATAATGAAATCAAATCTCAGGGGCTTGATCCCTGGCCCCATGTTGCTGGTGGCACTGTGTCACCGGGTTCAATCAATTTAGGTATATGTCATGCCACAGTTTATGCCAGCTATAACGTTGGCAATTTGACCGGTCTAAGTTCAACCACCATATCCAGCCTGGTGGTAACCGAACTCACACCACAGGATAGCGGGTTTGTCGGTCATATCGATTTAGCCGCTTCATTGGGGAGCAGTTTTAGTGGCTCGGCAAGTGGGAGTGTCGGTGCAAAATGTGGGTTTATCCATCCAAGCGTAGGCCTTGGTGGTTCGGTGAAGGTAAACAGTCCCAGTGCCAGTGCCACCGGCACCATCATTATCAGCCTGGATGGCGGTAAACTCTGCATTACCAAGATCACCATCAGTACCCCCGCCGTAAGTACCGGGACAATTACCGTTAGCCTGAGTGGCCTGGGTATCTTTGATCCATTGCTGGATGCTATTGCCGATGCGATTGTTAATGCCTTCAAGGGGCAGCTGATTGGGCTCCTGGCAAGTTTGCTGACACCTGTATTGAACAATGAAATCGGGAAAAGCCTGCCGATTTGTAAAAACCTGTAAGCTTTCAGACATTGCAGTCAGGCCTTTTCGGCCTGACTGCATGGTTGTGCCTTCCTATCATGGGGGGAGCTTTTAAAGCGTTTTCTAGGCTATCGCGCGGATTGAGTCTCGATGCTGCTCATGAAATCCGTGGCTGGACTTCCCGTTGATGGATTTTCTGTAGCAGAAACTCCGTCGCGGCCGCAGTAAACAGGAAGCCGAGTAGCACAACGGCGACATTACTGGAGTGTTGGGAAACATAAACGAAGGCCAGTAGCATCGCGACAGCACAGAGTAGCAACGCAAGCCAGACCAGCGCGGTGGAAGCGCCGGTTTTTCGAATAATGCGCAGATGACCAGCGTGCGTCACCGCATGCACAAACAACACCGAGATAGAACCTATCGAGGCGATCTCCTTCAGATCGAACAGCAGCGTTAGCAGGATAACGATGATGCCGCTGATGATCAGCCCCTCGCGGCTATGCGCGATGGGCTCGCCGAACGCCTGGGGAAGTTCGCCATCCTTTGCCAACTGATAGGTGACATTGGTCACCGCATAGAGATTGGCATTAATCGCCGAAGCGGTAGCGATTAGCGCCGTGATCGTTACTACGGTAAAACCGATCTGGCCGAATACCGGCAGGGCCGCCTCAGCCAGGGCAAAGTCTTTTGCTGCGATAATCTTCGGGGTCGGCAGGTTACCGAACACCGCAAACGCGATAGCTACATAAAGCACCATCACGATAAGCACCGCAGCCATCATCGCTCTCGGCAGGGTTTTCTCCGGGTTGGGCATATCCTCTGCTGTATTGGTGATAACCCGGAAACCCTCAAAGGCAAAGAAGGTGACCGCCAGACTGTAGAAGATCGAACTGGTTGGCGGGTAGTTCTGCGGCGACAAAAGATTCGGCTGCAGGTAGGCGATGCCCGCAATGGACAATCCCACCAGCACGATGAATTTCAGGGCAACGGTTAACCTCTCCCAAAACGCTACATCCTTCGCCCCCCTGAGATTAATCAGGACAAACAGAATGACGATGCCGCTGGAAAACATCTGATGCCAAAGCGGAGAGTGATTGCCGGGAAGGAAGGTGACTGCATAGTTGGCGAAGGCCTCAGAGACGAGACTGAGAGAAACCACCGCCGCAAAATAGAGCATGATACTCATGGTGCCGGTGAAATAACCAACACCGTAGGCCTGGGTCAGATACTCGATAATTCCACCGGAAGAGGGGAAGGATGCGCCTAACTTCCCAAGCGAATAGGCGCTGGAGAGGGCGATCAGTCCGCCAACGATGAAAGAGATATATACCGCGCTACCAGCAATCGCGCTGGCCTCACCTAGCAGCGCAAATATCCCCGCACCGACCATGGCACCAATACCCATGGAAACGGACGACCAGAAAGTGATGGGTTTTTGGGTTGTGTGCATGACTCCGTCAGAATTGCCCGAGAACGCTTTCCTGCTAAGGAGTTAGTAGGGGTTATGCGTCGATAGTTCAATGTGAAGCAGCGTTTCTTCACATTCATCAGGAGTGCCTGATTTACACCGTTTCAAAGCACCTGGGAACAATAAGGTTTACGATCATGTTTTTGTAATTCTCCAGGAACTCCATTTTCGACGTGGAAAAATCAATCGCATCGATATAGATCCATTTGAGATAGTTGTAGCCATCCAGCGTTAATAACAACATACCCGCGCGGACCTCTGCCTCAACGGGTGAAATATCACTATTTTCAGTTCGTATAAGATCGCTGATATATGCTAATGCTGGTTGGCAGTGGCATTTGACGATACTGTTCATCGTATTGTGTTGTTCAGCGATTGCCCATGCCTGAAAGCGGAATTCCTGTTCTCCCTGCACACGATCAACATTATCCATCGTGCCGCGTATAAAACATTGCAATTGCTCAACGGGCGATAAACGGGTCAGTTCTTCAGGTGGGCTGTACTCATAGAAAGTTGCTTCTAACTCTGCGAGGCGTTGGTCACAAATAGCCTGCTTGAGATCATAACGGCTCTTGAAGTGTTGGGTAAGGCTGGTCAGATCGACATTGATATAGTCGGATATCTGGCGCAGGCTTGTTCCATGTAAGCCGGTTTCAACGAAAAGCGCCTTGGCAGCAGTAACGATCTCTTCCCGGCTGGCCTGTCTCTTTCGGCGATTCTTCTTGGTGGGCTTGCGTGCTGCTTTTTTAGTGATTTCGGCGAGCTTATCCGAGAAGATCTTTTCGTGGGCCTTTGTCTCCAGGTCAATATCAAACTTTCTGACCCTGGCTTCATTCAGCACCACTTTCTTTTTGCGGATGTTCTTTAATGCGTTACGAAACAGCTCCTCCGTCGCCTTCGATTTGGACAGGATGCAGAGTAGCTTCTCCAGCGGGTAGGTTTTGAGTTTTCCTTCGTTAAAAGGCACAAGGGCCGCCCCAACCATGCGCTCCTTTTTGACGCGACGCACCTTGAATAGTGCATTCCTAAGCGATTGCTCGCTGTCTATTTGAATCTCTATCTCATCGATCGGTCTGGAGAAAACGCCATGCAGGTACAGGGCGTTATGTCCAACCAGGACAGCGGAGGGGTAATAGTTGCTGAGAATGGATAGCTTCTTGTCGATGAGCCGAGTCTTGTTTTTGCTGTAATAACCGCTGCCCAGCGCGTACAGCTTCCCTTCCTTTACCAGCCTCGAAATATTGGCGCGGGAGCCAACAATGGGGATGAGATCCTGGCTTTTGATGGCTGGCTTTTTCTCGAATGCGGCGTTTAATTTTTTAGTCGTTATTGTGTTCATGGCGACCTCGAGAGGATGTGTGGTTTTTTTAAAACTAATTCTTTTGTCGCGATAACTCAAGCGTGCTGATTCGATACAAATTTACCATTTAACATTTTTACCATTCGCCTCGTTTTTAGCTGCGGCTACTGAAATCCGTGCGCCACATCGGCTACGATCGCCTTGCCATGGCATCAGCCCGGATACTGCCGGAACAAAAACATTCAATGGTGAAAGCAATGATTAAAAAAACTATTTTGGGAACTCTCGTCGTTTCATCAGTGCTAATGAGCGCATGTGGTGGTGGTAGCAGTAGTAGCGGTACACCCGCTCAAACATCGATGGTTGTTGCTACCGTGAGCGGTGGCACGCATACCCTTGACGGTACTTACACCTCTGCCTGTTACACTCCGGATGGCATTAATGGTCAAATAGACTCAGCAGCGATAACAGGTAACCAATGGGTGAACTCAGCAATGGTCTACACGGGGGATATCACCTGTGCAGTCGCTCCTGATGTCTCCACGCTGACTGGGACACTATCTGAGTCGACTCAGGGGAATGTGGCGTTGTCTGGTTGGAAAAACAACAATATTCCCACCGCGGCAGACGCCTCTGGCCCTTTGAGTGCCAACGAAACTGTTACTGTGATGGGGCTTGAGATCACCGCAAAGACCGGCACCTATTTCAGCAGTGTTCCCGTTGGCTATACCACACACACATTCTATGTGGTCGATGATACCGCACTGCCCAATATCACCCTGTACCGGGATGATACTACAGACATTGTAACTCCCAGCTATATCGCCTCATCTTCCGACCCACTGCAGCAATAAAAAGAAAGGGAAGGCCGTTATGGCCTTCCCTTTACTCATCTCAGAGTGCGGGGCCTTATACGCTAGCCACCGCGCCTCTCCCGCTGAATATACCCCCACATTCGCTCACTGGTACCCTGAGCCTGCTCGATGTGTTCTTCAATCGTGCCCAGAGTATGCTGGATAACGTTGTCTGCCTGCGTATCAGCGGTTTTAAGCAGGTGGGTCAGGGCCTTGGCCCGGTCAAGCCGTTCGAGGACACGGTTATGCAGGTCGGACAGGGAAACGCTCTGGACGTTGCTGTTGCTGCCTTTGCCGTAGTCGTCACCGTCTTCGCGTACCTGCCAGGCGGCAGTACGGTCGGTGGATTGGGGATAGATGATATTGGTGTTTGCGTGTGACATAGCTTTTGGCTCCTTGTCGTTCCGGCGTTATTGCCGGGTTGATGGAAGCTCAACGCAAAGCGGCCCCGACGTCATTGAGACAGAAGGGCCGCCAGTCACACAACAGTGTTGTATACTCCATGCAGCCCTAAGTTCTGCCGAGTACAGTCTTAGGGTTAGCCGGGTGTATGGTGTTGCTGCACTATACACTCGGCGCTTTGTTTTGAGCGGTGTTGCACTGTCCAAGTTATGGATAAAGGGAGGGGTAGTCAAGGGAAAAATGCGGGGGAAATGAAAACAAATATTAAATAAAAACTCACCGAGTAATTCCGCCAACTAGCATCCGCTAGCCATACTAATTTTGGTAAATGATGGAGCCGATATGGTTTTGTTGATGCGCGTATACTTCCCAACAAAAGAAGGCTGATCACACTCATAACCTGCATACAGGCTAGTCAAAACAAACTCAGCTTCACCAGAAATAAATGGGTACTTTCCAGTAGCAACCTGACCTGCCAGATCTGGACCCAATAACTCTAACGCTATTTTGTCTGCACCATGAATCAGTATTTCAGTTGCGTATTCAGGTCGATCTCGCTCAATGAGGTACGGTAATTGTTTCATCACTGACCCATCTGGGTAGATAACAAAATAGGGGTTGTCTGGTAACCCAGTGCCATCATCGTAAATAAATTGATATCGGGCTTTAATTGTAACCTCGCCAGTAAAGTATGCATCAGGGCCACCGTACTCTGATTCTGTGCGGGTAAGTTTACTTTCTTTAGAGAGAACGTATTTATATACGTATTTTTCAGCACCAACCGACTGCTGAGCGGCCGTCATGAGTGTCACGAAAAACAATAAAGTCCATATTTTCTTTGTTAGTAATGGTCTGTATGGCTTCATTTGGTACTCCTTTGATATCGTAAGTTTCATCTGACCCTACTTATTTTTAGTGGCTCGGCAAGTGGGAGTATCGGCGCAAAATGTGGGTTTATCCATCCTAGCGTTAGCCTTGGTGGTTCAGTGAAGGTAAACAGCCCCAGTGCCAGTGCCACCGGTACCATCACTATCAGTATGGAAGGGGGTAAACTCTGTATTACCAAGATCACCATCAGCACTCCCAATGTAAGTACCGGGACAATTACGGTTAGTCTTAGTGGTCTCGGTATTTTCGATTTCTTAGTTGATGCCATTGCCGATGCAATTGTTAATGCGTTTAAGGGGCAACTAATCGGGCTACTGGCAGGATTGCTGACGCCTTTGTTAAATAAAGAAATTGGAAAAAGCTTGCCGCTTTGTAAGGCGCTGTAGGAGCTTGATAGTTTAGCATGGTCTGAAAGCTCTAATCTGCGTGCTCGTAAAGTACGTAGCTGTCAGAAACGATAGAAATGCAACATGTGCGGAAAATTACCGCACGTGTTGCAGTTTCATGAGTTAGTAAATGCTGCCGTCAGCTTTGAGCGAAATAATGTGTGTCGCAGTTGTGGTTTGGTAGCTGACAAACCATCCGCCGACATAGAAATTGCCAGAACTATCGTTTGTTGGAGTGATTGCGTCGATTGTGCCATATAGAAACCCATCGCCGATGATAAAGGCATTGTTTATTGTGCCATCATTTCTAAGGCGAAGAATCCCGTTACTGGTGGTGCTTTCATTATAAGTAGAAAATCTACCGCCGATATAAATATCGCCACTACCGTCATTCACTGGGGAGATTGTATTGATGGTATTGTTAAATCCTGCACCAACAGCAAAGGTACTGTTCACCGTGCCATCGTTTTTGAGGCGGATAATTCGGTTGCTGGCGGTGGTGGTGTTGTAGCTGGAGAATAGGCCACCCACATAGATATCGCCACTGCCGTCATTCGCTGAAAGGATCGTTTTGACGGTATTGTTAAATCCCGCGCCAATAGCAAAGGTGGCGACTATTGAACCATCACTTTTGAGGCGAATGATGCGATTGCTGGGAGTGCCGTTATAGCTGGTGAATTTGCCACCGACATAGATATCACCACTGCCATCATTGACGGGGGTGATAGCATAGACTTCACTACTGATGGCATTGAATCCGCTCCCCACGGCAAAGGTGGTGTTTATTGTTCCGTCACTTTTCAGGCGGATAATACGGCTGCTGCTGGTACCATTGTAGCTGGTAAACCAGCCTCCCACATAGATATCGCCGCTACCGTCATTGACGGGAATAATAGTTTCGACGATATCGTCAAATCCTACACCCGTATTGAATGTGGTGTTGACTGTTCCATCACTCTTGAGGCGGATGATACGGTTGCTGGCAGTACCATTGTAGCTGCTGAAGTTGCCACCGACATAGATATCACCACTGCTATCATTGGCGGGAGTGATAGCATAGACTGTACTATTGATGACATTGAATCCGCTCCCTACGGCAAAGGCCGTGTTTACTGTTCCGTCACTTTTCAGGCTGATAATACGGTTGCTGCTGATGCCGTTGTAGCTGCCGAAGCTGCCGCCCAAATAGATATTGCCACTACCGTCATTGGTTGATGCGATTGTTGTGACTTCGTCATCAAAACCTGCATTCACAGAATAGGTTTGGCTTACTGCTCCTGTACTCGTAAGGTGAATAAGGCTGTTACTGACGGTTCCATTGTAGCTAGTGATATCTCCACCCACATAAACGTCGCCACTACCGTCATTGCTGGATGCGGTAGTGTAGACGTAACCAGTGAATCCACTCCCTGTGTCGAAAGTAGCCTTTACCGTGCCATCACTTTTGAGACGGATGATACAGTTGCTGGCGGTGCCGTTGTAGCTGGTGAAGTAGCCACCGACATAGATATCACCACTGCCATCATTAGCGGTAGTAATTGCGGTGCTTGCAAAATCGAATCCGCTCCCCACGGTAAATGCAGTGTTGATTGTTCCGTCACTTTTCAGGCTGATAATACGGCTGCTGGCGGTGCCATTGTAGCTGCTGAAGTTGCCACCCACATAGATATCACCGCTACTACCAGTGGCTGATGCGATAGTGCTCACAGTGCCACTGAATCCACCACCTACGACAAACGCAGTGTTGACTGTTCCATCACTCTTGAGGCGGATTATACGATTGCTAGCGGTACCGTTATAGCTGGTGAAGTTGCCACCCACATAAATATCACCGCTACCATCATTGGCGGTAGCAATCGCGTTGACTGTAGTATTGAATCCGGTCCCCACTGCAAAGGCAGTGTTGACTGTTCCGTCGCTCTTGAGACGAATGATGTAGTTGCTTCCGGTGCCGTTGTGGTTGGTGAATGAACCACCCACATAAATATCATCACTGCCATCATTGGCGGGGGAGATAGCGTAGACTGTACTATCGAATCCGCTCCCTACGGCGAAGGCGGTGTTGACTGTTCCATCGCTCTTGAGGCGAATGATACGGTTGCTGCTGGTGCCGTTGTAGCTGGCAAACCACCCACCGACATAGATGTCTCCGCTGCCGTCATTGGCAGGCGCTATGACCTGAACATGGCTGTCAAAGCCAGTACCTGCATTAAAGCTGGTGTCGACAGTGTTATCACTGTTTAAACGAATGATACGGCCGACGGCTGTGCTGTTATGGGTTGTGAAACCACCGCCTACATAGATATCACCACTGCCATCATTGACCGGGATAATGGTCCTGATGAAGCCACCTAGCCCCTGGTTCTTTAGCGTGAAGCTGGGGATTGTGCTTGTGCCGCCACCAGTCCCATCGGTAATGCTAGTGGTGTCACTACTGCCGCTACCACCGCCACAACCCACCAGCAAAATAGCCAATAAGGCCAACACTCCATAGGCACGCGTAGCAAAAATATTCATCACGATCTTCCTTCCCCAGGTAATATGAAATGCTTTATCAGAAATTACGGGAAGGATGACGTTTTTCAGCTGGTGTTGTCACCTGTCAGAACTGACAGGTGGTGTTGTCGGTTTTCTAAAAAACAATGACTAATCAATACGATGTGGAGAGGGATGCTAGTTGATGATGCCCAGTTGCATGGCAATGGCAACGGCTTGCGAGCGGCTGGCAACGTTCAGTTTGCGTAGGATGTTACCGATGTGGAAATTTACAGTTCTTTCGCTGATGCCCTGAATGACAGCAATCTCTGGAGAGGTTTTCCCTGCCTGGACCCAGGTTAGAATCTTAATTTCTTTGGCCGATAAGCTGGGACGATCAGGGGGAGTGATGTCGAGCTGATGAATTTCGGCCAAACGAGTAACATAGTCAACCTCGATATCCGCAACGTGTGCTTCGCGGCAGACTTTGGTCATTATCTCGTTATGCCAGGAGTGAAAGTTGAGGTAACCCTGATGTGCGGCATGGCCAAGGCCTTTACGTAGTAGCTCCATGCCGGTTTTTTTCTCATCTTTCTCCAGATATAAGAACGCGGCCAGAATTTCGTAATAACAATTAAAGTAGTTCATGTCACGGAACAGAATTAATGCTTCCTGCAGAAGTTCATCCGCCCGTTCAAGCTCTCCGCCCAGATACAAAGCCTGAATTAAACCGGACATGCTGAAGGCTTTAAGAACAGGACTGCCACCATCTTCTGAGCGTTTGACGGCCAATTCCCCCAGAGCGATAGCTTTGGGGGTGTCGCCTTGCAAAAGGTGATAATCCGCCAGCAGCAAAGCGGAGTGGGAGTGGTCCAGCGCTGCAGTGATTGGTGCAGCTTGTAGTGCCTCAAGCTGTTGCTTGGCCAGGGATAGGTCGCCACTGCTAAGTCCCAGAGTGATAACCTGCCCATAGAAACGTAGATCCATGACATGGATACCGCTTTGTTCAATGATTGCCTGGCCTTTTTCAAGCGTATCCAGGCAGCATTGTCTGTCCAGCAGCATCCAGCCCAGAATGCCTCGAATAGAAAGCCAAACCAGTTTTTTTAGCGGCTCTACAAATGTTGAGTTCAGGTCGCTGTTAAGGAGTTCGACCAGAGAACGCGCCACAGCCAAATCGCCGATCAGGGCATGGTAAAAAACCAGATTACTGCCCGCAATCAGACGGAAATCGCTGTTGTTGCTGCTCACAGCCAGTTCGTGGAGTCGCTTAATCCATATACGCAAATCCGCTCGTCCAGGTTGTCGCCAGGTTAGGGTTCTGACGATACCTTGCACCATCATGGCCTCAATCTGTGGCGATGGATACTCAGGGTAGCGTTCACGCAGTTGGTCAAAATAGTCGATCCAGCGATCAAGTTCAGCGTAATCGTTCCAGTCGAAGATGATGGCATTAATGGCCATGGTCCAGGTCATCATGGCACCGACAGCATCATCATCTTGCGTAAATATCTCGTAGGCGCGGGTAAGATCTGCTAGTGATGCAGATGGTTTTACAGCCATCAGGCAGGCACCCCGCCAGTAACATAGCCATGGTGCTGCGTAGCGGTAGTCCTGAGGTATTGCGTCCAGCCATTTTAGCAAGGTCTGAAAACGTCCCTGTTTGAGCAGGGACTCTGCCTGATTGGCAATTAGTTCCGTCAAGTTAGGCCATGCCTGGGCATCGATCAGCAGTTTTGCAGCAGGTTCAGCCTGCCCCTCTGCAATAAGTAGGCTTGCTGCATCCTTTCTTATCGAACCCAGTGAATGGTGATCAAGTTCTGTTTCCGCACGATTCAGTAAAAAATGGCGAAAGAGGGGATGGAAGCGGTAAGCCTCAGGTGAGGTTGATATGCGGAAAGTGAAATGATTTTCACGTACCAGTTTGCGCAGGATATTTCTTGCCTCAGGGTTGCCAGAGAGTTTTTCGGCCAGATGGGTATCGATACTTGGGGGCAAGGCGCAAATTAAAAGAAAGTTTTGGGTTGTTTCTGGAAGTCGGGTGAATATCTCTTCGGCAAAATAATCAAACAGTAGTCCGGTACGTTCGGGGGAAAACTCCCGTATAGGTTCTCGCTTTTCCACTGTTTCAAGAAACAGTAATAAACCCGCCAGCCAGCCCTGAGTAAGTTCGTAGGCCCTGTCAGGATCAGGTGACGGTGAGTCTGGCAGTTTTGCCCAGTCAAGAAAGTTCCTGGCATCATCAGTTGATAAACGAAGTTCCGCCCAGCCTAAATGTGCCAGCGACTGGTTCATTCTTGCCTTGGCAAAACAGGGGTAGGGCTCTTCCCGACTGATAATGAACAGGGTTGAGTTTGGTGAAAGTTCGGCTATTGCAGCAGCCAGTATGTCACCAAAGGTCTCTTCGCCAGGACCTTCCTGTAAATCATCAAATACCAGAACGCAGCCATCTGGAAAGTAAGCAAAAAAGTCCCGAAAGTAATTCCGGCAGAAAACAGACAGATTGGGCAGATACTCCGGGGAAAGTACCGGTAAGGGCCTCATCTCACTGTTGTGTGTTTTTGCCGCATGGGCAAGATAGAAGAACACTGCTGCCGGATCATGGTCTTCTCGATCGACCTGATACCAGACAATGGGCCGAGGGTCGTCAGTCAGAAATGAACGTATTAGCGTAGTTTTTCCTGCACCGCCAGGCGCACTGATCCAGATCCTTCTCGGTGATGTAATAAGTTCTTGAAGGGTGCCAAAAAGTTTGTGCCTGGGAAAGTACTGTGTAATTTCCGGCGGTGTCAGTTTGGCTGGGGCCGTGTACCCACTGGTTTGTTTAGCCATATAACTGGGAATCTAGATGTTATAGCGCATAGGCTGGGGAAACTTGCAGGAAACATCCATATATTATTTCGTTCGTCCTTGTCCGGTGCGCGAGCCACCAATGTCGACACTATTTATCGACAAATTCCGTTATTGACTGTGTAAGAAGAGAGGAAATGAGGCGAATCCATGATATTTGTTCTCCATGTCAGTACAAGGGGTATAGCTAGATTTTGCCCGTAGAACCGCTTATATGCAAAAAAAACACCGATGGGCCTAAACCACATCGGTGTTGCGTACTACAGTACTGCCTAAACTACCTGCTTCTTATTTCGCGTGAGGATCAACCTCAGCATCTGCCAAACTGGCCGGCAGGAATCGCAGGTTTTTCATTGCTACCACAGTTAAAGCCAAAGTAAGGGCGACACCGGCGAAGCCCAACAGGGTTTCGTAGATGGTCGGGCTGTAGACATACAGTGACGAGTTAACGGCGCCCTCAAAGGTGCTGGTCATCTCATAACCCGGGAACATCTGCAGCGGATAAGCCTGGCCACCGATGACGATGACGTAGATCATCGCGAAGCCGCCGAGTACGGTCAGCAGGGAGGCGAGGGTGATCGAGCCGCGCTTCATACCGGTGGGGCCGTAGAGCAGGGCCAGCGGTACGATGGTGCCGAGCAGGATGTAGCCGTACCAGAACAGGCTGGTGTAGATGCCGCCATCACGCAGGATGAAGGCTTCTACGCCGTGGTGTTCGGTGGCGTAAAGGTTGGTCAGGTGCATCGCGGCGACGAAGTAGACCGCACCGGCGATGAACACGCCGAGCAGGTTTTTCAGTCGCTTGAGGATCACATCACCCAGCGGACGATTGGTCACCTTGTAGGTGGCCATCAGCACCAGCAGGAAGATCGCCAGACCGAAGGAGAAAGACATGACGATGAACATCGGTGCCATGATCGCGGCGTCGTAACCGGCGCGTGCTACCAGGAAGCCGAAGATAGAACCGGTACCAGTGGTCAGGATCAGACGCCAGACGAAGGCGGCGAGACCGGCTGCCGGGGTGTAGCGGTTCATCCGCTTTTCCATCATGGTCCACAGATAGACGATGACCAGGCCGAGGAAACCATTATAGAGAATGATGTTCCAGGCGAAGATCGACTTGAAGTTGTAATGAGTCATCGCAACGATGAGTCGATCCGGACGGCCCAGGTCGAGCACCAGGATGGTCAGGCCACCAAGTAGCAGGGTGATGGCGAGCAGGCCGGAGAGCGGCGCCAGCGGCTTGTAGATCTTCTTACCGAAGACCGAGCCGATGGAGGCGACGTTCAGCGCGCCTGATGCGGCAACGATGAGGAAGATGGCGAACACGTGCGGCATGCCCCAGACGATCTGGTTGCTCATGCCAGTGACCCAGTGGCCGTTGTGCTCCATGTATAGGACCGCCAGCATGCCGACGGCAATCACTGCACCGAGAGCCAGAAGCAGGGTGTAGAAACCTGCGCCTGCACCGATTTGTGTAAAGAGTGGTTTTTTCATCTTCTACCTTTCCTCTCAGATACCGCGATAGCGGACGCCGGTGTTGAGGTTCAGATCGGCGCGCACCTGGGTGGTGGTATAGCGGGCCACGGCCTGGGCGATCTCGCTGTTGGGATCGTTCAGGTCGCCGACCAGGATCGCCTTGTTGCCGCTTGCGTTGCAGGCCTCGGCACAGGCAGTGGTGCCGTCACCGTTATCCAGCTTGTGAACGCAAAGGGTGCAGGACTCAACCGTGCCCTTGCCGCGCGGGGCGTTGGGGCTCTGGTTGTGCAGCTCTTCGTGAACGAAGGAGCGGGCCTTGTAGGGGCAGGCCATCATGCAGTAACGGCAGCCGATGCAGATGTGACGATCCACCAGGACGATGCCATCGGCACGCTTCATGGAAGCACCGGTGGGGCAGACGTCTACGCAGGGCGGGTTCTCGCAGTGCTGGCACATCATCGGCAGCGACTGAACGTGGCCGGTGCTGATGTTGCGCAGTTCGACTTTGCGAATCCACTGTGATTTCTGTGCGTCGTTGGAGTGTTCTTCGTGCGCGGAACCTGCAGCGCCCCAGCCGTTCTCTTTCTGGCAGGCGGTTACGCAGGCGTTGCAGTCAGAGGAACACTGGGTGGTGTCGACCAGCATGCCCCAGCGAACTTTGCTGCTGGCAGGCTCATCGGCAGGGCGTGCCTGAGCGGCACCGTAGAGCAACACGCCGGGAGCCAGGGTGACGGCAGCGGCGAGTTTGGCGCCGTCGCTGAAGAAATCGCGGCGCGACTGATCCGTTTGCTTCATCTCACTCATTGCATGGCACCTGTGTTGGTCTCACCCGCGGCAATCTGGTTGAGCATTTCCGCGGCAGGTTGTGATTTCAGCGCCTTCATCGACGGGGTCACCAGCGGATGGAACTGAGCACTCTTCTCCGGCTTGGTGTTGTGACACTCGAAGCAGTCCAGGCGGACACCGACGTACATGTGGCAGTTTTTGCAGAAGTGGTCGCCTTCGTGACCGGTCCGCTGCACACCGCCTGCAGGTACGTGGCACTCAAGGCACTGCTTGAGACTGAACTGCTTGGTACGGATACCTTCGCGCAGGGTCTCGTTGCGGTGTTTGAGCAGATACTTCATGTGGTTCTTGCGCATGTCGGCGGTATCGGCGACACACTCTTCACCTTTGACTGGCGCAGGGATGTAGGGTCCCACGCCGCCCTCTTTGTCACCGGCGTGTACCGGTGCTGACAGAGTCAGCACCAGCAGGGCCGGTAGTACGCTGAGAAGCCGTTGTAGTTGCTTCATGACGTCCCCTTATTCGCCCATACCCATGTCGATGTAACCGGTCGGACAGACATCGGCGCAGATGTGGCAGCCGATGCAGCGCGCGTAGTCGGTGTAGACGTAGCGGCCGGTAGTGGCATCTTTGCGCGGTGTTTTCTTCACGGCGTCCTGCGGGCAGAAGACCACGCAGTTGTCGCACTCGAAGCACATACCGCAGCTCATGCAACGCTTGGCTTCGGCAACGGCTTCCTCTTCGCTCAGCGGAACCAGGCGCTCCTGGAAGTTGCCGATAACGTCTTCAGCGGAAACTTCGATGTGCTTGCGCTTGTTACGCGGGGTATCTGCGAAGTGTCCGAGGAACAGCATGTCGGCCGGGATGATCTCGCTGTGTGAGCGGTCTTCGTAGTTGTGTACTGCGAAGTTCTCTTCAGAGGTACCACGAATACCCAGGTCGATCTCTTTGGCGAAACCTTCCGCCTTTTTCACTTCTTCCTTGGTCAGAGTGTGGAACTGTTCCGGGTTGTGGTCGGTTTCACGCAGCTTCTGCAGCAGGTTCCAGTGATGAACGTCGACCTTCGGACGCGGCTTCTGGCCTTCGTTCTTCAGGTAGTGGTCGATGCTTTCGGCAGCGATAGAGGCGTGGCCGATAGCGGTGGTCAGCAGGTGCGGACGGATAACGTCGCCGATGGCGAAGAAGCCCGGCTTGCCCGGAACCTGGAAGTGCTTGTCGGCATCGATCAGGCTGTGGTCGTTGGCAAAACCTTCCATGCCTTCCCAGTTACCGGTCTGGCCGATGGCAGCAACAATCAGTGCGGCTTCGATAACGTACTCGGAACCTTCAATCGGGGTCTTGCCGTCTTCTTCCAGCTTGACCACCTTCAGGCCGGTAGCACGACCGTCGGCACCTTTAACCACGCCAACCGGTGAAAGTTGACCGATGATTTCGATACCTTCGCGCTTGGCGTCTTCAATCTCGTGCTCGGCAGCCGGCATCTTCTCGATGGGGGAGCGGGAGATCAGGGTAACGTCGGCGCCTTCACGGGCTGCGGTTTCGGCAACGTCGTGAGCGGTCTGGTTGATAATGACGCTTTCCGGACGGTCCTTTTCGTTCTCAACAGTGATGTTACCGAGACGACGGGCAACGGAGGCAACGTCGATAGAGGTATCACCACCACCGATAACCAGTACCTTGCCGGAGACGTGCTTCAGGCGGCCTTCGTTAAAGGCAGCGAGGAAGGCAACACCGGTGATGCAGTTCATCGCGTCGGCGCCGTCGATCGGCAGGGCGCGGCCAGCCTGCGCACCGATGGCGAAGACGACTGCGTCGAATTCTTTCTCGATATCCGCCATGGCGACGTCTTTACCAACACGGGTGTTGGTCTTAACGGTTACGCCCATGTCGACGATACGCTGGATTTCGCCGTCGAGTACGTCGCGCGGCATACGATAGCCAGGAATACCGTAGCGCATCATGCCGCCCAGGTTCTCGAAGGCTTCGAAGATGGTCACAGCGTGACCCATGCGACGCAGTTGGTAGGCTGCTGCCATACCGCCGGGGCCACCACCGATGATGGCGACTTTCTTGCCGGTGTCTGCGCCCGCTTCAAAGGCAAATTTGTTGGCCAGTGCGGTATCACCGATGTACTGCTCAACGGAGTTGATACCGACGTGGTCTTCAACCATGTTGCGGTTACAACCATCTTCACACGGTGCCGGGCAAACGCGGCCCATGACAGACGGGAACGGGTTGGAGAGGGTAGCGCGACGGAAGGCGTATTCCTGCATGCTCAGTTCGCCGGTCGGTTTTTCCACGCCGCGAACGATGTCCAGCCAGCCGCGGATGTCGTGGCCGGAGGGGCAGCTGCCCTGGCAAGGGGGAGTACGATGTACATAGGTCGGGCACTTGTGTGACCAGCCAGCCTGGAAGATATCGTCGGACCAGCGGTTCCACTGATCGTCACCGTCGTTGTAACGACGGAAAGTGTGGGTCTTTTTCATGTCGTCGCTAGAAGTTGCCATCTTAACTCTCTCCTATGCCGGAAATCTGTCTTACGTTCGGTAATGGCGCGTGCCTTACGGCACGCACCGGAATGTTTATTCCTCAGCCGCTTCCGCAGCCTCTTCGGTCTCTTCACCCTGAAGTGCTTTTTCCTGGTTAGAACCGGTCATGATCAGCGCTTCACCAACCAGTTGATGGGTGCTGACCAGCATGTGCATCGGGAACTTGTAGTAGGGCAGGATCTTGGCGAACTGTGCTTTACAGATCGCGCAGATGGCTGCCAGGGTGTTCACGCCGCGTTCGTCGGCAACCTCTTTGAGGGCCTCCATACGGGGCAGGGCACCCTTGACCCGAATCTCCATCAGGTCATCGGTGAGCAGACCACCACCGCCACCGCAGCAGTAGGTCTTCTCCATAATGGTTTCAGGATCCATGTCGACGTAGTTGTTGCAGCACGCCTTAATCACTTCACGTGGGATGATGAACTGACCGCCTTCCATGGTGCCCATGCGGCTGCCGCGAGCGACGTTGCATGAGTCGTGGAAGGTGACGGTGCGGTGATCGTTGGCAGACTTGTCGAACTTCAGTTTGCCTTTCTGGATCAGGTCGTGAGTGAATTCGCAGATGTGCATCGGCTGCGGCACGCTCGGGTCGAGTTGCTTCTGCAGCTTTTGTGCGTATTCGTCGTTCGGGTCCGCGCCAGCACCGACACCGGTGAGGGTGTTCCAGAAGGAGTAGGCAACGCGCCAGGCGTGACCGCACTCACCGACGATGATGCGTTTAACACCCAGCTCCAGTGCTGCTTCGCGGATGCGCTCGGCCACAACTTTCATGTTGCTGTAGGAGCCGATGAACATGGAGAAGTTAGCGGCTTCGGCTGCGTGGGAGCTGAGGGTCCAGTTGATGCCAGCTTCGTGGAAGACTTTGGCGTAACCCATCAGACCGTCGATATGCGGCTCGGCAAAGAAGTCAGCCGACGGGGTGATCAGCAGAACATCAGCACCCTTGACGTCGATCGGCATTTTCACCGGCAGGCCGGTGTCTTCTTCGATCTCTTCGGAGAATTCGGCCAGGGTCGCTTTCAGCGCCGGGCCGGGCAGACCGAGGTTGTTACCGATGGTCTGTACCTTGCCGAGGATTTCGTTGCAGTACTTCTGACCGTGACCGATGGAGTCCATGATCTCGCGTGCGGCCATGGAGATCTCTGCGGTATCGATACCGTAGGGGCAGAATACGGAGCAGCGACGGCACTGTGAGCACTGGTGGAAGTAGCTGTACCACTCATCCAGTACTTCGCGGGTCATCTTGCGTGCACCCACCAGGCCGGGGAAGTATTTACCGGCAAAGGTGAAGTAGCGGCGGTAGACGCTGCGCAGCAGATCCTGACGTGCGACCGGCATGTTTTTCGGGTCGCTGGTGCCCTGGAAGTAGTGGCACTTGTCGGTGCAGGAGCCGCATTTAACGCAGCTGTCGAGATAGACGCGCAGGCTGCGATATTTGCTCAGCAGCTCGCCCATCTTGTCGATTGCTTTCTCTTCCCAGTTATCAACCAGTTCGCCGGGGAAACCCAGTTGGGTATTGTGATCCGGCTTGGCGATAAAGGGGCTCAGATGCGCAGTCGCATCTTTGACGAGTTTGTTGGGAACAGCGGGGTATTCCCTGAATTGCGGTGTTTCGAAATCGGCCACGCGTTTATCCTCGTTCTTGATCCAGTTTCGCCTTACTTGTCGAGCTCGACGGCCCAGGCAGCCAGGTGACGTTTTTCACGCGGATTGTCGACCTGATTGCGGCTCGGGCTGAAGAACACACCCGGAGCGTGCAGCAGCTTGCTCAGCGGGAAGATGATCATCAACACGGCGACAAGGAACAGGTGTACCAGCAACGCAGGGTCGCCGGGCAGTGCCAGTTCATTGAAGTTGAAACGCATCCAGTTCTGGAAGAAAACTTTTACTGCAACGATGTCGGTGTGTTTGACGAACTTCATCATCAGACCACTGAAACCGATACCTACCAGCAGTGCCAGAATCAGATGATCCGACGGGCCGGTGATGTAACGGATACGCTCGACAACAATGCGGCGTGCCCACAGACCTAACAGACCGCCAACCATGGCGAGACCGCCATAGATACCGAAGGGCTGCAGGAAGGTCAGGATCATGCCGGGCTCGGAAACGAAGTAACGCGCATGGCGTACCAGTACCAGGGCCAGACCGATGTGGAATAGGTAGCCGAAGATCCAGATCCATTTATTGGATTTGAACAGGCTTTCGAACAGCACGACTTCGCGTGCCATACGGAACACCACGCCGCCACGGGTCGTTGGCGCGGGTGTGGTAGGAATCTTGAGCGGTGCAGGCGTGGACCAGTATTGGCGAATCTTGACGCCAAGAC
>JBNLAT010000027.1:0-40557 GCA_050302275.1 Thiohalomonadaceae bacterium | reverse complement strand
CCAACTGTCCACTGCCGACGGCAGGGTTCCCGGAATGGCCTGGTTAGTGATTCTTGCTCCCAGAGTTTGATGATCAATGATCCAATCATTACGCACCTCAAGATGATACTTACGATTGCAACCCTCTGACGAGGATTGCTGGCTGGGGAACGTCTGACAGATTGAATGACTTGAGGTATCTTGGTGGCTCCCCCAACGATAGATAGGAGCTCGAAACATGCCTTATCAAGACATGCACCCTGCACCTCTGGACCACACCAAACTGGCCCGGCTACAGGCCCTGGAAGAGAAATTGGGGGTCACGCTGATCGCCCTGGAACCCGATCCTCCTTATGCCAAACTGAACCGAGAGCAAATCGCCGAACTGAGGTCTGCCGAGCAGGAATTTGGCGGTGTCATCGTTGCCTATCGGCCGCCACAGTAAACCTCAGATGTGACCTGCTCGCTCTCTGCTTAGGGAACCTCTGATTAAATCCCATGCCCTCTCTGGCAGCAGGAGCGATTCGCAGGCAAGGCTCAGCTTTGAAGCCATGTCGTGACCTGGTGCAAAGCTGCAACGAAGCATGCGGATCGCTCCTCCTGCCCCGCAGGGCGTGGCCTGAAGCGTACATCTGCTGCGTTATGCTGCTTGCCAAGGACTCGGGCCATTGGCTGCACAGCACGCCTTGCAGCTGCACGCTTGAGGCCGCGCAGAGAGAACATGGGATTTAATCAGAGGTTCCTTAGCGAGGGAGTGAGCGCCGATCACTTTGAGCAGGCTTTGATAGCCAGTATTTCACTTTCAGACGCGCTGTGTTTTGAGCGTGCGTGGCTACCGCATGCAACGGGCTGAGACAAACGTTGGCCTGTTGGTATGAGATTGGCCATATGCCAGTACGAGAGCAAGGCCTTTACGGTTTTACCAACCCTTCTTCTTTGAGATAGGTATAGATTTCCCGTGCCGCGTCGGTAGCGGATACACCACGTATTGTCTTTCCCCCTCCCTGTACCGCAGTGGCTGCCATAAAACGCTCCGAGGCACTCTTGGCTTTGACGACTTTTAGCCGCTTCGGCCGCTTCCGCGCATCCTGAGTCTTCCACTGCTCGGCCCTGGTTTCCACACCTTCGTTGTTCTCGACTCGTATACTGCCACGCCGCGCCACAGCGTAGGCACTTTGGCGCGGCGCTGGCGCTGAAGCACCTACTGCGACCACGCATGGCAACGCAACATTGATTCGGCGACGCTGGCCGCGCGGCAAAGCCTGCACGATCTCTAGGTGCTCACCCTGAACCTCAATCTTGGTGGCATTTGTCACCACTGCGCAGCCCAGTGCCTGCGCCAGGAGAAAGGGAATCATACCGGAGTCCTCACCGCCGTCCGCATGACAGCCCACCAGAACCAATCCCGGCCGCCTTGTTCGCGCCCAGCGCAGCAAAGGCGGCACCGCATCACTGTCGGGAGGTTGCTGCAATACGGTTATCGATGGCACCCCCATGCCCAAATAGTCACGAAGTGCCGGACTGTCCGGTTCTCCTGCATGAACCAGTTGCAGGCTGGAACCGCTTAATGCCAAACCCATTTCCACAGCGCGTGCATCCAACGGGGCGCGTTGAGGACGTCCTGACGCCGGATGCCTTCCGACCGACACCATGGCAACTATTTCAAGCATTTTTCCGCTCCGCCTCCACCAACTTGATCAACTCCGGCATGATGGCCTGCGCATCCCCTACCACAGACAGGCTCGCGCGCTTCATCATGTCGCAACCGAGTTCGGTGTTGACTGCAATGACGTGGTCGCACTGGGTGATTCCCTGCAGGTGCTGCGGCGCACCCGAAATACCGAATGCGAGGTAACCGCGAGCAGTCACGAGTGTTCCGGTCGCGCCAACCTGCCGGGACCGTGGAAGCATGCCCGCATCGACAACCACACGGCTGCCAGCTTCTGCAGCGCCCAATACGGTTGCCAGTTGATGAAATGCCTCCCAGTCGTGCACACCGTTTCCAGCAGACACGATGAATTCCGCTTCGGCCAGTGCAACGTCATTGGGATCTACCGCTATTCGCCCAGCGTCTTTTAACATGGGCGAGGCATCCACTGTCGGCGCAGGCATATGCCTTGCCTCGTATTGTACATCGCTAACCGGATCAGCAGCTTCGGCCAAAACCAGTAACACCCGCGGAGTCGGCCGGATCTGATCCTTACGACCACCAGCGATACGGCATGTTGTGTGCTGAGAATCGACCCGCCATGCGCCAGTGGCCGGACGTTCACCGAGTTTAGTTGCTACGCGACGTCCCAGCTCACCGCCACCGTCGGCGCTGTCGGGAAACAACAGGTAGCGGCTGGCCGTCTGTTCGGCGGTCGCTACCACGGCAGCGGCTCGCAACTCAGGTGCATAGCCGGCCAGGCGCGGATCATCGAATTGGACAACACGATCGGCACCTGCCGCCCCCAGATCATCTTTTGGCGATCCGAACAGAACGGCCAATACCGCACCCCCACCTTCGCCTGCCAGCCCCCGCGCCACGCCAAGAAGATCCCGGTCATGACCGCTCAGACGCCCTCCTGGCAGGTCGGGTGCCACGCAAACCAGGAATGCCGGCTCGTCGTTCCGTACAATACGGGGACCAGCTTCAACTGTGCTGTCGATAAAGGCAGTACCAGTCGCAACCAAACCATGTCGCGCCACGCGCTGACGACCTGATGGACCGGTGTGAATGTTTCGATCAGCACGCGGATCCCGTCGCAGAGGAGCGCCAACACGGGAGGACTCTCTGCGTACCTCGGCGTTGGCTGGCGATTGCACCGGCAGCGCGCGGTTGATCCGCAGCCTACCGTTATTTTCGACCTGACCCTTCCTGGATGCGCGCGGGTCGCGACGTTTGGGGAAGCGCTGTGTGTCGTTCACTGGTCCGATTCTCCCTCAGGTGCCCAAGGTATCAACCAGGAGTTCGACCACGTCACGCACTTCAGGACGAGGACCCACCACGCCCTCGAGCATGACCGCGCAGTTCGGGCACGCGACAGCCACTACACCAACACCGGTGGTGCGGGCATCATCCATGCGGATGTCCGGGATACGTTTTTCGCCCGGAATATCCGTAACCGGAGCACCACCACCACCGCCACAACAGCGTGAACGCAAACCGTGGCGTTCCATTTCGTGCATCTCCACACCCAACATCCTGAGTACTGTGCGCGGTGCATCGGTTTCTCCGTTATAGCGACCAAGGTAGCAGGGATCGTGGTAGGTCACTCGCTCCTGGAGTGACTTCTGCGGCGTCAGTCTGCCCTGTTCGAGAAGCTCTGCCAGCAACGCTGTATGGTGAATTACGTTGAACTGTCCGCCAAATGCGGGATACTCATTACGCAGTACATGCAACGCATGGGGGTCGGCGGTCACTATGCGCTTAAATTGGTACTTTGACAGCGTCGCGATATTGCGCTGTGCCAGCTCGGCGAAGACGGCCTCGTCACCCAGCCGCCGGGCAACATCTCCACAGTCCAGCTCTTCGTTCCCGAGATACGCGAAGTCAATCTCCGCAACACGCAGGGCTTTAACCAGTGCGCGCAGTGTCCGTTGGCTACGCAAATCAAATGCACCGTCACCTGCCCACAGCAACAGGTCCGTGGTCTTCTGATCCGCCAGCGTGGGAATACTGAGATCGGCCGCCCAGATCGCACGGTTTGCCGGATCGTAGCCATTCGGATTATCGGTCGCACGCAATTGTTCGAGCACCTCCGCACCTTTACCGGCAGTCCGGCCCTTTTCCAGAGTCAAAAAACGGCGCATTTCAACAATAGCATCGACATGCTCGATCATCATCGGACATTCGTAGACGCAGGAGCGGCAGGTGGTGCAGGACCACAATGTTTCGGGTGCGATCAGTTGCGGAACAATGGCTTTGTCCGGAGACCCAGAAGCCTGACCAGACTGGCGCCCCGGGTGATGGTTTCCCCTGTAACCGGAATCACTCCCGGCACCCGAGAGGCCGACGACCAGATCCTGCACCAGTTTTTTCGGATTCAGCGGCTGGCCGGCGGCATAGGCCGGACAGGCCGCTTCACAACGACCGCATTGAACACATGCATCAAACCCGAGCAACCGGTTCCAGGCGAAATCTCTTGGTGCCTCAACCCCCAACTTGGATGCACTGAGATCAAGCGGTCGCAGATCGGTCGAAAGCCCCCCGCCGAAACGCTCGGGACGTGGATGGAAAGCCAAATGCAGCGCACCGGCAAAGGCGTGCTTCATCGGTCCAGCCCAACCCATACCAAAGACCATCTCGGTCAAGCCCCAGACAACGAGCAAGATCAGGACCGTCAGGCCGAGCCATCCCCAGGTATTGGCGGACAGGACGCCGGCCATCGGTAACGTCAGCAGCAGGAACCCGGCTGAGAACGCGAGCAGACTCGCTGGTAACCGGTTCCACGGGCCGGTGGACAATCGAGGTGGTCGCCCGCTCAATCTGCGCCGGGCAACGAACACCGCACCGACCAACATGCCTGACAGCGCAGCAAACAGCAGCCACGTTACCCAACGCTGATTTAGCCCTGCAACATGAACCATCGGGATCAATACCAGCGATGCCACAAAGCCCCCGGCGGTAAGCACATGGGTATTGGCCATGTAGCGGTCGCGCGCCACCACGTGATGCAGGTCGACCAGGTAGCGGCGCGGCATGGCCAGCAGGCCGGGCAGCAAAGCCACTGAAGCCGGTTTACCGCTTCGCCACAATGCGACCCGGCGAACTGCTCCGACCAGCCCGAGCAGCAATGCGGCCAGAACCAAGACCGAAATCACGCCTTGTAACGTTGGCGTCATCTCAAGCTCCGATACCCGGCAGCCAAGTCACCAAGAACGGCGATCGATCTGACTGATATCCCATCGGTTCAGAAGTCTTTGCACAACCGCAGCGCGTCATAGATGGCTGCGTGAATATTGCGCATCGAGACGCAGTCGCCAATCCGGTACAACAGGAACCCATCTCCCGGCTCGGCCAGCGCGGGTTGAGGCTGAGCGGCGTACAGCGCCTCAAGATCGATCTGCCCCTGGTTCCGCGACCTGGCCTTCAGCGCCCAATACAGCTCTTCGACCGGTGTGGTACCGTTTTCAACCACGATCTGATCCACCACGCGCTCTTCCTCGCTTCCGGTGTACTCGTTTCGCAACACTGCAACCAGTTGTTCACCCTCGCGATAGACCTCGGTCAGCTCAAGATTTGGTGTCATGATCACATCAGCCGAATAGAGGCGGCGTAAATAGATGGGAAAGGTGGTCCCACCGAGATCGTCACCGACGCGCACATCCGGCGTCACCAGTTCCACAAGGCTGCCCTTGGCGGCCAGAAAATCGGCACAGGTCACTCCTGCGAACTGGCTGATAGCGTCATACACCAGCACGTTCTTCGCCGGTACCACTTTGCCGGTCAGGATATCCCAGCTACTGATGACCAAGCCGTCCGCCGCACCCCATTTGGCATGTTCCTGAAGGTTCGGTGTACCACCGGTGGCGAGGACGACGATTTCCGCATCAAGCTCATCCAACAGCTCGGGTGTGGCGGCAGTCCCGAGACGGATTTCAACCCCAAGCCGTTTGAGTTCCATGTTCATCCAGCGTGTGATGCCAGCCATTTGATCTCGCACCGGTGCCTTTGACGCAATGGTGATCTGGCCACCCAGTTCATTCTGCCTCTCGAACAGAATCACCTCGTGCCCACGCTCCGCACAGACACGCGCCGCTTCCATGCCAGCCGGCCCACCACCGACCACCGCCACACGGCGACGGCGCGACGCTTTCTCAAATACATGCGGCATGGTCTGCTCACGGCTGGTTGCTGCGTTCTGAACACACAGCACGTCCAGACCCTGATACTGACGGTCAATACAGTAGTTCGCGCCGACACATTGGCGAATCTGGTCGACCCTGCCTTCACGTATTTTGGTCACCAGGTAGGGGTCCGCGATGTGCGCACGGGTCATGCCCACCATATCGACATACCCCTCTTTGAGTATGCGCTGGGCCTGAACCGGGTCCTTAATGTTCTGCGCATGCATCACCGGCACGCTGACCACCTCTTTGATGCCAGCGGCCAGATGCAGGAAGGGTTCCGGGGGGTAGGCCATGTTAGGTATCACATTGGCAATGGTGTTGTGGGTATCGGCACCCGATCCAACGACACTGATGAAGTCGACGAGCCCGGAATCGGAATAGGCCCGTGCAATTTCCTTCAGGTCCTCATGGCTCAGGCCATCCTCATGGAATTCGTCCCCGCACATGCGCAGACCCACGCAGAAATCCCTGCCGACCTCATTGCGGATTGCTTCGAACACCTGCATACCGAAGCGAAGGCGGTTCTCCAGAGATCCACCATACTCGTCGGTCCGGTGGTTGGTGCGCGGGCTCCAGAACTGATCGATCAGATGTTGGTGGGCCGCTGAAATCTCCGCGCCATCCAGCCCCCCCTCTTTGACTCGACGAACAGCTTGCGCGAAGTCGTGGATGACGCGCTGGATATCTTCAATCTCTATCGTCTTGGCGGTACCCCGATGCACCGGTTCACGTACGCCACTTGGGGTGATGAGGTTGGGCCAATCGGCACCATCCCACCGGGTGCGACGACCCATGTGGGTCAGCTGGATCATGATCTTGGCGCCATGCTTGTGCATCGCATCCGAGAGGTTGCGGAAATAGGGGACAATCCGGTCGGTACTGACGTTCACCGACTTCCACCAACTGTGGGGGCTGTCAATCGACACCGGACTGGAGCCGCCGCAGATAGCCAGACCGACGCCCCCCTTGGCCTTCTCCTCATAGTAACGAACGTACCGTTCGGTGGTCATTCCACCGTCTTCGGCATACACCTCGGCGTGCGCGGTACTGACAATACGGTTGCGAATAGTCAGCTTATTTAGCGTAATCGGTTGAAACAGTGCGTCGAACTGCCCCATTACCGGTCTCCTTGCACAGGCAAGACAGCGAAGACACAGTGATCATGGCTGCCGTCACTGGCGCACGAAATCTCTTCGGCCATCAACCTGAGCGGTCGGCCGAGCGCCTGGGCAACCCACTCCAGCGAACCGGGAAACCAGCCAGCAAACATGTAACAGACAGAGCGCCCGGCGTCCGCCCCATACTCGTAAACGAACGCCGAATTATCCACGCGCACCCGAGCGGTGCCCTGCTGCAAATCCAGGTGCTCGACGGTAAATAGACCCCAGCCGCGCTGCGACAGACGCTTCATGTAATGGTGAAAAACTGCCTCACCACTCAAACCGTGTGCTGCCGCCTCCTTTTCGCACCAATGCCAGGCTGACTTGTAGCCGGCTTCGTACAGCTGTTTGGCGTAAACCTCGCTACCCAGCGCCTGCTCAATCGCCTTGTGGTTATTGACGAAGAAGTGCCGCGGAACATACAGCATGGGCAGGCTGTCGGTGGTCCAGACGCCTGTATCCTCGTCAACGTTAATCGGTAGTGCCGGTGCCGCCATATCTATTCCCCCCAAACTTCGCCAAGCACCCGAATCCAGTTGTCTCCCAGCACCTTGCGGATACGCGACTCACCCCAGCCCGCACGCTGCATCGCAGCAGTCAGGTTCGGGAAATCGCCGATCTTGCGGATACCCTCGGGATTGATGATCTCACCGAACTCGGTCAGCTTGCGACCATAACCCTTATCGTGGGTAATCCACTCGAAAAACGGCCGGTCGTAACCTTGGGTGAAATCGGTACCGATCCCGACCTGGTCTTCACCGGCAATATTGATGATGTAATCGATAGCCTCTACGTAATCATCCACCGTCGAATCCACGCCCCGGCGCAGGAACGGCGGGAACATGGTGACGCCCACGAATCCACCTTGCTCGGCAATAAACCGAATCTGCGTATCGTTCTTGTTACGCGGGTGCTCCTTCAGGCCGGCCGGCAGGCAGTGCGTGTAGGCAACCGGTTTTTTAGAAGCCCGGATCACATCTTCGCTGGTCTTCGGCCCTACATGCGACAGGTCGCACAATATACCGACGCGGTTCATCTCTGCGACCACATCGTGACCAAAATCCGACAGGCCACTGTCGCGGCTTTCGTAACAGCCGGTCCCTACGAGATTCTGGGTGTTGTAGGCCATCTGCATGACACCCACACCCAGCTCCTTGAAAAGACCGAGGAACGGCAATTGATCCTCGATTCCGGAGAGGTTTTGCCAGCCAAGGATAATGCCGGTCTTGCCCTCCGTCTTGGCGCGTTTTATATCTGCGGTGGTGTAGACCTGCAAGATCAGATCGGAGTGCTCATCAAACCAGCGCTTCCAGTGCGTTATGTTGATCATGCTGTCGCGAAATCCTTCCCAAACCGAGCACGTGCAGTTGGCTGCGGTCAGTCCACCGCGCTGCATATCCTCGAACACCTCGCGACTCCAGTTGGCGATAATTAATCCATCAATAACGATGGCATCGCGGTGCAGATCATTTGGTGACATTTCTGACGCACCCTCCGGTTGACGTGTGGAATGAAGCCACGCAACGTGGCCAGTAATTTCAGAGCGAGTGTAAAGGCCAGGATGCAGCGCAGCCGCACCGGGTGCGACCGCGTCTTTCGGAAATGCGTCATAGGTTTACGGCTGGCCGCGACAAACGGAAAGCCGTTGGAAAAACGCCTGCACCCGCCAATGCGGTCAGATCACAAATCTGCCCACCTGCACGGTCAGCCGGATGACGCAACCACCTATTCACAGGTCGCAGTTCGATCAGATTGCCCTTTCGTCAGCGACCATACTCCGCAGCACGAACCATCACGGATTCCTGTAGAACCCGTTCGGCCAGAGAGAGGAGTACCATGAGCGCAGATACCGCCTCCCGCAGCGACCGCCGCCGGTCACGCGAAGCGCGACGTGCCAGTCGTAGCGGCGGGGAAACCCGTTACGTCCCCTATATCACCCGCAAAGTACCTTACTTTGAGGTGCTCGACGAAGAAGGTCTGTCTCTGATCGAACACAATGCCGATACCATTTTGGAGGAGATTGGCATTGAGTTTCGGGACGACCCCGAAGCACTGGAGATTCTGAAACAGGGCGGTGCCGAGGTCGATGGTGAGCGTGTGCGTTTCCCGCGTGGTATGTGCCGTTCCATTATCCAGGAATCCGCACCGCGGGAGTTCATACAGCATGCACGCAACCCGGAGCGCAGCGTCAAGATCGGGGGCAACCATACTGTCCTGGTACCAGCCTACGGTCCTCCGTTCATCCACAATCTGGACGAGGGCCGCCGCTACGCGACTATTGAGGACTTCCGTAACTTCGTAAAACTGGCCTACCAATCCAGCGGTTTGCACCACTCTGGCGGAACCGTGTGTGAACCGGTTGACCTGCCGGTGAACAAACGCCATTTCGACATGGTGTACAGCCACATGCGTTATAGCGACAAGCCATTTATGGGTTCGGTTACCGCGCCGGAGCGCGCCGAGGATACCGTAGAAATGGCCAAGATCCTGTTCGGTGAGCAGTTCGTGAAGGACAACACGGTCGTCATCAACCTGATCAACGCGAATTCCCCGATGACCTTCGATGCGACCATGCTCGGTGCAGCCAAGGTGTATGCACGAAACAACCAGGCTACCATTATCACGCCATTCATTCTGGCTGGCGCGATGTCCCCGGTCACGGTTGCCGGCACGCTGGCGCAACTTCTGGCCGAAGCCATGGCCGGCATGACGTTTGTACAAATGGTCCGTCCGGGGGCACCGGTGGTATTCGGTACCTTCGCCAGTTCGATCTCGATGCAGTCAGGCGCTCCCACATTCGGCACACCAGAACCGGCACTCGTACTTTACGGGGCCGCCGCACTGGCTCGCCGCCTGGGCGTTCCGTTCCGCAGCGGCGGCGGCCTGTGCGCATCCAAAATTCCCGATGCACAAGCTGCCTTCGAAAGCGCCAACACCTTACAGGCCGCGATGTTGGCTGGCGTCAACTTCATGCTGCACACCGCCGGATGGCTGGAGGGCGGTCTGGCGATGGGCTACGAAAAATTCATTCTTGATGCCGACCAGGCTGCGATGATGCAGATTTTTCTGCAGGGTGTGGATCTGTCCGAAAACGGACAGGCAATGGACGCGATCCGCGAGGTTGGGCCAGGTGCCCACTTCCTCGGTTGCAGCCACACCCAGGCAAACTTCGAAAACGCCTTTTACCGCTCGCCGATAGCTGACAACAACAGCTTCGAACAGTGGGAAGCGGAAGGCCGTAAGGATGTAGTCCAGCGCGCCAACGCACTGTGGAAGAAAAAGCTTCAGGAGTACGAAGCCCCAGTGATCGACCCCGGTGTGGATGAAGCGCTGCTGGATTATATCGCCCGTCGCAAGGAATCCTTTCCAGACTCCAACGTCTAGGCGCTCAACAAATCCAGATAACCGGTTTCGACCCTCCCTTCGTTGCCTATACCCGGCTCATGCCGGGTTTTTTTTGGCTTGGCATAACCAGCGGTCCAGATTCTGGCTGCCTCCTGATTCCACACCCACTGAGCGCTCGGGAGCACCCTATCTGCCAGCCACGGCAGTGTGAAGATTACCTTAAGACCATCCGAGTTTTATTCAGCATTAAAGCTTGGTTGCAACGCAGCATATCTAATCTCGCACAGGTTTCAACAATGTGGTAAAAATCATTTTCAAATAATAAAAAATGGGTCCACTGTTGGATATACACAGCATGCCAAACACTGCCAACCTACCCCCTCCAACACGCTACGGTTTTCTGCTGGTTCCAAACTATTCAATGATTGCATTCACCTCGGCCATCGAACCATTGCGTATGGCCAACCGAACCGTTGGGAACACCCTCTATGAATGGATAACAATTACCGTCAGTGGGGAGTCGGTCGCCGCAAGCAACGGGTTGCAGATAAAGCCAGATTGTTCGATGAGTGAGGTAGCCAACCTTGACGGGGTATTCGTTTGCGGCGGCATTGATGCAGAACGTGCTTACAGCAAATCGCTTGGCACCTGGTTACGCAAAATGGCCCAAACCAAATGCGTCTTGGGTGCGCTGTGCACTGGCACCTACCTGCTGGCCAAGGCCCGTCTGCTCGATGGGCGCCGGTGCACGATTCACTGGGAGAATATAGCCAGCCTGCGCGAATTGTTCCCGGATCTCATCGTGTCGGCTGAACTGTTCGAGATCGACCGGGACCGTTATACCTGCGCGGGTGGCAGCAGCTCTCTCGATATGATGCTGACCCTGATCCGAGAGCAGCATGGCGAAGACTTGGCCAACGCCATCTCGGAACAGTTCATGTGCGACCGCATTCGGGGCCAACACGACCGGCAACGCATCCCGCTTCGAATCAATCTGGGCACCAGTCAACCCAAGCTGGTGGAAGCGGTGACCCTGATGGAGGCCAATATCGAAGAGCCAATCGGACTGGATGAATTGGCTCAGCATGTTGGCGTTTCCAGGCGGCAGCTGGAGCGTCTGTTCCAGAAATACCTGCACTGCGTGCCTACCCGATACTACCTTGAACTCCGACTGAAGCGTGCGCGGCAACTATTGCTGCAGAGCGATTTGTCGGTGGTTGATGTTGGCCTGGCATGCGGCTTCGTTTCTGCCCCGCATTTCAGCAAGTGCTATCGCGACGCTTTTGGAATCCCGCCACGCGATGAACGCCGCAAGCACCGTCGCGAAATCACGGAAGTGGTTGAAGCAGTTATTGCGGTGAGCGAAACTGCCGCCTGATCAGACCCGCCGACGCCTTCTAGAACGGCGGTCGTTGGCGCCTGCTGGGGACTGGTTGCCCAATTCATGCTTTGGCAAGTCCACTACTTGTGCCAATGAGGGGAAAGCATCGGTTTTGTGGGGTATCGCCATGGAGTCGATGAAATGCTCCTGAAACCGGGGTTCGACTGCGGTTTCAATCTTCTCCACCCGCCGCACCAACGCTTCGATTTCACGACGTTTTGACAAACTGGTAAGCGCGATTCGGGCACCGACACCAGCCGCATTGCCCGCCGCTGCCACTTCACCAAGATCGCAGTCGGGGATCAACCCGAGCACCATGGCGTACTTGACGTCTATGTGGCTTCCAAAGGCACCGGCCAAACGAATTCGATCAACCCGTTCAATGTCCATGCGCTCCATCAGCAGGCGCACCCCCGCATACAAAGCCGCTTTGGCCAACTGTATTGCGCGTACATCGTTCTGGGTAATGCGCAACCCCGCCGCACCCTCCGTCAACTGGAAGGAAAATGTACGCCCATCGGGAATCACCCGGGACGAGCGCGTAGCCATCGCCCCATCGATCACCCCTTCGGAACTGATGATACCGGCAAGGTACATTTCCGCAATCACCTCGACGATTCCGGACCCGCAAACACCTGTGACCCCGGTTTTCGATATCGTTTTGGCGAAGCCGGGCTCATCAGACCACAGCTCACAACCCACCACCTTGAAGCGCGGTTCCAGGGTATCCCGGTCGATCCGTACCCGCTCTATGGCTCCCGGCGCGGCGCGTTGACCGCAGCTGATCTGTGCCCCCTCAAACGCCGGGCCGGTCGGGCTTGATGCCGCCAGCAGCCGGTGACGATTTCCGAGCACTATTTCGGCGTTGGTCCCGACATCAACCAGCAGTGTCACCGGGTCGCCCAGATGCGGGCCTTCAGCCAGGATCACAGCGGCGGTATCCGCGCCAACGTGGCCTGCGATACACGGCAGACCATACACATGAGCACCTGGATGAATGGCCAGCTCCAACTCGCGGGCAGTCACATCCACAGCTGCATCATCGGCCAGCGCGAAAGGTGCCATGCCCAGTTCTACCGGGTTGATACCAAGCAGCAGGTGGTGCATGACAGGATTACCGACGAAGGTGGCCTCAAGCACATCCTGGCGATCGATCCCGGCTTCGGCAGCCACCTGCCCGATCAGATCATTGAGCGCGCCGCGCACCGCCGCGGTCAGTTCAGTCTCACCCCCGGGGTGCATGACGATATAGGAGACCCTGCTCATCAAGTCTTCGCCGAATCGAATCTGGGGATTCATCGTACCGGCTGATGCAGCCACATCTCCGCTGCTCAGATCACAGAGGTGGGCCGCGATAGTCGTCGAGCCTACATCTATCGCCAGACCGTAAGCCCGCTCACGAATGCCGGGCCAGACCGCCACGATCTCAGACCGGTCACGCACGGCGACGGTGACTTTCCAGTCACCTGCCCGTAATTGCTTTTGAAGTGTCTGGCGCACTGCCAGGCCGCAAGACAAACCTTCCAGTTGCCACTGCGCGGCAAGCGCCTGCTGCAACCGCCGAAGGTCGGCTGAAGGTTCGTGCATATCCGGTTCCGCCACTTCAACAAAGTGGAGGTGAATGACAGGATCAACTTTGAAGTCGATATGCACCGCATCTTTGCGAACCACCGGACGGTACACCTGACTGTCTGGCGGCACGTCGATAACAACATCGCGCTCAAGCTTCGCATGGCATCCCAGTCGCCGACCTGCCTTCAGACCACGTTGTTTGGAAAAGCGCAACTCCGGTTCGGTGATCGGGCACAGACTGGCTGCGTTTGACTGAATACCAAACTTCGGAAAATCCCCCTCGCCGACCAGAACCTGGCAACGCCCGCAGATGCCACGGCCACCACATACCGAATCAATATCTACACCAAGCGTGCGTGCAGCCTGTAACACCGGTGTACCAACTGCAAAGTGCCCACGCCTTCCGGAGGGGGTGAAGATGACCAACACCTCCCCACCCTCGAGCCGCGACACCGGTGTCTGCAAATCAAGCGCTCCGGCGACGGTTGGTGCGCCGGGCACGGGCGCCTCCAGCTCCTTCGCTACCAGGCTCTACCGCCGGAGCTTCGCGAAAACGCCGGATCCATCGCGCGCAATCCGGATCGCGGCCAAGCATCACATCCGCCCCCATGCACGACTGCACCACCTCTTTGTGCAGCGGGTTGGTGATTGCCGAAGTCAATCCCGCCTGGATCGCCATGCTCAAAAAAGCACCGTTAATACCATCACGGTTGGGCAAACCAAAACTGACATTGGAGGCCCCACACGTGGTGTTGACCTTCAGCTCATGTTTGAGACGGTGCACCAGTCGCATCACCTGCATGCCAGAGCTATTGATAGCACCAATGGGCATCACCAGCGGATCGACTATGACATCTGAACGTGGAATCCCGTGATCTTCGGCACGCTCGACAATGCGCTTGGCGACTTCAAACCGAACATCCGGATCTTCCGATATGCCGGTCTCGTCATTGGATATGGCGACGACCGCGGCACCGTACTTCCTGATCAGCGGCAGCACGGTCTCCAGACGGTCTTCCTCTCCGGTCACTGAGTTGACCAGAGCCTTGCCCTGATACACCTCCAGGCCACGCTCCAACGCTTCGACTATGGACGAATCGATCGCCAGCGGCACATCGGTGATCGACTGCACCAGCTGAATCGTCTCAGCAAGAATACGCGGCTCGTCGGCCAACGGAATGCCTGCATTGACATCCAGCATCTGCGCCCCAGCCGCCACCTGCTCCAATGCGTCTTTTTCGACCCGGCTGTAGTCGCCTGCCGCCATTTCGGCCGCCAGGATTTTGCGCCCGGTTGGGTTGATGCGCTCGCCAATAATGACGAAAGGACGCTCAAATCCGATAACGACCTCTTTCTTGGCCGAACTGATAACTGTCTCAGTCATACGACTACCCTCTCATTTTCAACGTTGCTGTCTCGCGTGGGATACCACGGAACCCGCCCCCCCAATACTCCGGATGCATCGATGATCTCAGCCAGAGTCTCCTCCTGGCGGTAAGCCATGACATGAACACCCGCCACACCGGGAATCTCACGAATCTGCTGGATCATTTCCAGACAGATGCGCTTACCCTCTGTTTTTTGTTGCTTTGCACCAGCCAGGCGCTTGATGACTGCATCTGGAATGTGGATCCCGGGCACATTGGTGCGAATCCACTCCGCAGCGCGTGCTGAGGCCAACGGCCCGACACCAATCAGAAGAAAGCACTTTTTGTCCAGGCCCATGTTACGCACATCGGTCATATAGGTTTTCAGACGCTCAATATCAAAGCAGTATTGAGTCTGGATGAACTGGGCTCCCGCCGCGATCTTTTTTCCTAATCGAAATGGTCTGTAGTCAAACGGCGGCGCAAACGGATTGGCGGCAGCGCCCAGAAAAACATAGGGAGGACTGGACAATTGACGTCCACTCAAAAAACGCGATTCGTCACGCATCGTACGAACCGTTTCGAGACAGGACATACTATCAAGGTCGAACACCGGTTTGGCATCAGGCTGGTCGCCCGCCTGAACGCCATCACCGGAAAGGCACAACACATTGGTCACACCCATCGCCGCAGCACCCAGCACATCACCCTGGATCGCAATTCGGTTTTTGTCGCGGCAGGAGATCTGCATCACCGGCGCGTAACCTATGCGTGTCAGCAGCGCACAGACACCAACGCTGGACATATGGCAGTTCGCGCCCGAACTGTCAGTCGCATTCATGGCATCGACATAGCCGTCAAACACGCGCGCACGCGTATAGACCTCTTCAGGATCAGCACAATCCGGGGGAGCAATTTCTGCAGTAACGGCAAATTTGCCAGCGCGCAGTACACGTTCCAATCTGCCGCCGGAACTGTGTCCTGGGAGTATCGGGAATGGTTGCCCTGGTGGTGGCTCGTCATCGAACTTCATGCGCCAATCTCCGGTTGAGATGATTGTTTGCGCTCGGTAGCCTTTTCGCGAACCACGCGCAACCAGGAAGAACTACCCTTGAGTGATTGATCCACCGGTTTCTGTACCTGATGGATGGTATCGCCGGCACGCATCCGCCGGCTGCCTGACCACGCCTCCATCCAGACGCAAGGCATTTCAGGTTTAATCTCACAATGACCATCAGCGCGGACGCCGCCACACGGTCCATTACGCAGCGTTTTTGGGCAATTCATCGGGCAGGACATACCAGTCGAACTGAGCGCGCAGCGGCCGCACATCTGACAGTCAAACAGAAAGCCCTTGATCGCCTGTTCCACAGCCACGACCAGCCGCTCCACCCGCTGGTAACCAACTCGGCGCCATACCGGATCTAACTTGGAAATAGCCGGTTCGAAGGCCCTGTAGATCAGCTCGAACCAGTTCGCATGACGCACCGCAAAACGTCTCGCAGCATACATAGTTAACACCCCTGAAAGAATGGCTCAGCCAACACGGCCGGTTTGCGCCACTACCAAGAATCAACAACCCGACGACAGGCCACCGGCTCGCGCCAGTCGATCCAGGTCGGCGTCGCTATAAGCGTGCTCGATGCGATCCGCTTCGGCCTCCACCTCCGTCTGCAGGTCATCACTCACAGCTGCCCTGCTGACGCGTCGCCACTCTGCCAGATAGGCATCCGCGTCGGCCTTGTGAGCCCGCATGGCGGCCCGGTCCACCGCCACCATAAACCGCGGCGACAGACTCACCTTGGTGGTCTTGCGCCCGCGCCTGGCCATCACCTGGACAGGGATGTCCCGCCAATACACTGTGATTACATCCGGCACTCGTCCTGCCCCCATGTCACCAGCGGAAGCAGTGCCTGGGCCAATGGCTCAAGCCCCGTATGCTGAACCTCCAGCGGCAGCGCCAGCCGCCGGGCCGCCCGCTGCGCCGCATCAATCAGCTGATCATCAGCCGTCTGCGCCAGATAGACCAGGCGGCGATAGTTACCGAAGTACAAATCCTGCAATTCGGGATGGCGATCCAACCCCAATCCAGAGATCACCAACCGTTCAAAGTGTCGCACCAGAAAATCAGTCAGATAGAAAGTACCTACCTCTTGGTCACACAACTGCTCAAATTCATTGAGGCCGGCGAGGAATCCATAGCAGTGAGCACCTGCGATCCGCTCCACACCTTCGGCCTGAAGCACGCGGTCCAGTTCGCCCCCTGTCCCACAATCACCGTATGCAACAAAAGTTTTCTGTCCGCTTTTTCGATGCCGATGAATAGAGTCACGCACCGCCTGGGGAATCAGATCCGGTCGGTTATGCAGTCGTGCCGGAAGGCATGTCACTTGAACCTGCGACCATTGGTTGATGCGGATCAGCTCTACCAGTTCCTTTGCCAGGGCACCGCAAGCGATCACCAACACCGAAGGCAGTGACGTTCTCTCGCTCACTTCAGACCTGCGCCATCAGGCTGCCGCACGCCGTTCGGCTATTTTTGCCTTGGCGATTTCGACGGTTACTGCTGCATCGCGGCAATACGCATCGGCGCCCACAGCCATGCCAAATTCCTCATTCAGCGGTGCACCACCCACCAAGACGATGTAATGGTCTCGCAGCCCCTTGGTTTTCAATTCGTCGATCACCACTTTCATGTAGGGCATGGTGGTGGTCAGTAGAGCAGACATGCCCAGGATGTCAGGCTGGTGCTTTTCCAAGGCCTCAAGGTACTGCTCCACCGGGATATTGATGCCAATGTCGATCACCTCGAACCCGGCGCCCTCCATCATCATGGCAACCAGGTTCTTACCAATGTCGTGGATGTCGCCCTTGACGGTTCCGATTACCATTTTGCCAATGGGTGGCGCACCGGTTTCAGCCAACAGCGGTCGTAGAATCTCCATCCCGCCTTTCATCGCATTGGCAGCCAGCAGTACCTCGGGGACAAACAGAATACCGTCGCGAAAATCGACACCGACAATCGCCATCCCTCCGACCAGTGCTTCGTTGAGTACCCGGTCAGGGGTCCACCCGCGAGAGAGGAGAATCTCGGTACCTTCCACAACCGCCTCTTTCATGCCGTCATACAGATCGTCATGCATCTGCTCGACCAGTTCATCATCAGGCAGAGATGCAAGATCAAGCTCGTCTACTGCAGCGTGTTCGCCTTCGGCCATCGCTTTCACTCCTGGTTACCCGCCGCTCTCAAAACGGCATATTTGACGGCTGCAAGATTAGGCACCGGCATATGCTGCTGCTGGCGTCCCGGCGACGCTGGATTGCCGAAAAGCGACACCACCAGCGATAAGCCGATCACCCGCCAAATCGACGGGGCGATGAGACCCTGTCAACTTGGATTATTTCCCTTTTTCTCCTGTTCTCGGCAGCCGGACACACTGTCGCTGCCCCGCAAGATTTTGTCGCGGCCAAGCAAGCACAATGCACCGCTTACATTAATCTCATTCGCCACCAGGCAGTACTCAGCAATTCGAGGCTGGGCACGAGTCCGTGCACTATCACAAAACGGGAAGGAACGAGTAGATGAAACAAAATTCCCCTGACATTGCCTCAGCCCCACTCGACGAACTCGACCCGGGCACGGCATACCCAAGCGAGGAACAGCTGGAGAACAAACCGACGGTCGAACCTCGCGAGGGAGACATCGATACTGTCGTACGCCACGCGCAAGACCGTCCGTCTGGAGGAATTCCTCCAGAACTGGCCACCGATGAGGCTAGTTATATCCTCACAGCAGCTGGCCCCGGACGCATCGGAATGGTCGCCGCAATTGCCGGATTCCTGGCCGAACGCGGCTGTTACATCAGCGACATGGAACAGTACGACGATGTGATCACCGGCAGGTACTTTATCCGCGTGGTATTTCGCACTAACCGCACATCGACACCGCGGCTCGAACGCCTGAATGAGGACTTCAATCAAGTGGGCGAGCGATTCGATATTGAGTGGTCCATTCACGACAGCAATGCGCGCAAATGCGTACTGATCATGGTGTCAAAGTTCGATCACTGCCTCAATGATCTGCTCTATCGCTGGCGCACTGGTGAGCTGCGCATCGATATTCCGGCCATCGTCTCCAACCACCCGGATCTCGAACCACTGGCGCGCTGGCACAACATTCCTTTTCACCATCTGCCGGTTACACCGGAAAGTAAGGCCGAGCAGGAAGAGAAGCTTATGACACTGGTCGAGGAGACCGGAACTGACCTGGTCGTCCTCGCCCGCTACATGCAGGTACTTTCGGGTGACCTGTGTAAAAAGCTGCACGGGCGAGCGATTAACATCCACCACTCTTTCCTGCCCGGTTTCAAGGGTGCCAAGCCCTACCACCAGGCGTTTGAAAGAGGCGTCAAACTGATCGGCGCAACCGCCCACTACGTCACCAGCGACCTGGACGAAGGTCCGATCATTGAGCAGGTTGTAGAACGTGTGGACCACTCTTACCATCCGGAGCATCTGGTGGCGGCCGGGCGGCAGATGGAGTGCCAGGCACTCGCCCGCGCAGTAATCTATGATGCGGAACATCGCGTATACCTCAATGGCAACCGTACGGTGGTGTTTCGCTGATGGTCACGTCCCGAGATGGGGAACCAGGGCTACGGGCAGAAAGCAACCCGTGCGCTGCGTTGATTGATGGCAAAGAGACGGCCCTGCGGCTGCGCGCGGCCATTGCACGCCATGTAGTTGAACTGCGCGACAATCACGGCCTCTCACCGGGTCTGGCTGTCATCCTGGTAGGCGAGGACGCTGCCAGCCAGGTCTATGTGCGCAACAAGGCGCAACAGGCGCGTGAGGCAGGCATGGGGTCGTTCGAGTACCGCCTGCCTGCGAACGTCGCTCAAGACACGTTACAGATGCTGATCGCCCGGCTGAACGAAGATCCAGCGGTGCACGGCATCCTGGTGCAACTCCCTCTTTCACCACACGTCGACACTGAAAGAGTGCTTCAGGCCATCTCGCCTGCCAAGGACGTAGACGGCTTCCACGCGATCAATGCCGGGCTATTGTCGATCGGAGCCGACGGAGTTGTTCCCTGCACGGCGCTTGGCTGCCTGATTTTGATCCGGGAGCAGTTCGACCGCCTCGACGGTCTGCACGCAGTCGTCGTCGGACGCTCCAATATTGTAGGCAAACCTGTGGCAAGCTTGCTGCTGCGTGAGAACTGTACTGTGACAATCGCCCATTCACGCACACAGGATCTACCAGCACTGTGTCGCACGGCTGACATCGTGGTTGCTGCGGTCGGTCAACCGCTGATGGTAGATGGTGACTGGATCAAACCAGGTGCTGTGGTGATCGATGTGGGTATCAACCGGATTGCCGCAGAAGGTGATCGAACCCGGCTGGTCGGAGATGTGGATTTCGAGTCGGCGCGTTTGATCGCAGGCGCCATCACACCGGTTCCGGGCGGCGTCGGCCCAATGACCATCGCCTGTCTGCTGATGAATACGCTGAAAGCGGCATGCCAGCAACATGGTCTGCCAATGCCCACATTGGATGACATTCCGGCCACCCCGTAAGCGACTGCTGAGATGGGACCGATACCCGGCCCCCGAAATAGACTCAGGGGTTCGGCGTCAAGCAACTACCCCCTCACCCCGCGGGCAAAGTCTTCCGCGCAGATCCTAAAGCGCAACTCTGTAACCATGTGGTGACCCACTGGGAAGCTGTAACGAAGCCAGTAGATTGCTCATCCTGCCCTTCTGAGCGAGGCCAGAAGCGGCCATCCGCTGCATTGCGCTGCCTTGGCCAAGAACTTGGGACATTGGCCACGCTGCCGCGCGCTAGAGTCGCCTCAGAGTGTATCTGATCCTGGATCTGAGTTGATTTAGTGTTCAGAAAACCAAGAGAGGCATCCGGTAAACCTGTTCACGAATCAGAATGTCGTTCGTGCGACTTTATTCCGGGGCCAATAACCATCATCCGCCATCCCGTGCAGTCAGCGCACATGAGCCGCTTCGCCACGGTTTGAGGGACTCGTCGCTCGCTGCGCCAGAAACGACCGCGGGCAGGGTCATCCCGCTACCTTTTGGCTCAGGAAGCGACCTGTTCAGTCTGCAGTTCAGCGGGGGCAAAATCGAACTCCGCTGCCGCGCCAAACTCGCGCACCGCTTCATTCAACCAGTGTCCAAAGTAATCGGCAAAACTGCGCCGCACCAGCAACCGGTATGAGGATCCACCATCCGCCGGCCAAATCAGCACCGTTGCCTTTGCCACATGCGTCTGCGCGCACTGGCCTACGCTGAACGAGCGGGGATGAAGGTCCAGCGTACAGCCTTTGGCCAACAGGTCCGCAGCACTCCGGCCGCCTACTGCGATGGTCGTGTAGTAGCTGGTCACGTCCACAATCGAGCAGAAACAGTGCGCCAACGCATCACGCAGTTTTCCAATTAACTCATCCTGTTGATCCGGTGGCGTCAGAATCATCCACTCGTCCGGACCTAGCCAGAATACTGTCAGCTCACCCACCGCATGAATCGTGTTGGGATTCAGCGGCAAAACACAACCAAGCGTGGTCGACACCGCCGCCACAAAGCTACCTTCATCGGGGTTCCCGCGCAGGTTGATCAGCCCCTGATAAGGCAGTTCCCCCAACAGTACCTCCGCATCGGCTCCTGCGGGTTGAGCGGTCAGTCTGATCTGGTTGAGCGGGCTCTCTCTGCGTGGTGCATCAGACATTCTGGCGTGCTCCTTCCGGATCGTAGAATACCGGTTTGGTAATGGTTGCCCCAAGTACGCGCCCATCGGCCAGCGGTACGTGTACCTTGTCGCCATGCCGCGTATGACCACCTTTTACCAGTGCCAAGGCTATGGAATGCCCTAGAGTGGCACTGAAGTAGCTGGAGGTCACATGCCCCTCCATGGGAACCGGTTTGGGTGCCCTGGGATCGTTGACAATTTGCCCGCCCTCAGGCAGCACAGCCTTCGGATCATCGGTCAGCAGTCCGACCAACTGCTTGCGGTCTGTACGCACGCTGTCGGGCCGACTCAGCGAGCGGCGACCGATGAAGTCCTTCTGCTTGGAGACTATCCAGTCCATACCCAAATCGATCGGTGTCACCGAACCGTCCGTCTCCTGACCAACGATAACAAAACCCTTCTCGGCACGTAGTACGTGCATGGTTTCGGTGCCATACGGTGTAATGTCGTAAGACCTGCCGGCGGCCATCAGTGCTTCCCACAGGTGCCTGCCGTAATCGGCGCGCACATTGACCTCATAGGCCAACTCACCGGAAAAACTGATCCGGTTGACGCGGCAGGGTACACCGGCTGCGGTACCCTCGCGTGAGGACATGAATGGGAACGCCTCAGCCGAAAAATCGATACCGTCACACACCGCGCTCACCACTTTGCGGCTGTTCGGACCCACCACCGCAGCGGTCACCCAGTGATCGGTAACAGAGGTCATATAGACCTTGAGTTCCGGCCACTCGGTCTGCAGCCAGCGCTCCATCCAGCTCAGTACACGAGCCGCACCACCTGTGGTGGTGTGCATGTAGAAGCGGTCCTCTGCCAGCCTCACTGTGACACCATCGTCCAGTACCATGCCGTCTTCTCCCAGCATGAAGCCGTACCTGGCGCGATCAATACCAAGCTTGAGCCAGCCATTGGTGTAGATCCGATTCAGAAACTCAGCAGCATCCGGGCCGTGTATCTCAATTTTTCCCAAAGTGGAGGCGTCCATGATGCCAACGCTGTTGCGGGTTGCCAGACACTCGCGGTTAACCGCATCGTGCAGCGACTCTCCCGGCTTCGGGTAGTACCAGGGACGCTTCCACTGCCCGACATCCTCAAATTCAGCCCCGTTCTCTTCGTGCCACTCGTGGAGCGCCGTCTTGCGCACCGGCTCGAACAGATCACCCCGCTCCACACCGGCAACGGTGCCGAAGGTAATTGGCGTGTAGTTGGGCCGGAAGGTGGTTGTCCCGGTGCTCGGTATGTCGTTGCCCAAAGCCTGCGCCAGGATCGCAAGACCGTTGATATTACCTAGCTTACCCTGGTCCGTTCCGAACCCCATCGCGGTGTAGCGCTTGACGTGCTCCACCGAATGGTAGCCCTCACGCGCAGCCAGCAGGATGTCAGCAGCCCCCACATCGTTCTGGAAATCGACGAACTGCTTCGGTGCACGCCCGGCAGGAAGCCGGCCCGGCACCAGCCACAGCGCCTGGATCGGTTGTTCCACAAGCTCTTCCGTAGTAGGCGCGGGAATCGGCGTGGCGGCACCAACGCCAGCCGCGCGCGCGGCGGCGGCACCGGCCTGTGCGCCCTCTTTCAGGCAGGCGGTCAACGCAAAGGTACCGTTGGCCGCACCGGCTGATCTTTCAGCCTGCACCGACTGGTCGGGTACGAAACAGGCCAGAGTGTCGTCATAACGCACCTTGGCACCAGATTGTGAATGCAGGTGGATGGTTGGGCTCCAACCTCCGGACATGGCCACCAGATCGCATTCGATGTGTCTTACACTTCCTTGAACGGCGTCGCCTGTACCACTAAGCGCCATCACATCAACGCCACTCACGCGCTTTTTCCCGTGTGTATCGACTACCACACTGCCACCAATAATTTCGATGCCCGCATCTCGGACCCGTTGCGGCAGCTCGCCCTTGGGCTCGCCACGGGGATCGACTACCGCCGCCACCACAACGCCTGCGGCTTTGAGATCCAGGGCGGTACGATAGGCACTGTCGTTATTGGTGAAGACAATAGCGCGTTTTCCGGGACGCACTGCATACCGGTTCACATAGGTCGACACGCTGCTTGCCTGCATGATTCCTGGCCGGTCATTGTTACTGAATACCAACGGACGTTCGAACGCACCCGCCGCGATCACTACCTGCTTGGCGCGGATACGCCACAGCCGCTCACGCGGACCTTTGCGTTTACCCTTGGGCAGATGGTCCGTCAAGCGTTCGCAGGCAACCAGGAAATTGTGATCGTAGTAGCCGGTTACCGTCGTGCGCGCCAACAGTCTGACGCCATCTGTTTCAGCCAGCTCGGCTATCACACCCGCGGCCCAGGCGGCGCCCGAGGCACCGTCGATTTCCTCGCTACTACCCAGCAGGTTGCCGCCAAACTCCGACTGCTCATCGGCCAGAATCACTCGCGCGCCAGCACGTGCCGCAGACAATGCCGCAGCAAGCCCAGCCGGACCGGCACCAACCACCAGTACATCGCAATGTGTATTGCGCTTGACGTAGTCATCGGGATCCGGCTCACGGGGCGATACGCCAAATCCGGATGCACGACGGATTACCGATTCGTATTTGTGCCAGAAAGAGCGCGGCCACATGAAGGTCTTGTAGTAAAAACCGGCGGGCAGCAACCGAGCAAAGCGGCTGGTTAGCGACCACAGGTCGAAATCCACGCTTGGCCAGCAGTTCACACTGGCAGCCAGCAGACCATCGAACAACTCCACCTGGGTGGCACGTGCGTTAGGCACCGTCTCTGCGCCGGTACCCCATTGCACCAGTGCATTTGGTTCTTCGGCTCCGTGACCGATCACGCCACGCGGTCGGTGATATTTCCAGCTACGGGCGACAACGTCGACCCCGTTGGCCAGCAGCGCCGACGCGAGCGAGTCGCCCTCAAATCCCTGGTAGGTTCTACCGTTGAACTGAAAACTGACCGGCCCCTCTCGATTGATCCGGCCACCGCTTTCTAGGCGTTGTTGTTGACTCACTGCTCGTCTCCGGGGGCTTGCTCGCCAATCTTGTACACAGCGCTGATTTGGTAGCTGACGGTATCGCGCACAACGTTGAACCAACGCCTGCAGCCATGCGCATGATTCCACTGTTCACGATGGAGACCGCGCGGGTTCTTGCGCATGAACAGATAGTCTGCCCACTCTGCGTCACTCAGCGCGTCAGGATCTTTGGGACGTACGATGTGTGCTTCTCCACCACAGGTGAATTCGCTCTCATCGCGATTACCGCACCATGGGCAAGCTATCTGCAGCATCTTGGTATCTCCTCGATCAAAGGCGTTTGCTAGTGCGCAACGCCAGCAGCCCCATGCTCATCAATCAGATGTCCGGTAATGAACCGGTCCAGCGCAAACGGAGCATTCAGGTCATGCGGCTCACCACGGGCCAGCGTATGCGCAAAAACCCATCCGGACCCTGGCGTCGCTTTGAATCCTCCCGTGCCCCAACCGCAGTTGATGAACAGGTTTTCGACAGGTGTTTTGCCAATGATCGGGCAGGCGTCCGGCGTGGTGTCGACAATACCGCCCCACTGCCGGTTCATCCGCACTCTACTGAAGACCGGAAACAACTCCTTGATCGCGGCGACAGTGCCCTCGATCACTGAGTAGCTGCCACGCTGTCCGTAACCGTTGTAACCATCGATCCCGGCGCCGATAACCAGATCACCTTTGTCAGCCTGGCTGATGTAGCCATGCACGGCATTGGACATAACGACGGTATCCAGGATCGGCTTGATCGGCTCGGATACCAGTGCCTGTAGCGGATGGCTCTCGATCGGCATGCGGAAACCCGCCATATCTGCCAGCACACTGGAATTGCCGGCGACCACGATGCCAACCTTGCCAGCACTGATATATCCGCGGCTGGTCTCGACGCCCACCACACGACCGCCTTCGCGTCGGACTCCGGTCACTTCGCACTTCTGGATGATATCGACACCACGCGCATCGGCGGCACGCGCAAATCCCCAGGCCACGGCGTCATGCCGGGCAACACCACCGCGGGGCTGGAAGGAGGCACCGATAATTGGATAGCGGGCGCTCTTGGAGGTGTTCAAATACGGGATACGCCGCTTGAGTTCCTCGGCATACACCACTTCACCGTCGACGCCATTGAGCCGGTTGGCATTCACCCGCCGCTCTATATCGCGCATGTCCTGCAGCGTATGGCCAAGATTGTAAACCCCACGCTGACTGAACATCAGATTGTAGTTAAGCTCCTGCGACAACCCTTCCCACAGTTTCAGGGACTTTTCGTACAGGTGAGCAGCCTCATCCCAAAGGTAGTTGGAACGCACGATGGTGGTGTTGCGCGCCGTATTACCGCCACCAAGCCAACCCTTTTCCAGAACTGCAACATTGGTGATGCCGTGCTCCTTGGCCAGATAGTAGGCCGATGCCAGGCCATGACCACCGGCACCGATGATCACAACGTCATAGTGCGGTTTGGGCTCGGGGCTGCGCCAGGCACGCGACCAGTTTTCATGGTAACTGACGGCGTTACGGGCCAAGCTGAAAATTGAATATTTACTCATTGATTTGGTCACTCATTCAGGCAGCGGGTATCGCTACGCCGTGATCATCACCCTGTATTTGCGGCACGCCATCACCAATGCGGTAGTAATCGCCAGCAGTCTCGACGCATATATGCCTCACTGTTTTCAGGCCCGTCTCTCCATCCAGGGTGCCGGCCATGATACTGGTATGCCCACCTTCAGCCGGTTCCCAAAACAGGCTGGAACCGCAGCGATCACAAAATCCACGCCGGGTTTTGTTTGACGCCGTATACCAGCGCAGCCCAGATTCCTCGAGCAATACCACATCGGAACTGCGGGCCGCTGTGGCAGCTACAAAGTGACCGCTGGTCCGACGGCAATGAGTGCAGTGACAGGACACAACGTCACGCAGCGGCCCGGTTACCTGATAGCGAACGGCGCCACACAGACAGCCCCCGGTCACGCGCGCAGCCAATTGCCCCGTCCTCATCACTCTCTGGCCCCCAGATCAGCACTCGATCACATTAACCGCCAGACCACCCCGTGCGGTCTCTTTGTATTTGGTTTTCATATCGGCACCGGTGTCACGCATGGTCTTAATGACTTTATCCAGAGATACAAAGTGGGTACCGTCACCGCGCAGCGCCATCCGCGCTGCGTTGATCGCTTTGATGGAAGCCATGGCATTACGCTCAATGCACGGGACCTGCACCAATCCGCCGACCGGATCACAGGTTAAGCCGAGGTTGTGCTCCATTCCAATCTCGGCGGCATTTTCCACTTGTTCTGGGGTACCACCCAACACTTCGGCCAGCGCGCCTGAAGCCATGGAGCAGGCCACCCCAACTTCTCCCTGACACCCAACTTCAGCACCAGAAATGGAGGCGTTCTCCTTGTACAGGATTCCTATTGCGGCCGCTGTAAGTAGAAAGCGGATAATCCCATCTGGGCTGGCGGCATTAATGAATCGATCATAATAATGAAGCACCGCTGGAATAATACCCGCCGCACCATTGGTCGGCGCGGTAACCACGCGCCCACCAGCCGCGTTTTCTTCGTTGACAGCGAGTGCATAAAGGTTGACCCAGTCTAGAACAGTGAGCGGATCTCGCAGCGAAGACTCTGGTCGATCATTCAATTTGCGGTACAGTTCCGCGGCGCGGCGTTTGACTCCCATGCCGCCCGGCAGGACACCTTCAGTCCGACAGCCGCGCTGAACACAGGTTTGTATTACAGCCCAAATATTGAGCAGACCCTCTCTAATCTGGGACTCACTGCGCCACGCCTTTTCGTTCCTGAGCATGATCTCGCTGATTGGCAAACCGGATTCGCGGCACAGCGCCAGCAGTTCCGCGGCAGTCGTGAACGGATAGGGCAGCGGTGTATTGTCAGATTTCAACCGATCTGCGCCAGCTGCGGCCTCATCGACAACAAATCCACCGCCAACCGAGTAGTACACACGCTTGCGAAGAACGTTCTGCGCGCTGTCATAGGCTGTGAAACTCAATCCGTTAGGATGGTACGGCAGTGACTTGCGCCGATGCATCACCAGGTGATTGCTTTCCACAAAGTGCAGCGGACGTTTCCCGAGCAGGCGGAGTTGTGCGGTCGAGCGAATGGTCGCGAGACGCTGTTCTACTGCATCCGTATCGACAGTTTCCGGATCTTCGCCTTCAAGCCCCAGTAACACGGCCTTGTCCGAACCATGTCCCTTTCCGGTAGCGCCCAACGAACCATAAAGCTCAACCCGGATGGTTGCAGTAGCCTCAAACTGACCGTCATCCTCGAGGCCATTGGCAAACCGGAGCGCAGCGCGCATTGGTCCGACAGTATGAGAACTCGACGGCCCGATACCGATCTTGAACAGGTCGAAAACACTAATCGCCATCTTGCCGACTCCTGCCGCAGGTGCCGGGGATTCGCCCGGAAAAGTGGTCGCCGGCTCAACCATAGACCGGGAACCGCCCGCACAGGTCCGCGACCTGTGAGCGCACACGGTCGATTACCGTACCATCCGTGATGTTGTCGAGGACATCGCACATCCAACCCGCCAACTGGCGCACTTCATCGAGGCCACAGCCCCGCGTGGTCACCGCGGGTGTACCCACTCGAATACCACTGGTAACAAAAGGTGACTGTGGATCATTTGGCACCGCATTTTTGTTGACGGTGATATGCGCACGGCCCAAAGCGGCATCCGCATCTTTGCCCGTGAGCCCTTTGTCGACCAGATCCACCAAAAACAGATGATCGTCAGTCCCGCCGGACACCACCTTGTATCCACGCTGCTGGAACACTTCAGCCATCGCGCGAGCGTTATCTAGTACCTGTTTCTGGTACTGGCGAAACTCATCAGACATCGCCTCTTTCAACGCTACTGCCTTGGCTGCTATCACATGCATCAGCGGTCCGCCCTGAATCCCTGGGAAAACCGTGGAATCGAACTTCTTCTCAATCTCCGGGTTGGCGCGGGCAACGATCAAACCACCACGTGGACCGCGCAGCGTTTTGTGGGTCGTGGTGGTCACCACATCGGCAATCGGCACCGGATTCGGATAGAGCCCCGCCGCCACCAGTCCTGCCACATGGGCCATGTCGACAAACAGATAGGCACCGACTTCGTCCGCTATATCACGGAACCGCTGCCAATCCACGACTCGCGAGTATGCCGAAAAGCCAGCCACCATCATTTTTGGCTTGTGTTCACGCGCGAGCGTTTCAACTTGAGCGTAGTCAATCTCACCAGTGGACTCATTGAGCCCGTACTGCACAGAGCTGTAGATTTTCCCGGAAAAGTTGGGTTTGGCGCCGTGGGTCAGATGACCACCATGGGCCAGGCTCATGCCAAGCACTGTATCGTGTGGCTGCAGCAGCGCCATATAGACGGCAGCATTGGCCTGGGACCCGGAATGTGGCTGCACATTGGCATAGTCGGCACCGAACAGGGCCTTGGCACGATCGATTGCCAGCCGCTCTGCTTCATCGACGAACTCGCAACCGCCATAGTAGCGTTTGCTCGGATAGCCCTCTGCGTATTTATTGGTAAGGACCGAGCCTTGAGCCTCAAGCACGCGCGGACTGGTGTAGTTTTCCGACGCGATCAGCTCGATGTGCTCCTCCTGGCGCCGCCGCTCGCTCTGAATGGCCGCCCACAACTCATCGTCGAAACCGGAAATTTTATCCGACTGCTTGAACATCCGCTCCTCCTCACTGGGCTCGACCAGCTCCTGGCAGGGAACTGGACAATCTTCGAGGAAGCATACTGGGAAGAGACATGGCGGCTTTGTCTGCCACGACGCTATCTTGTCTTTGCGCGACGACGTTAAATGAGTACCCCGCGCCCGAATCAGCCGAAGGCAATCACCAAAATATTCAGGTTATCGATTCTAGCGCTGAGAGCTTCACGGCGCAGAACTTGAACTCCGGAATTTTGCCAAATGGATCCAGCGCTTCGTTGGTCAGCAGATTGACCGCCGCTTCGTGGTAACAGAACGCCATAAATACCTCGCCGCGTTGCAGGCCCGCGTCAGGGCGAAATCCGGCGGTGATTTCACCGCGCCGCGAAGCTATCCGTATCGGCTGCCCCTTCACCACCCCAAGCTGAGCGGCATCATCCGGATGCAGGGTAACCACCGGATTGGGTTCGAGCGCATCAAGCACTGCTGAGCGTCTGGTCATGGAGCCGGTGTGCCAGTGCTCGAGCTGGCGACCAGTCATCAGCACGAAGGGATACTCCTCATCCGGCAATTCATTGGCCCGAATCAGCTGCGCAGGAACCAGGCGAGCTCTGCCGCTGGCAGTGGGGAATCGATCTGCGAACAAAACCGGCTGACCGGGATCGCCTTCCTGCTCACAGGGATAGGTAACCGAATCCTGACTCTCCAGCCGCTCCCAGGTGATGCCGGCAATGCTTGGCATGGCGCGACGCATTTCTGCAAACACCGCGGCTGCATCGGCGTAGTTCCAGTCCAGACCAAGACGGCGGGCCATCTCCTGAATAACCCACAAATCCTGGCGCGCCTCATCGGGCGGCTCAAGGGCCGGACGGCCAAGCTGTACGCGCCGATCCGTATTGGTAAAGGTACCGAGCTTCTCGGGGAATGCCGAGGCCGGTAGTACCACATCGGCAAAAGCCGCTGTTTCCGTCAAAAAGAGATCCTGTACCACCAGGTGATCAAGCCCGGCGAGCGCCGAGCGCGCATGGTTCAGGTTCGGATCGGACATCGCCGGATTCTCACCCATGATGTACATACCACGAATACCGCCATCAAGGATCGCATGCATGATTTCCACCACCGTGAGCCCGGGTTTGTCGTCCAGCGTGGCACTCCACAACTGTTCGAAACTGGCCCGGACTGCAGCGTCATCGACCCGCTGGTAGTCTGGCAGCACCATTGGGATCAATCCGGAATCGGAAGCGCCCTGCACATTGTTCTGCCCGCGCAACGGATGCAAACCGGTGCCGGGTCGGCCAATCTGCCCCGTGATCATCGCCAGCGCAATCAGACAACGTACGTTGTCGGTGCCATGCACATGTTGCGAAACACCCATGCCCCAGAAAATCATCGAGGCATTGGCCGATGCATAAATCCGCGCAACCTCACGAATGGTCTGTGCCGGTATGCCACACACCGCAGCCATCTTTTCTGGGGGGAAGTCGGCCACATTTCGCTGCAGTGCAGAAAAATCCTCGGTCCGATCCTGGATAAACTTTTTATCAGTCAGCCCCTCGTCAATAATCACATGCAGCATGGCATTGAGCAGGGCGACATCGGTATCGGGTTTGAACTGCAGCACATGCCTGGCGTGCCTTGCCAGCTCGGTGCGCCGGGGATCCATCACAACCAACGTCTTACCCATTTTTGCGGCGTTCTTCATCCAGCTGGCGGCCACTGGATGATTTACCGTCGGGTTGGACCCGATCACGACAATGACATCGGCCCGGGCTACATCCTCGACAGGATTGGAAACAGCTCCGGAGCCAACCCCTTCCAGCAGGGCTGCGACACTGGAGGCGTGGCATAGGCGGGTGCAGTGATCCACGTTGTTGCACCCGAATCCGGTGCGCACGAGCTTTTGAAACAGGTAGGCCTCCTCGTTACTGCCTTTGGCTGACCCGAAACCGGCCAGCGCGCGCCCACCCAGGCGGTCACGAATGTCGCGCAAGCCGCCCGCGGCAAAGGCCAATGCCTCCTCCCAAGTCGCTTCACGAAACAGCGCCAACGGATTTGACGGATCGAAGGGGTGATTCAGCGTCTTGGCCATTCCCTCGCGCCGGATCAGCGGGCGGGTGAGACGATGTGGGTGACTGACATAGTCGAAACCGAAGCGGCCTTTGACACAGAGGCGCCCGTGATTGGCAGGTCCATTGCGCCCTTCTATATATTGGATACGATTACCCTTTAGGTGGTAGGTCAGCAGGCAACCGACACCGCAATAGGGACAAACAGAATTGATATGACGCCCGATTTCCTGCATCGCAACCCCATTGGCCGGGGCTAATGCTCCAGTTGGGCACGCCTGCACACACTCGCCGCACCCGACACAACTGCTGTTGCCCATCGGATCGTCGAGATCGAACACGATGGCTGCTTTGCTGCCACGGTAGGCGAATCCGATGACGTCGTTGACCTGCTCCTCACGACAGGCCCGCAAACAACGGGTGCACTGAATGCATGCACTCAGATTAACGGTGATGCCTGGGTGAGAAGCATCTTCCGCTGGCTGTGAACGCGACGCAAACCGGCTTCGGTCAACGCCCAGTTTCCCGCACCAGCCATCCAACTCGGATTCACCCGTTCGCTGTGTCTCCGGCACATCGCTGCGCAGCAACTCAAGAACCATGCTCTGCGCCCGGCGAGCCCGCTGGTTGCTGCTGTGCACCACCATTCCGGCGGTGGGTTGACGGCAGCAGGAAGCGGCCAATGTACGCTCCCCTTCGATCTCGACCACACAGGCCCGACAGTTACCGTCTGCCCGCAGACCATCCCGGAAACAGAGATGAGGGATATCCACTCCGTGCCGCTGCGCGGCCCCCAGAATGCTCTCCCCTTCACGGGCGGCCACCGGCTGCCCGTCCAGTTCGAATGGAATCTCACCACCGACCGCCCTATTCGCATCAGTCATCAGCCAACTCCTGGCCAAAATGGCGAATGACACTGCGCAACGGGTTGGCGGCAGCCTGCCCAAGACCGCAAATCGAGGCGTCTTCCATAACCTGCGCCAGTTCCTCCAGCAGATCGAGGTTCCATTTGGGCTGAGCCATCAATTCCGCGGCTTTGGCGGTGCCCACCCGGCAGGGCGTGCACTGGCCACACGACTCGTGCGCAAAAAAACGCATCGCATTGAGTGCCGCAGCACGTGCTTTATCCTTCTGCGACAATACGATGACAGCGGCGGAGCCTATAAAGCAGCCATACTGTTGCAGCGTGTCGAAATCCAACGGGACACCATCCAATAACGCCGGCAACATACCTCCCGAGGCGCCACCCGGAAAGTAGCCATACAGCTCGTGCCCCTCGGACATGCCGCCGCAATACTCATCGATCAGCTCCCGCACACTGATCCCCGCAGGTGCCAGATAGACCCCCGGACGGTTGACCCGACCGCTCACAGAGAAGGAGCGCAGCCCCTGGCGTCCTCGGCGCCCTTGCGCAGCGAACCAGTCGGCACCCCGCCGGATGATCTCCGGAACCCAGTACAAGGTTTCGAGATTGTGCTCCAATGTAGGCTGACCGAAGAGACCGACTTCGGCAACATAAGGTGGACGCAGCCTGGGCATGCCGCGTTTACCTTCCAGCGATTCAATCATTGCCGACTCTTCGCCACAGATGTAGGCGCCGGCCCCCCGCCGCAGGTGGATGGGTGGCAGCGCACAGGGGGGGGAGGCCTTGAGTGCCGCAAGCTCGCGCTGTAACAGGCGCCGGCAACCGGCATATTCATCGCGCAGGTAGATGTAGATTGCCTCTGCCTCTATGGCCCAGGCTGCAATTAACATCCCTTCAAGACATTGATGCGGGTTGCGCTCCAGATAATGGCGATCCTTGAACGTACCCGGTTCGCCCTCATCGATGTTTACCGCAAGCAGCCGGGGAACCGCCTGATCACGCAGAATCTGCCACTTGCGTCCTACCGGAAATCCCGCTCCACCCAAGCCACGCAGACCAGCGTGCTGTAGCCCGCCGATCACCGTTTCCACATTCAATTCGCCATCCCGGCAGGCTTGCAACAACTGATAGCCACCGGCTTCGCGATACCCGGCAAGATCCAACGCAGACTCCGGCACTTCGGCCTCGAACATCCCCGACTGCACCACCGTGAAGACCGTTTCCACCGCAGCACGGTCCACAGGTCGGCAGCCAACAACTGCAACCGGCGCTCCGTCGCAACGCCCCACACAGGGGACCGCTTGAACCCGGACACCATCGCCGAGGACTTCTCGTAGCGCGTCAATCAGTTGTCTGGCGCCTTGCATTTCACAACTCAGTGACTCACAAACGCGCACCGTCAGTGGCGGTGGCGGTACCTCGCTCTCCTTCACCACATCAAAGTGGTGATAAAAAGTCGCTACTTCGTAAACTTCCGTCGTCGCCAAGCTGAGTTCCGCAGCCAGCGCCACCAGATGCCGCGCGGAAATGTACCCAAAGCAATCTTGGATCAGGTGCAGGTACTCAATCAGAAAATCGCGCTGACGCGGCAACTCACCCAGTAACTCGCAAACCTCACGCATAGCTTCAGCTTCTGCGAAACGTCCACGGGGCTGGCGGGGCTTGAAAGACAAAGGTGCTCTGCGTTCAGTCAAGAGGCGCTCCTCGACTGCCGCGGAATGACTGCGGCCGACGTGATCATCCGCACTGCCTGTCTCGCTGCCATAGCTTCGGTACCACGCGAACCATTTCTCTTGCTGTTGTCTGCCAGGGGAAGGTTACTCCAGGTAATCTTTCTCAGCGGCTGTGATTCACGCGGGAACCGCTCCCACATTTCTTGGTAGCTCTTACCTGTCACCGGATGGCATTCTCGGCCCGCAATTTCAGCCAACGGACCCAAGACAAAGGCGTAGCGCTCAACATCGCTACGCGGCAGTCGAACGCCATTAAGATGGCCGTGCCGCTTACCGAATAGAAGAAGGTCAAGATCGACACTGATCCGGAAGGTGGAACTTCCGCCCCTACACCGCCCGTAAGCGGTCTCGATGTTGCCCAATGTTCGCTTTACCTCTTCCACTGAGCGCTGCGTATCAAATCCCACAACAAGATTGAAAAACTCCCCGGTCAAACCTTCAACTGCTTCACTGGCGTAAACTGAAGAAAGCACTACCCGTTTGTAAACTCCCCTAAGCGCTCGGACAGCAGCACGTATGTGGAATTCGCGTTGGTAGTTGCTGCCGATGCCAACATAGACTCTGGTCATCGCGTTCTCCGTTAGCTGGACGACAAGGCGACAGGCCCGACCATGATTTCGCTACAGCAAAGGGCGGCACCAAGCGGCACCTCCACTCCAGACTTTTGGCGGATGATAGCCAGCCTGATGAAGAACCGGCCAGCTGAATGCGACGCCCAGTTTACCGCCCGCGACTCACTGCGAAACCGGCCAGTGAGATGGTATGGAAGACCGGCTGTGACGCAATGACCTTGATTTACTGGAGGGTAATACAGCGGTTTACCCGCCCCCTATTGTTCTCCACGCGACGTATGGCATTGTGCATGGCGGAAGAAGATTGATTTTCCCCCGTTGCTCTAGCGACAATCGGGAATATTTGCTCGAACAGGTGGCCAAGGGGGGCAGTGGGCATCGTAAGTAAATACACCGCCAGCCCACAAACGCATTCGTGGACAGCTCTCATTCTGGAATCGATACCGTGCATGCAGAACAGATTGAAATCGCCGAATTTCTTAGAAAACACCCGCCCTTCGATGAGCTTCCGCAGGAAGCGTTGCTCGAACTGGCACAGAAGGTGGAAGTGGCTTATTACCGGGCCGGAAGCAACATCCTCAATTTTGCCGAACCACTTCACGACCTTTATGTAATCAGGCGCGGTGCAGTTGAGACCTATCGTCGCACCGGAGAACTCTACAACCGGCTCACCGATGGTGAAGTGTTCGGACAGATGGGGCTACTGATGAACCAGCGGGTTCGCTTTCCTGTAAAAGCGATCGAAGACACCCTGGTTTACTGCATTCCGTACGAACGGTTTCAAGACTACTGTGACCGGTTTGAGACCTTCGCAGACTATTTTGAATCAAATTGTGACAACGGTTCACTGTTGCGCAAAGTGGTCTCAGCTCACCACGACAACAGCGACCTGACTTCGGTGAAAGTTAAGGGCCTGATGCCCCGGGAGCTGGTGACCATTCCCAGCGGTGCCTCTATCCATGAAGCAGCCAAGGTGATGACAGCCAATCACGTCTCTTCCATCCTGGTTGTAAACCGGGCTCAACAGGCCGCAGGTGATCCAGGTCTGGTCGGGATCATTACCGACCGGGATCTGCGAGAACGAGTGCTAGCACGTGGAATCGACCCTGCGACCACCGTCGATCAAATTATGACTAGCCGGATAATCACACTGGATGACAATGCTTACGTGTTTGAAGCCATGTTGTTGATGCTGAGAAACAATATTCACCACCTCCCAATAGTGCAGCGGCAGACACCGGTGGGCGTCCTGGCGTTGTCCGATTTGATGCGGCACGAATCTCAGAGCAGCATCCTGTTGGTACGAAGTATTTTCAAAATGACCACTACTGAAGAGTTGCAAGCACACGCGAAACAACTACCAGCCGTATTCGTACGTATGGTGAAAGAAGACGCCAATTCGCACATGATTGGCAGCGCCATGGCTGTGATTGGGCGTAGTTTCAAACAACGGCTGCTCGAACTCGCCGAGGCGCAGTTCGGACCCCCACCGGTAGACTACTGCTTCCTGGCCCTGGGTTCGATGGCACGTGATGAGCAGCTGATTTACACCGACCAGGACAATGCCATGGTGCTAAGTGACAACTACCGGGAAGAGAACCACGGTGACTATTTTGCCCAGGTGGCCAAGTTCGTGAGTGATGGCCTAGCTGAGTGCGGTTACACCTACTGCGACGGGGAGGTGATGGCCACCAATCCGAAATGGCGAATGACCCTTAGCGGCTGGAAGCAACACTTTTCAGACTGGATCGACCAAGCCAGTCCCCAGGCTCTCCTCAACAGCAACATCTTTTTTGATCTGGATGGTGTCTGGGGCAGAACCGACTGGGCCGTTGAGTTGCGTCGATTCATTACCCACAAATCAAGCGGTAACAAGAAATTTCTCGCCAGCATGGCCCGCAACGCGCTTAACAGAACCCCTCCTCTAGGGTTTTTCAAGGATTTTGTTCTTGAAAAAGATGGCCAGCATAAAGACTCCATGAACCTTAAGCGACGCGGAACCGCACCATTATCTGACGTGATTCGAGTGCATGCGCTGGCTGTGGGTTCCATGTCAGTGAACTCCTTTGAAAGGCTGAATGATGTGATGGAATCAGGACTGCTGCCTGATGGAAAGGGAACCGATCTGAGTGACGCTTTGGAGTACATTTCCATTGTTCGGATACGCCATCAGGCCAAACAGATCGAATCAGGTGAAGTGGTCGACAATAACGTGCACCCAGCACACCTGACCAGTTTTGACCGTCGAAACCTGAAAGAGGCCTTCCAGGTGGTCAGCAGCGCGCAGAGTTTTCTCAAGTACCGCTACAACTCCAACATCCCGATGAAATAGCACGCTCCATGCCTGACACCCAAAAATCACCGCTACCCGGCAAACCACCCCAACAGGGTTGGCCGGAATACTTTGAGCAGATGTCGATCGAATGTCAGGATCCTTGGCTACACCGCTACTACGCTGGAGGCGTGATCAGTGGGGATACCGCGATTATCAATACACCGCTGGTGGCCATGGACTTTGAAACCACCGGCATGAATGCCGAGACGGATGACATTGTCAGTATCGGTATTGTTCCTTTCTCCCTACACCGCATTTTTTGTCGCGAGTCGGCACATTGGCTGGTAAAGCCTAAACAGACACTGACCGAAGGGTCGGTAGTCATCCACGGGATAACTCATTCAGACATCAATGCCGCGCCTGACATTGGCGTGATTGTCGAATCATTGCTGACCGCCATTACGGGCCGGATTCTAGTCGTGCATTACCGACATATAGAGCGCGAGTTTCTGTCCCGAGCCTTGATGGACAGACTGGGTGAGGGCATCGCGTTTCCAGTCATCGACACCATGGCGATCGAGCATACCGTGCTCAGGCGTCAACAGGGTTTGGTGGACCGTCTGTTGAAGCGTTCACCTGGGAAGCTGCGATTGGGTGACTGCAGGGAACGGTACGGTTTACCCCACTATCAAGCACATCATGCCCTGACCGACGCATTGGCAACTGCGGAGCTGTTTCAGGCACAGGTTGCCTGTCATTTCAGCGAAGACACCCCATTGGGCGAATTCTGGTTATAAAAAAAATCCGGCCAATGGCCGGATTTTTATATGTCGCTTTTCTGTCTTGACTCAACGTGTCTCGGTCACTGTAACCGGACTACGGCTACTACGTGGCTCTGTACTGAAACCCATTAGCAGGCTGACACACATCAACAGCAACACGATGGTGAATGGCAGCCCGGTGGAAATGGCGCCGGCCTGCAACGCCTGAATAGCCTCGGTTCCACCGATCCACAACAGGGCTGCGGCAATAGCCCCCTCAGCGGTAGCCCAGAAGACACGCTGCGGTACCGGGGCATCGATCTTGCCGCCGGCGGTAATGCTGTCGATCACCAGAGAGCCGGAGTCTGAGGAGGTGATAAAGAATACGAGCACCAGCACCACGGCGACCACTGACAGCAGAGTGCTCATAGGCAGCTGTTCAAACATCTGGAACATTGCCAGCGGCACGTCGGTAAGGCCCTTTTCCCCAAGAACACCAATCTTGTTGAGAACCTGATCAATGGCGATACCGCCATAGATGGACATCCAAAGCACGGTTATAGCGGTCGGAACCAGCAATACGGCGGTAATGAACTCACGTACGGTACGACCGGAGGAGACGCGGGCAATGAACATACCTACGAACGGTGACCAGGAGATCCACCAGGCCCAGTAGAAAACGGTCCAACCCTGGAACCAGTCCACATCTTCACGTCCATGAGGATTGCTCAAGGGGATAATGTTTTCCAGGTAGGCGCCAATGGTAGTCGGCAGGTTACCCAGAGCGATGGCAAAACCGAGCAGTGCCACAACAATCAACAGAGCGAAAGCAATTACCATGTTGACGTTACTGAGCAGCTTGACCCCGCCCTCGAGTCCGCGCACCACAGACATCGTGGCCAGCCCGGTAACAGCGACGATGATGATGATCTGCAACCCGATGCCACCCTCGGTACCGAAGATATGATTAATACCGGCTGCCGCCTGCTGCGCACCGAGACCCAGCGACGTGGCAAGCCCGAACAGGGTGGCAAGTACCGCCAGGGTATCAACGATGTGACCAGCCCAACCCCAGGTGCGGTCACCCAGCAGCGGGTAGAAAATGGACCGAATGGAGAGGGGAAGCCCCTTGTTGTAGGTGAAGAAAGCCAGGGAGAGCGCGACCACACCGTAGATCGCCCAGGGATGCAGACCCCAGTGGTACATGGTGGCGCCCATAGCCATACGGGCGGCCTCCGCCGTATTGGGCTCAACGCCCAGTGGAGTCTTGTACCATCCCGTCAGGTAGGCCACCGGCTCGGCCACACTCCAAAACATGAGCCCGATACCCATACCGGCAGCGAACAGCATTGACAGCCAGGAGATGGTGGAATGTTCCGGCTTGGCGTCCTTTCCACCGAGCCTGATCTTACCGTACGGCGAGACCAAAAGAGCCAGACAGAATATGACAAAGATATTGCCAGCCCACATGAAGAGTACATCGAAATTGGCAATGATGTCCCACTTCAAGCCATCCAGTAATTTCTTGGCAGCCGCCGGGTCGGAGACGAGAGTGGCAACCAGGAACAGCAATACAAGCCCGGCACTCATACCGAAGACCGGGTTATGTACGTCGAAGCCCCATTTCTTAATATTGTCCTGTCCCACCGAATAATCGGTGTTTTCAATACTGTATTTATCATGCTCTGAGTTCATATAACTTCCTCTTTTTCTCTGTGCGCCGAACCCTGATAAGACTATCCAACGATTCGTCTACTCCTTGACAACTCTCTGAACTGGACGTCCATTTTGTGGTTCGGATCGATATTACAGAGTCACTATAAGGTTATTAACATATTGATTGTTAAATCAAAAAACATCGTTCTCCCAGTTGTAGCGCTGACTAGCTTAAAGGAATGCAGAGCACAAAAAAGGCCTAAAACCGACCAGTTTTAAATGAAATGAGACCACCCCCCCTGTAATTGAAAACCGCAGCAGAAACGGCGGCCGGGGAGCGGATACCGCTTGAGTGCTCTGTGCACAGACGACAGTAACGCGTCCTCAAAACAGGCATACGCCTCGGACAGATCAGATGAGACGCCGCAGATACCTAACCCTACGAAGGTCATTTTTGCGTACCGCGCGAGACAAATGGGAATGAATAGACAGAGTGCCGCGAGTCCGCCTATTCCCTCGGCGTCACCTCACTGATGGGGACACTTACGTGACCACTAAAGTTTACGGAATCCCTAAAGCCATGAACAACTCAACATCTGAACCAGACTCCAAACACTTCGCAAAGCAATCCGATTCAGTTCGTCATCGAAACCGTCGCATGGGCGCTTAGTGAAGATGAGCGGAAGGATGTAGTCCTTGTACTTAGGCGCGTCCTTGGCTCCCCGGATGGAGCAGGCTGCATCCCAGATCCAGGATTCGAGAGATTTATCAGGATTATTCTTTTTTTTGACCAGATTTGCGGTTCATAGCGGTGATCCTTTACCAATACGCTAGGAAGTATCCCTGCACAGCAAGGACAAAATTAAACATTCCCGTTGATATGCAAAGGATTACTGAAAGACAGACAAGCGATTAGACCAACCCCAGAGACAGTTCTGGTCTTCACTAACGAAAAAACCGCGCTGTAGCGCGGTTTTGGTGTGGAAGCATATCTTTTCCAAAGTCGGTTGGAAGCATAAAACTTCCATTTGGAAAATTTATGAACCCGCTGGCAGATTTCTCACAAGCCTTTGTTTTGTATGGTGCCCAGGGACAGAATCGAACTGCCGACACGGGGATTTTCAGTCCCCTGCTCTACCGACTGAGCTACCTGGGCGCGGCAAAAAGAGCGCACATTTAAGCGGCAGATTCCGCACAAGTCAAGTCGGATTAAGTCCAAGCGAAACGCTATACTTATCGGCCACCCCACAAGGCTCCGCCGCTACCCATGAATCCCACCCGAATCGCGCCACAGCAGTACCAGCTGATGCCCACCCGCCTGCAAACCCGGCTGGACAACGGCCAGACCCAGTGCAATCTCTGCCCCTGGTACTGCAAGCTCTCCCACGGCCAAAGAGGTTTCTGTCAGGCCCATGTGAATCGCAACGGAACGCTCTACAACCTGAGCTACGGCATCATCTCTGCGCTGGCGGTGGACACCATTGAGTCCAAACCGGTGAAACACTACCGGCAGGGAACAAAAATCCTCTCCGTGGGCAGCTACGGCTGCAATTTCC
>JBNLAT010000026.1:0-40632 GCA_050302275.1 Thiohalomonadaceae bacterium | reverse complement strand
CAGACCGACTACCAACGAGTTGCGTTGATCGAAGTCGATACCGAGAGAGTTGTGCAACCAGGCACGCATGTCACCGCCAAAGAACAGATGCTCCATCGGCAGGCTGAGGGTAAAGGCAACCCAGACGAGGAAGATCACCACAGGAATCAGCAGCGCCGCTTCCCAGCCTTCAGGGATGATGTGTCTGATATTGCTTGGCAGACGATGCCAGCCGTAGGCAAACAGCAGAATACCCAGCGGCACAATCAGCAGCATGGCGAAGGCACCGGGAAGATGGGTTTCCAGCATCGGCGCCAACCACAAACCAGCGAGGAAACCGAGGATAACCGTCGGCAGTGCCTCCATGATCTCGATGGTCGGCTTGACCACCTGACGCATCCGCGGCGCCATAAAGTAGGCGGTAAACACCGCGCCGAGGATCGCCAGCGGCACTGCGATGAGCATGGCGTAGAAGGCGGCCTTGAGCGTACCGAAGGCCAGCGGTGTCAGGCTGAACTTGGGTTCGAAATCGTTACTCGCCGAAGAGGATTGCCAGATGTAGGCAGGCTCAGCATAACCTTCGTAATGCACCTTGCCCCACAGCGACGACCAGGAGATCTCCGGATGTTCGTTATGCACGCTCCAGAAATGGAAACGACCGTCCGCGTCTTCGGCGATGAAGGTATCGGAACGGGGCGAATTACGCAGACGGACGATGGGCTTGTCGGCCACCTTCTCCACCAGCAGGGTGCGCTCGGCGGTGGTGTGGTAGATGCCTACATTGCCACTCTGATCACCTGCGAGGAAACCCTTGCGCCGCTCTTCGCTGGCGATGGCAGTGATCGGCTTGTGCTGCGATTCGAAATCCCGGATGTGGGTCAGCTTGTACTGATTGTGTTCATTACGTACGGGGAACCACTGCACCACGTTGCCGTCGCTGCCACCCGCCAACAGGGAGATGCCGCCGGTCAACATGCGCAGGCTGGTGAGCTTTTCGCCTTTATTTAGCAGTTGCACCCGCTCCAGCAGGTGCGCCTCTTCATCGATGGCATAGTGCAGCAGGGTACCGTCGTGGGAGGCGACATAGAAACGACGCTGACCAGGTTCGATTAACAGATAGTCGGGGCTGATGTCGACGCCGTCGAGCGTCAACGGCTCACGTTCCAGAGTCACCTCTTCGCTGAGGAAGGAGGTCTGCTTGGCGAAGCGAATCAGGCTAACGTGCTGGCCGTCGCTGGCAGCGGCAAGTAGTGCCTCTTCGCCATCGTTGATCGCCAGCTGCTGGATCGGTGCGCCATCTTCCAGTAACTCCAGCGGCTCTTCGCCATAGGGATATTCGATAACTGGGGTGACTGTACGTACATCACCGGGATAGCTGACCTTGAAGGCGTGGCCGACCATCAGCAGGTTGCCGTCGCTGAGGCCGAGTGCCTGCACGCTGCTACCGACAGTGCCGCGGGCGATGGCGGTTACCTTGCCCTCGGCCGCGCCCAGCGCATCATCCTCGACCAGCTTGCCGTCATGGGTATCAAAGAAGATCGCGTGACCCGTATCGGTATAACGCACCGCCATCCCCGACTGCTCTTCGATATCCAGCGCCAGAGTCAGACCCAGGCCGGGCTGGGCGTAGTCGGCCAGCTTTTCGCTGCTGGCAGGGATAAACAGCGGGAAGACCACATAGAGGAGGTAGAAGAAGATCAGCACGATGGCGATGATTACGCTCACCCCACCGACCATGACGCCGTGGCGGGTCAGCTTGTCCTTGAGCATGCGCCAGCGATCACGCGGACGTGTGCTGCTGCTGAGCGGTTTACGGCTGGGGGTTGGCGTCGCGACATCGGTCATGCGGCGCATCATATTACAGAAATATGACAGTAATATGACAGCGAGATGTTTGGAGCCTAAATAAGGAGTGAATCGCGCCCTCTGGCGATTACATTAATCGATGGGGACTCTCATCCATCAGGCCTAACGCCTGCTGCGCCAAATTGATCGATTGGTCGCAGAAGTAGTCGAGATCGCGCCAGATCGGCGAAATATCGAGCTCCCGCTCCAGTTCCGGGGCGACCAGCTTGAGCAGGAAATCCTGGCTACCGGGCTGACGGATGGCGAGAACATAGAGGTCCGGCTCGCTTTTACCGTCGGGCACCATGGCAAAGATGTAACGGTAATCCTGGTCGTCGCCGCTCTCGATCTCACCCAGCACGGTGACGCCATAGTCGGCCAGCTGGTAGCGACGCAGCGGAATCGCGGTCTGAATGTCGGGTCGGGTCATCATGGGTTTTCAGTGTAGCCAAAATTCGGCGAATTCAACCTTCGCCGAGCGGGATCGGTAATGGGGTATGCAACCAATCGGGCAGATCCCGCGCCGCCTGACGCAGTGCACGGTCGAGCATACGGTAGTCCGTTTCGTGCGCCGCCACCGTGTTCCAGAACTTCGGCGAGTGGTTCATCTGCCGGGTATGGCTGAGCTCGTGGACCAGCAGGTAGCGTACTTGCTCCGGCGGCAGAAACAGCAGCGCCGCATTCAAACTGATGCGTTGCCGCGCCGAACAGCTGCCCCAGCGGCTACGCTGCAAGCGAATGCTCACATCCCTGTAATCCAGCCCGGTCTCGCCACTCACCTGCGCCAGCCAGTCGGGCAGGTGGGCCTTGCCCTTGCGCAACAACCAGCGGCGCAACGCCGCTTGCCAATGGCTGCCGCCACTGACCTGCAACACGCCACCGGTCTTTTCTCGGCAACCGTAACGCCCGCCGTCGTCGGCGAGGTAATCGACTCGCCAGCGCTCGCCAATCGCGGCAAGCTCGATCGATTGCGGCGCTTCGACCCGCAGCCGATGCCCCTCCGCCTCCAGACGCTGCAACGTGCGCACCACCCACGCCTCGTGGCGATCCAGTAGTTCCGGCAGATGGCGAGCGTTGAACCCCTTCGGCACCACCAGTTCTACCGCACCGGTCGGCTCGATGCGCAGGCGCACACGTCTGGCCCGTGGGCTGCGACGCAGAGTCAGCCGCTCGCGCCAGTTGCCGGTTTCGTAGAGGGAGTCGTTCATGGCGCTATCGTAACAGTGGTAGGAGTGGTGGTGTACCATAGCGCGCTGTTACCACGAAACCGATTGATTCATGCACAAGTATCAGGGCCTGCTGATCTACAAAACCCGCGACGAACTCGGCGACATCGAGGTGGTCGATGACGCGGTCTGCCGCTCGCTGCACTTCGGCTCTGCGCCTAAGCAGAGCAGCATGCTGCTGCGCGACTCCCTCTATCTGGCCCTGACCTACACCCGCGCTATGGCCGCCGCGCTGCTATTCAACCCGACACCGCAACGGGTGTTATTGATCGGACTCGGTGGTGGCTCGCTGGCTCGCTTTCTGCTCCACCATGTGCCGCAGTGCCAGATCGATGTGGTGGAGATGCGCCCGCAGGTGGTCGAAGTGGCGCGCAGCCACTTCAAGTTGCCTGACGACCCGCGACTGCATGTGCACATCGGTGATGGCGGCGCCTTTGTCCGCAACGGCGACAACGGTCCCTACGATATGATCCTGATCGATGCCTTCCTCGGCGACGGCATCGCCCGTTCGGTCTGCGGCATCAGCTTCTTCGACGCCTGCCGCCAGTTACTGACGGCGGAGGGCATTTTCAGCATGAACCTGTGGAACGGTGATTTCATCACTGCGCGGGAGATGCGCGAGGATATCGCAGGCAGTTTTGACGGCAACGCGCTGGTGCTACCGGTAGAGGGCAAGGACAACACCGTGGCCATCGCCGCCAACGGGACGCAACTGAAAAAACGGCTGCGGACCCTGCGCGACACCGCCGCCGAGCTGGAGCAGCGGACCAATACCGAATATGTCTCGATGCTTAAACAGTTGATTCGCCACAATCATTGGCTGCGCTGGTGAGAATTGAAAGACCCTACTGACATAACAGTTTCTTATCCAATAGGCCAAATCCATTACTCCCCATTCCCGCGCATTTCTTCCCGTTATCGCCACAATTCACTCTAATTTCCCGAGCTAAGCTACGGTACCGGAATCGTTTTTTTTCGCCCCGTTCAGCACCACTGACAGACGCGTAAGAAACCCATAAGACACAAAGTTTTCAAGGGTTTACGTCTTTATTAGCGTTTCATAAATTTGAAAAGTGGCGGTGTACCGATATTCGGCTAACCTGAGCAGACCGGTTGATTATTTGCACCGGATGACTGTTTTCAGGAGGGTAACGACTATGTCGCTCAACACCGATTCAGCCAGCAAAGCCGCAAACGTCAGCCTGGTTTTGAACTACGCCCCGTTGGGACTGATTCGCGCCCTGCGCGCGGAGTTTGGCACCCAGCGTATTTTGGTGGATACGGGCAATATCACGCTTGCCGATGACAGCGAGGTGGATATCCTGCTCAGCATCGGCGGCAGTGAAGCACCCGAATATCATCACATCCATGCCCGGGTCATCGGTGCACGGAGCGACGGCATCATCCTCGCCGTCGAGCATTGTGAATCCGCCACCATTGAAGCGCTGCTCCCCTACATCACGATCCATTAACTGGTACCGCGCCGCTCCTGCGCGTCCATGCGCCCGCGGCGTACCGTCCATCCTTGGACATAAAAAACGCCCCCGAGGGGGCGTTTCTTTTTTCTGCTCTGGCTTAGAACTTAGTCCAGCTTGGACAGCTCTTTCTTCACCAGATTGGCCGGCAGCGGGATGTAACCATCCTTCACTACCACTTCCTGACCTACCTTGGACATCACCATCTTGATGAACTCACGCTCCAGCGGCGCAAGCGGCTTGTTGGGGTGCTTGTTCACATAGATGTAGAGGAAACGGGACAGCGGATACTTGCCGGTCAGAGCGTTCTCGGTAGAAGCGGCTACGTAGGGCTGGCCCTCTTTCTTTGCCAGCGCTACCGCACGAACACCAGAGGTTTTGTAACCCACACCGGAGTAACCGATGCCGTTAATGGAGCTGGAGACCGACTGTACCACTGAAGCGGAACCGGGCTGCTCGTTTACGGTGTTGCGATAGTCGCCTTTGCACAGCGCGTGTTTCTTGAAGTAACCGTAGGTACCGGATACAGAGTTACGGCCGTAGAGCTGGATGTTCTTGGCGCCCAGCGGACCACCAACACCAACCTGACTCCAGGAGGTGATGTCTTCGCTATGACCGCACTTACGGGTAGCGGAGAAGATCGCATCGACCTGGGGAATGCTCAGGCCCTTGATCGGGTTGTCCTTGTGCACATAAACCGCCAGTGCGTCGATGGCAACCGGAATTGCGGTCGGCTTGTAACCGAATTTCTTTTCGAAGGCTTCCAGCTCCTTGTCCTTCATCTTGCGGCTCATCGGGCCGAGGTTGGAGGTACCTTCGGTCAGTGCCGGCGGCGCAGTAGAAGAACCGGCGGCCTGAATCTGGATGTTGACGTTGGGGTAGTTACGCTTGAACTCCTCGGCCCACAGAGTCATCAGGTTGGCCAGGGTGTCGGAACCGACGCTGGAGATGTTGCCGGAAACGCCGCTGGCGCGGGTGTATTCGGGCAGGTTCGCATCGACCTTGGCAGCGGCCAGGGCCTGGGCGGAAAAGAGAGTTGCAGCGGTGGCTGCAATCGCCATTTGTTTCAGTTTGTTCATATTACAGTGCTCCTGTAACGAAAAATTCATAAGACGCGCCCACTATGAGACGGAATTGTGACACTAATATGACAGTACGGTGAAGTTTCGGTGACTGCGCGTAACAATCAGGCGGCGCGTTCACCAACGATCAGATTGGCGGGAAAATCGATACTGAAGGTACTGCCCTGATTGAGCACGCTGCTAATGCGCAGAATGCCCTCGTGGCGATTCACCACATGCTTGACGATAGCCAGTCCCAGCCCGGTGCCGCCCGAATCTCGCGAGCGACCCACGTCGACCCGGTAGAAACGCTCGGTAAGACGCGGGATATGTTGCGGTGCGATGCCCACACCACTGTCCTGCACCTCCAGATGGGCGCCACGCTCATCCTGATACCAGCGCACACTGATCTTGCCGCTCTCGGGGGTGTAACGAACCGCGTTGGTCACCAGATTATTAAAGGCGCTGTAGAGCTCTTTCTCTGCCCCAAGGATGCGCAGACCGGGATCGCACTCGAAACGTAGCGACTGCTGTTTCTGCTCTGCCAGCGGTTCGATGCCCTCTTCGATCATCGACAGCACTGCCGCCACCGACACCACTTCGCCCGCGGGACGGGTGCGGTCGGTCTCCAGTCGTGACAGCAGCAGCAGGTCTTCGACAATGTGCTGCATGCGCATGGTCTGTTGCTGCATCAGTTCCATCGAACGGGTGGCGTAATCAGCGTGCTCCTCTTCCAGCAGGGTTTCGAGGAATCCGGCCACCACGGTCAGCGGGGTGCGCAGTTCGTGGGAGACGTTGGCGACAAAGTCGCGACGCATCTGCTCCAGCCGCTGCTGCTGACTGATATCGCGGGCGATTAGCAGGCGCTGCTCCTTGCCGTAAGGAATGATGCGCATGCTGAGAATGAGGTTGTCGTCATCGGGCGCGGCAATGCGCAGCGGCTCGTCACTATCCTCGCGGGCAAGGAAACGGACGAATTCGGGACTACGAATAAGATTGATCACGCGCTGGCCCACGTCCTTACCCGGATGCAGTCCCAGCAGCTGTTGTGCCGCGTCGTTGAACCATTCGATGGCGCCATCGGCATCGAGGATCAACGTGGCGTCGGGCATCGCCGAAGTCGCTTCCTGGAAACGTTTAATCAGGCCGGTCAGGCGACGCTTGCGCTTGCGGTTACGCAGTTGCCAACGATAGAGCTGGTGGAACACCTCGTCCCAAATCCCGTCCGCTTCGGGCGGGTGGAAACGGTGGCCGTCCTTCAGCCAGGCATAGAGTCGGTAGAGATTACGCAGGTGCCAGGCAAGATAACCTGCCAGGGCGATGGCCAGCAGTAGCAGAGGCTGTTCCAGCAGTAGGCCGATGACCAGCGCCACCGCAAGCACCAGGAAAAGCCGCCGTAACTCCGCTGACCAGGGATTGAACAATGGGATAGCCCTCTGCTTCAGAGCTGCGAGGAGAAACGGTACCCGGCCCCACGCACGGTCTGAATAAATCTGTCGAAACTTTCGTCGGCCAGCGCCTTGCGCAGACGACGAATATGCACATCCACGGTACGCTCCTCAACGAAGCTGCCGCGGCTCCATACCATGTCCAGCAACTGGGAACGACTATATACCCGTTCCGGATGGGACATAAAAAACTGTAACAGACGGAACTCAGTCGGTCCCATCTCCAGCACCGTGCCGTTGGCGCTGACCCGGTGGCTGTGGCTGTCGAGCACCAGCCCATTGACCGTCAACTGCCCCTCTTCCTGCTCGGCACTGCTACGGCGCATTACCGCCTTAATTCGGGCGACCAGCTCCCGTGGCGAAAACGGCTTGGTGACGTAATCGTCGGCACCGCTCTCCAGACCGCGGATGCGATCATCCTCTTCCGAACGGGCGGTGAGCATGATGATCGGCACTTCGCGGGTGTAATCGTCACGGCGAAAACGGCGCGCCAGTTCCACTCCGCTGCTGCCGGGCAGCATCCAGTCCATCAGGATCAGGTCGGGCAAATTATCGGTCACCGCCCTTTCCGCGGCGCTCGCATCCTCCGCCTCTTCCACATGGTAGCCAGCACGTTCCAGCGCCATCGCGGTCATTTCGCGAATCGCCGCCTCGTCTTCCACCAATAAAATTCTTTTGCCTGTCATAACAGCTTCACTCGTTTGTACACGGCATCATTAGAAACAAAGAATATGACATTCGTGTGACAACGCGAGCGCTGGATGACTCTTTTGTTACCAACGGCCTCCCTGCCGTGGTCGTCACAAACGTCTATTTTTCCAGTTGGCTGACGTCGCGCACCGCGCCGCGGGCCGCAGAAGTGGTCATCGCCGCATAGGCACGCAGTGCCTGGGAAACCGGCCGCTGACGGCTGACAGGTTTCCAGGCATCGGGACCTTTCAGTTCCATGGAGGCACGACGCTCGGCCAGTTCGGCGTCACTCAGCGCCACGCGAATGCTACGGCCCGGGATATCGATCTCGATGATATCGCCGTCCTCAACCAGACCGATGGCACCACCCTCCGCCGCCTCCGGCGAAACGTGACCAATGGATAGTCCTGAAGTACCGCCGGAGAAACGACCATCGGTCAGCAGGGCGCAGGCCTTACCCAGCCCTTTCGATTTGATGTAGGAGGTCGGGTAGAGCATCTCCTGCATACCCGGTCCGCCGCGCGGCCCTTCGTAGCGGACGATGACTACATCGCCCTCTTTAACCTTGTCACCGAGGATCTTCTCGACCGCCTCTTCCTGACTCTCGCAGACCACCGCGGGGCCGGAGAATTTGAGGATAGAGGCATCGACACCGGCGGTCTTCACCACGCAGCCCTCTTCGGCGATGTTGCCGTAGAGCACCGCGAGGCCGCCGTCTTTGGAGTAGGCGTGTTCCAGATCGCGGATACAGCCGTTGGCCCGATCATCATCCAGTTCGGCAAAACGCTTGTCCTGACTGAAGGCGGTCTGGGACGGCACGTTACCCGGCGCAGCGCGATAGAGTTCGCTCACCGCAGCATCGCTGCTACGTTTGATATCCCACTGGGCCAGCGCTTCGCCCATGTTCGGCGCATGTACGGTGCCCACGTCGGTGTGCAAGAGACCGGCCCGCTCCAGTTCGCCGAGGATGCCGATCACGCCACCGGCATGATGCACGTCTTCCATATGATATTGCTGAGTGGAGGGCGCGACCTTGCACAAGTGCGGCACCTTGCGTGACAGGCGATCGATGTCGGCCATGGTGAAATCGACGCCACCCTCCTGCGCTGCGGCGAGCAGGTGCAGGATGGTGTTGGTGGAACCGCCCATGGCGATATCCAGGCTCATGGCGTTTTCGAAGGCCGCCTTGGTGGCGATGGAACGCGGCAGCACACTGGCGTCATCACCCTCGTAATAGCGCTTCGCCAGTTCGACACTCAGGCGACCAGCGCGCAGGAACAGCTCCTTGCGATCGGCGTGGGTTGCCACCAGCGAACCGTTACCCGGCAGGCTGAGGCCCAAGGCCTCGGTAAGACAGTTCATTGAGTTGGCGGTAAACATACCGGAGCAGGAACCGCAGGTAGGACAGGCGGAACGCTCGACGATCTCGACGTCGGCATCGCTCTCTTTCGGGTTGGCCGCCATGATCATGGCGTCGATCAGGTCCAGATGGACTTCGCCGCCATGCACTACCGCCTTGCCTGCCTCCATCGGTCCACCGGAGACGAACACTGCAGGGATATTCAGACGCAGCGCGGCGTTGAGCATGCCGGGGGTGATCTTGTCGCAGTTGGAAATGCAGACCAGCGCATCGGCGCAGTGGGCATTGGCCATGTACTCGACGCTGTCGGCGATGATCTCCCGCGACGGCAGCGAATAGAGCATGCCGCTGTGGCCCATGGCGATACCGTCGTCGATGGCGATGGTGTTGAACTCTTTCGCCACGCCACCGGCCTTTTCGATCTCCCGCGCCACCATCTGCCCCAGATCCTTGAGGTGCACGTGACCCGGCACGAACTGGGTGAAGGAGTTCACCACCGCAATAATCGGCTTGCTGAAATCCTCATCCTTCATGCCTGTGGCACGCCACAGGGAACGGGCACCGGCCATGTTACGGCCGTGGGTGGAGGTGCGGGAACGGTATTCGGGCATGGTCTCTCTCTCGTTGGATCACCGAAAACCGTAAGTGTACACCGCCAGAGCAGGACCTGGAAAACAACTACAAAATTAGCGAGCTCAGCAAGTTTGAATGGGTTCTAACGCAGCCATACCTCCACCCGCCGATTCTTCTGCCTCCCCTGCTCGGTCTCGTTGGAAGCGACATTGGCCGCGGCGCCGAGACCACGCACCTTTATCGGTGCGACACCGTTGTTAATCAGTACATCGGCAACCCCATCGGCGCGGGCAATGGAGAGCCCCAGGCTATGAAAAGGAATCACCTCATTGCTATCGGCAAAGCCGACCAGGATCAGATCCCGCTGCTGGTTTTCCTGACGCGACAGGTACTCCACCAGCCGCTGCACATCCTGCAAAGCCTTATTGTCGAGATGAGCCGAACCGCGGTGAAAACGGAAGTTAAGTGAAAGTCGCTCCGCGCCGTCGATCAAAGACTGGTAGTCGGGCAGTGATTTACCGCTCGCCAACGCCGTGCCAGTAACAATCTCCTGAGAGACAAAACCGGTCTGCGCCACGATCTGCTGCCCCCGCAAGGAGAGGGCATAACGGATAAAGGCCTGCGCGGTAGTGTTGTAGGGGCGTTCCGGCAGATAGAGGAACAGACGGCGGGCCAGGGCGTAATCCTCGGTGGCCACGGTGAAGGCATCCGGTGAGATTGCCGCGCCGCCGTCACTGACCGCCAGCGCCTTCGACTGTCGAATATAGGGCAGACCGACAAAGCCGATGCCGTTCGGATCTTTAGCCACCTCATCGGAGAGGTTGGCGTTGGATTCGAAGCGTTTGGCCGATTGGGTCAGCGGATGCTGTTTATCCAGAATCAGGTGCTTGAAAGTGTCGTAGGTGCCGGACTTGTCGTCACGGGCATAGACATGGATCGGCGCAGCAGGGGCGCCGACGCTTCGCCAGTCAGTCACTTCGCCGGAGAAGATACGCATCAGTTGCTGTTTGTCGAGCTGCGCCAGCGGATTGGAGGGATGAACGATCACCGCGATACCGTCAAGGCCGACGACAAACTCGCTGGCCGATGAGTCCATCCGACCACGGTCCGCCAGTTTGGCTACCTCTTTCTCCTTGATTGGCCGCGAAGCCATACCTATGTCGGCCTCACCACGCTCCAGCCCTTTGAAGGCGGTGCTGGAACCATGGGCGTGAATCTCCACCCTCACTGCACGCCCTTCGGGTGAAACCGCCACGATCTTGCTCTCCTGCGGCGCCAGTGGTATCTGGCGGATATCGGTATAGCGGGTATCACGCAACCAGGATTTGATCATCTCGGGCCCCAGGGTGGCACCGATGGTATTGGAACCATGCAGCCGCAGCAGCAGTTCTTCGGCCTGAAGCGGGAACGCGAGAATAGATAAAAACAGCGCGATAGAGAGGTTTCTGAGCATGGGTTTTCCTGTTCTGAGGTCGTTCGATTAATACTTTAGGCTTACTTGTGGTGCGTATATTAGGTAAGTCATGTGAACGATTTATGACACAAAGGCCAATGCTGTTGGCTTGACAAAACCGAGCCTGAAGTTCAGGATTCAACCATTCAGTTAAACCAAACGGTTGAATTTGTGACTAAACTCCAGTCGAACAGCACTAACCCCACCGCCGAGGCAATCCTCGACGCCGTCACAGGCGTGTTCGCGGAAAAAGGCTATAGTGGCGCCCGCGTGGATGAGCTGGCACAGGCCGCAGGGGTCAATAAGGCGACGCTCTACTACCAGATAGGTGACAAGGAAGCGCTCTATCATGCTGTACTGGAGAGGGATTTCCGGCGCACGGCGGACAAAATCGAGAGTGCGATGCTGGATAGCGATGACTGTGAAGAGCAGATCCGCCGCTTCATCATGGCATTCGCCACTGTTATCGCCGACAAGCGCGAACTCGCTCCACTACTGCTACGAGAAATTGTCTCCGGAGGGAGCCACCTGCCTGACGCCGCCCTGGTGCAAATGGGCCGGATATTCAATGCCCTCACAACCGCACTGCGTCATGGTGTGGAAAGCGGGCGATTCCGCAAGGTCAACGTCTTTATGTTGCACATGATGATTGTCGGCAGCCTGAACCTCTACGCAGTGAACGAACCGATACGCCGACGTAGTATCGAAGGACGCCCGGATCTGTTTATACCGGAACACTTCATCAGCATTACCGAGGCAGGTAACGAGATCGCCGAACTCGTTCTGGCCGCCATCCATACCCACTGACACCATCGTATAAGGAAAAACCTATGGGCACCCTGTTCAGACAGCGCATCGAAAAAGGCTTTGCCGCCTTCGGCAGCCTGATCTTCCATCATCGCTGGAAAACGCTCCTGCTGATCATCCTGATGGTAGCGGGACTCGCCAGCCAATTACCCAAACTGGTGCTGGATACTTCAACCGAAGGCTTCCTCCACCCTGAAGACCCGGCGCTGATCGCCTACAACAAATTCCGCGAACAGTTCGGTCGCGATGAACTGATCCTGCTGACGATTCAGAGCAAGGATGTTTTCAACCAGCAGTTTCTACAGAAGTTGAAACAACTGCATCAGGATCTGGCTGATAACACCCCTTATCTCGATGACATTACCTCTTTGATCAATGCACGTAACACCCGCGGTTCGAAAGGCGAGTTGCTGGTAGAAGACCTGCTGGAAAACTGGCCGCAAAATGACAAAGAGCTCGCAGCGATCAAACAGCGGGCAATGGCCAACCCGACCTACCGTAACATGCTGCTCTCAACCGATGGCACGATTACCACGGTAGTGCTTAAAACCGATGCCTATGTCGGCGAGCAAAACATGGACGATGCATTGGCCGGTTTCGACAGCGAACCGGCGGCACCCAGCGAACTGACACCGCTGAGCGATGCGCAAAACAGTGAGGTGGTGGCGAAGGTCAACGCCATCGCTAAAAAGTATCAGGCCGATGACTTCAACATCTATCTCGCCGGTTCGCCGGTAGTCACCGATTACCTGAAGAAATCGATGCAGCAGAACATGCGCAAGTTCATGGGCATGGCACTGCTTGCTATCGCTGTGATCCTGTTCCTGCTGTTCCGCCGACTCTCCGGTGTGTTCCTGCCGTTACTAACTGTGGTGTTGTCGTTGGTTTCAACCATGGGGTTGATGGCGATATTCGGTATCCCGATCAAACTACCGACACAGATCCTGCCCTCCTTCCTCCTCGCTGTCGGTGTCGGCGCCTCGGTGCATCTGCTGGCGGTGTTCTTCCAGCGCCTGCAACACCTGCATGAAGGTAAAGAGACCACCGAAAGCGACAGTCACAAAGAGGCGGCGATCAGTTATGCCCTCGGTCACTCAGGTCTGGCTATCGTCATGACCTCACTGACCACCGCCGCCGGTCTCGCCTCCTTCGCCGGTGCTGATATCGCACCGATTAGCGATCTCGGTATCGTTGCTGCCATCGGTGTGCTGATCGCCCTGCTGTTTACTATGGTGCTCACTCCATCGCTGATGGCGATCCTGCCATTAAGCGCGAAAACCAGCAGTAGCTCGGCCAGCCGTTTTGCACGCATGGATAACCTGCTGACCGGTATCGCCGATATCGCCACCGACCGCTCACGCACGGTGCTGTTTATCAGTGCCCTGGTACTGGTGTTCGGTCTTGCTGGTGCGGCACAGGTCAAGTTCTCCCATAAACCGTTCGAGTGGTTGCCGAAAGACAACGCCTCACGCATCGCGACTGACTTCGTCAACGAAAACATGCGCGGTGCCAGCTCCGTTGAAGTGGTGGTCGATACCGGAGAAAAGAACGGCTTCTACGAACCCAAACGGATGCAGGGGCTGGCTAAACTGAGCGATGAAGTCAGCACCATCGATCAGGGTGAGATTTATGTTGGTAAGACCCTGTCGCTGGCAGACATCCTCAAGGAGATCAACAAGGCGCTGAATGAGAATCGCGATGCGTTCTATAGCATTCCCGATGACCGCCAGCTCATCGCCCAGGAGTTTCTGCTGTTCGAAAACTCCGGCTCCGATGATCTGGAAGACTTTGTCGACTCCCAGTTCAGCAAGGCCCGCTTCACCATCAAAATGCCCTGGGCCGATGCAGTGCTGTACAAGGATTTTCTCGCCGATATCGGTGACCGCTTCAGACGAGTGATGGGCGATGACGTCGCAATCACCATCACTGGTATTAATGCCCTGTTGAGCCGCACCATGTCGGCGACAATCTACTCCATGGCAGAGAGCTATGTGATCGCCGCAGTAGTAATCACCTTTATGATGATCCTGCTTATCGGCAACATTCGTATCGGTCTGGTCAGCATGATCCCCAACCTGACACCGATCATTCTCACCCTCGGCCTGATGGGCTGGATGGGTATGCCGCTGGATCTCTTCACCATGTTGATCGGTTCCATCGCCATCGGTCTGGCAGTGGATGACACCATTCACTTCATGCACAACTATCGCCGTTACCACCACGATACCGGAGATGTAAAAGAGGCGGTGCGTAAAACCCTGCTCTCCACCGGGCGTGCCATGTTCGTCACTACCATAGTGCTCTCCACCGGTTTCTTCCTCTATATGGGAGCGGACATGAGTAACCTGCGTAACTTCGGCCTGCTGACCGGTTTCACCATCATCATGGCACTGCTCGCCGACTTCTTCCTCGCCCCGGCATTAATGCAGGAGCTGCACCGCAGCCACCTGATCGCCGACGACGCTGACTATTAAGAGGAGACCCTCAATGAAAACTCTCAAGTACACCCTGACCATCGCCCTCGCGCTGCTGGCTGCTCAACCGGCACTGGCTGCAATGAGTGCCCGTGAAATCATGCAGGCGGTGGACGATCGCGACGACGGCGACAACCGCACCGCCGATATGAAGATGGTCCTGATCGACAAAAACGGCGACGAGCGGGTACGAAGCATTCGCAGTTTCGATAAGGACAAGGGCGAAGATAAACAGCGAATTATGTTTTTCCTCTCCCCTGCTGACGTCAAGGACACCGGCTTCCTCACCTACGATTACGATGACTACGACAAGGACGATGATCAGTGGCTCTACCTGCCCGCGCTGCGTAAATCGAAGCGCATCGCCTCCAGCGACAAGAGCGGCAGCTTCATGGGTTCCGATTTCAACTACTCGGATATGACGCGCCGCAACCTCGATGACTACGACTTCAAAATCCTCAAGGAAGATGAAGTTCGCGGACACAAGGTGTGGCTGATCGAATCCAAACCGAGAAGCCGTGAAGTGATTGACGAGACAGGTTACGAAAAATCAGTCCTGTTTGTCCGCCAGGACAACTTTGTCGTGGTCCGTGCGGTGAACTGGGTTAATGAAGGCAACCGCCTTAAATATCTGGATGTAGAGAAGTTGGAAAAGATCGACGGTGTCTGGACGACGCTGGCGATGAGCATGACCACCAAGCAGGGCAAGGTGACACTGCATAAAACCAATCTCTACTTCGACAACGTCAAATATAACCAGAACCTGACTGAAGATATGTTCTCCGTTCGTCGCCTGGAAAAAGGACTGTAACCGTGTCCAACCGCATCGCTTTTGCTTTACTGTTAAGTGTTAGTACGCTGCCGCTGTATGCGGCAGAGCCTTCACTGGACAGTGCCCTGGAAGGCTTCGATACACCGGCCAGCGAAAACTCCCTTGATGCGGTACTGGACGGCTTTAGTGACAACAGCAGTGACGAAACGAAACCGATCACCGTTGACGAGAAAAAACCGTGGACACTGGGTGGCGCACTGACCCTGGGGGCCGCCTACAACTACGCGCATCAGGCACCCGTCAGCGGTGCGACCGATTACCGCGGTCTCTCCCGTCTGCGTGCCAAGCTCAATCTTGAATTTGACTACGACCTGCCAGCAAGATGGCGCGCCCACCTTGCCGGTTACGGTTTTTACGATGCCGCCTATCAACTCAACGGACGCGATAAGTACACCGACGAGGTGCTCAACGACTACGAGAGTGAGGCCGAATTGGGTGAAGTCTGGCTGCAGGGAAAACTGGCCAGCAGTCTCGATATGAAACTGGGCAGACAGATCGTCGTCTGGGGTAAATCGGACAACATCCGTATTACTGACATCCTCAACCCGATGGACAATCGCGAACCGGGGATGGTCGACATCGAAGACCTGCGTCTGCCGCTAACCATGGCCAAGTTCGATTACTATCTCGGCGACTGGGGAATCTCGGCAATGGCGATTCCCGAGATCCGTTTCAACAAAAATCCCGCCTTCGGTTCCGACTTCTATCCCTACCCAACGGCGATGCCGAACGAAATTATTCCCGCCGACGGTGACGGCAATACCGAATACGCCTTCGCCGCCAACGGCATCTTCAGCGGTTGGGATCTATCGCTCTACTGGGCACAGGTCTTCGATGACACGCCGCATCTCGTCAGCAGTGGCATGACACCGCAACTGCACCACAGCCGCCTGACCATGGTCGGCCTGGCAGCCAATGCCGCGGTAGAAAGCTGGCTGCTGAAATTGGAGATGGCGCGTTTCGACGGTTTGAAATATAGCAGTGCCACAGGAGATACCTGGCAGCGACTCGATACCCTGCTGGGTGTGGAATACTCCGGCTTTAACGACACTACCATCAGTCTGGAGATCGCCAACCGTCACATCGATAACTTCAGCGATACCCTGACTGCTGCCGGACAGATCGAAGATGAGTGGCAGACCGCACTGCGTTATCAGGGTGACTTCATGCACGCCCGCCTGCATCTGCTGGCGCTACTCTCCGCCTTCGGTAGTGATCTGGCGGATGGCGGATTCAGTCGCTACTCGGCGGCCTACGATCTCGCCGATGCGCTGACTCTCACTGGCGGCGTGGTCACCTACCAGAAAGGCGACAAGCTGCCTTTCAATTCTATCTCCGACAACGATCGCCTATTTGTCGATCTGAAATACAGCTTCTAGAAAAGCCCGGGAAACCCGGGCTTTTCTTTCACGATTTTTTTTCTGGAAACAGGCGTACCAACGCCAACTGCATCATCCCCGACTGAATACGTAGTTTGCGCAGATTCAGCCACGCACTCTCGCCTCGCTCGTGCAGATGATCTTTGATCACCTCCGCCGTGTTGAGATGAAAATCGGCGTGTATCTCAAATAGGTCCTGATAATCGATGGAATTATTCAACGATTCCTTCGCCGGACCGTGCAACCACTTACCCAGCGTGCACTCGCAATCAGAAGCGATTGTTGCCAGGTCGAATGATTCACTACTGTCGCCAGTCAAAATGGACTCAAGGCGCTTCGGCCACACCATGTGTGTATCCAGCACCTCATTCAGATCAAGATCGTGGAGTTGAAGTTGTTCTTCGGTGAAATGTAGTGGCTGTTCCAGCAGCTTCGCCGCTGCACCACCCCCGGTAACCTCTCTGAGCCAACTGATAATGCTCACGCTACCCTCCCATGGTTTTATTGTTGTTATGTCGGGAGAGGAATTTATTTAATTCAGACTATTTTTGTCAAGTTCACACATGAATAGAAGGGAAATATAAAATTTGTAAAGAAACGCTTGTTCAACGATTACGACGCGCATCGAGCCGACGCACGAACTCCGCCATCACTCGTTGGTACAACTCATCTTTCAAATAGACATCCTCGACCCCGGCATCCAGGTTCGGGTTGTCGTTAACCTCAATCACATAAACCCCGTCGGCATTCTGTTTCAGATCGACACCGTATAGCCCGTCGCCGATCAGATTCGCTGCACGCAGCGCCGTCTCCACCACTTCCTTTGGCGCCTGGGCCACATCCATGGTGCGGAATCCCCCTTCGGTAATCCCGCCACTATCGTCGTACTTAACGATCTGCCAATGTTTCTTCGACATAAAGTACTGGCTGACATAGAGCGGTTCACGATTGAGGATACCGACACGCCAGTCGAATTCGGTGTAGAGAAACTCCTGCGCCAATATCAGCTCCGAATCCTTGAACAGGCGTGCCGTCATCTCTTTCATTTGCGCTTCGTTTTCGGCCTTGACCACGCCACGGGAGAAGGAACCGTCAGGCACCTTAAGCACCATAGGAAAACCGATCTGTTTTTGCGCAGCGGAAAGATCCGCCTTGCCGACGATCACGGTCTTCGGCGTCGGGATTTTGTTAGCTCGTAACAGCTCCGCCAAATAGACCTTATTGGTACAGAGCAGGATCGAACGTGGATCGTCGATCACCACCATATCCTCACTCTCCGCCTTCTTGGCAAAACGATAGGTGTAGTGATCGATGCGCGTCGTATCGCGAATAAACAGTGCGTCATATTCCGCCAGACGCACGTAGTCGCGTTTCTCGATCAACTCCACTTCAACATTCAATGCACGTCCAGCCTTGATAAAACCGTTCAACGCACGACTGTTGGAGGGCGGTTGCGGATCGTGCGGATCGTGCAAAATAGCGATATCGTAGCGCGCGGTAATTTTTCCCTTAGGCGCACGCCAGCGTTTCTTGCGATAGTGCTCGAAAGCATGAGAAAAGCTGTCGCGCTGGCTTGCGTCTAGCCGATGTAGCGCCAACGAGCGAATGGCGTTGATGCGCCACTTTCCCTGCCGCCTGAAACTGACACGCAGCAGCGGGCAGGGAAACACCTCGAAAATCTGTCGCGCCAGTGCGCCCAGCGCATCGATACCGCAACTGCCGAAAAACAGGTCCAGATCGAAGGAGTTGCTTTCGTTCGGGTGTGCGTGTTTTTTAAAGGCCTTCTGGATCTGTTGATCGAGGTTTTCCGCATCCAGCGAATACATCGACTTGCTGCTCAGGTCGAGCATCGTCTTCACCGACGGCAGGGCGCGATGACCACGCGCCTCGGCCAGCAGCGAACAGTAGTAACCGACACTCAGGTAGCGGTAACTACGGCATAGGTTAATCACCTGAATGTTGCGTTGCTTGAAGTAATCACGCCCGGTCAGGTAGTCATCCACATGGACAACTTCAGCGGTAACACCTTCGACTTTCCAGTCGGAGAGATTTTCCACCACAATAATTTGCACCGTCACCGCTTCTCTCCTTCACGGCTGTAGATAATCAACGCAGCGCGTAAACCCGACTTACCGTAGCGGGCCATACGCGCAAAGTCCTTTTGCAGCAGGGGCATGTTCATGCAATCCACTTCGGTCTTGCCCTTCTCATCATCCACATAGGGATCGTGCACATAGACATAACGATCATCGAAACCGGTCACCACCACCCAGTGCGGGAATTTCTCGTGATAGATACGGTAGGAACTGATCAGCACTACCGGAATACCGCCCCGGGCGAAGGCCTCACGCATCTCATCCAGACCGAGCTGGCGGTAGTGCACACTGATGTTCGCCTCCGCCACCTCCTGCTCGAACTGCTCCTGGACCAACGCCATCACCTCTTTCTTGTCTTCACTGCGCACCGAGTCGATAAACAGCGCGCCCTCTTCGCTGAGATACATCTCCACATCGAAACCGCGATGCCAGGCCGCCAGCGCCATCCCGTGCGGACCGCAACCGCCATGACCCGCGGTCATGAACACCGTGGTCGACTCACGCCACAGCTGGATCTCCAGCGCACGGTCGAAAGGAATCGAATGATCGAGGCTGTGCATCGCCATCAACACCGCAGCCGGGCCGCAGGTAAAGTCGAGAGTCTGGCGGTAGTAGGGCACACGGGCGATATCCGGACTGAGGTGGGGCACCAGCTCCTTCTCGAAACGCAGCGCCTCCATGTGGTCCTCGTAGTAATCCTGGTAAGTACCGAACTCGCGATAACCCATCTTGCGGAACAGCGCCAGCGACGCGGTATTGTCCTTGCGCACTTCCAGACGCAGCACCACGCACTCCCCATCCAGCGCCGCCTGCTCCGCCGCCTCCACCAGCGCACGGCCTACACCCTGCCCCTGATGGCCTTTATCGACAGCGATGGAATAGAGACGCGCCAGCGACGTCCCGGCGTTGAACAGCACCGTGGCATACCCGGCCATCTCACCGTCACGCTCGTCGATCACGGTAACGGCATTGGCCTTGGTCAAAAGGTGACGGAAGCTACGGCGGGAGAGCCGATCGGTATCGAAGCTGCGGTCCTCCAGCGCCAACAGCGCGTTGAGGTCCTCTATGGTGGCCTTGCGAATCATGGGTCACCCTCCCTGAGGGTGAGGTCAGAACTGACGGCGGAAATCTAGCACCAGAGGGGGCGCTGCGCTAGTGGTATTTTGGGGATTTGGGAAGGGGTGCCGTCAGGCGACAAATGACGGCATTTGAAAGCGGGGACCGGCCCTACCCGACGGATGTACAAGACCCGGGCACTCAGTAGAAATCCGCCCCCGGCTAGCCAGCCATGACTACAACGACCTACGGCTTAATAACCTTACAGCTATCCATATCCAGCTGGATATTCTCAGCATTAGACCCGCTAAAGATGCTCACTGCCAGCGTGCCATTATCTGAGTTGTAAGTAACTGCCTTGATAAGCGACACGTCTATCGCACAGGTCGATTGATTTCCTGTGTTAGTGATGCAAATAGGACCTTCCCAGATATCCGGATTAACAGCCTCATTGGGTCCGAAAAGATTAACGGTGTACCTACCGAACTTAAGAGAGGTGTGAGGTTCTGTAATCGAACAAATATCAGAAGCAGGAGTCGTCGCTTTCTGGCACGCAACCAAAAAGAGCATTGTGAACAACAGAGAAAATATCTTTAACCTGGACATCATTTCACTACACTTCGGCCTGCATAAATAACTTTCTTCGCAACAAAATAAAATATAACCGCAAGAACAATTGAAGAAACAGCATATGCAGGAAGAGTGGTCTCAAACATCAAAACAGCACTATCCACTCGTTGCTCTTCATGCAAATAAGGCGTAGCTTGAATATTAAAGGAAATAATATATACGGCAAAATTAACAGTAAAACTCACGAGAGCCAGAAGGGTATAAACAATGAATGTTTTCATGATTATGCTCACCCACCTCCCGAAATCATATCTGTGGATTAGTCTTTCACAAACCGCCGACTTTACTTACTAGAGCTACACATCTTCTCTATCGTTTATCTTATCTATGATATTTTGATAAACCATAAGATCATTAGTGATCTCCACAACATCATCAGACTCCGGATCTAAAATATCTTTACGCTTCAGTAAATCATCCATAGTCTTTTTGACTGAAGACCTGATTAGACGTAATTCAATAACACTAAACATCGTTTTTTACCTTTTTGTTCTGATTCAGGTGAGTAGCGTGCTTATCAGCCCACTCAGCCAGCTCTTTTTTCCATTCTTTCACTGACATATCCCTAAGAGCCCTAATTGTATAGTGACCCCTGAATTTTCCATCCGTTAAATCTTTTGACAGGGTAAAACCTGGAGGTAACTTTGTGCCGCCGGGAATCACCCACCAGTCAAGACCAAAGCCAAAATTTGGAGCATTGAAGAGGCTAAGCCCTCCGGTCGTATGGTCAATCAAACCATTCTTAGGATTAATTTTCACATCATAAGTCTGATCTTCGTTTCTTGGTGGCATCGTTCTTAAATAATCAAACTTATGCCTTGTTGGCGTCCCTCCTCGGAAGAGATCAGCTGGCAACTTCACATAAAATTCAATTGGTGTATGCATAGTCTATCTCCTTGTGAGGGAAGCACTTAGTAGCTTTAAGGGCGAATTAGTCAGATAAGACATCATGCTGATGCGGCAGACACTGAATCCAGTATCGCCATGCCAATACGCCTTGCATATCAATTAATTACAGTCATTACGAATCTGTGATGGCAAAGATATTACCAGCATATGTGGACACTTTCTGTAAGAAAGTTACTACATTCTTGAGCTAAATATTGCTAAACACTCCAGTTATACAAAGAAAGCCTGCGGGGAGCGAGCCAACAAGCTCTCCACAGGCTTTGACTACCGCATCAACGCGGAAGGTGGCTATATACTAACTACCTAGTCTTTTCTCACGCTGGATAAACTCCCACATCTTCCGACTGGTGAACTGAGCGCTCTCAATAAGATCTTCGATGACGACGGCAGTCAGCGGTATGGCGTCCTCCGCCTGCGTGTCAGCGGTTTTCAGCAGGTGGATCAGGGCTCTGGCACGGTCGAGCCGTTCGTGGATGCGGTTGTGCATATCGGACAGGGAAGTGGTTCGGACGTTGCTGTTGTCTTCTTTGCCGTAGTCGTCGCCGTCTTCGCGGACCTGCCAGGCGGCAGTACGGTCGGTGGATTGGGGATAGATAACATTAGTGTTTGCGTGTGACATTGCTTTTGCTCCTTGTCGTTCCGGCGTTATTGCCGAGTTGATGGAAGCTCAACGCAAAGCGGCCCCGATGTCGTTGAGACAGTAGGGCCGCTTGTCACACAACGGGCGATAATGATCATCGCCGGGTATGTTGTATACTCCGATGCAGCCCTAAGGTCTGTGTAGGCAGTCTTAGGGTTAGCCGGATAGTTGGTGTTAGCGCACCACTATCCGGCGCTTTGTTTTGAGCGGTGTTGCACTGTTCAAATTACGGGGGAAGGGAGAGCGGGTCAAGGGAAAAAGACGCAGGAATTGCAAAGAATTATTAAATAGAAAATTGCGTAAAAATCGGCTCTTTGGAGCAGTATCTCTTTTAAGATTTTCATAACGATAAAGCTTATTTGCGCGAATGTGGCGCAGTGAAATGAGCGTCAAATGGAGCGTATAGTTAGGCTTTAAATTTATAAACCTTGTCAATTCCAGGTCTATCCACGGGCTCAATTGCTTTGCGATCTTCTAATCGCTTTAATTGAACATCCAATATTTGATCAACAATTTGGGGGCTTAAGCGTGGAGGCAACATTATATTCAAAGGACCAAAGTCCGGGCGATCAGACCGTGTAAAATATCTCCTTACTTTACGTACCTCAATGAACCCATTCTCAGCCTCGTGTTTCATCATGAGATATAAATCATGTAGAGCATCTTCACTAAGAAGATAAGAAGAGCGTGCTTCTTCCCTACGTTCCCGCATCCAAGAAATAATGAATAGAACTATGCTACCTAGGAAACCAATGCCAAGAAGTTGAACCCCTTCTGGACTGCTAAAAAACTGGCCAATTACCGGGTGCTCCATAAGCGCATTAGCTTGAGTAAATAGGAAGCCAGTTATTGCTGCGAAAATACCAGACCCAACTTTAGGGGCCATGTACTTGCGCCCTATATCAGATCTAAAGGATTCCTTAATATTCTTTTCTATGATTGCTGGTGGGTTATTTTGAACCGCTAGGCTTTTACTTACAGACGCGATAATGGCTGGTAATTGAGACACTGGGATCATTTGATGAGAATAACTATTCTCACCGATTAGATTTAACGCATTGCTTATAAAGTGAAATCTATCTTCATCTTCTTTAGTTTTAAATTCACCACCATTTCTATCAGGATGCAGAACGAATCTTTCTTCTTTTAATGAAGCAAGCACTTCATCCTCACCATCAATAGCAATTCTTTTTTTTATTTCTTCTATAGATTCCATATGAGATTACCCTCTGCATCCGCCGCTGATTGTCTAACGATAATCCTCAGCGGACACAAACGCAGTAGCGCCTGTGTCCGCGATGGGAGGTATTGCTAGAATTTGCGTTTATCCACACTTCAGTGAGCATGATATTTTTGGTGGAAAACCGCCAACACTGCAGTCCAAATGACAACTTGGGATCAAACCCTTTGTGGTGGTGTCAGCTTTTGGCTTGAGATCAAGTCGTTCGATTTCGTATCCATGAAGTCCAGCATCTTCAATGGCACTCTGCAGCTTACTCCCAAGCTCTTCTGAGATTGAATTAAGTTCATCTTGACTGATTTCAGACATATCTCTCCTCCTTTTGGTTGGTAATCCCCAATCAACGCACATATACGTTGGATGTGGAGTCTTTGTAATTCCAACTATAGGTAGACACTCAAAATGTCGTAATTAATTCCGACATTTAGGGTATATAACACACCGCTCATCATCTAAAACATTAACTTAGTTCCCAGATAGGGAACCTAAAGGATTTTGCTAGCAGGACAGGGAATATTGATGTACTGCGCTCCCTCGCCCGGTGATTCCTTTTCTCTTTCTACCTTGATTGCCTTGTGAAGGCAAGATTTAGCTGGATCCAGTTGATCACCGAAATGACAGAAGCGAAGAGGTTTTCAGGCCCGTCAATTCCGCCGAGTCGCGGAGTGGAGGGAGGAATAGCCCGTCAGGGTTGCGCACAGGAGGTGCGCAACGTTGCAGTCAGGCCATGGACGGCCTGTCTGCAACGCCCGACCGGAGCGAGCAACGAGGGAACCCCGAAGGGGCGGGAATTTCGGGAGCGTTTTTTGGGTACTTTTTGTCGCCACAAAAAGTACCTCGACCCGCGGGGGCGAGACCCCGCTTTCCAATGCCGTCATCTGTCGCGTTAGCGACACCTTCCTATTGCACCAACCCACCATCACCCCTCAAAATCCCCCCATGAAACACACCACTCCCACCGTTATGGAAATGCTCACCGCCCTCATCGCCGCGCCGTCGATGAGCAGCGTCAGCCCCGAATTCGATACCACCAATCGCCCGGTGATCGATCTGCTTGCCAGTTGGCTCGGCGATCTCGGTTTCGAGGTGGAGGTTCTGCCGTTACCGAGCCAGCCACACAAGGCCAACCTGATCGCCACATTGGGCAAGGGTCCGGGCGGACTGGTGCTGGCCGGGCACACCGATACGGTGCCCTACGATGAGGGACGCTGGAACCACGATCCTTTCAAGTTGTGCGAGGAGCACAACAAGCTCTACGGTCTCGGCACTTCCGACATGAAGGGCTTCTTCGCCCTGGCGATTGAAGCGGCAAAGAGTTTCGATGCCGGACAACTACAACAACCACTGATCATCCTCGCCACCGCTGATGAGGAGAGTTCCATGGACGGCGCCGCCGCGCTGGTGGAGCTGGGTAAACCCAAGGCCCGTTACGCGGTGATCGGTGAACCGACCGGGATGCGTCCGGTGAATGCCCACAAGGGCATTATGATGGAGGCGGTTCGGTTGACTGGTCGCTCTGGACATTCCAGCGATCCGTCACTGGGAGTCAATGCACTGGAGGGAATGCATCAGGTGATCGGCGATCTGCTGAGCTGGCGCAGCGAGCTGCAACAGAAGTACCGCGATCCCGATTTCAAGGTACCGGTGCCGACGCTCAATCTCGGCCACATCCATGGCGGCGACAACCCTAACCGTATTTGCGGTTACTGCGAGCTGCATCTGGACCTGCGCCCCTTACCCGGGATGGAACTGGATGAACTCCGTTCCACTCTCAACAACCGGCTCGATAATCTGCTTGGCGAAAGCGAACTGACGTGGGAAGTGGCGCCGCTGTTTCACGGCACTCCGGCGATGCATACGCCGCGCAGTTCGGCCATCGTCGAAAGCGCGGAAAAATTGACCGGCCACGATAGCGAGGCGGTCGCCTTCTGCACCGAAGGTCCTTATCTGAACCAGATGGGCATGGAGACGATCATCCTCGGTCCGGGCGACATCGATCAGGCGCATCAGCCCGATGAATATCTCTCCCTGAATCGCCTGCAACCGACCATCGATCTATTAAGTCAACTCATCCGACGATTCTGCCTTTGATGGATAAGAGGAAAGGGACAAGAACATTCTTTTGACCTTTATCCTGTGACCTTATACCTTGTATCCTGATCCGGTTATATATGGCCCGGATCTCGTTATAAAACGACAACTTGCAGATTAACGACATGGACCCGAATCTCGATCAACAGACCTTTGTACGCTGGTTCCGCGGCTCGGCACCTTACATCAACGCCTTCCGTGGCCGCACCTTTGTGGTCGCCTTCGGTGGTGAGGTGATCGCCGAGGCGCAATTCGCCGGCCTGGTACACGATATCGCCCTGCTCAACAGCCTCGGTGTACGACTGGTGCTGGTGCATGGCGCTCGCCCACAGATCGAGGAACGTTTAAACGAACGCAAGGTGGAGATGCAGTACGTCAACGGCCTGCGTGTCACCGACGCGGCGGCACTCGCCTGCGTGAAGGAAGCGGCGGGTTCGGTACGGGTCGAGATCGAGGCACTGCTCTCCATGGGGCTGGCCAACTCACCGATGGCCGGTGCCGATATTCGTGTCGCCTCGGGCAACTACGTTACCGCGCAACCACTGGGTGTGCGCGACGGCACCGACTACCAGCACACCGGTGAAGTACGGCGTATCGATACCGAGGCGATCCATCGTCAGCTGGCGGACGGTTCGCTGGTGTTGCTCTCACCGATCGGCTATTCGCCCACCGGCGAGGTGTTTAACCTCAGTGCCGAGGATGTCGCCACCGCGGCAGCGGTGCAGCTGAAAGCAGACAAACTGATCCATCTGATCGACGGCCCCGGCCTGCCCGGTGGAGATGGCAATCTGTTGCGTCAGCTCGGTCTGAAAGATGCGGAACAGGCCATTGCAGCTAACAAACAACTGCCCGAACGGCTGATAAAGACGGTACAGGGCGCTGTCGATGCCTGCCGTAACGGCGTACGTCGGGTGCATCTGATCGACCGTCACAAGGACGGCTCTTTGCTACTTGAGCTGTTCACCCGCGACGGTATCGGCACCCTGATCAGCAGCGATACCTTTGAGGATATTCGTCAAGCCACTATCGATGATGTCGGTGGTGTGCTGGAGCTGATCGAGCCGATGGAAACAGACGGCATCCTGGTACGGCGCGAACGGGAAAAACTGGAGATGGAGATCGATCACTTCACCGTGATCGAACGCGACGGTACGGTTATCGCCTGTAGCGCGCTCTACCCGTTTGTCGATGACGGCTGCGGTGAACTGGCCTGTCTTGCGGTGCATCCTGACTACCGTAAACAGGGGCGCGGCGACGACCTGCTGGAATATCTTGAAGGCAAAGCCAAAGGCATGGGCATCAAACGTCTGTTTGTGCTGACCACACGCACCGCGCACTGGTTTCTGGAGCGCGGCTTTAGCGAGGCGAGCATCGACGACCTGCCGATGGCGAAGCAGCAGATGTACAACTACCAGCGCCGCTCCAAGGTGTTCATAAAGTCGCTGTAGATGAGTAAGCGAAAACACGCCATACGGGCGGACGGTAGCGTCCGCCCTTTTCTCAAATGGGCTGGCAACAAGCTGCGGATTATCGACAAGGTAAAAAAGCAGCTACCCGCGGGAAAACGATTAGTTGAACCCTTCGCCGGCTCCGCGGCGGTTTTTCTCAATACCGATTTTGATCACTACCTGCTTTGCGACAGCAATCGCGATCTGATTCAGCTTTACACCCTGCTACAGAAAAAGGGCGACAAATTCATCGCCCAGGCTGCAGCGCTATTCACGGAAAAAAACAATCAGGCCGATCGCTATTACGCCCTGCGCGATGAGTTCAATGCCTGCACAAACCGGGAACGTCGCGCCGCGCTGTTTATCTATCTCAATCGTCACGGCTACAACGGCCTCTGCCGTTACAATGCCAGTGGCGGCTTCAATGTCCCCTTCGGCCGCTATAAGCGTCCCTACTTTCCTGCCGACGAGATGCGTGTTTTTCACCAAAAAGCGAAAAAGGCGGAGTTTCGTCATCAGGACTTCACTACCACTTTTGGCGAGGTCGGTAAGGGCGATGTAGTCTATTGCGACCCGCCCTACCTGCCGCTCAGCAGCTCCTCCAACTTCACCAGCTACAGCGCTGGCGGTTTCAGTATGGCGCAGCAGGAGGAACTGGCGAAACAGGCGGAAAAGACGGCAAAAAAAGGGATTCCGGTGCTGATCTCCAATCACAATACCGAAGATGCGCAGGCGATCTATCACAACGCAGAACTGCACGACTTTTTTGTCCAGCGCTATATCAGTTGTAACGGTAAAGCACGTAATATGGCCGGAGAGTTACTGGCCCTGTTCAGCCGTAACAAATAGTTACCGTACGCGGTGTAATGGACTACACTGTTCGCAACAAGAAGCGAACAACTTCCTATGCAAGAGATCTACATCGCCCGTCAGCCGATCTACGACCGCCAACTTGATCTGGTTGCCTATGAACTTCTCTACCGAGACGTGGAATTCCAGCGTTTCGGTCGCTCCGTCGCCAATCCCCATACTTCCACCGAACTGCTGATCAATACCTTCATGGAGTTCGGCCTGGAGAATATCGTCGGCAGTAACCCGGCTTTCATCCGCATGACTCGTGATTACCTGCGTGACGAGCAGCGTATTCCGATGACCACGGAGCAGATTGTGCTCGAGGTCAGCGTCAGGGAACCACCCGATGAAACCCTCTGCGCAGGCCTCAAACGCGTCGCCGACGCCGGTTACGATATTGCGCTGGATGACTTTATCTATCGTCCTGCGCTGTTACCGCTATTGCAGTCGGCAAACATCATTAAGCTCGATCTGAGAACCTTGGGACGGGAAGAGCTGGCCGAGCAGGTCAAACTGTGTCGCCAGCACGACGTGACCCTGATGGCGAAGAAGGTCGAGACCCATGAGGAGCTGGAATACTGCAAGGAACTGGGTATCGACTGGTTTCAGGGCTTCTTCTTCTGCAAGCCACAACTGGTCAGCGGCACCAGCCATCCAGCCAATCGTGCAGTGCTATTGGGGATTCTCAACAAGCTGCAGGACGAGAACACCAGCATGGAGCAGCTGGAAAAGGTCATCATTCAGGATGTCACCCTGGCCTACAAATTATTGCGCTACCTGAACTCCGCCACCTATGCGTTTCGCCGCGAGGTCAATTCGGTACGCGAGGCGTTGATGCTGATCGGGACAGAACAGGTGCGCCGCTGGGCCAGCCTGCTGCTGATCTCCAGCTACCAAAGCGACAAACCACAGGAACTGATCGTTACCGCGATGGTACGGGCAAGGATGTGTGAACTACTGGCGGAACGCAGCCACAATCGCATCGACCCCTCGCAGGCCTTTACCGTAGGCCTCTTCTCCACCCTGGATGCGTTGATGGATATGTCGATGGATGAGCTACTCGATACCCTCTCCTTCAGCGCCACGATCAAGCTGGCACTGACCGGCGGTGAAGGTGAGCTGGGACATCTACTGAAACAGATCCTGCATTATGAAAAAGGGGAGTGGTCGGAACTGTCGATCAACGGTTACGGCTCGACCGATTACGCGATGGCCTACCTTGGCGCGGTGCAGTGGGTTAATGCGAGTTTTATCGGACTAATTCGAGAAGCACAGGCTAGTTAGTAACTTAGAAGTGATTTCAAAATTAGCGAGCGCAGGCAAGACAAGGCAAAAATGGGCGAGAAAGCGGAGTTGACACGTAGTCAATGAGCATTTTGAGCCCATTTTTAACACCGTATTGGCAAGCACAGTAATTTTGAGACACTTCTATTTACCGGCTCGAATTAGGCCGCCTAACCCCTCTTTCTCCAGCGCCCGACCGACATAACGCCGAATATCCTTGGCAGTCTCCATCTCCAACGATTTATTCAACAGACTCTTCGCCCGACGTTTACTGAAGCTACGAATGACCCATTTGATTCGCTGCAGACTGGAAGCACTCATACTTAAACTGTTAACCCCCATCCCCAGCAATAACAGCGCGGCGATCGGATCGCCCGCCATCTCGCCACAGACGCTAACCGGTAGACGATGTTTTTTGGCCTCGCTGGTCGCCATATTCAGCGCGTGCACCACCGCGGGATGTAATGAGTCGTAAAGTTCAGCGACCCGTGAGTTATTGCGATCAACGGCCAGCAGGTATTGGGTCAAGTCGTTACTACCGATGGAAATGAAATCGACCCGCCGTGACAGCGAGTTGATCTGATAGATCAGTGACGGCACTTCCACCATCACACCGATCTCCGGCAACTTGAGCACATGCCCCTCTTCCAGCAACTCCTGGTGGGCACGGTGAATCAATGCCAGCGACTCATCCACTTCTGAAAGCGTGCTAATCATCGGCAGCAACATTTTCAGATTATCCAGTTCCGCATTGGCCATCAGCATGGCGCGGATCTGAACCAGGAAAATCTCGGGGTGGTCGAGGGTGATGCGGATACCACGCCAGCCGAGGAACGGGTTGTCTTCGTTGATCGGAAAATAGGGCAGGGCCTTGTCACCACCGACATCCAGAGTGCGCATGGTCACCGGACGCGGGTAGAACGACTCCAGCACCTGGCGATAAACCTGGCGCTGTTCTTCCTCGCCGGGAAAACGATCCCGCGCCATAAAAGGAAACTCGGTACGATAGAGGCCAACCCCTTCCGCGCCACTTTCGATAGAAGGACGAATGTCGGAGAGCAAACCGGTATTGGCATACAGCGGGATCTGCACGCCGTCGGTGGTGACTGACTCCAGATCGCGCAGCTCTTTCAGGTCTTCCCGGAGTTCCAGCTCCTCCTGCTGCAGGCGCCGATACTCTTTCTTGATCTCGTTGCTGGCGTTAACGAACACCCGTCCCGAATAACCGTCGGCGATAATATCCATGCCGTCGACCCAGGCCACGCGCATGTCGTCCACACCGAGTACCGCAGGGATGCCCAACGCTCGCGCAAGGATCGCGGTGTGCGAAGTGCTGGAACCGCGTACCGACACCACCCCGGCAAGACTTTTCGGTGGCACCTCGGCCAGCATCGAAGCGGAGATCTCTTCGCCAATGAGTACGGCATTTTTCGGATAACGGGTACCGCGAGTCGGTTTCTGCTGTAACTGGGTAAGAATACGACGCCCCAGATCGCGAATATCTTCGGCGCGTTCGCGCAGATAGGGATCATCCATCTCGTCGAAGGCTTTAATGTGTTCGCGGAAAGTTTCGCGTAATGCACCCGGTGCCCAGTTACCTTTCTGGATTCCCTCTTTCACCCCATCGATGAGGCTGTCGCTATCGAGCATCATCAGGTAGGCATCGAACAACATACTGTCTGCCGCCGGCAGTACCGTGCTCATGTTCTCTACCATTTCGTGGATTTCTCCACGCACGGCATTAACCGCTTCGATGAAACGTTTCTGCTCCGCTTGCACATCCTCGACAGTACGGTCGGGAATGTTATCGATATCCGCATGGGGCATTACTGCCACTGCCTTGCCGATCGCCACACCGGGCGCACCGGGCAGACCGCGCAGGGTATAACCATTGGGACCACGCTGGCCCAGCAACTCTTCGATACCACCACTGGCCTCGGCATGGACGATGGCGCCTGCCAGCTGTGCGGCGATGGTTACCAGTACGGTAACGATATCTTCGTCGTAGCGGTTTTCCGCGTGCTGCTGCACCACCAGTACGCCCAGCACTTTACGCTGATGAATGATCGGCACACCGAGAAAGGCGTGATAGACCTCTTCACCGGTCTCAGGGAAATAGCGATAACGGGGATGATCCGGCGCATCATCGAGATTGATCAGCTCGGCCCGTTGCGCCACCAGACCAACCAGACCCTCTTCGAATTTGAGACGAACAAAACCGACTGATTCCTGCAACAGACCATCCGTTGCCATCAACACCAGTTCATCGGAATCGTTATCTGCCAGATAGACCGAACAGACATCCACCGCCAGCGCCGACTTGACCCGCTCGACGATAAAGGTCAGCGCCTGCTCCAGGTTCCTGGCGGCGTTTACTCCGGTGACAATGCTGCGCAAAACATCAAGCATGCAGTTTCCCTTGCTGCGCAATGCAGCGGAACAATCTCAAAACAAAAACCTGGGGATCAGATGTGGCGCTGACGCGAAGCCCCGTCTGCCGCACCGCTTCCATGATGGCCAGGGTTACGCTCGGGGAACAGCGTCTCTTCCAGTTCCGATAATGCCTTTTTATACACCTGGCGCTTGAAGAAGACGATCTCTTTCAACGGCAACCAGTAGTCGACCCAGCGCCACTCCTCGAACTCGGGCTTGTCGCTAATGTCGAGCCGTACCGCCTCGTCATCCACCAGCAGGCGCAGGACAAACCAGCGCTGCTTCTGACCGATACAGAGCGGCTTGCTCCTGAAGCGGATAAAACGTTTGGGCAGACGGTAACGCAACCAACCACGGGTGCAGCCGATAATTTCGACCTGTTCAGGGGTCAGGCCGATCTCTTCGCGCAGTTCCCGAAAGAGTGCCTGTTCCGGGGTCTCATCCTGCTTGATGCCGCCCTGGGGAAATTGCCAGGAGTCCTGGCCCAGGCGGCGAGCCCACAAGACGCGACCCTCCCGGTTACTCAGGATGATACCGACATTCGCCCGATAGCCTTGTGAATCAATCACTTGAACAAGTCCAAATTCGTCAATAGCAATGATTCTTCCATACTACCCCATGTTTGGGCAAATCGGGGAAAGAGCAAGCCTGACGAGCTTTTCGCCGCCCCCCGCGGCCAGTATGATGGCCCCTTTCCCACTGGCGAGGAGAACGGTTTTGGCACTGGCAATTTTCGATCTGGACAACACCCTGCTGGGCGGCGACAGCGACTACCTGTGGGGGCGCTTCCTGGTCGAACAGGGTATCGTCGACGGCGACAAATACGAGCGTGAGAACCAGCGGTTTTACGACGAGTACAAGGCAGGCACCCTGGATATCTTTGAATTCCTGCGCTTCAGTCTGCGTCCGTTGACCGAGCACGATAACGAAACCCTCGCCGCCTGGCACCGCCAGTTCATGCGCGAGAAGATCGAACCGATCATGCTGCCCAAGGCCCACGAACTCCTAAAACGGCACCGTGAGCAGGGCGACTATCTGCTGATCATCACCGCCACCAACCGTTTCGTCACCGAGCCCATCGGCGAAGCCTTCGGCATCGACGACATGCTCGCCACCGACCCGGAGATCCGCGACGGCCGCTATACCGGCGAAGTCGCGGGCACCCCCTGCTTCCAGCAGGGCAAGGTCACCCGTCTCAACCAGTGGCTGGAGCAGACCGGTCGTAATCTGCAGGGCAGTTGGTTCTACAGCGACTCCCACAACGACCTGCCGCTGCTGGAGCTGGTGGAAAATCCTGTGGCGGTAGATGCCGACGAGACCCTCAGCGCCCACGCCGAACAGAAGGGCTGGCAACAGCTCAGCCTCAGATAAGTTGATGAAGCGTCCACTGCCGCTACTGCTACTGTTTGCCGCCCTGGCACTGATGGCCTTCCTGGCCGCCCTCAGTCTGGGGGGCGCGAACATTGGTCCGGGGGAGTTGCTGCGAATCCTCAGCGGTAACGGCGACGGCATCCCCGCCCAGGTAGTACTGGACCTGAGACTGCCGCGGGCACTGGCCGCCTTTGCCGTGGGCGGTATGCTGGCCCTGGCCGGGGCGCAGATGCAGGTGCTGCTGGGTAACCCATTGGCCGACCCTTACATCCTCGGCACCTCGGGCGGTGCAGCCACTGGGGCACTGCTGGCGATGTTGCTGGGCGCCGCGACCCTGCTGATCAACCTCGCTGCCCTGACCGGCGCCCTCCTCTCCACCCTGCTGGTCTTTGGGCTGGCCCACGGTCGCGGCCCCTGGTCCGCCACCCGCCTGCTGCTCACCGGGGTGGTGATCGCCGCGGGCTGGGGCGCGGTGATCAGCTTCCTGCTTTCGGTTGCGCCACAACACAACCTGCCGGGTATGCTGTTCTGGCTGATGGGCGATCTCAGCCACGTCAGCCACTGGCAAGTCGGCCTGGCGCTGCTGCTTACTGTATTGCTATTCACCCTTCCCGTCGCCCGCAGCCTCAACCTGCTGGCCCGCGGCGATAAACAGGCCGCATCGCTCGGTGTGGCGGTTCCCGGCCTGCGGCTGCAACTCTATCTGGGCGCCTCTCTGCTCACCGCCGGAGCCGTCGCCATCGGCGGCAGTATCGGTTTCGTCGGGCTGGTGGTGCCCCACCTGCTGCGTCTGGTCGGCGGCTCCGATCACCGCTGGCTGCTGCCCGCCTCGGTACTGGCAGGCGGCACGTTGCTGCTGCTGGCAGACACCCTGGCGCGCACCCTGTTTGCCCCGCAACAACTCCCCGTTGGCGTACTCACCGCCCTGCTCGGGGTGCCGCTATTCCTGTTCCTGCTGCAACGGGGGTATCGCCAGTGAGCCTGTTACACGCGCAGAATCTCAGTTTCGGCGTAAGCGGGCGCTCGCTCTGCAGCGGATTGGACCTTCAGGTCAACGCCGGGGAGTGCTGGGGCATCCTCGGGCCTAACGGCAGCGGCAAGACCACCCTGCTGCACACCCTGGCCGGACTGCAGCCCGCGCAACAGGGTTCGATTGCACTCAACAGTTCACCGCTGGCAGAGATGGAGCGACGTGATGTGGCCCGACAACTCGGGCTGCTGTTACAGGAGAGCCACGACCCATTTCCTGCCACGGTACTGGAAGAGGTACTCAGTGGCCGCCACCCTCATTTGGGACGCTGGCAGAATGAGAGCGAAACGGATTTGGCGCTTACCCGCGAAGCGCTGCGGCGACTGGAGCTGGACGAGTTGGAACAGCGACGGGTACAGAGTCTTTCCGGTGGCGAGCGGCGACGGGTAGCGCTGGCAACCCTGCTGACCCAGGCACCGACGCTGATGCTGCTCGACGAGCCGCTCAACCACCTCGACCTGCGTCATCAGCGACTGCTACTGGAGACCGTGGGCGAACTCTGCCGTGCTGGCCACGGCATGCTGATGGTGCTGCACGATCCCAACCAGGCGGCCCGTTGTTGCGACCATATCCTGCTATTGCCCGGTGACGGCAGCTGGCAAACGGGGACCACGGCGGAGATGTTGAGTGGAGAAAAACTGAGCCGGCTTTACGGCTGTGAGATCGAACGGATAGAGAGTGGTGATGGAAGCTGGTTCCGTTACCTTTGACCGATATCGGGACGTTGTTCGTTATCTTCCTCAATCCAGCGGATTAATTTTTCCCACTGACGGCGGTCATGACGGATGTTATGCCCCGTCCATTCGTAAATCCCCAGACCCGACTCCGATGACTGAACGTAGTTCTGGGTATCGCGCAGGTAAGTAATGAACGGGATCTGCAGGCTGTTGAGAAACCGTTGCAGCGATTGGTAGACCTTGGTCTTGCTGCGCACCCGGTTGGCCACTACGCCAAGACGGATGGAACGGGCGCGAACCTTGGCCACCAGCAGCAGGTCCTTGATGAAGTGGGACGCGGCATGGATATCGATAGGCGACGGCAGCACCGGGATAATGATGGTGTCGGCCTCGCGTACCAACTCAACCAGAGTCATGCCATGCACCCCGGCCGGGGCATCGAGGATCATGCGATCGGTATTGGCCGGTGTGCGTAGTTGCCAGGTGCGGGTGACTGCCGCTTCCGGCTTGCGATAGGCGGCGACGCCGCTAATTGAAGGGTAATCGTCGGAACGAAGCGAGAGCCACTGGGTGCTGGAGCCCTGCGGGTCGTGGTCGGCCAGGGTGACCGCCATACCCTGCGAAGCGTAGTAACTGGCGAGATTGGTGGCGATAGTAGTTTTACCGCAACCGCCCTTGGCATTGACCACGAGCACACGCCGCAACTTGTGCGTGCGCGGCGCTTCAGTCGGCAACGCCACCGCGTCGCTGATGACTTCAACCTTACCGCCCTGCTGTGTGTCGATCGGTTGCATCATGGCATCTCTTCAAGGTTTCATCTGCATCGGCGCTATTCCGCGGCTACCGAGATTGCAGATTATCATACAATACAAGCTGTTATTCCAATTCCATGAAGTAGAGCATAAAGTTTAGTCGATAATTCCCGAGTGCAACACCCTGTTACCACTCATGGCTCCAAGGCCGACTATTAAGGTCAGATTAGGCAGTCAATCGTCACTTTTCCGCTATGTTGGACACATTTTGCGCAATTAATGGTTGGCGTGTGTAACAACCAATTCCTTACCTTTCAAAAGCTTATTGCTCTCAGCAGGATGGTAAGTTGACACCCAATACTGTCGCTGAGTACATTTGCCACCAGTTTCAGGTGTTCCACAGAGCTTCCGCTCCACGGAATGAAACGGGAAGTCGGTGCGTCGCCCACCATGGGAATCACGACAATTCCGACGCTGCCCCCGCAACGGTAGGCGGATACAGACGAATTAACAGGCCACTACTGCGTCAACGACGTGGGAAGGCGATTGACCCGGGTTTCAACAAACCCAAATCGCGAGCCCGGAGACCGGCCTGAAACCGACATGCCAAGGCTGCGGTGGGCGGCGTTCGGGTGCAAACGAACTCTCACAGCTCCGTTGCCCCTTTCCATCCCCCATCACACCCTGGCGCACTTAACCATGTAATGCGCGGGTGAGCGCAGGGGAACACAATGCAAGCAATTCGTTTTTCCGTGGCGGCGCTGATGCTGCCGTCCATGCTTTCCATCTACTCAACCACCACTATTGCAGCTGATACCGATGACAACACCACGGCAGTGATCGTTACCGCCACACGTACTGCGCAGAGTGTCGACGACACCCTCGCTGCTGTGACGGTAATCGACCGCGCCGAGATCGAGGCCAGTCAGAGCAACAGCGTCATGGATCTGTTACAAAGCCAGGTACCCGGTATCGACTTCAGCCGTAACGGTGGTCCGGGTAGTACCACTGTGCTGCTGCTGCGCGGCGGCGAAAGCGATCACGCACTGATTCTGGTCGACGGTGTACGTGCTTCCTCAGTCACCAGTGGCGCTTTCAACTGGCCAGGGCTATCTCTGGAACAGATCGAACGTATCGAGATCGTACGAGGCCCCGGTTCCAGTCTCTATGGTTCCGAGGCGATCGGCGGCGTGATTCAAATCTTCACTCGCAAAGGCGACAAACTACATGCATCCGTCAGCGGAGGTAGCTACGGTACCGGCAAGGCGAGTATCGGCGGCGGCGGGCAACTCGGTAGTGGCAATTACCACATCAACCTCAGTCATGAGCAGAGTGATGGCTTCTCCGCCACCAACAGCACATCCAGTGCCTATGAAGCGGATTATGACGGTTATCGCAACAGCAGTATTGATGCCGGTTTCTCCCTGCCGCTTGGCAATACCACACAAATCAGCCTCAATTTATTACACAGCAACAGCGACAGTGAGTATGACAACACTGGCTACAGCAATGCCCACGATGAAACCGTAGACACTAATGGCGAGCTGCGTCTCGACTGGCAAACCCTTTATAACTGGTCGCAGCGACTGGTGCTCAATGCCAGCGAACAGCGCTACCAGTCCTATGACAGTTGGCCCGCGATCATTAATAGCCACCGCCGTGGTGCCAACTGGCAAAACGATATCGCGCTTACAGAGCAGCAACTCCTCACACTCGGTATCGACTGGCAGCAGGACAACGGCATCATTGACGGCAGCTATGACGAAACCCTCGACAACACCGCGCCCTATTTGCAATATCAGTGGAAAGACGAACAGTATGATCTGCTGCTCGGTGCACGTAGCGATGATCACAGCGAATATGGGCAACATCATACGGGACGCCTGACCCTGGGTAGTCGTCTTGGCGAAGGCCGCTTCTACGCTACTTACGCCAGCGCTTTCAAGGCACCGGTGTTTAACGAACTCTACTATCCAGGCTATGGCGATACGAATCTTAAGCCCGAAGAGTCGACCACAGGCGAAATCGGTTACCGCCTGCATGGCTTCCAGGTCAGCATCTACCGCACTCGTCTGAAAAACATGATTCAGTCCGACCCGGTCACCTGGACCGCCGTCAACGTTGGCCGTGCACAACTGGAAGGCCTGGAACTGGAGTACCGCAAGCAGATCGACCGCTGGCAACTGAACAGTGCCGTCACGCTGCAAAAGACTGAAGACCTCGACAGCGGTGAACAGTTAATCCGCCGCGCCGAGAAAAAAGTACAATTCAGCGCCCGCGGCCCACTCAATGAAAAGACCAGCATCGGTATCGAAGCGAGCTACACCGGACCTCGTACAGATTTCGGTGGCGCGTCGTTATCCGCTTTCACTCTGCTGAACCTGACCGGCGAATACCGCCTGGACAAGCAATGGGTAGTGCGTGGACGCATCGACAACCTGCTGGATGAACAGTATGCGCTGGCCTACGGTTACAACGCCGCAGGGACATCCGCCTACCTTACCCTGAGTTATCAGCAATAGGTCGTCCATGGACAAACCACAGTCCCGCAACAACTACGACACCACGAACCGGCCTATCGGCTGGTTCGTGGCATTCTCGCTGCTGCTGCATGCACTATTGTTCTGGGGTGTTATACATCACCAAAATGCCACCACGCCTGTACCCTCACCGCAACAGGCCGCAGGTGGTCTGCATATCAGCCTGATGCCTTATCGTGTCCCGACACAGAAGAGCACACCGGAACAACGCGAGAAAAAGAACGTCACGCGACAAGTTGCAAACAACGCAACGCACACCGTTAGCGAAACCACAAAGCAGCAAACAGAAAAGCACCGTGATACAGACGCAAGCTTCCGTGAACAGATCATGGTTAAACTGCGCCAATCGCTCGCGGCCCACTTCGTCTATCCGCTACTGGCACGGCAGCGCAACTGGCAAGGAGAAGTATTGCTAGCCTTCCGGCTGGAACGCGACGGCCGCATCAGTGAAGTACGTGTCGCACACAGCTCAGGATACAGCCTGCTGGATCATGCGGCACTTAGCGCACTGGATAAAGTCGGCAGAATCAGCGAAATACTGCCGCGCACGCTTACCGTCGAACTTCCTGTTATCTATCGGCTGGAGAGTTAACCATGGCACGACTGACCAAGATCTACACCCGCAGCGGCGACAAAGGTACGACCGGCCTAGGTGACGGCAGCCGGGTAGAGAAAGATCATCCGCGTATCGAAGCGATCGGTACGGTGGACGAACTCAACAGTAGCATCGGCCTGCTGCGCAGCCATTCAATACCCACTGAACTCGATGAACTCTTTCTGACTATCCAACATGAACTCTTCGACCTCGGTGGCGAACTTTCGGTACCGGGACGCAATGCAATCGACGAAGAGTGTGTAAAGCGCCTGGAACAGGCACTGGACCGTTACAATAGCGAGTTACCGAAACTGGAAGAATTCATCCTTCCCGCAGGCGGCGATGCCACCGCCCACTGCCACATGGCTCGCACCATCTGTCGCCGTGCCGAACGATGTGTCTACAGCGCCAGCAAGATACATACGATCAACCCGCAGGCCAACGCCTATCTCAACCGTCTCTCCGATCTGCTATTCGTCATCGCCCGTGTGCTGGCACGCCACGAAAACGGCAGCGAGGTGCTGTGGCAACCACGGGAGCGTGGTGATTCGTAGAAGTCAGTAAAACGAAGATGAAATTTTTAGAAATCAGAAACGATAATTCACCCCTAAGCTAATCAGTTCTGATTTATGACTCAACCCAGCAGAATCCCCGGGATAAAATGTAGCGATATCGGTCGTTAGATCGATAACTTTAGTCGATGCCTTAATCTCACTATATGTTTGTGAGGAGAACCCAAGTGTAAACATCACACTTTTGTTAACTTCAAAGTCCATCTCGAGTTCAAACTTATACCATTCACCACCAGTTCCCTGTTCCTCGAATCTCAGGTTACGAAGATGATGTATATCGATATCATCCCCCTTTGCCCAGGCACTGTAGTACATACCGAATCGAGTTTCCGTTCTGCTTTTACGCGAACGATTGTTAGTCCTGTACTTCAACCCAATATATGGGGTGGTAAATGTTTGTTGATATGATATTCCGGGCACATCGGGAAATATGAGGTATTGATCTCGATAGTCAGTCGGCATTGTTGAATAAATTCCGTACCCACCTTTCGCTTGCCAGTCAAAAAAGTCCCGCCGGTAGCCTACTACACCAGACCAGGAGCTTTTCTCTCTCCGGCGACTTTCGTGTGTAAGAATATATTCACCGTTTATGTCCATCAACTCCGCTTTTCGAACGGTTGTATCCGGATGGTGTGACCAGTGGCTCCAGTCAAGTCCTATATAGAGCCAGTCATAATCATCCATGGTGCCATCACCATCGGTCACATTTACCCAGTAATCACCGTTGATAAATAGAGATTTTCCTGCGGTAAAAGTAACTCCGATCCCTGCCATAGGAACCTGATTCAGTTGCCAATTCAATTCACTAACTTTATATCCCGTAATGCCTGAGCCACTGCCATCTGCATCATAAACTAGCTCATTGGAAACACCACTCAACTGACCAACACCCAGTCTAAATTCAGTATTACCTGCAAGTTCGACAGAACGGGCCTCTGTAACTATTGGGGAACAGAGCATTACCGATACAACCAGAATTATGCGTCGCAAGGCCATATTCAATCCTTATAGATGAGCCTGTTTAATCTCCATTCTTCAGGCGTTCTGGAGATAGTACCCATAAAACATCAGAATGCAACTAGAGTAACTGTGCCGACAAGAACATTTTGAGTCCAAAGACAATACGGGCGATAATCGGGAAAATTTTCAGCAAGGAGGTAGCCCATGAATCCACCTGTTGTCGTTATCGGTACCGGTGAAATGTCCGGTGTCTTCACCCGCGGTTTGCTACGCCAGGACTACCCGGTCTTCCCGGTCAACCGTAATACTGATATGGAAAAAGTGGCCAAAGCGCTGACACCGCCAGCACTGGTACTGGTGACCGTCGGTGAAAACGATCTGCACACCGTACTGGCAAAAATACCCGCTGCATGGCACGACTGCCTCGCGCTGTTGCAGAACGAACTGCTCCCCCGCGACTGGGAAGCCCACGGCCTGCAACACCCGACGGTGATCTCCATCTGGTTCGAAAAGAAGAAGGGTCAGGACTACCGCGTCGTTGCACCTTCACCTGCTTATGGCATCGGCGCATCGATCCTTGAGGGGGCACTGCAATCCCTCGATATTCCCACTTGGGAAGTGGCTAGCGAAGCGGAGATGGAGTATGAACTGGTACGCAAGAATCTCTATATTCTTACCACCAATATCAGCGGTCTGGCCCTACCACCAGGAACCGAGGTTGGTGTGATGTGGGAACAGCACCGTGAGCTGGCAGAACAGGTCGCTCACGAGGTGCTCGATATCCAGTTCCATCTCATCGGTAAGGAGCTGGATCGGGACAAGGTGATCGCGGGAATGGTGGAAGGTATCGAAGG
>JBNLAT010000025.1:0-42273 GCA_050302275.1 Thiohalomonadaceae bacterium | reverse complement strand
GATCTTTCCGGTATTGGCGGCCTTGGAAACCGCTTCAATGACCTGGTCAACCAGATCGGCAGGAACCGCTGCCTCAACCTTTACCTTTGGCAGAAAATCGACCACATACTCTGCACCGCGATACAGCTCGGTGTGACCTTTCTGCCGCCCGAAACCTTTCACTTCGGTGACGGTGATACCCTGTACGCCGATGTCGGAAAGGGCTTCACGCACGTCATCCAGCTTGAAAGGCTTGATGATTGCCGTAACCATTTTCATAGTGATTTATCCTCTATTTGGATGGGTCCGCCCAAAAACGGGCGGACCTGTCTATTCCATCTATAAAACCAACTTCACTTAGAAAGATTTACCCCAGGACACAGCGATACGGGCATTGTCAGTACCGTTATAGATGAGGTTTTCACTCATGCTGCTGTAGGTAAGAGTCACATCGTCTTTGCTCACAGAAATGCTGTAATCGGTATAGTCGGTACCAGCATCCAGGTTGTAGCTACCAGCATGCAGGCCGAGTGAGTAGCCACCTGACAACGGCACATCGGCAGCAGCTTCCATATAGGTGTTTTTGTTATCGCTATCGTTGGAGATCTTGACGCTAAACATGTCGTAGCTGGCGCCAACGTATACCTCAGAGAATCCCCAGTCGGAATTCAGCGGGTCTGCGTCCATTTCAGGATAGGTGTAGGAAATGTAACCAACATCCACGCCAACACCGGAAAATTCACCAGCCCAACCACCGTAGTAATCAACTTCACTACCGTAGCCACCAATCACACCAGTACCCAGGCTGGAAGCCCACAGACCGACATACACGCCAGACTCATGTGCATAGTCAACACCGCCGGAAACCGCAGCGCTATCTGCCGACTGGGTGATGCCGCGCCACAAGTAGTTGCTAGTAGCGCCAATGTTCATGGAAACTTCTGCCATTGCAGTACCGCTAACCAGAGTGGATGCGGCCAGAACCGCGCCTGCTACCAGAGATTTGGTCATCTTGCTCATCTGTTTTTACTCCTAGTGTGTGTTGTGAAAAGCACGAACCTTTTGGCCGTACGGCCTTCGCCCTCAGTTATTGCATTAGCCGTGCCAATACCGTTTTTATTTAATAAAACAGACAGTTACATTAATTCGTAATAAAGTTTGCATAAAATCAGCGCACCACAATGGAATGCTCTCGAACCAACTGCACCACTACGGTGCGCTGTTATGGTGCACAAGCTGCAAAAAAATGACGTACACTAGCGGTGCACTGAAAAACGGCATTAATTCAATATGGAAAAGAACGTGATCGATGAATTGAGCAAGCGCCTCGGCGAAATCCTGCCGCCCGGGGTGAACGTATTGAGAGAAGACGCGGAGAAGAATATCCGTAGCGTGCTACACGCAGCCTTCAGCAAGATGGATCTGGTCACCCGCGAAGAGTTCGAGGTACAGGCAAAAGTCCTGCAACGCTCCCGGGAGAAACTGGAGGCACTGGAAAAACAGCTGGTCGAGTTGGAGGCAAAACTCAAACACGACTAATAGCCATCAGACAAAACGCCAGGGAAGGGCGACATGTCATTAGCAATCATCCACACTCGTGCCGCAGTCGGCATCGAAGCACCAGAAGTTATCATTGAGGTTCACCTGGCAAACGGCCTGCCTGCCCTCTCTATCGTCGGCCTGCCTGAAGCAGCGGTAAAAGAGAGTAAGGATCGGGTTCGCGCCGCCCTGCTCAACGCTCGTTTCGAATATCCTGCACGGCGCATCACAGTGAGCCTCGCCCCGGCGGATCTGCCCAAGGAAGGTGGTCGCTACGATCTACCCATCGCCCTCGGCATCCTCGCAGCCTCCGGGCAAATCCCTGGCGAAAATCTTGAACGGTATGAGTTTGTCGGCGAACTGGGACTGGGCGGCCAACTGCGTCCGATACGCGGCGTGTTGCCGGTCGCGTTACGAGCGCGAGATGCAGGACGCAGTCTGATCACCCCACAACAGAACGCCGACGAGGCGGCAATGGTCAGTGGCGCCACGATCCATCCTGCGGAACATCTACTTGATGTCGTTGCACACCTGCATGGACAACAGCGACTGCCACTACACACAACCCCAATGCCCGCTGTCAGTACAAACAATATTCCAGACCTTGCCGAAGTCTATGGCCAACCCCACGCACGCCGCGCACTGGAGATCGCCGCCGCAGGTGGTCACAGCATGTTGATGTATGGCCCACCAGGAACAGGCAAGACCATGCTCGCCAGCCGCCTACCCGGTATCCTGCCGCCGATGAATGAAGAGGAGGCCGTAGAGAGTGCGGCACTCGCTTCCATCAGCGAGCAGGGATTTCAGTTTGAAACCTGGGCGCAACGCAATTTCCGCGCCCCGCACCATACGGCTTCCGCAGTGGCCATGGTCGGTGGTGGCGGTCATCCCCGTCCCGGTGAAATATCGCTAGCGCACAACGGGGTACTATTTCTTGATGAACTGCCCGAGTTCGATCGTAAAGTACTGGAAGTATTGCGGGAACCGCTGGAGTCGGGGCAGATCACGATCTCCCGTGCCGCACGTCAGGCACAATTCCCGGCCCGCTTCCAACTGGTCGCGGCGATGAATCCCTGCCCCTGCGGTTATCACGGTCATCCATCAGGTCGCTGTCGCTGCACCGAAGAGCAGATCGCCCGCTACCGTGCCCGACTCTCCGGTCCACTACTGGATCGCATCGATCTACATATCGAAGTGCCGCCACTGGCAAAAGGCGTACTACAGGATCATGGGCAAAAAGAAGAGAGCAGCGCCACGGTACGTGACCGCGTAGTGAAATGTCGTGAGATACAGCAACAGCGCAGCGCCAAGGCCAATGCGCTGCTGGATAATCGGGAAGTGAAAAAATATTGTCGCCTGGAGAAGCGAGAGGCACAGCTGCTGGAACAGGCCACTGAAATGTTAGGGCTATCTGCCCGCGCCCATCATCGTATTCTGAAATTGGCACGCACCATCGCCGATATGGCTCAAAGTAAAGATATCGAAGAGAGCCATCTCACCGAGGCAATCAGTTACCGTAAACTGGATCGACAACAATAAGCGACCTAACGTCAGCTCTCCCCACCCAACAATGCCATGGCCCTGGGTCTGAACTGCAAGCCGTAAAACATCTGCAGGTAACGGCGGGTTTCATCCCGTTCCAGATTAGTCACGTACTTCCAGAATCCATAGATCCGCGAGAGTGTCATCATCCGGCTGGCATAACGCTCCCAGGTATAACGACTACGGATACGTTCGATGGCTTCATCTGAAATGCGCTTCCAGTAATCTTCTTCGCTTTCACAGCGTTCGAAGAATTCATGCAACTCATGGCATACCTGATCGCCATGGTTGGGATCGATGTGAAAACCGGAATGACCGTGTTCGATGATCTCCAACGGGCCGCCGTAACGGGTGGCGAAGGTCGGTAAACCACAGGTCATCGCTTCCACCACCGTCAAACCAAAGGCCTCGAACAGGGCCGGTTGAACAAACACGCCGCCGTGATCGGCAATAAATCGATAAAGCTCACCCGCCAGAGGTTTATCCAGTTGCACTCCAAGCCAACGCACCTGTTCATCAAGACCGTACTGCTCGAACAGTTCATGCATGTGCGCAATTTGCTGCTGCTCCTCGCGATCCTTTGACTGCTCGGCATTAACGAAACCGGCGATCACCACCAGATTGGCCCTTTCACGCAGCTCATCATCTTTTGCATACCACTCGACCAGACCAGTGATGTTTTTGATCCGATCCAGTCGCGCCATGGTAAAGATTGGCGGCTTGTCTCGATCCTTCAACACTCCGCGGGCATCGTCGCGCTCACCGCCATACACCATCTCATCCAGTTCGCCATGAAGTCCCTGTAGCCGTCGTTCTGTGTCAGTGTAGGGGAAATAGATATCCGCATCGGCACCGGGAGAGACGATATTAAATTTCGGATCGTAAACATCGATACCGTTCACCACCCGGTAGAGTCCCGGCATAGTGAAACTGACATGACTTTCATATTGGCCGACACTGTCGCGGGTACCCGCAATTTCCTGGAAGGTACTGGTGATAATAAAATCCGCCGAGTTCATCGCGATCAAATCTGCGGTGAACTGACAGGAGAAGTGATATTGCGCTTCGTTCTCTTGCCAGTAGAGATCGGAGTAGAGATACTTGGTTTTCTCCAGCGCGTGTGCAATGTTGCACTGGGTCACGCCAAGTTGCTGCGACATTAAAGTCGCCACCAGATTGCCATCGGAATAGTTACCGATCACCAGATCGGGTCGACCACCCATTTCTGCCTGCACCGCCTGCGCCGCTTCATGGGCAAAGCGCTCCAGATAGGGCCAGACCTCAAAACGCGAAATCCAGTGCGGAATCACTTCCCCGCTCTCGTTGCGGAAAGGCACACGCAATATCCGCGCATGGGTGGTACCGACGATCGGTTCAAGCGGCTGGTTGCAGGTGGTATTACCGGCTTCCGGGATCAGGCGGGTTATCACCACGATATCTGGTTCCAGATCGAGTCCCTGCTCATCGAGCCGTTTGCGCATCTCCCGTTCCAGTGCGCGTACCTGATCGAGGATGTAGACCACCTGACCACCGGTATCGGGCAAACCCAATACTTTGTCCTGTCCAAAGAAACCGTGAGGCGAGAGAATCGCCAGACGATAGATCATCGGAATGCGACCGAGAAACTCTTCCAGCGTTGCAGGATCCGGCGCTTCCAACACATCGGAGAGTAATAACAGCGTCTCACGCATACGCCGGGCATCACGTCCCCAACCCGGCTCAAAACCGAGCCGCTGCAAATTCTCCCCCACCTCGTCCCATTTGGCGCCAGGCGCAACTTCGGCCAGATAATCTTCTGCCCGACGTAGCGCCTGTTGTAGTTCGGTGACGCCGGTGATGTGATTGTTGAGCATCAGTTGCTGTCCCTGCGCCTGGTGCACCTGCAAAAATTTGAACAGGTGGGCGATGCCCGGTCCGTGGGTCTGGAACAGTTGGCTGGAGAGACGACGGTTCAGAAATTCCACGCCACGACCGATAGATCGTGCCTCGTACATACGTGGAAATTCACGATTGAATGGTCCGAGATCGAGTTCCAGCATCCAATGTTCAGCGGTAATACCGGCAACATGGCGCTCCTTGAACAGCAGGAACTCTTCAACCGGAATAATTTCATAATGCATCTGCTCCTGATGCACTCGCAGATATTCCCAGCGACCGATGCGTGGACGCATGGCGAAATAGATCCAGGGTGAGTCGAGCACCGCCTCCTGGGTAACTGCGATCAATTTCTGTAGCTTGGCCGTGGCGTATTGGGCTCCATCTTCAGTGGCACAGAATGCCTCATAGCTATCCCATAACTCCGAACGGAGCATCAGGGTTTTATTCATACTGCAGAGATGCCGCAGTAACAGATAAAACCCCTGTTTATCGTCATGCAATAATTCCTGAAGTGTTTCGGTCATGCCTCTTCCTCGTCACCGTCACAGGTAATCACCTCGCCGAAAAAGTCATAATGATCGGCACCTTCCAATACCCCTGTAGCGAATTCACCCTCGGCAAAGTAGATCCGTGGTTCTCCCTTGAGTATCTCCACTTCAGGGCTGTAGTTACCGACTACCACACCCAAAGTTTCGCCACGCAACATTTCGATATCGTTACCAGAATCTCCGGCCACCAGCAGATGATCGGGAGAGAGTCCCCACTTCATCAAAAGATAGCGGATAGCCAATCCCTTTGAAGCCCGAATCGGTAATAAATCGAGGTAGGCCTGATGGGAATAGATCAACTTGCAATGCAAATCCTTCTTCCGCAATTTACCCTGAATCGACTTAAGACTCGGTATCTTGTCTGGGTCGACGTAATAACTGACCTTGAAACGTAACTGTTCCGACTTCGGCTGTAATTTCAGGCCCGGTACACTCTCCAGAATTTTTCGTTTCTGTTCCGGTTTCCACTGGTAGTTAATGTGCCGTTGCCAACCAAGGTCTTCTACCATTCCGTTACCGTAATAGATCTCGGACCCGACGGAGGTAATCAGCAAATCTGGTACCGGAACCTTCCACTCCTTTAACACCTTCAAGGTACTGGCAAGATTGCGCCCCGTTGCGATACCGAAGGCAAGCCGATCGCCTGCCGCTTTCAGGCGTCGCAGTAATTGCTGCAGTGCCGCTTTATCACCCAGCAGGGTACTGTCGATATCAACGATCAGTACCCGATCGACTGTCGGCAGTCGATTGCGAGAGAGAGAGAAGCGCCGCTCTTTTTTACTGATCTTGCCCAGCACCCGACATATCTCGCTGATGTAGGTCTCCACATGGCCGCTCCAGGTATAAGTGTTGCGTGCCCCTCGCACCCCGGCACGGGAGAATTTCTGCCAGCGAGTCTTACTGTTGAGCACCTCGTAAATCTTCTCACCCATGGCATCGGCATCCAGTGGATCGACCAGAAAACCGCTCTTGCAGTGTTGCAGGATATCCCGCGGTCCACCGTCCTCGGTCGCCACCAGCGGTACGCCACTGGCCGCGGCTTCGATCAGGGTCAGGCCGAACGGTTCCGTCAGAGCCGGGTTAACAAACACACCATGGGTCATCGCTGCCAGGCGATAGAGATCAGGCACATCGTTCGGTTCATGGGCTTTGGGGTAAGCGACTTTACCGTAAAGGTCGTAGCGGTCGATCTGCATCAGCAGCTCAGTAAGAACTTCACGCGCTCCCTTATCCATTTTATGGATGTCATCGCGATTACCAGCAATCACTACCAGATTGGCCATTTCACGCAGGTCGGGATTTTCAGCATAGGCACGTACCAGTGTCGCAATATTCTTGCGTTCATCAGCACGTGACAAAGCCAGAATCATCGGCTTCTTCGGATCGTGGAGGAAACGCTCCAGACTCTTGGCGATGGGTGGTCTCTTCTGCCGTGCGGTAGGGGGCTGGAAACGGGAGATATCGACCCCGGGCGGAATCACTCGCATCCGTTTCGGGTGGTAGTTGTCATAGGCCTTGTACTGCTGCTCTATCTCCTGCGAAGTACTGGCGATCACCAGCGCCGCATTCCCCAGGGTGATCTCCTCCGCCTCGATGCGTGCGCTCATGTTGTAGTTACGCTCGATATTTTGCGGTAGCACACCCTTGTCCTGCAGGCGGCGGCGTTTGTCGACACCGAGGGAATGACCGGTGTGTACCAACGGCACACCCAGCAATTGAGTCAATCGGGTACCGACATAACCGGCATCGGCATAATGGCTGTGGACGAAATCGGGGACCTGCCCCACGCGGCGCAGATGCTGCAGTGCTTCATCGGTGAAGGCATCAAGATAGGGCCAAAGCACCTCTTTACGGAAATAGCGTCTCGGTCCGGCGGGCAGGCGGATAATCCAGGCATTATCGGCGATGCGCTCCTCGGGTTCGGCATAATCGACATCCACCTTGGGATCGATCACCTGCCGGGTGAGCAGATCGACCCGCTCCACCTTGGGATTTTCGGCCAACGCCCGCGCCAGTTCGACCACGTACTTGGTCTGACCGCCAGTATCGGCATCACGCCCCAGTTCCAGGTTATGTCCGCGGATCAAACCGTGGACGCTAATCATCACTACATACAAACCACGTTCTTTCATTACTGCTCCCTGTTAGTGAGCACCTCGCTGCGTGCCATTCAAGCCTCCCAACCCGTTAATGCACTGTCATACCAACTACGTTCGGGTAACACCGCACCACGTACTTCGCAAAGACGTGCGGCAAAACCCAGGGCATGGCGCAAAGTTTTGCGCCACTCCCAACCCTTCAACAGACCGAGAATACAGACGGCACTGAATGCATCCCCCGCACCGACGGTATCCACCAACTGCTCGACTGCGACCGGTGTCCCCTCCTCAATGCTTTCATCGCTGACAATTAACGCCCCCTGCTCACCGCAGGTCACCACCAGGGTGTCGAAACCGTATTCGGCATACAGCATCGCCGCCGCGTTACGCGTATCGCCGCCATATCCCAGCTCACGCAGCTCTTCATTATTCAGTTTGAGCCAGTCGATACCCTGCACCAGCTCCATGATTCTTTTCTGCTTCCACCAGGGAGCGCGCAGGTTGATGTCGACGAATTGCGGCAGATGTTGTGCCCGTAGTTGTTCCAGGGTCGCACGGGAAATGGGGGAGCGTTCGATTAGCGAACCGAAATAGAGCAGACCATAATGGCCCTGTTTTAACAGCGAAAGCGCCGCTTCTGCATCGATATAATCGTAGGCCTGATCGGCAAGGATATCGAAGGTGTGGGATTTACCCTGCATGGCGATCTGCACGATGCCGGTGGGATGTTCGTTATCCAGCTGGAGACCAGAAACATCCATGCCCCACGCCTGCATCGCCTGACGTACCTGCTCGCCACGCGCATCGTCTCCCACCCGGCTGATAAACAGCGGCTGGCAACCGAATCCGTGCAGATGGCGGGCAACATTAAATGGTGCGCCGCCGAGGACCTCGCGACCATCTGGAAAGGTATCGAACAATACCTCGCCATAGATGATCGGTCGCCCATGTATGGGTGATAAATCACTTTCATTCATGGTGGTTTTTGGTTTTGTAGCGACCCGACGCAACCCTCATGCGTCAGTGGCCGACCCTTTGGAGTGTAACACCAACCTGCGGGCTTCGCCCTGCCGCACCGAATTGGGCGACGGCGATCTCATTTGCGAAGACGGTTCTGCGCAAGCGCGATCACTACTGTTACAATGACGACCTTTGTATCAAAGACAAATCATACAGTGTCCCAACTCAACCCAAGTCAACGCGAAGCGGTTCGCTACATCGACGGCCCCCTGCTGGTGCTAGCCGGTGCCGGCAGCGGCAAGACCCGGGTCATCACACAGAAGATCGCCCACCTGATCCGCAACTGTGAAATCGCGCCCAGCCATATCGCTGCGGTCACCTTTACCAACAAGGCGGCGCGGGAGATGAAAGAGCGCGTGGGACAACTGCTGGAAGGTAAAGAAGGACGTGGCCTGCGTGTCTCCACCTTCCACACTCTGGGACTCGACATCATTCGTCGCGAGCTGAAGGCGCTCGGTTACAAAAGTGGCTTTTCCATTTTCGACGCCAGCGATAGCGCCACCCTGATCCGAGAACTGTTACGCCGCGAGGCGGGTGACAACGATCTGGAGAAGGAGATGCAGCGCCGCATCTCAAACTGGAAGAACGCCTTCGTCACCCCGCAACAGGCACTGGCCAGTGCCGAAGAAGCGGTGGCGCACAGCGCAGCGATTCTCTACGAAAGCTACAACCGCCACCTCAAGGCCTTTAATGCGGTCGATTTCGATGACCTGATTATGTTGCCGGTACTGCTGTTCCAGCAGCACCCCGAGATTCTGGAGAAGTGGCAAAATCGTATACGTTATCTGCTGGTCGATGAATACCAGGACACCAACGCCACCCAGTACAAACTGGTGAAGCTACTCGTTGGGGTACGCGGGGCGCTGACCGTGGTGGGCGACGATGATCAGTCGATCTACGCTTGGCGTGGTGCGCAACCGGAAAACCTGGCACTGCTGGGTAACGACTACCCCAACCTGAAAGTGATCAAGCTGGAGCAAAACTACCGCTCCATGGGCCGCATCCTCAACGCCGCCAACCAGCTGATCGCCAACAACCCGCACGTGTTCGAGAAAAGATTGTGGAGCGAACTGGGCCACGGCGATCCGATTAAGGTCGTCAGCTGCGCCGATGAGAAAGATGAAGCACTCAAGGTTGCCTCGGCGATCATGCATCAGGTTTTTCAGTACAAACATCCCTATTCCGATTTTGCCATCCTCTACCGCGGCAACCACCAGTCACGCCTGTTCGAACAGGCACTACGCGAACACCGTATTCCCTACACCATCTCCGGCGGCAACTCCTTCTTCTCCTACACCGAGGTGAAGGACATCATGGCCTATCTGCGGCTGCTGGTGAATCCGGACGACGATGCTGCCTTCCTGCGCGTGGTCAACACCCCACGACGCGAGATCGGCGCCAGCACCGTGGAAAAACTGGGCAGCTACGCCAGCGAACGTGGCGTCAGCCTGTTTGCCGCCAGCTTTGAACTGGGCCTTAAGACACAACTCAACGACCGCACCCATGAACGCCTCAGCCGCTTCGTCCACTGGCTGGTCGAACTGGGCGACCGCGCCCGCCGCGGTGATCCGCTGGCCGCCGCCCGCGATCTGGTTAACCAGATCGATTACCAGAGCTGGCTTAACGATAGCAGCCGCGATCTGAAGCAGGCGGAAAAGCGGATGGAGAATGTCGAAGAGCTGCTCGCCTGGCTCAAGCGTATGGCTGACGCCGAGGAGAACGAAGCGGCCGATCTGAGCGAGATGGTGGCGCGCATGAGCCTGATCGATATCCTTGAACGGCAGAACGAGGAAGAGGGCGGCGACAGTGTACGCCTGATGACCTTGCACGCGGCCAAGGGACTGGAGTTTCCCCACGTCTATCTGGTCGGCATGGAAGAGGAACTGCTCCCCCATCGCACCTCCATCGAAGAGGAGAACATTGAGGAGGAGCGCCGCCTCGCCTATGTCGGCATCACCCGCGCCCAACGCACCCTGACCATCACCCTCGCCAGCCGCCGTCGCCGTGGCGGAGAACTGGTCCGTTGCGAACCGAGCCGTTTCCTCGAAGAACTGCCTCAGGACGACCTCGCCTGGGAAGGCAAAGGCATCGAAAGCTCTCCTGAGGAGCGTCAGGAACGCGGTCGCGCCCATCTTTCCGCACTCAAAGGCATGCTAGGCACCTAGAAGCCTTCTAAACCCAATTCCCGCTTCACCTATTTGCAACTCTCCGCTAAAATAGATAGGACATTAACTAATAACCGGTAAACTATGTCCTCTGAAAATCTCGGCCGGATGCTGGTGGAAGTCTCCCGCACCTGGCGCAATGTCCTCGATAAACGCCTGCAACCTCTGGGCCTCAGCCAGAGCCGCTGGATGGTACTGCTGATCCTCGAGCATCTGGGCGATGGCATTACCCAGAAACAACTCTCCGAAGGATTGGGGATCGAAGGCCCTTCACTGGTCGGCGTCCTGGATCGCATGGAGGCGGACGGCTGGGTTGAACGGCGCGTATCGGAAGAAGATCGCCGCGCCAAAACCGTTCACCGCACCGGTAAAGCGGTGGAGATGACCCGCGAGATCAGACAGATTGCCGATGGCCTGCGCAAGGAACTGTTAAAGGGCATTGCAAAAAGCGAGATCGAACAAACGATGAATCTGCTGCAAACCCTCAAGCAGCGATTCGAAACCATGAATAGCTGAACGGAGAACCGAAGTGCGCAGAGTTAAATTCGGTGCTGCGGCACTGGCCATCACAGGCGTCATCGGTGCCATCTACGCCTACAACCTTTACAACGAACACTACCCTTCAACCGATAACGCCTATGTCATCGCCAATGCGGTACACGTGGCACCTCAGGTCAGTGGGCAGGTGAGTGAAGTCTTTGTCCGCAACAACCAACGTGTCAGCGAAGGTGAACAACTTTATCGTATCGCCGATGCCCCCTTCCGCTATGCCGTCGAGGCGGCACAGGCCCGCTTCGATCTGGTACGACAAAACGTCGCCGGTGCCTCGGCTGCCGTCACCTCCGCCGAAGCGGAGGTGCATCGACAGGAAGTACTGCTTATCAATGCCGAAACACGCGCCAGGCGTAACCGCGATCTGCAAACCAATAACTATGTGGCACAACAGAGTGTCGATGATGCCGAAGCAGACTTTCGTTCGGCCAAAGCGGGGCTGGCCGTAGCCCGCGCCAAACTAAACGAGGCACGAGAAAAACTGGGCACCGTAGGTGATGACAATCAGTCGATACGCGAAGCACGCGCCGCACTGGAACAAGCGCAGTGGGAACTGAACAATACCGTCGTTAGTGCCAGCTGCAATGGCTACATTACCGAAAGTCGTCTCAATCCTGGGGATGCGGTCAACAAAGGTGTCGCCAGCTTCGTTCTGGTATGTGATAACGCCTACTGGATCGATGCGAATTACAAGGAAACCGAACTGCAGCATATCCGTCGAGGCCAGAAAGCCAGCATTAGCATCGACATGTATCCGGATAAGGAATTTCATGGTGAAGTGGAAAGCATTGGTGCCGCCAGTGGTGTCGCCTATTCCCTGCTACCGCCGCAAAATGCCAGTGGCAACTGGATCAAGATTACTCAGCGTGTACCGGTAAGAATTCGTGTACTCGATCCTGATGTGGAGCATCCGCTGCGCGTCGGCACCAGTGGTGTGGTGCGCATCGACACCCGGAGTTAATCGTGGACTCAGCTGATGAACTGCAGGAGATGCGTCGTCATCGGCTGATGACATCGATCGCAGTGATGTCGGCGACGGTGATGCAGGTGATCGATACCACCATCGTCAACGTTGCGCTGCCGCAGATGCAGGGGCAATTGAGCGCCACACCGGATCAGATCAGCTGGGTTCTGACCTCTTATCTGGTCGCCTCGGGCATCGTTATGCTGCTCACTGGTTACTTTACCGATCGCATCGGCCAGAAGCGTTTTCTGCTACTCAGTATTATCGGCTTTACCATCGCCTCGATGCTTTGCGGCCTCTCTACATCGCTCGGGGCCATTGTCGTCTTTCGTATTCTGCAAGGCATCTTTGGCGCCGCGCTGGTGCCACTATCGCAATCGATCATGGTGCAAACATTTCCCGTGGAAGAGCGTGGCAAGGCGATGGCAATCTGGGGCATGGGGGTGATGGTCGGACCAATCCTCGGCCCGACCCTTGGTGGCTGGCTCACTGAAATACTCAACTGGCGCTGGACCTTCTTCGTCAACCTGCCGATCGGCATGCTCTCCGCCTTTCTGGTCTGGCGCACCGTAGCACAAACCGAAACGCGTGAACGTGCGATGGACTGGCATGGACTGATCCTGCTGGCGATGGCGATTGGTGGCCTGCAATTTATTCTCGATCGCGGCAATCAGGAGGGCTGGTTCGAGTCGGTAACGCTTCAGTACACCGCGTTGATCAGTTTTATCGGCTTTATCGGTTTCATCTGGCACGGACTGCAAAAGCACGAGCACGTCATTTTCGATCCGGTGATCTTTCGCGACCGAAACTTCACCACCGCAAGTATCCTGCTGGCGATCTCGGGCCTTGGCCTGTTTGGTACGCTGATGTTGCAACCATTGCTGTTGCAAAACCTGCTCGGTTACGACGCCATCGATACGGGTTTGATCCTCGCGCCACGGGGTTTGGCCAGCATGTTCAGCATGATGCTGGTCGGCAAACTGATCACGCGTATCGACCCACGTTATATCATCGCCACAGGCATGGTGATCTTCTCTGTCGGCTCATGGTTTACCACCCGTTACAGCCTCGAGTTGAGTATGTCCTGGATTATCATCCCGGGGCTGGCGCAGGGCATGGGGCTGGGTATGGTCTTTGTCCCGCTCTCAGCCGTTGCTTTCACCACACTGCCGCAGCGACTCGCCGCTGAAGCCGCGGGGATCTATAGCGTTATGCGCACCATCGGTTCCTCCATCGGCATCTCACTGGTCGCCACCATCATGACCAACCACACCAATATCGCCTGGAATAATCTCGATACCAATCTCACCCCATTCAATCCAGCGGTCAGTGACTATCTGAGCGGTCTGCATATTCCTGCGGACACGCCACTAGCCGCGGCGATACTGGCTAAAACACTGGGACATCAGGCAAGTATGCTGGGCATGCTGGATGCATTCGTTATGGTGACATGGAGTTTCGCCCTGATGTTGCCGCTGGTCTTCGTCCTGCGCCGCCAGGCGGCCGTCCAAAAAACTAGTTAACTTCCCACTCAGGGCGTATTGCGAGCGCTAACTAAGTGTCTATGCTTAGGGGATTGTCTGCACTGCATCCACTGAGCGAACAAACACAATAATGTCTGCCCCACCTAGCAAACCTTTCAGCGACAGTTTTAGTCGCCTTGCCGATGAGTTGCCAGAGATCGTTGTACGGTACGATCTCGACTGCCGACGTATCTACATCAACAAAGCCTACGAGCGTGTGACCAATAACCGGGCGGAAGATGTTATCGGCACCCACGTCGATACCAGTTGGGTTCCCGACACACCACTGCCGGAATATCTGCAGCGACTGAAACATACCCTCAAGACCGGGGAAACCGAACAGTTTCAGCTGCAGATCACTACCCCCTCTGGGCAACAAATATATCAACAGGTGACGTTTCTTCCTGAATGGAATGACAACGGCGAGATCATAGGAGCTCTCGCCATCAGCTATGACATTACTGCACTAATCCAGACACAAAATACATTGCGTGAGAGCGAAGAAAAATTCCGTGTTCTCTTCGAAGGTGCCAATGATGGCATCAGTTTGCAGGAGCAGGGAAGTGACGATCAACCTGGCCCATTTATTGAGGTTAACGAAGCATTGTGCAAGGCGCTGGGATATAGTCGTGAAGAACTATTGGCGATGACTGCGCTCGACATTATCCATCCGGATTATCGCGAAATAACACGTAAATATCTGCCAACACTGCTCGCGGAAGGGGCCGAAGTTTTTGAGTCGGTTCAATACACCAAGGACGGACGCAGTATTCCGGTTGAAGTCAGTGTTCGCATACTGGAGATGCAGGGAAAACGCTTTCTCTTTGCCATTGCCCGGGATATCAGCGAGCGCAAGCAGGCAGAGCTGGAGATGATGCGCATCAATCGCTACCTGCGCACCCTCAGTCGTTGCAATGAAACACTGGTGCAGGCAACCGATGAGAAACAGTTACTCCATGCAATGTGTCGCATCACCGTCACCAATGGCGAATTCCCACTAGCCTGGATCGGCTATCTGACTGAGGATCAGCATCTGCGCGTTGCCGCCAGTTATGGCGTTGATGCAAACCACTTTCTCGACGAAAAAATCACCGTTAATCAGGCACCAAATACTCCCGAACGTCCTACAGTCACCGCAATTAAAACCGGTATCACCCAGATAGTACAAAATATTGCTACCTCAGAGACACCACCGCAATGGAAGGAACGCGCACTGGAACGTGGTTTAGGCTCGGCTATTTCACTCCCGCTGCAGGTGAACAGTAAAGTCATCGGCTCTTTTAATATCTATTTACCTGAGCCTGAAGGCTTCGATCCCCAGGTGACGCTGCTACTCTCGGAACTGGCCGATGATATCGCCTTTGGTATCCACTCATTACGTGTTCGTGCAGACCGCGAACATTTCATGGCTCGCCTACAGGCCAGTATGAGTTCGACTATCCATGCCCTCTCCAACACCGTAGAGTTACGTGATCCCTATACCGCCGGGCATCAACGTCGTGTCGCCCAGTTGGCAAGAGCCGTGGCACAACATTTGGGCTATAGCGAAGAACAGGTCGAGCTCATCTATCTGGCAGGAGTGGTCCATGATATAGGTAAAATCGCTGTCCCATCGGAGATTCTCAGTCGGCCGGGACGGCTAAGCGAAAATGAGATGATGCTCGCACGTACCCATGTGGATGCCAGCTACAACATCCTTAAATCCGTCGATTTTCCCTGGCCTATCGCCGACATCGTGCATCAGCACCACGAACGTCTGGATGGTTCGGGTTATCCGTTAGGACTTAAGGGCGAGGGCATCCTCAGAGAAGCACGCATCCTTGCTGTCTGTGACGTAGTCGAAGCGATGACCACCCATCGTCCCTACCGCCCAGGTCTGGGTGTCGACGCTGCACTGGCAGAGATTGAACGCGGGAAAGGGACGCTCTACGATAGCAGCGTCGCCGATGCCTGCTTCCAGGTCATGCGAGACGGCTTCACTTTCGACGACTAACAACCAGAGAAAACCGATGCTGAAATGGTTCACCAAGCTGTGGCTTGTCGGCCTGCTAACCCTGGTTCCCTACAGCATCTGGTATCTGCTGTTTGAAGCCACACGCGATGAATACGCGCTATATATCGTCACACCACTATTCTGGATCTTCGGCTACTGGGGTGTTGTCGGGCCACTGCTCTCGGCCTGGAAGGTACGGCAGCTGATGAATGCGCTGGATAGGATCAACAATCGAGAGGAGTTCATGCGATTGATTCAGAGTGAAGATTCTAAAGAGGCAGCGATCGAACTCATCGCCAGTGAAAATAACCTGCCGAAATTTATTGCTCGCCGACTTTACAACAAACTGGCAACAACGCTGGCAAAAAACAAAACGGAATAGCATGTGCGAGAACCATTTTGAGGCGGCTTCTCAGCAGCAATCACACTCAATATGTTCCGCCATTGCTTCCAACCGCTCCCACGCTTCGGCTAATTCGTATCCCTGCTCCTTGCGCTGCTCCAGCAGGGCGCGTGCATGCTCGTAGATCTCCTGTAACTGCTCGGGTTCAAACAGCCACAACACCGCCTCGAGCTCATCTTCATCGGCCTGCAGCAGAGTAGGCACCAACTCCTCAGACGCGATCGGCGTATCTGGACGGATTAGATCGGAAACCAGAGTGTATTCCAGCAGACAGAAGTGTTTCTGCCGCGCCACCTCTTCCGACTCCAGCTCCACTCGCGCCTGCTGATCATCGGCCACCGCCTGCCAGACCGCATTCATCACGATCTCGATCAGTTTGCGGATCGCCTGCTTGTGGCTGCCACAACTACCGCCAAAACCGCTGCAACGGGTATAGAGCTGATCCAGCCGACCGCGTAGCTCCAGCACCGTTTCGCTGGGCGCATTGGCGGGCAGATCGATGGCCTGCTGAATCACCTCCTGCATATCGTTATGAAAGGTATTCAATTCGTGGCTATCGAGGCGACGCGCCTCGAGGTAATCCTCCGCCTGATAGTCAGCCGGGGGCACGGAGAACAGGGGATTACCGTCACGGCGTCGTAGATGCCGCTCATGCATGCCGTAGATAGAAACTGATTCCTTCATCATTCGTGTCGATTATTTAGTCTGTGATGCAGCGCGCTGCTGTAACCGATATGGGGTCATTGTGCAGGCGGTGCAACCGGCAGCGGATAGTAAAAAAGGCCTCCAGGGAGGCCTTTCTGCATTACTGCCGCGACAACGTTACTGGATAACAAAATCGGTGAAATAGACCGCTTCCAGCCCCTTCTTCACCCCGGCCACCTCAGTCAGCACCTTGCGCACATCACCCAGCGCCTGTTTGCGCACCTCTTCGCGTCCCTGCACACCGCGCATGGTATCGCCGGTCTGGTGCGACAGCAGCATGATCAGCGCATCGCGCAACGGCGGCTGATTGGCCTCGACAGCGGCGATCACCGCCGGGTCGTGACTCATCAGTTGCACCGTGATCTGCATAAAGTGCATGCGCGGGCCTTCGTTCAGGTTAACTACAAAGGGTGGGTCCATGGCGAAGTAGATCGCCTTCTTTGCCCCTTCATCCGCCGCACCGGCCTGCCACGACAGACCCAGCATCAGCAGGGCAAGTAGTGGTTTCAGGCTCTTCTGTAACATCATCATTTATGTTCCTCTGCTCTCATGCGCCGCCCATTTATAGGTGGTGGCGCACCGTTTTTCAATCCTTGCGCCGATGCGCTCGTGGGTGTGCCTGGTCGTAAACCTTGGCCAGATGCTGGAAGTCGAGATGGGTATAGACCTGGGTGGTGGCGATATCGGCGTGTCCCAGCAACTCCTGCACCGCGCGCAGATCGCCACTCGATTCGAGAATATGGCTGGCGAAGGAGTGGCGCAGCATGTGCGGATGGACCGAGGTGGTCAGACCCTGCTTGATTGCCCACTGGCGCAGGCGCTGCTGGACGCTGCGCGCTGACAGGCGCTTACCCTCCTTGCTGACGAACAGCGCCCGCTGCTCCGGCGAAGCAAAACAACCACGCTCTTTCAGCCAGACGGCCAGCGCCTCGATCGCCATCCGCCCGACCGGCACCACCCGGGTCTTGCTGCCCTTGCCGGTGACCCGCACCGTGGCATCGCTACGATCGATGCTATCCAGATCGAGGGCCAGCAACTCCGCCAGACGCAGGCCCGAAGAGTAAAACAGCTCCAGAATCGCCTTGTCGCGCAGCGCCAGGGGAGAGTCATCATGGATATCGAGCAGGCGCCCTGTCTGGTCTACATCCAGCGCCTTGGGCAGGCGCTTTTCGACCTTGGGCGCGGGGATGCCGACCCCGGGATTACCTCCCACCACCTTTTCCCGCAGCAGGAAATTAAAAAAGCTGCGTAACGCCGAAAGCTCCCGTTGCAGGGTACGTCCGCCCGCGCCTTTTCGATGTCGCCAGGCGACAAAGCCGCGCACCCCGTGACTATCCAGGGCCTGCCACTCGTCGATCGACATCGCGTTGCAATACTCCTGCAGACGATTCAGATCGCGGCTGTAATTTTCCAGGGTATGAGGAGAGAGGCGCCGTTCATGTTGCAGGTGCTGCAGGAAACGCTCCGGCCACTTTAGCGCCTGCGGCGTCATCTAGCGCTCCAGATGGGCGCTGAAAATACGGTTCATCACCGCGCCGAGGTGGCTGACGAAGACGGTACCCATATCGGGATGATAGCGCTTGGAATCGACACTGCCGATACCGAGCAGGCCGATACAACTGCTGCGCTCTCCGGCACACAACGGTACCACCACCGCCGAGGCGATCTCGTCGGCCTTTTTACCGAACAGCAACGCCCGCTGTTCGTCGTTGAAATGGCCACAGGCGGGATGGCGTGAATCGAGGATGCGCTGGAAAGTTTTCAGACGATGGTCGTTACGCGCCACGCTCTCGTCCCGCCCCGGGAAATCGAACAGCACCAGTTCGACCGCGTCAGCATGGAAATCGGCCTGCAGTGCATCGCGGATATATTCGATGGCCTGATCCAGATCTTCACTGTCGATCAGGTTCAGTATCAGCACCTGAAAGCGCTGTAGCAGTTGTTCGTTGGCCTTGGCGGCTACGGTCAGTTGCTGTAACTGCTGTTTGAGATCGTGTTTCTGCTCGCGAATGATACCCACCTGACGTTCGATCAGCGACACGGCCTTACCCGTGTCGGGATGAGGAATGCTGAGCTCCTGTAGCAGCGCTTCATGGCGGGTAAAGAAATCGGGATGCCGGCGCAGATATTCCGCAACCTCCCGCTCACCGATACTCTCCGCTACGTTACTCCCGCTCTGCTCACTCATAAGCTAATTTCCCCTTCGAATACCGTCTCCGCCGGACCGATCATCCACAGCGGTTCGCCCTCACCGGCCCAACGAATAGTCAGTTCTCCACCACGCAAACTGACCGTGACCTCATCGTCAAGCAACCCCCAACTTCTGCCCACCGCCACCGCGGCGCAGGCACCGGTGCCGCAGGCCAGCGTTTCACCGACGCCGCGCTCATAGACGCGCAGCCGAATGTAGTTTCGATCCACCACCTGCATAAATCCGGCGTTCACCCGTTCCGGGAACATACTGTGCGACTCCAGCAGCGGCCCCAACTGCTCGACCGGCGCATTGTCGATACTGTTCACCGGCCAAACCACGTGGGGGTTGCCCATGGAGACAACACCGACTTTCAGGTTCTCGTCATTGACCAGTAGTTCGTAACGCTCCCGCCGCTTCACCGCGGCAAAGGGGAGTGCTTCAGGCTCGAAATTGGGTATCCCCATATCGACCCGCACCTGACCGTCGGCCTCGATATTCAGGGTAATGATCCCGGAGGCGGTCTCCACCACGATGCTATCCTGATCGCTCAGCCCCTTGTCACGGACGAAACGGGCAAAACAGCGCGCCCCGTTGCCACACTGCTGCACCTCGCTGCCATCGGCATTGAAGATTCGGTAACGAAAGTCGACCCCGGATTGTTGCGCGCGCTCTACCAGCAGGAGTTGATCACAACCGACGCCAAAATGGCGGTCAGCTATGAAACGAACCTGTTCAGTGGAGAGGGAGACGGGCTGGTTAATGGCATCGAATACCACGAAGTCGTTACCCAGGCCGTGCATTTTGGTGAAATTCAATGACATCTCAGAAGCTTACAGTGAAGCCAACGGCTTGAAAAGCGCCCCGCGGAGAATTCGCCGCAGAATAAAAAAAGGCCCCTTACGGGGCCTCTCGTGCACAGCACAAAGCGGTTGTCCGAATTACTCTGCACTCATCAGGGCGTCGACGCACTCTTTGATGTAATCGCCCATCTCGTCTGCGCTAACACCATCATCGGCGGCCTGCGCCTTACACTCTGTTTCCGCCTCTTCTTTGGTCATGGCCTGAACGGTAACGCTGCCCAGCATAAGCGCGGCAAGAAGAAGATAACTCAATTTTTTCATTGCAATGGTCCCTACGTGTTTTGTCGATATCGGCCCGCACGAATCCTCGTGAACAGGTACGCACAGTTGTAATCTGCCGATTGTCGACTGACCAACGAAATGTCATTATCGTCACCACAAAAATCGATAATCGTCAGCATGGACATATCGTTTCTAAGAACCTTCCTTGAAGTCAGTCGGCGACGCCATTTCGGTAAGGCGGCGGAAGCGCTTTGCCTGACCCAGTCAGCGGTCAGCGCCCGGATCAAACTGCTGGAGAGTTCCCTCGGCGTTACTCTGTTTACCCGCAACCGCAACGACATCCAACTCACCCCGGCCGGCCAGCGCCTGCAGAAACACGCCCGCACCATCGTCGATGGCTGGGAACAGGCGCGACAGAGCATCGCCCTCGACGACGAGTTCAGTCAGAGCCTGGTGGTGGGCTCATTGGGAGATATCTGGTCGATGCAGTTACTGGAGTGGGCCATGCGCTTACGCGAGGCACAACCGGAGATCGCACTGCTGCTGGAGAGCTACAGCCACGACACCCTGCTGCAACGGCTGGAGAGCGGCCTTATCGATCTCGCCTTTCTCTTCGACCCACCGCAATCCCCCGGCTATGTCATTCGTGAAACGGCGACCCATGAACTGATTCTGCTCAGCAGCGAGGCGAACACCTCCACTGAAGCGGCGCTATGCCACAACCATGTGATGGTCGACTGGGGCAGCTCCTTTGCCCTGGCGCTGGCGGCGCAACTTCCCGATACACCGACCCCGTCGTTACGCACCAACCAGGGGCGCCTGGCGCTGGAAATGTTGCTTAGCCAGGGTGGCAGCGCCTGGCTACCCTATGCCATGGCACAGGATGCGTTGGAGAGTGGGCAACTGTATCGGGTCGCCGATGCGCCGCGCATGGAGCGCATCGTCTACGCCGCCTACCGACCCGACGCCCAACGGGAAGAGACCATTCGGCGGGCCCTCGAACTGCACACCGATTAAATCCCGCCTGCCCGGGCAGCGATCTCCCGTATCGTCTGTCCCAGCGATTTGAAAGCCGGTTGACGGTAGCTGCCCCGCCGCCACAACATGCCGATGCGCCGTCCGGGCGGCGGCGTCACAAACGGCCGATACTGCACCGCGTCATCCTTAGCGCGCCGTTGCGGCACCGCCAGTTGCGGCATCAGCGTGATCCCCATCCCCTCGCCGACCATGTGGCGCAGGGTTTCCAGACTGGTGGCGTGAAAGCCGCCATATTCAGCCGCCCCGGCACTGAAACAGACATCCAGCGCATGCTCACGCAGGCAGTGGCCCTCCTCCAGCAGCATCAGCTCCCGTTTGTCGATATCGGCCAGACGCACCTCTTGCTGCTTGGCCAGGGCATCGCCTTTGGGCAGCGCCAGCCAGAACGGTTCACGAAACAGATCCTCTCCGGCGAACTCCTGATCGCCTGCCACCGGCAGGGCCAGGATCGCCAGATCCAGCTCCGCCCGTTTCAGTCGCTCCAGCAGCACCGAGGTCTGCTGCTCATGCAGCCACAGCTTCAATTTGGGAAAGGCACTTTTCAGGGTCGGCATGATCAACGGCAACAGGTAAGGTGCGACGGTCGGGATCAGCCCCACCTGCAACGAACCGGCCATCGGGTCGTGGAAAGTGGAAGCAATGTGCTCCACCTCCCGAGCCTCGGCCAGCGCCAGGCGCGCCTGCTCCGCCACCGCCCGGCCCACATCGGTCATCGTTACCTGACGGGTAGTACGCTCTATGAGCTGCACCCCCAGACGCTCCTCCAGCTTCTTTAACTGGCCACTGAGGGTCGGCTGACTGACGAAGCAGCGCTCCGCGGCACGGCGGAAGTTCTGCTCCTCGTCCAGCGCCACCAGATACTCCAGATCGCGCAGATTAATCGGCATGGCGTCCTCGTCTATATATCGTCAATACCTATCAATATAATCGAAACAAACGATTTCATCTATCTGCTAGAGTTGCCCATACTGCACTCGTGTTCAGACGGCGACAGCCGAAATTCCCCCATAAGGAGCAAAACGATGTTACAGAGCAAAGAAGGACAGAAAGTACCGAGCGTAGTCTTCCGCACCCGCGCCGATGGCGAGTGGGTCGATGTAAAGAGCGATGACATTTTCAACGGCCGCACTGTGGTGGTCTTTTCACTACCGGGAGCATTCACCCCCACCTGCTCCTCGACTCACCTGCCGCGCTACAACGAGCTGGCAGAGGTATTCAAGGCCAACGGTGTCGACGAGATCGTCTGCCTCTCGGTCAACGACGCCTTCGTGATGAATGCCTGGAAGGAAGATCAGGAAGCGGAAAATGTCACTCTGATCCCGGACGGTAACGGTGAATTCACCGAAGGCATGGGCATGCTGGTGGATAAGGCCGACCTCGGTTTCGGCAAGCGTTCCTGGCGCTACTCGATGCTGGTGAAGGACGGTGTGGTGGAGAAGCAGTTCATCGAGCCGGAAAAACCGGGCGACCCCTTCGAGGTCTCCGATGCCGACACCATGCTCGACCACATCAACCCCAAAGCGAAAAAGCCGGTGCCGGTAAGCATTATTACCAAACCCGGTTGCCCCTTCTGCGCCAACGCGAAGAAGATGCTGCAGGACAACGGTATGGCCTACGAGGAGATCTCACTCGGTCACGACGCCACCCTGCGCTCGTTGCGCGCCATCACCGGCCGTGACACCGTGCCGCAGGTCTTCATCGACGGTCAGCACATTGGTGGATCGGACGACCTGGAGAAATACCTGGCCCAGGCCAGCGCGGCATAACGCTGTGACTATCCCCGTACCCGGGTTTAGGGTGCGGGGATCAGTTTCAGGTAATCGCGATAGATACAGCGATCCATGATCACGGTGATACCCGCCGCCTGTGCTTTTTCCGCAGCGGCTTCGTTGATCACACCGTCCTGCAACCAGATCGCCCTGATGCCCAGTTCGATACAGGCATCGACGACAGGAGCGACATGTTCCGGGGCACGGAACACATCGACCAGATCCGGTGTCTCTGGAAGGGCATAGAGATCGGGATAGGCCTTTTCACCGAGCAGTTCATCCACTGCTGGACGAACAGGAATGATGCGATAGCCGAAGCCCTGCATCGCCTCGGCAACGCAGTAACTGGGCCGTGACGGTTTGGGTGACAAACCGACCACCGCAATAGAGTGAATTGAACGCAACAGTTTTGCGATCGCCTCTGAATCGGGATTAACGAATGCCATAGGATGATTCCGTGATGGTTTTATCCAGCATATCGGTTCCGCTCCGCGATGCAAATACACGTAGCAGACTGGAAATATCGTCATCACATACCGATATTTCTACAAAGAAGCACACATCGGCCGACAGGTCGTGACTCAAGGAGAATGCAATGCCAATCTCAAGAGAAAAACTGATCGAAGAATTGAACAAGGATCTCGAGTGGGAGTACGCCGCTGCGGTGCAATACGTGCAGCACGCCTCCATGATTACCGGTCCGCAGTACGAAGGCATCAAAAAAGAGTTGCTGATCCACGCCGACGAAGAAATGATGCACGCAAAAACCGTATCCGAACAGATCACCTTCCTCGGCGGCGTCCCTACCATTGAAGTAGAGAAACGGGATATCTCTGAAGATGCCAAGACCATGCTAACCCAGGATCTGTGGGGTGAAGACAATGCAATCACCCGCTACAAGGAGCGTATTCATCAGGCCGAAGAGTTACAGGAATACGGCTTGCGCAGAGTGCTGGAAGATATCCTGATCCAGGAAGAGGAACACAAGCGCGACCTGCAGGATGCGCTGGGCTAACACGCTACCTGCCTCCTTCAGGGATGAAGGAGCACTTCTACTTCGCCTGTTGCCTGAAAAGGTAGATCAAATAAAGCGACAGCAACGCGGCAAAGAAACACCACACCGAAACAAAGGCATAGCTGTAAATGTTCAAGGAGAGTAGCAGCGATAGTGCCACCAGCATGCCGAAATGACGCACAGGGGCATGACTGGAATAGATCAACGGCAATAGAATCACCAACGCATAGAGGGCACGATCCAGTCCCATCGGCAGGATCACGTCATGCAGCATCTTCACGTGATAAACGATGGAGTGTTTAACCACCTCAACCGATACCCATTCAGGATTAAACAATAACGGCAGATAGAGCCAGGCACCAGTTAGCGCTCCAAGAATCGAAAGCAACAGGAAGAAACGCTGGCGTCGCCTGTACTCTATCCGGTAGCTGGCGAACGGTACCCAGAACAGCCAGAGAAAATGGGAAAAGAAAAGAAATCCCAATGCCTGCAGGTGCACTGCCTCTGTATTTCCTGAATCAAACAGTCGCCATTCGATACCTTCGATTATCTGCTGAATCCCGAATAGCAGTGGCAACGCAGCCAGCATACTGAAGCGCCTTTCCGCCTGACGGGTCTTATATAAACAGTAAACACCTGCGGGAAGCAGAAATGTCGCCGCGCCGAAACTGACCGTTGCTGAGAAACACATTATTCTGACCTGACACTTTGTGTGGTTAAGTAGAGTATGCAGCAAGCGGTAAATTTGGCATAGGGTCCCTTCACGCAGAACCGACGACCGTCTACCCTGTCGTATACACGGATAGATCAGAAAAGAGGAATAACATTATGTGGAAAGAGATAAAAAATTATTCGCTCAATTTTCACAACCACCCACGTCGTGCGGCCATCCACCTGAAACTGACCGACGGTAGCGATGCGATTATGGATCACCTCAGCATCGATGAACTCCACGTACTCGGCACGATGCTGCGCAACGAACCTCACGTCTGGTTTCATACCGGTCGCGGCGACCTCACGGCCCATTCGGCGCCATTGCACGAAGAGGATCTGGATTAAATATCTCCTAATTCCTGCATCTCACGGAAACACGCAACAATGGACACCATATGTTCGTAGTTATCCTTACCCTGCTCACCACCCTGATGCACGCCTACCTCACCTGGCGCATCGGCAGCCTGAACTGGCTTGCCAGCTGCCCAGCCCATCGCAATCTCTGGCTGGTTTCGCTGGGGATATGGCTCATCTACGTAGCCGGAATTCGTTTCGCCCTCTCGCCCGGCGGCAAACTGGCCTTTCTGCTCGAGCGCATCACTATGGACTGGCTGGGCGTGCTGTTTATTGCAACAACTGTATTACTGGCGCTCGATCTGCTCACGGGCTTCGGCTTTTGGGCAAAACCATGGCTCAACGTTTTACGTAGCGGGGCACTGCTCGTCGCTGGCGTGATGATTGCTGTTGCTTTTTTTCAGGGCACCCGCCCTCCTGTCGTTAGTCATTACAACATCCACCTGCCACACCTGCCCGAAGCATTGAATGACAAGCGATTGGTGATGCTCTCAGATCTACACCTTGGTAGCCAGTTCGGACCGAACTGGCTGGCCAAGCGAGTGGCACAGGTTATGGTGCTAAAACCGGATATCATCGTCCTGGTCGGCGACATTTTCGAAGGACACGGTCCGCCCGATAATGGCCTTCAACAGACCTTCGCCCAACTGAAAGCACCGCTGGGTGTCTATGCGGTGACAGGCAATCACGAGTTCTATGGCGATACCAAACCAGCCATCGCCATGAGCGAAGCCGCCGGGGTGATCTGGCTGCACGATGAAGTGCGCGAAATCGCGCCTGGCCTGAAGTTGGCAGGAGTGGAAGATTTAAGCGTGCGGCAGATGCGCGGGGATAAGCAGGATGTAGTAGCCCCGTTACTCAGGGGGCAGGAAAACAGTGCTTTGATTCTACTCTCCCACTCACCGCTGCAGGTGGAAAAGGCCGCCAAAAGCGGTGCGGGATTGATGCTCTCCGGTCACACCCATAACGGTCAGATATGGCCATTTAATTATCTGGTGAAACGATTCTTCCCCTATATCACCGGCCTCTATCGTATCAACAATATGTCACTTATCGTTGGTCGCGGCACCGGCTTATGGGGGCCGCGGATGCGACTCTGGAAACCGGGCGAAATTATCACGCTGGAGCTACACCGAAAATCACCCGATGATTGATTTTGTCGCTATGCATACCATAAAAGAAATAGACCTTTAGGATTTATTACACTACTGGCCGGCGGGTATATTTCCTTATCGAACGAGGTGACTGGAGATGACTGCCCTGAGCATCACTCGCGTCAGCTTACTCCTACTGCTGTTTAAGTTTCTGAGCACGAGTGCCTTTGCAGTGGAGCAACCATGGCTGGATGAAATACGTTTCAGCGGTAATGTTGTGACACGCGAATCGGTTATGCGTCAGGAGATGGTAATCAAAGAAGGGCAACCTTACTCCCCTCAGCAAGTAGAAAAATCACGCCTTGCGCTAATGAACATGGGGCTTTTCTCTTCCGTTCAGATTGAACCCATGCAGGAGCAGGGTAAAAACATCCTTCAGGTCAGCGTCACCGAACGCTATTACATCCTCCCTCTGCCACTACTCGACTATCGGCCGAGCTTTCTTGCCGACGAAACGGCGAACAACTACAGCTATGGCGGGGAACTTCGCTTCGATAATCTATTCGGTCTCAACCAGCGCCTCAAGCTCAGTTATCGTGAGAAAAAATATGTTGATGATGTGGAGCCGTCAGTCAGGCGCACGGATATTCAGTACACCTATCCGCACATTGTCGGCACACCCTATTACCTTGAGTTCAGATTCGGCACGATGGAAACCAATCTCATCGATTACGCTGGCAGTACCGTGGTCTCCAACGTTGCGCAGAAGGATCAGTATGGCAGTATTGTGATCTCTCGCTGGTTCAATTCCACTGGCATTAGTGAGGGATGGCGTACTGGTCTGGGCATTGCCGCAACCACCACAGACTATGCGCTGGTCCAAGGTAGTGCCAGCTACGAAAATCACGATGAATATGCTCTCATCGGTAGCATTGGCTACCACATGGTAGACCAGCATCGCTACCACCGCTCCGGGTATGAATATCTCTACAACATACAGATGGCGAACCGCGCCACTACCTCAGACACTGAATATTTTCGGAATACCCTAAGCTATCGTAACTACCATCCACTAAAGCACGTGGATGCCAATATCAACACTCAGCTTGTTGTTGGGATTGCCTTTGGTGACGAGCCTGCCTATAGCCTCGGCGACTCTACTTCGTTACGGGGTTACGACAATGGCAGTGTTGAAGGCAATTTTCTGCTACAGGGAAATCTCGAGTATCACCACCACGTCAGTGGCTATCGTCAAATGCGCGGCGTCATTTTTTTTGATGTGGCCAATGTTTGGCCGGAGGTCCGCGAAGTCAATGAAAAGCGGTTATACACCAGCACTGGCATAGGCTTACGCTGGCGCGTGCAGTCCTTTGTCAATGTCACATTGCGAGTCGACTACGCCTACAATATTCAGAGCGGCGAAACCAAAACTTACCTCGCCACCACGGGTAGTTTCTAACGCAACTTTGCATACCTAAACTATGGAAGTGGAAAAGTGGAGGAACAGGCTGAGTTCCTCCACTGGACTTTATCGCTGTGACGAATTTTACAGCGCCCCACGCTCTGGGCGTTTCAATTCGGGGTCGGTTTTAGCCAGGGCTTCATCCATGGTGACCAGCGGACCTTTGGCCTTGTAATCCTTCACACCATCGACCACGGCAGCAACTTTTTCCGCTGACGACATCGATTTCAGATCACGTTTGTCCAGACCAGCTTCATCCAGTAATTCGTTCCAGGTAATCCCTTCCTGCATTGGTACTAGCGGGAAGGTAACGCCTTCCAGTTGCACCTGTACCGGCGTGGTCAAATCGACCACGTACAGGATCGCATGCATATCCGCTGCAAAGTCATCTTTGTACATTGCTACAAAATCATTCAGATCGGCCAGTTTTGTCAGTGAACCCGCAACAAAAATTAATTTGCCGCCCTTCGACAGCAGCACCGCCTGCTCCATCACCACTGCAGGTGGCTTACGATTCCCAGACTCGTCTCCAATCTCGGCCTCAACCAGCGCCAGTCGGCCACGGAAGGCTGTTGCCCCATCGGCGTCATCGACAAAGCTGATATTCAGCAAGCGACCCTTTTCGTCATAACTTTTGATGCTCACGTTCGTTACCCTCGGTTAGATAATATCTGCCGAAAGCGCTGAGCAAGTTCGGTGCCAGTGATGCGAAAATCATTAAGTTGTTGTTTTTCCTACACACATGGACAATGCGGCTATTTTATGTCGGGCAATAATGTGTCGGTTTTGTCGCACTAGCGACAACCGGGACGAAATTCGGGAAGTCCCGCATAGCCAGTACACGCGCATATGCTATATTTAATCGCGCACAGAGTTAGCAGTGCATCTCACACAGGGAGTGAAGACAAATGGACTTTTCAGCCGGCATATATAACCTGTTCCTTGGATTATTTCCGATACTCTGTGTCACAGCCTACATCGTAATCCTGCTCTATGCGCGTCGCACCTGGATACTCCAACGTAATACCGCGCATCTGCTTGCCTACATCGATACACTGGACGCGGATCTACTGGCGAAGAAATGCATACCCAATCAGACCCAGGATATAAACTGTACGATTGATGAAATCGATGACCTCCTGAAGAAAGCGCGCCAGGTCATGCATGAAAACAACCCTTCACTTTGGCGCAGCATGTTGTCACTCGGCGGTATCTCACACCAAATCGCAGCATGGAGAAGAGCACATGATGCCGATCAGCTGGCGACCTCACTCTGGCCAGATGAACGCATTTCTGCCTATGCGTTGGTTGCCAAGGAAGAGTTGAAAGCAATCGGTTCTTCCGCAGCAAATGCTTTGTCAGAAAAGATCGCAACGCTCATTGAAGCGAACAAGAGTGACGAGTTACGGCCTCATATCAGAGAGGCACGCCGTCTAATTTTCAACTCCCGTGACACCTACTATGAAGAGTTATCTGACTGGCAACAAAAAGCACTGTGGTTGGTTATCGTTACAGGGGGCATCGTCCTGCTTCTTGCCACCGCTGATCGAGACACCGTTATTTACCTGATGTATGGCGCCACTGGCGGTCTACTTGCGCGTCTTGCCAAAACAATGTCCGCCAAGGACATCGGTTTCGACTACGGGGTATCCTGGTCGATATTGTTTCTCGCACCACTAGTCGGAGCACTGATGGGATGGGCAGGCGTGATGATCTCGAATTTTGTGCTGGCGCTGGATGTCCTGAACCTGCCTGACGAATTGTTTAGCAAAATCGCCGCCAAGAAAGGAGAATTAAGTCTCTTGTCGGACAATAGTAAAGACGTTCTTGCGATCCTGTTTGGATTCTCTGCAACACTCTTTGAAAAAGTGATGTCAGGTGCCATTACCACTATGACCAAGAAACCCGTCAGCAGCGAAAAGAAATAACCTGATGTGAAGAAAGGTGAGTTTCTGAAAGAAATAATCGTAGCAACATCCCTGTTGCCTGCCGGTATTAATAAAGGTATTTAACGCCGGCCAACAGGGCATTACCCCTGGGTGACTTAATGTCAGTACCTTCATATTCCAGCACTAACTCAAACGTCTCGTTAAGCCCGTACTCAACACCCACCACATACGCAAGACCGCTTTCGGTATTGGTATGACCAGCAATCTCTTCTGACTCCTGCATCCAGCCGAGCTTGCCGACCAGCGAAGTATGGCTGGCAAGATGGTGTGTGTAGGTTCCGAGCAGCCCCATGCTGGTATAAGTAGCCTGTTCAGTGACATCCAGCTCATTGGTCACATCACCTTTAGCCGAACCGTAGGTCAGTTCAACACCCCAGGGACCGCCGTAGGAATAACCAAAGTCGATGGCATAACCGTTAGAACTGGCACCGTCCAGAGTCTCTGCTCCGTGGGTAACCTTATCACCCAGACCATTCACCATCTTGAGTGTGGCGTAGTAATGGCCGCCGTGTGCCATCTCGCTCTCAGCGGCACAGACAGAAGTGGTAGACAATAAAATAGCCGCAATAGCGGCCGACTGTACAAACTTGTACATGTACTCCCCCTAGTGGTTTTTTAGTTATTAGGAGGAACGTAGTATATCGGCAGCCTGCATTGTCGACAAACCGACAACCTTAAACCTTATATTTTTTGCGCCTTTTCCTGCGTCATATCAGCTTCAATCACCAGGCAATTTCGGCCACTTTTTTTGGCTTCATACATTGCCTCATCTGCACGGCGAAGAAACTCACTCGAATCTGTCGGGTCGTCTGGTGTATGCATCGCAATACCGATGCTGGCAGAGATACGAAGATGGTGACTCATAATTTCAAACGGCGCATTCAGGCTAGCGAGGATCTTTTTGGCCATAATCACTGCATCATCCAATTCCCGCATATGTGGCACCAGTATGACAAATTCATCACCACCGATACGTGCCGGGATGTCGGTAACACGGACACAATCCTTAATCGCATAGGCAATTGCTAATAGCAGTGCATCCCCCACATCGTGACCGTAGTTATCGTTTATCTCTTTAAAGTGATCCAGGTCGATAAATAAAAGACCCGTGTTGTGATTGTAGCGTCGCCCTTGTGCGAGGGTATCCTGCATCCGTTCAATCAACGACCAGCGATTGGCCAGACCGGTCATCTGGTCCTGATAGGCGAGATTGAGTATCTGCTCTTCACTGTCACGCAACTCTTCAACCAGCTTATCCTTTTCCGTTACCAGGCCACTCAGCCGCTCATTGGCGCCGATCAAATCGTTCATCGCCTTGGCTAGTTGGAAATAGAGCTGATTGATCTCCTTAACCAACACCACCAATAGAATGCTGGCCGTAATAATCGACTCTACCCGACCGAAATACCATCCCACGGTAAATCGTTCATTGGCACCAAGACTGGCAGCGATATCGGCCAACAACGCAACCAGCATGACCGCCAGCCAGACATGTAGCGCACGCTGTTCACGTGCCAGTCCAACGGTTTGCCACAAGGCAACCAACGTGATCATAAATGCCGTAACCCCCGCGATATAAAAACCGGTAGTAAGCGGAGGGGCGTTACGGGTAATCAACACAGGCATCCCGTCGTGAAAAACGGTTACTGCCATCGCGATTAACAAAACCACAGCCACCGTGATAAGGGTAATCAGAATAATATTCTTACGCGGTTCGTTCTGCGGAAGACGACCCCGTAATTCATGCCAATGTGCCACCATAGCCACAGAGATAATGGCAGGAAAGATAATGTGCCAGAAATGCCAGACCCAGATGGCACTTTGTGTGCTACCTATCACTGGCTGGCTATCAAGCAGCGCACCCGGGAAGGTGAACAGGAACAGCACTACGATAAGGGCACTGAAAAGATAGGCCGAAGCAAGGATCGCGTAAAACAGCATACGACGATAGGCATACTGACCGAATAGCAATACCGCGGTCATTGCGTCGGCGAGCATGACAAAGCCCGCATGAAATGTAGCGAATTGAGGATACGGTGGTAAGGGAATATGACCGAAGGCCACGACCAGAGCACCGAGTAAAGCAATGACGGCAGCAGCCATAATGGCCACGCGAAGAGTGCTACTCGATGCGCTACCTGGAAGATCCAGGGAAAATATCCGATGTTGTTCCACTGGTTGTACTGGTCGCCTCTCAGGTCATGTAAGTACCGAGAATATTCCGCAGCAACTACCAGTCAGATAACCGGGATCTTCGTACACTCACCCAGTCTGTGCCAGTATCGGAGTCCTGTCACAATGCTGCCTTCTTTTAATTATCACCCAACATGGCTTTTTTCAAGCTATGGTCTGCAGGCGACTCCCCTAACCAGACGGAAAGCAGTGCCTGCTGGAAGTCCTTACCGCTTATACGGCCGAGCTCCCTGGCGCTCAGGTTCACACTGGTTTCGCCATCGCCAAGAAATTGGAAGACGTAAAAATCACCTGCTTTAACTGTAGCAAACAGGCTATTGAACTGCTCCAGTCTTTTTAGCAGCGGCGCTAATGCTTCACTGCCAAGATTCAGGCGAAAACCCTCATCCCATGCAGCGACCAGTTTCTCCCGAGAAACCTCTTTATAGAGGAAGGTCATCGTCACCTGCTTCGGGCCAGCCATCGCCATTGCCTCGCTGGCGCTAGCGGTCTTTTCCGGCAGGTACAGTGCTCCCACATAGATGTCGAAGAAAAACTTGGTGCGAACCCCGGCGCCATTGAGCTGCAGGGTTTTACCCGATACCACTGTTGTATCAGGAACGTTTACCCCCTCAATATCCATCGCCCATGTCGTAGAAACGAATAATCCACAGAGCACTGCAAATAGACGAGTTTTCATTGTCACCTCACTTTTATTTTTTTTCGCTATCCATGTGAACCACCAGTACGGCCTCATCCACCTTGAACAAGTCCCCTTTGGCACCTATCTTCAAACCTGCCACTCACCAATAAGAATCTGTCAGGAGCTATAGCATGGCAAATATCACCTTAAAAGGTAATCCCATCCACACCAACGGCGAACTCCCGGAACTGGGTAGCGCCGCGCCCGATTTCAGCCTGGTCAACAAGGACCTGGCCAACACCACCCTGGCCGATTATGCCGGCAAGAAGAAGTTACTCAACATCGTACCCAGTCTAGATACCGGTGTCTGTGCCACCTCAACCGTCAAATTCAACCAGGCGATGGGTGATAAGAGCAATGCCGTGGCATTGGTGATCTCGGCTGATCTGCCCTTTGCCATGAGCCGCTTCTGCAGCGCAGAAGGCATCGATAACGTGATCTCGCTTTCCATGATGCGCAGCAAATCTTTCGCTAAAGATTATGGCGTATTGATTACAGACGGTCCGCTGGAAGGGATCTGTGCTCGTGCCGTAGTCGTCCTGGATGAGGACAATAAAGTGATCTACACCCAGCTGGTGCCGGAGATAGGCGAAGAACCCGACTACGACTCAGCATTGGCAATGCTCTGACAGCGCTCACCGGGACAGGAAACCACGGCCTTGAGCTGTGGTTTTTTCGCCCCTAACTACCTATAAATAGGGTTTTGACTTGCCCTGGCCTCTCTGTTTTCATAGGCAAATTCAGCCTTTCAGTGTTGTTTCCGTTAATAACGATAAATCAAACTAGAGGTGAACGATGAGTCAAACCAAGATCCTGCTCGACGAATCCGAAATCCCCACACACTGGTATAACATCGTCGCCGACATGCCCAATCCGCCACACGCGGTGCTCGGCCCTGACGGCAATCCGGTCACTCCCGATGCCCTCGCTGCAATCTTTCCCGAGGCGCTGATCATGCAGGAAGTCAGCGCAGAACGCTGGATTGAGATCCCCGAACAGGTACGCGAGATCTACCAGCTGTGGCGACCCTCACCACTCTACCGTGCCCACCGCCTGGAGCAGGCACTCGGCACACCGGCGAAAATCTATTACAAATACGAAGGCGTCAGTCCAGCGGGTTCACACAAACCCAACACCGCTGTCGCACAGGCCTATTACAACAAGCAGGCAGGGATTAAAAAACTTTCCACCGAAACCGGGGCCGGACAATGGGGCTCCTCTCTCGCCCTGGTAGGAAAAATGTTCGGCCTGGAAATACTGGTCTACATGGTAAAGGTCAGTTATCAACAAAAACCCTTCCGCCGCTCAATGATGCACACCTGGGGTGCCGACGTTATCGCCAGCCCCAGCGACACCACTCAGGCAGGCCGCACGATTCTGGCAAAAGATCCGGACTCTCCCGGCTCGCTCGGTATAGCCATCTCCGAGGCGGTCGAGGTCGCGGCCAGTAGTCCTGATACTAATTACGCCCTTGGCTCGGTACTTAATCACGTACTGCTGCACCAAACCGTGATCGGACTGGAAGCAAAAAAGCAGTTTGAGAAAGTCGGTGACTATCCGGACGTAGTACTTGCGCCCTGCGGTGGCGGCTCCAACTTTGGCGGTGTCGCGTTCCCCTTCCTTGCCGACAAGGCCGCGGGAAAAGAGGTACGCCTGGTCGCAGTTGAACCCAGCTCATGCCCTACCCTTACTCGTGGTCACTTCGCCTACGACTTCGGCGACAGCATTGGCATGACACCGCTAATGAAAATGTACACTCTGGGTCACGATTTTGTGCCGCCAGGGATTCACGCCGGTGGCCTGCGTTATCACGGAGACTCCGCGCTGGTATCACAGCTCTACAACGAAGGCCTGATCGAGGCGGTTGCAGTACATCAGGTCGGCACCTTTGAGGCTGGCGTTCAATTCGCCCAGACCGAAGGCATCATCCCGGCACCGGAATCAAACCACGCAATTAAGGCAGCCATCGACGAAGCGTTGAAATGTAAAGAGACGGGTGAATCTAAAACCATCTTCTTCAATCTCTCGGGCCACGGTCACTTCGATATGGCTTCATACGATAAATACTTCAGCGGTGAACTGGAAGATTACGAATACCCGCAACAGGCTATCGACGAAGCATTGCACAACCTGCCAAAGATAGATTGAGTTCGTTAGCCGCAAAAAGAAAAGCCACAGAGACTAATCTGTGGCTTTTTATTTCCTGCATGAAATTCTATTCCACAAAGGGTTGAATTACACCGGGCGGGGGTCCCTTCGGCGCTTCATCCTCAGTCAGATATCCATCGTGGTTGGTATCGTGGAAATCAAAACGTACCGACGGCCCGTCGAATTCACTGCGTGAAACCCTGCCATCACCATCACGGTCAAGCCGCTCGACAAATCCACCGCGCGTCCCCTGTGGCATTGGACGACGTTGAGGTTGCTCCTGTGGTGCGGGTCCATTCTGTTGCTGCAGCTTCATCGCCTCAGGACCCAACACGGGTTGCGCACTATTGTCTTCAACATCCACCAGACGAATTTTGTTCGGGTAACTGTCACCACTACGCACAGGCTTGAGCTCACTCTCCTCGATTAAGCCACCGCGTACGCAACGGGCAAAGTTATCTACCCGTCGTGCGTCACCCTGTGGGCCATGACCGATATCAGCCTTGCCACTCTTGGGATCGCTACGTTGTGCACCAGCACCATGCACATCCATCACCTGCCCGTTCATTTTGCCCATAGCGCGACCAAAAGCGACATAAGCCGCATTCTCGCCAGGTTTAGGACCATCAAGATGGGTCGTCGAACTCCAGTAGAAAGGGAAATCGGGCTTGCCTGCTTCATTGGGAACCAGGCTGGTCTCAAACAGCGGATTGATTGCGGCAGACTGAGTCGTGTCGGGTGAACGCTTGTAATCGACGATATACTGCAATTCTTTCACATTAGGTAAACGCCAGTCGTCGTAGCCGGCAGTTTTCAGTCCTTCGCAATATCCCAACGCTGACACCCAGCTCACGCCCTTGCCGCTGTCCTTTCGAGTCCACATCAGGCCACTACTGCGATCGCTAATGGTGCCGTTACCATTATCTACAAAATTGTTCGTACCATACGGCGCACCACGCACATAACGAACATAAAAAGTCTTCACTGCCCGGCTGGTACCACGCCGCTTGTAGCCGTAACCCTTGATCCGACCATCGGCAAAATTAACGCCGAAAACAGTATCCATATTGCCCATCGTGGTAGAGACATAGTGGGTCGATGAGAGCCATTGCGCATCGATGTAGCGCTCGCCGCGGGTGACATCACCATAGGCAAAATCAAAATAGTCGGTATTAATGAAGGGTACGGCGTTTTTTGGCACGCGGCTAAATTGACGTTCACCATCAAAGCCAGTGTATCCACGAAAATCAATGAGGGAGTAAAGCTCCTTGATGGTCGGTAGCCGCCAGTCGCTGTGGCCACCCAGGGTTAACTTCCGTGCCGACTCTTTTGCTTCTTCCGGGGTCAGCTTATGAGCGTCCAGACCCTTTGACCACATCAGCCCGGTATTCAGATCACTCACCGTGCCATCAGCGTTATCACGATAAGCGGGCTGTGCACCGTTATACTGCGCGTCCTGCCCGTAGAAGGGCTGCCCGAGCGCCACGCATCGGTTCTCAGTGTAGTTGCTGTAACAACGACTCTGTCCGGTATCGACGACGACGGCCGCTGCCGCCACCGGCAACATCAAAAATCCGACAATACCGATCACGGCTCTACTCATTACAGCCACCTCCGCCATCACGCTCCCTCGCAAACGAATTAATTCCTGAATTTAAAGTAAATTATGGAGTATATGAGGAAAAAGGTATACATCCACCGCTCTCACGCGCATTGCAAAACATGCAAAATCCCCAACTCTGATACATACTTTGCAGGCAGCCTTTCAACGCTCGACCCTTTAAGGAGTTGCCATGAACAGTTTCCGCAAACTCAACCGCCATCTCTCGGCAGTGCTGGTATTCCTGCTGGCTATGCTGAGTATCCAGAGCCCCGCCTATGCCAGCATCGTCGGTACCGATGTGGCCATCGCCCAGCAGCAGGGTGACATCGACCGTGCAAAACTGCTGGCCATGTTTGAACGTGATGACCTACGTGATGCGCTGATCGCTCAGGGCGTCAACCCTGATAACGCTCGCGAGCGTATCGCCGCATTGAGCGACGAAGAAGTGAAATCCATGGTCGGTCAGGTCGATCAACTCCCCGCCGGTGGTGATGCTGTCGGTGTGGTGATCTTCATCTTCCTGGTACTACTCTTTACCGACATAATGGGTTGGACCGATGTCTATCCCTTCGTGAAAAAGTAACGTCATAATAATGTCATTTACGACGACGCCCACCCCTTTACGGGTGGGCATTGTTTTCTCTCTTCTGCTGCTAGTTGGCTGCTCGGCACCACTGCAAAGTGTACGGCTCATCGAATCACCGCCACCAGCACTGCGCCAGTCAACTGAACTGGAGCAAACCCCGTTTTATCCTCAACAGCGCTACCAGTGCGGTCCCGCGGCTCTGGCCACCGTGCTCGATTGGAGCGGGGTGGCAATCACCCCTGAAATGCTGGTACCCGAGGTCTACCTGCCAGGACGTGAGGGCAGCCTGCAAATAGAACTGGTTGCTGCTGCACGGAGACATGGTCGGGTCCCCTATCCACTAGCGACACAGATGAGCGCACTGCTACAGGAAATCGACGCCGGTCATCCGGTCCTCGTGCTACAAAACCTGGGACTTTCGTGGGTACCACGCTGGCACTATGCGGTGGTGATTGGCTACGATCTGCAACAGGATCAAATCATCCTGCGCTCGGGTGAAGAGCGACGTCACCAGATCAGCCTGGAAACCTTTGAACACACCTGGCGACGCAGCAACTACTGGGCAATCGTTGTTCTGCCGCCAGATCAGATACCGGCCACCGCTGAAGAACTTCCCTACCTGCGCAGCGTGTTGCCCTTCGAAAAACTCGGTAACTGGCAGATAGCACAAAAAGCCTACCGAACAGCAACCAGGCAGTGGTCCCAGAGTACCGGCGCCTATCTCGGCCTCGGTAACGCCAGCTACATGTTGAGGCAAATATACGCCGCTGAATCGGCCTACCGCGCAGCCATCGCTATCGACAGCCAGTTCGCGCCCGCGCTGAACAACCTGGCGCAGACACTAGCCGATCAGGGAAAATGGAAAGAGGCGGAACGCTACGCGCTACAGGCAGTAAAAGTGAAAAGCGACGTAAAGGCGTATCAGGAAACCCTGCAACAGATACAGCTTCACCCGCAGTAGTGAGTTTTATTCCCCTCTGCGCTACACTGGCGCCGTTTCCCACATAACTTCTGCCGGAGGATTGATGGATATTGTCATCTGCGCCGGCCTGCAACTCCGCTAGATCCCCGTCGATCTGGCTGCAGGTAGCGGCCACTCAACACCCTAAATCGTTACTGGATAGCGACGTTTTCGCACGTCGCCGCTATGATTTGTTGAGAGGATGACTAACCATGTCTATCGATTTTTCCCTGCTTCAACCTTTGGGCTGGAGCAACTACTTTTCTGCCCAGCTCTCCCTTGAGCATTTCGACAGCACACGCCCGGCACGCATCGTCGGCGTAGAGCGCAGCCTCTATCGCGTCGATACTGGGAATGAGCAATTTACCGCCACCTTGGCAGGAACCTTTCGTCACCATCATGAAGAGACTGAGTCTCTACCCACGGTCGGCGATTGGGTACTGCTACATGAACGCGACCCGGCCATTATCGAACTGCTGACGCGCCGCACTCTGATCGCACGCAAACGAGCTGGTGGGCAAGATATTCAACCCATCGCGGCCAATCTCGATCTACTACTGATCGTTAGCGGCCTGGATGATGAGTTCAATGTTCATCGCATTGAACGTTATCTGGTGATGGCGGCACAGACCGATATCACGCCACTGGTACTATTAACCAAAGCAGACCTGTGCAGTGATACGGAAGCGCATGTCAGCGAAGTGCGGCAACACCTGCCGCCTCATGGTGACGTGATCGCTGTTAACGCATTGCAGGATGATCTCATGGCGCACCTCGGGCCGTGGCTGACGCCCGGCACCACACTGGCGCTGGTCGGCTCATCGGGTGTCGGCAAGTCCACCATCGTCAACAACCTGTCCGGACACGAGGCGCAACGAACCCAGGCAACCCGGAGTGATGCCAAGGGCTGCCATACCACCACCTCGCGTTCCCTGTTTCGTTTACCCGGTGACCTCTGCATTATCGACGTTCCCGGTATGCGCGAAGTCGGGCTGGCACCGGAGAGCGGCGTGGACAAGCAGTTTCAGGATATCGGCAGATACGCCGAGCATTGCCGTTACAGCGACTGCGCCCACCAACAGGAACCGGGCTGCGCAGTCAGGGAAGCGGTCGAGAGTGGCGAGCTGTCACAGGATGTCTGGCAACACTACCTCAAACTACTTGCCGAGGAACGCCATAACATCGCCGAGCATGAACGTCGAAGGCAGAACAAAGTCTTCGGTAAAATGGTCAAAAATGCCAAAGCGATAAAGGAAAAGAGTGGCAAGCGATAACTTCGACTAGAAGGATTAACGCGGAGGGATTGAGGATGACAGGGAACTAACGCAAACCTCAATCCTTCCGCTTAATCCTGTTTTTTGTCACAGCGGAAAACGTTTTCCCGATCGGTGTAAAAGTTACATTGATTATCCAGTGCATTCTGCAACCGTTTACGCGCCCGATGAATACGGATCTTGGCGTTCGCCAGCGAACAACCGAGCACCTCCGCAACCTCTTTCTCGCTAAACCCTTCCAGATCTTTCAGCACCAGTGCCGCACGATAGTCATCCGGCAGGGTATCGATCACCTGACGGATACAGGCGTTCATCTCATCCACAACAAACTGTTGCTCCAGTGATGCATCATCGACAGGCAGGAGAGCATCGTCTTCAAACTCAGCCTCCACTACCTGTCTGCCGCTGCGTCGATAGTGATCGGCAGCAACCCGAGTCGCAATGGTGATCGCCCAGGTCTTGGGCGACGAGCGTCCGTCGAACCCTGGCAATCCTCGCGTCACGCGAAGTAGTGTTTCCTGGGTAAGATCCTGAGCCAGATGCTCATCACCACAATAGTGGCGTAGATAGAGAAACACCGGCTCGGCAAGCTGCTCTACCGCTGACGCTGGATCATCCTTTATGTTCATCACCAAAATCCGAATTAGCTGTTACAGCAAGCCTAACAGCACGCCCCCTTCTTTTCTGCCTGACCGCCCAGTTTGGCACATGGATTACCCTTTTCGACCGGCGCAGAACCGGAAACCAGTGCCTGCGCCGCATCCAGTACCTTATCCGCAGGCACCTGACGCACCTTGTCCGCCAGCGCCAGCACCTCAGTCAGCTCTGCATCGGTCAACCCGGCTTCCCGGGCCTTGGGGATATGGTACTCGACACAGGGAATACAGTTTGATGCCACAGCGGCACCCAGGGCAACGAGTTCACGGTCACGAGCGGTAAGTTGATCCATTGTCATTCTCCATCTTCAGGGGTTAAGCCGGTCTGGCCGGCGATTGGCTTACCCCTGCTTAGACGTCCAGACCCGGACCAAAGATACACTCAGTGGAATTATTTTCAGATCGTTTAACCCCACTCACCCACTTGCTGCGTTCTCCCTACTGACAACCAACAAAAGGGAGATCCCATCGTGGCGACATCCAGAACAACCATGCATGTTTTCGTACTGAGCCTCTGCATCCTTGGCCTCAGCGCCTGTAACCAGACACACCAGACAAGCGACGCCGAAGGAAAGGTGCCAACTACGGTTGAACCGCAGCAACCTGAAAAAGAACCTGCCATGGACGCTGTCGGTACAATATCCACGCATAAGTTGAAAGCAACACGGCAAAAGATGGAAGAATCGGTGATGCTGGGGTACAGCCCATCGTTCATGGATATTCGTGCGCCCAGCGCCCCAACCAACCGCGACAACTTTGCCACCATTGAGGACAACGGTGTCATCTCGGTCACAAATTCCCCGGTATCCACCTTCAGCATCGATGTGGATACCGGCGCTTACGCTGTGGTCCGCCGTTTCCTCAACCAGGGACAGATGCCACCGACCGACGCGGTGCGTGCCGAAGAGTTGATCAACTACTTCAACTACAACTACCCGACTCCGCACAAAGGTGAGCAACCCTTCAGTGTCACCACTGAGATCAGCCGCACCCCATGGAATAAGCAAAGTCATCTGGTGCACATCGGTATCAAGGGCAAAGCGATTGAAAACAACCAGCGTCCTGCGGCCAATCTGGTGTTCCTTATCGATGTCTCCGGTTCGATGAGCAGCAGCGACAAACTGCCATTGCTTAAATCCGCCTTTCGCCTGCTGGTAAAACAGCTTGATGCAAAAGATCGCGTCAGCATGGTGGTCTATGCCGGTGCCTCCGGCGTGGTACTCGAACCGACCCCCGGTAACGAACAGGGCAAGATCCTCGCCGCGCTGGATCAGCTCTCCGCCGGTGGCTCCACCCACGGTTCGGCAGGCATTAACCTGGCCTACGCCATGGCCGAGCAGGGCCGTATCAAGGACGGTATCAACCGCGTGATCCTGGCCACCGACGGCGACTTCAATGTCGGCACGGTCGACCACGAACAACTCATCGACCTCATCGAACAGAAGCGTGCCAACGGCATCTCCCTCACCACCCTGGGTTTCGGCCAGGGCAACTACAACGATCAATTGATGGAGCAACTGGCCGACAAGGGCAACGGCAACTACGCCTACATCGACACCATCAACGAAGCGCGCAAGGTGCTGGTTGAAGAGTTGAGCGCCACCCTGGAAACCATCGCCAAGGATGTGAAGATCCAGATCGAGTGGAACCCTGCCGTAGTCGCGGAATACCGCCTCATCGGTTACGAAAACCGGGTAATGGCGCGAGAAGACTTTAATAACGACAAGGTGGATGCCGGTGATATTGGCGCGGGCCATACCGTCACCGCCCTGTATGAAGTCACCCTCGTCGGCGGCAAGGGCCATCTCGACCCACTACGTTATGGCGACAGCAAGGCTGCTGACGATGGCAGACGCGGCGAGATCGCCTTCCTCAAATTGCGCTACAAAGAACCGCAGGGCAGCAAATCCAAACTGATCAGCCAGCCGATCCAGACTCGCAGCATCATCGACAACCTGCGCAACACCAGCGACAACTTCCGCTTCAGTGCGGCGGTCGCCGGTTTCGGTCAGTTACTACGAGGTGGGCGTTATACCGGTGAGTTCAGCTATGACGACGCGGCTGAACTGGCGCGCAATGCACGGGGCGAAGACCGCTTCGGTTATCGCGGTGAATTCCTGCGATTAGTGAGTCTCGCCGACAGTCTCGATAACCGGCAATAAGTCATGCTGACGTCTACCGGATGGTCAGGACACCCACCATCCGGTAGGCTAAACCGTATGTCTTTGATTGACGCGCTCACCGATGAAGACCTCTTCAGCCGTTACCGGCGCGGTGACGTCACGGCATTCGAACAGCTTTACCAGCGCTACCGACAAACACTTTATAGATATCTGATAAGAACCTGTTCCGACACCGCCGAGGCCGAGGACATCTATCACGATGTCTGGTCGCGGGTGATTAATGCCAAAAACCCGTTCACTGACGGTTCGTTCAAGGCCTACCTGTTTCAGATCGCCCGCAACATCAGCATCGACCGCTCACGGCGCAACCGGCTACAACTGGTCACCGATGATGCAACACTCGATGCCCAGCCCTCGAATGACAAACCGGCAGAAGAGCAACGCCACCTGGAAGACTGCGGCGAGC
>JBNLAT010000024.1:0-43794 GCA_050302275.1 Thiohalomonadaceae bacterium | reverse complement strand
GGTTAGTCTCTAACTAACTGGAAGTCAGGCCGGAAACGGCCTGACTCACACAGAAAAGACAGGAATGGGGACAGCGGAGAGTAAGGCCTGAAAGAATTACTCAGCTCATTTTCGCTTTTCAGCCGCATTAATGAACTTCTGTAGTACACATTCGCCCCCCAGGCCATCAGCCTCAGTCACAAGCCCTATCCCGCGCACGTAGTATTTACCTTCCCACTCCATACGCTTCGACTCATCTAGCTTTGGATCTTCCAGTTCAAAGTTTTCGATAAGTATCGCCGTAACTTTACCCTTGTGAGGTAATTCAATTTCCTTATCTTTCTTGACTAACAAACCATTTATGCTCTCAACATCCTGTCGGTGGGGAGGTAGAATTTTCACTCTATCTTTGTTGCTTTTATCTAAAGCTGTATATGCGGCTCCATTTGAATCAGTCGAGTAGTACTGAATTAGAGGATCGCTACCGTCATCCATTTGCAGCTCACCGCGATAGATTTTACTGCCATGACTATTCTCTACGGCAGTAATAGTCAGGGTCTTATTAAAAGCATGTTCACCCTCGACAGAGCAGTCATATTCCCATTTATTGCCGACGACCAGCGGAAAATAGGTATCAGTACTCGATAAGCCAGAATTGACAGCATCATCATTGGCTGAACAGGCAGTGACCTGGAGCAAAACTGCTAACAGAATAAGTTGGGCTCGTTTAACGTTCATCGTATTTCGAAATGCACACATCCATTTCGCTCCTTAAGTATCTTGCCACTAAATAGAGTTGGATGAGCCAGCGCTACCTGTTTGATGACTTTTACCTGTTTGTCATCAATTATGGACGGACCGCCCACATCAATGGCTTTACCCCGCTGGTGGGCGCTCCTCCCTGGTTTTGCTATAGCCTGACCAACGCCTCTTACCATTTTCAGTACATCATCTTCATTTTTGATTAAGTCGGCCTTCACGGCATCATATTCATCCTGACCGTATTTCTTGATTATTGCTGCTTTATATTTAGTCGAGAAGAACTTGTGCAATATGCGTCTTTGACTGTCTGCGCTTCTGAAACCGCTGGTACAGTAGCTGCCCGCGGGAAGGAGCGGATTAGCCAGATCCCAGGCTTCCTGCAGTTTTCCGGGCAATAGAACACCAGGACTGACGGTCTTATCTTTCCACTCTTTTAGGAAATTATGTGTACTATGGTTGACTGAGATAATCCCGTCCGGTTTGCGCATGAAGTGTTTCTGAACGTCAATAATACCTTTCAGAATTGTGTCATCCATCTTGCCATCTGACACATAACAGGGAATCTTGCCGATCTCCATGAGACGCTGATGTATGGCTTTAACATCGGCAGTAAGATTAGGACACCCTTTGCCAACAGATTTCAACAAAATAAGCATACTTCCCTCCGTGGAGTTAATTTATTTTGGCATATACGTTTAAAACGGGAGTCTAAATATACTCAATTTGCCATGTGATATACCATAACCTGGATCATAAACAATTCACGGAACAATGGTCTTTTTGAGGATAAGCCCGATAGGGCTGGGCATGGGCAATGCGTATCGACTCACCCCAAATACCGCTCCAACAATCCCCTCGTAAAAGCAGGCCGCAGATAATACCCCCTCGGGTTGGTGAGTATCGCCTCACCATCCGTCCCCACCGTTTTACATCTAACCTTTGAATTCGCCGCCTTGGGCCGTATCTGCAACACGCTGCCCATGCGTGCGGTGATCTGTTCCAGTTGCCCCATGCAGATCATCTCCGCCAGTTCTTCCCAGTCGCGGCGCAGTAGTGCGTCTTCTTCTTCGCTGGGACTCCACAGCAATGCGGTGCCGACTCTTCGCTGGGCGATGGGAATCTCCCGCTCCGCTTCAACCGGCAACCACAAAACGCGGGAGAGTTTGCGTCGCACCCAGCTCGCTTCCCAGGTGGGTTCGAGTCCCTCTTCCAGCGGTACGGTGCAGACGTAGGTCGATTCGCGGGGCAGGCCGTTGTTATCCACGGGAAGGGTTTTGAGTTCGACACCGATACCACGGAAGTCCGGCTCAGCCAGCGACTGGGCATCGGCGCCCAATATCTGTTCCAGCAATTGCCCGACCCAACCCTTTTGCCGCAGCAGGTTATCCGGCACTACCACACCGACACGCGCCGCTAGTTCGCCCAGACTGAGTCCGGCGATTTCGTGGCAACGTTGCAGCAGTTCTGCTTCACTGGTGGGCGGAGTTATCGACATGGGTCTATGATGGAGACAGGATCATGACCTGTCCAGAAACATACGTACGGAGTTTATTGACATGAGCAAGCAGCCGCTAACGGATACCGCCCTGGATCAACTGTTTCGCGAGGCACGCAGTTATAACACCTGGAGCAGCCAGCCGATAAACGATGCGTTGTTGCACGCGTTATACGATTTGATGAAATGGGGGCCGACCGCCGCCAACAGTTGTCCGGCACGCATCGTTTTCGTCAAAAGCGCCGAGGCGAAGGAGAAACTCAAACCCTGTCTGGATAAGGGTAATGTCGATAAGTCGATGACTGCGCCGGTGGTGGCGATCATCGGTATGGACATGGAGTTCTACGAGCAACTGCCGAAGCTCTTTCCTCACACTGATGCCCGCTCATGGTATACGGGCAAGCCCGACAAGATCGCCGAGAACGCCATGCGTAACAGTACCCTGCAGGGCGCCTACCTGATGCTGGCAGCACGCTCCCTGGGCCTCGACTGTGGGCCGATGTCTGGCTTCGACAAAGCAGCCGTCGAAGCGGCCTTCTTTCCCGGCGGTAAGGTCCAGGCCAATTTCATCTGCGCCATTGGTCATGGTACGACAGAGAAACTCCATCAGCGTGGACCACGTTTAACCTTCGATGAGGCATGCCGCATCGAGTAAGAAGCACTCTCAAAATTGTTCTCGTACTCTGATACGGCGTTGCAAAGCCTGTTCCGGTACTCATTTACTACCGGTAAACTGCGCTCCTCACAGACTTCGCGCCTTGTCTCCGAGCACGAGCCCTAATTTTGAAAGGGCTTCTAGCGCATACCGTTGTGGTATCCTCTCGCAAACAGAAAAAATTAACGGGAGGGTGGAGATGCGTGCGGTGATGTTGATGGTGGCGGTACTGTTACCGACATCGGCACTGCTGGCCGCGCCCGTCTCTTACCCACCCTACCAGCCTGCCTATCCGCAGCCCTACGCAACGCCGTACGCGCCGAATGATCTGGCCGAACCGGCGATGATCCTGCGCCGCGGCATCGACATCCTCACCGGCTATCTCGACGACAACAAGGGCATCCCCCCGGATGAGTTGCGCCAGTTTCTGGAGCAGGAGATCGCGCCGTTCTTCGATTTCCAGCGCATGAGTTACTGGGCTGCGGGTACACTGAATCGTTACTTCAACCCGCAACAGCGTGAACGCTTCACCCGGGAATTACGTGAACGTTTTATCGGCGCGATGCTGCAGCAGCTTACTGGCTATGAACAGACCCGACTGCAGTATCTACGTCCACGTGGTGATCTGCGCGGCGGTGATGTCAGTCTGGGAGTGAAGGTCTTCAGCGCCAACACCTATCCGGTACAGCTCGATTTTCACTTCTATCGTGGGGAGAGCGGCTGGAAGGTCTACGATGTGGTGGCCAACGGGAACAGCGCGGTGAACCACTATCGCCAGGAGTTCAGCATGCTAGCGCGGCAATACGGGATTAACGGCATGCTCGACCATATGCAAGGTAAGAGTAAGAACTAAGTTTCGCGTAACCAGTGTCCCGACTTACCACCCGCCTTCTCGAGCAGGCGAATCCCTTCCATCGTCATACCGCGGTCGACCGCCTTACACATGTCGTAGATGGTCAGCAGGGTTACCTGCACCGCGGTTAGCGCCTCCATCTCCACCCCGGTCTGTCCGGCGGTTTCGACCGTGGCGACACAGCGTACCGCGTGCTCTTCTTGCATTGGCTCAAGATCGATGGAGACACTGCTCAGCATCAGCGGATGGCAGAGCGGGATCAGATCGGCGGTCTTCTTCGCCGCCATAATGCCGGCGATGCGCGCCACACCCAGCACGTCCCCCTTTTTCGACTCACCCTTGAGGATCAGCGCCAGGGTCTCGGGCTGCATGCTGATGCGTCCCTCGGCCACGGCGATGCGCCGGGATGTCGCCTTATCACCGACGTCCACCATGTGGGCTTCGCCGCTGCTGTTGAAGTGGGTTAATTTGCTCATTGTGCTAAATGTCATCAATGGTCGCTTCGGGGCAATCATGATAGGCTCAGGCCGTGTATGGCGCAAACAACAGCGCACCTTCGAGGGCAACCACGATGACGGTTAAAGTAAAGTTTTTTGCCAGCCTGCGTGAACAGATGGGCTGCGACGGGGCAACGGTGGAGATCGGCGAAGTCGCCACTGCCGCCGATGTCTGGCTGTCCGCTTCCGGCGGCAAGGCCATGCCAACGAATATCCTGGTGGCAATCAACGAAGAGTATTGCGAGCCCAATTGCGAGGTCCACAGCGGCGATGTGGTGGCGTTCTTTCCACCCGTAACCGGGGGCTGAGGTGAAGATCGAGATCCGCGAGTCTGCGTTCCAGCCGTGGGACGAGTTGCAACATTACGAGCAAAACGCGGTCCATAAACATGCTGCGGGCAAGTATGGCGCCAGCGCGGTCTTCGTCGGCACCATGCGCGACTTCAACCAGGGTGACGAGGTGCAGGGCATGTCCCTGGAGCACTACCCGGGAATGACCGAAAAGGAGCTGGCACGGATCGTCGACGAGGCAGGTCAGCGCTGGCCGCTACTGGATGAGCTGGTACTGCATCGGGTCGGTGAACTACAACCCAACGAACCGATCGTGCTGGTGGCAGTCTGGTCCGCCCACCGCAAGGAGGCCTTCGAGGCCTGCCGTCACATTATGGAGGCGCTGAAGTCCCGCGCCCCGTTCTGGAAAAAAGAGGAACTGGAAGATGGCAGCCGCTGGGTCGACAATAATAGTGATGGGTATTAGTGGAACCAACTCATGAGTCATCTAAGCAAGAAACAGCTAAGCGAACTACAGCAGACCCTCGAAGGGCAACGCCTGCAACTGCGCCAGGACATCCGCGAGGAGTTGCTGCGTCATGATCAGGAACAGTACAGTGATGTCGCCGGGGAGACCCACGATTCAGGCGACGAGTCGGTCGCCGACCTGCTGAGCGATATCAATGCCGCATCCATCGGTCAGTCGATCCGTGCCCTACGCGAAGTGGAAGCGGCACAACAACGGATGTACGACGGCGAGTACGCGGTATGTGAAGACTGCGGCATCGAGATCCCGTACGAACGACTCAAGGCCAACCCAACTGCACGCCGCTGCCTGAAGGATCAGGAGCGTTATGAAAAACTACATGCCCAGGACAAGGCCAGTCTCTAGCTCAAAACCGTCTTCGTACCCGGATACTGTGTTGCAAAGCTTTCTCCGGTGCTCATTTACAAACGGTAAACTCCGCTCCTCGAAAACTTTGCGTCTTGTCTCCAGGCACGAATCCTGGTTTTGAGATAACGTTCAATAAACAAACATTCACAACAAAAAAGCCGGGCTTAGCCCGGCTTTTTCTTGCTGCGAAGAATAATTCTTACAGCTTATCGGCGTTATCCGCCAGGTAGGAGGCAACACCATCGGGAGTTGCGGTCATACCTTTGTCGCCCTGGTTCCAACCAGCCGGGCAAACTTCGCCGTGCTCTTCGGTGAACTGCAGGGCGTCGACCATGCGCAGCATTTCGTCGATGTTGCGGCCCAGCGGCAGGTCGTTCACAACCTGGTGACGAACATTGCCAGCGGTGTCGATGAGGAAGGAGGCACGGAAGGCAACGCCCGCTTCCGGGTGCTCAACGTCATAGGCCTTGCAGATAGCGTGGTCGATGTCGGCAACCAGCGGGTATTTAACTGCACCGATACCACCATCTTTAATGGCGGTGTTACGCCATGCGTTGTGGGTATAGTGGGAGTCGATAGAGACACCAATCACTTCCACATTACGCTTTTTGAATTCTTCCAGACGGTGATCGAAGGCGATCAGCTCGGAAGGACAAACGAAGGTAAAGTCGAGCGGATAGAAAAAGACAACCGCATATTTGCCTTTGATGTTTTTCTTCAGATTGAAATCGGGAATGATCTCGCCAGTGCCCAGTACGGCATTAGCGGTAAAGTCGGGAGCCTCGCGGCCAACTAATACGCCCACAGTCCTATCTCCTTAGTTTCAATGAGGGTTAGCAAATTACCTACGATTAGAGTCGGGTATAGTACGCCGACATCCACACTCGATCAATGGGGATTTTTAGAATAATTCCAAATAAGCCCATATTCCAGAGCGGGTAATTTGGTGATGGACTATGCGGTAAGAATATTTTGCCGGATGAAACAAAGACCCCGCCTTTCGGCGGGGCCTTTAGGTCAGTAAACAGCAGGCTTTATTCGACGACGCTGACCTGGGTCGCCTGAAGACCTTTGGGGCCTTGTTCCACTTCGAAGCTAACATTCTGACCTTCGTTCAGAGTACGGTAACCGTCACCCTGAATGGCCGAAAAGTGAACGAAGACGTCCTCCCCCCCTTCTGCTGGCGCAATAAAACCAAAGCCTTTGGTGTTATTAAACCACTTCACAGTACCAGTACGCATAAGCTAAACCTCAAACTATTTTTAAACAATTCCCTTAGCTGTCCATCAATTCACACAGGGCAGAAAAACCGCACTGTTCTCCTCTGGAATAAAACGGACAACATCTTCGAGTATAGCGAGAGAGCCCCCTTGTTACTACGGGTTTCTACATCACTTTTTTATAATATTCACAATAACTTACGACGATTCCTCACCTCCTTTTTGCCACGAAATCAGACGTGGCGTAGCTGCATGTAAACCTCCATTATTCGCGGCATGGCACGCTCCATCGCTTCCACCACTACCGGATCGAACTGCTTGCCCGCCTCCTCGCGGAACATGCTCAGCGCCCGATCCACCGACCAGGCCTCCTTGTAGGGGCGTTTAGAAGTAAGAGCATCAAACACATCGGCGGCGGTCACGACGCGTGCACTCAACGGGATCGCATCACCACTCAAACCGCTGGGGTAACCTGTACCATCAAATTTTTCGTGGTGGCATTCAGCGATCTCGATGGCCACCTTGAACATGCTGTGGCCCACTGCGTTCATCTGCATCTCACAGCGACGCAGCACCTCGCCGCCGATAATCGGGTGACGGCGCATCTCATGCCATTCATCGGAGCCGAGCTTGTCAGGCTTGAGCAGAATGCTGTCCGGAATCCCCACCTTGCCGATATCGTGCATCGGAGCGAAACGGAAAATATCGCGTACCAGATCGCTGTTGACCCGCTCCTGATACGGACCTTCCCGGCGCAACTCTTCTGCAATCAGCGAGGCATAGCGGGCCATACGCAACAGGTGATCGCCGGTATCCACGTCGCGGCTCTCGGCCAGTTTCGCTAACCCCGCCACCGCGGTAATAACCAGATTCTCGGTCACCACGGTCTTTTCAAATCCGTGTGCCACCTGTACCGCGATATTGCCGAGCAGTTCGAGATGTTCCGGGGTATAGGCATCCCGTGCACTCACCGCAAAGGCCACCACCGCCGACCACTCCCCTTCGACCAGCGGGAAGAACAGCGCTGAAAGCCTGCCATCCTCGGCCAGTCTGGCGGCAAACTCCGCCTTTTCGTCTTCCGCAGCGATCTTTTCCAGGTCAGGCAGGTGCAGCGGCCTTCTTTCGCTCATCGCGCTACCGAGTTGGGTTCCCCGGGCGAGGAAGGTATCACCCTCATTGAGTTTCGTTTCGCCTTCGGTGAAACGGTGCTGCAGAACAAAACGGTCGCCGCTGGCGTCCAACTCCAGCATCCCCACCCAGTCCAACGGCAGCAGAGTACGAAATTCGTTGAAGACGAAGCGCAGGGTCTCGCTCAGAGTGTTGGCCTGACTGATGCGGTCGGTCAGCTGGAAAATAGAGTGAATGCGGCGGGAGAAGAGGTTGAGCCTGCCAACCATATGGCCCAGCTCACGACTACCCTGTTGCGGGATCTGAAAGCCGAACTCGCCGTTGGCGATCCGCTCAACGCCGCTCATGGTCTGGCGTAGCGGGAAGATGAAGCTGTAGTAGAGCATCAGCAGCAGGGCGATCACCGCCAGCAGGGAGAAGAGCAGCGAGCCCTGGTTGAACTTGCTGATTGCCTGCATCTTGCCTTCCATCATCTCCTGGAAGGCGTTGGTCAGGTTGGCGGCCACCACCGTCAACCAGCCCTCGTTTTCCATGATGAAGGCGGCAGCCTGACGCATCGCTTCGATATCATTGCCGTCACTCAGCGCCGGGCCGATGCCCTTGCTGAACTCCTGCCAGGTGCGCGCAGTAAGATCCAGTTGGGCGATGGATTGCTGATCCCAGGAACAGACCAGTGGCTCATTACGCCCGGTCAGCTCCGGCGGTAGATATCGCTGCTGCAGGGAAGTGACAATCTGACCGAACAGCTCTGCCTGCTGACTGAGGTTTTTCTGATAGATGGCTGCCGCCGATGCCGAATCGGCATGCTCCTGGAAATGGAGACTCTCGCGCACCATACCCTGGGAGAGGGCGCGCAGCTGTCCAGCCAGATTAAGCACCACATAGTCGTGCTTACGCAGGTCCAGCTCATAAAGGGTAAAACCCACGCTACCCGCTGCCGCAAGGAACATCAGCAGCATGGCCAGCGTGATTTGCTGGGTCAGGGGACGCGCCAGCAACCAGCGCATGAACGGGTTATCCATAGAGAGCCTTTTCCCTCTACGCAGGGTGATCGGAGGCAACCCTGCAGCAGTTTATTGTTTTGTATTATTGGAAAAACGTCGCGGCGATAAAAAAGGATGCATCGATGTGCATCTACTTATAGTTATTCAGTCTAGTGTAAGCACTATGCAGCGCGGTGTGAATTACTTCAAGCGCCGAGGAAAAAGAGGGCAAGGACCAGCTGGGAGACGCTATAGCCCAACACACCGCCGATCAGGACATCGGAGGGATAGTGAAGACCGAGCAGGGGTCGGGACAGGGCCACCAGGAAGGCGACCGGATAGAGCGCCAGCGCCAGCTGCGGAAAGAAGGCTACCGCGGTAACGGAAAAGCCGACCGCATGCTGGGTGTGGCCCGAGGGGAAACTAAAGCGGTCCAGAGGCACCCCGGCCAGGTTAATCGGCGCCAGGGTAACGAAGGGGCGCTCGCGGGAGACGGAGTGTTTGCACTTGCGATAGAGCCACAGATTGAGCAGGCCAACGATAGCCATCGCCCCGGTTGCCGTCACCCCGGGCCAGCCATAGAGCAGCGGCAGCACCAACATCAGTGAATACCAGAAGATCCCGTCACCGATACGCGAGATAAAACGGAACAGTACCGCCAACGCCTGTCGGTGTGACATGCGATTGAGGAACAGGCAAAGATTGCCGTCAGCGACTGAAATCCGCTGCAACACACTGGTCAGCGTCATCTTCCACCTCCTGCATAACGCATCCGCCAAGGACGCGTGCAAACTCATCGGTCACCGTCTCCCAGGAAATCCCTTCCATACTGCGACGAGCACTCCGGCCCAACTCGCCGCGAAAGGCGTGGTTGTTCAGCAGGGTGCTGCTGTGGCGTAGAAAGGCCGCGATATCGCCACTCTCTGCCAGCAGGCCGTTTTCGCCGTGGCGAATATGTATTCCCGCTGCCGCCTCATCGTAGGCCACCACCGCCAGGCCGCTGGCCATCGCCTCCAGCACCACATTGCCGAAGGTCTCGCTCTGGCTTGGGAAAAGGAAGGCATCGGCGGAGGCGTAGTGACGTGCCAGATCGTCACCGACACGACTACCGACAAAGATCACCCCTTCATGCCGCTCATACAGACGCTGATAGTCGGGACCGTGGCCCACCAGCACCAGCCGTGCCCGCTCGTTGCCGTGACGTAAACGGAGGAAGGTGCGCAACACAGTGTCGATGTTCTTCTCCCGCGCCAGTCGCCCAACGTAGAGAAAAACGCTGTCTCCTTCACCCGCACCCCACTCGCGCCGCAGTTTTTCGCAGCGATGCCGCGGATTGAACAGTGCGGTATCGATGCCGCGTCCCAGTACGCGCACATTATCGAACTCACTCATCATGCCGAGGCGCATCGCCTCGGTCGGCACCAGGGTACAGGCGGTGCGGTTGTGCAGCGATTTGAGGTACCCATAGATCAGCGGCTGCAACCAGGCTGCGCCGTAATAACCGCTGTACTGGTGGAACTGGGTGTGAAAACCACTGACTGCGGGAATACCGAGTCGCTCGGCGGTACGGATCGCCGACCAGCCCAACGGCCCTTCGGTGGCGACGTAGATCACATCGGGACGATAGAGTTGCCAGGCACGTTTGAGCGCACCCGCTGCAGGCAGACCAAAGCGCAATTCACGGTAGCCTGGGATAGCCATACCAGACACCCGTACCAGCTCTTCAGTGCTGCAGCGCCTCTCGCCCGGTCGGGCTGGTCGCACCAGCTGCAGGCGATGTCCGCGCTGCTGCAAACGTGACACCAGCTGGCCAAGGGTCATCGCCACACCGTTGATCTCGGGCGCCCAGGTTTCTGTTACGACGGCGATACGTAAATGCCTGCCCATTTCACACTCAGTCTTTTGCATAACTGAGCCCTACTCTGCGCCGGGTCTGTGACAGTGGGATGAAGGGGGGATGAACTGTTGGTGACAACAGAATAGCCCGGCCAGGGCGCAACTACCCTGCCAGGCTGGCGTTACCGATCAGAAAAAATCCGGATGCGGGAGATCAGGCGCGCTTGCTTCGCTGTCGTCCGTTGAACATGCGGTGCAACAGGGAAGAATGGTTGTCATCCTGTGCCGGCTGCTTCTTCAACAGACTCAGCAATGAACTCTCATTGCCCGCATCGACGGATGAAGCACCACCGCCGTCACGCACAATACAAATGATGCCCGCCTGATCGAATTTCTCCGCCAGGACCTGCGCATCCACCGCAGTGGCGCAACGCTTGAGCATTTTTGGTTCGTCCTTAACCAGTTGGCTGGCCTTTTCTTCACTAATCCCCATGGAGAGAACCAGATTACTTTTAACCGTTTCAGCATTCACTCCAGGTTTAAGTTTCCCTGTGTAAACCAGCTGGTACCGCTTGTCACTCATGACACACTCTCTGAATAAAACGGATCGGCGAGGGAAACACCGATCTACCACTAAAAGATGAGCCAGCAGCGCTCATATATCTGTGACAGAGTTTTCAATTCCATCAATGCGAAAAGGGATACCGTTTTACCATGCAGAAAGGTGTATCAGAGTTGACGTACATCAATTGAACAACGGATTGCATTCTGTCAACCGAGCGCGGGCAATCGCTCCATCAGGTAACAAAGACAGTCCTGACGAATTATCCGCTCGTCCAGTGTCAGCATCGACGGCATCACTACTCGACGGGTGATCAGACTGCCGTTATCGAGCGCAAAGTAGTCGGCGGTCACGTCACTACCACTCTCGCTTTGCGCCTTGAGTCGTAACTGAGAATCTTTCACTCGCCCCAGTTCGGTCCCTGCCGGTAATTCACGAAAATTGAGCCGGTCCAGATCCTCTGGGAATACCAGTTCCGCCTGCTGTGGACTGAAGGCGAAATCTACATCGGCGGGCACCTTCACCGTTGCCACGGTATGAAACAGCTCGTAATCGGAGGTTGCCAAAGGTTGCTCAGGAAAGTGATCCAGGTGCAGTGCCGCTTCGACAAATTCCAGCGCATGTGCCGTGTTATGACTCTGGCCGCTCTTGCCACACTCCACTGTCACCGCCGGACAGATAGCGCTAAAGGCGCGCGACTGCACTGAATCGGGGGTGGTGAAATAGACCACGGTACGACTGAACAGTGTCGCAAGATGGAGAAACTCCTGCTCCAGCACATTAATGCAGGCGTAGTGGGGATTAAGACCGGTGTTGTTGTGAATATCGATGCTGGCGAAGACCTGACGCCGACGCATGATCTCCGCTATCTGCCCTGCCATCTGCGCCTCCGCGCTATCGCCGCCACGCCAGATACGATTGAAATCGGGCTGGCCGTCGAGATGGCGCATCCGCTCACGCGCCGCGCTGACATTGCCAATGAATATCGAGAGTGCCCGCGGCAACTCCTGCCCCTGATACTTCGCCAGCAGGGCGCGCATCGCCTCCCAGCCGGTATCTTCGTTACCGTGCAGCAATACTGAAACGAACAGCGGCTGTTCGCGCCGCCCCGGTAGATGGAGCAGGGTCGGGCCCGACAACTTCTCATGCAGTCGTTCGCAGGGAAGGTCCAACAGGCCTTCAGGCAGTGATTCGAGTTCCGTCAACATCGCATATCTCTTAATCTAAATGCTCCACTCATGCACCGGCTTACCGCCCTCCTGCCGTTCACGATAGGCCGCCACCAGTTCAGCCAGATCGCCGCCGTGACGATCCAGATAGGCCAGTTGCCAGGCGGCACCGGTCTGCCGGGTTTTCAGCCGTTGCTCGATGATCGACAGGTAGAAATTACTCAGCGAAGCGGAACAATCCAGCTGCTGCAATCCCCGGTGTGCCTGCTCCAGCAGATGCGGCAGCAGTTCACTCATGCGCCCGCGCCAACCATCGAGCCAGGTGACCTGCGCCTGCATCCCGTAACGGGCCGCCGCATAGAGATTATCCCGCGCCTGGAAAAATTCGAGCTGATGTTCCGGCGCCTGTTCCTGGGTGGCCAGCGCAGCGACCAGACCATAAAAGAAGGCGGCATTGGCGATGGTATCGACCACGCTGGGTCCTGCAGCCACCACCCGATGCTCAATACGCAGGTGTGGCCGACCATCCTCATCGAAGCCGACCAGCGGTCGATTCCAGCGCCAGATAGTGCCGTTGTGTAGCCGCAGATGGGGCAGCTGGCTCGGGTCATCGCCCAGCGAGACGGGTAACAGGACCGGAAAGTGTTCGGCGTTTTCGCTATACAACTCCATCATGCTCCGCCGCACATAGCCGCTGCCGAAAGAGACCCGGCGCAGCGGACCAAAGGCGCCGGCGGCGATCCCGCCTACCGCTACCGCCTGTTCAAACAGCGGAATACGGGTCTCCTGCCACAGGCGCTTGCCGAACAGCAGCGGTGAATTGGCGCTTATCGCCACCATCGGCGCGGAGATGATCTGTGCGGCGTTATAGAAACGCGCCGCCTGTGACTGATCGACCTGCAGGTGGATCTGGAACGAGGTGGTGGCCGCCTCCAGCATCACATCGCCGTGGGTGGTCTGCAGATGCTCCTCGCCGACGATATCGAGCTCCAGCGGCTTGCCACCGCGCAGACGCAACACCTGTTCGTTGAGCGCACGGTAGCGCTCCATGCGCGACATATTGGCCAGGGTCAGCATCGATTCGCGCAGGGTCGGCAGGATACCAATCATCAACAAATCAGCACCCAGCTCCTGCGCCACCTGCTGGCAACGGCCCCAGTTAGCGCTCAATTCACGATGCATACTTTCCAGCGCATCACCATAGAGTGCCTGTGGCGAGCTGTTGATCTCGACGTTAAAGCGTGACAACTCAGGACTGTAGAGGGCACTGTCGCCGAGCAGCGCCAGATACTCTTCGTTAATCGGCGCCGGCTCACCCTGCCGATCCACCAACCACGCCTCCAGCTCGAAACCGCCGATGGCGTGCTGCTCGGAGAGGGCGTGTTCGTTAAACCACTGCTGCAGTAACTCGGTCTCCACCGCCAGGCGTTTGCCGAAGCGGGCAAAGTCCTGTTTGTTAAAACGCGCCGACTCGATCTCCTGCCCCATAATTAGGCTTCCTGTCGCAGTATGTCGTCCAGTTGCTGCAGTCGCTCAGGGGTACCAATATCGAACCAGCGTCCCTGATAGTGCTCACCGCTCACCAGATCGGCGGCGATGGCGCGACGCAATATCGGCGCCAATGGAAAACCGCCCGGCTTACACCCGGCGAACAGTTCGGCGCGATAGACACCGATCCCGGAAAAGGTTAGTCGCTCACCTTCGGTATCACTCACCCGGCCATCCAGCAGGGCAAAATCTCCTTTGGGGTGTTGCGGCGGATTATCCACCAGCACCAGATGGGCCAATTGTACCGCCTGAGTGCGCAGGCGCTCATAGGGGTAATCGGTCCAGACATCGCCGTTGACCACCAGGAAGGGCTCCTCCCCCAACAACGGCAGGGCATGGAATATTCCGCCCCCCGTCTCCAGCGCGGTCCCTTCCGGCGAATATTGAATCGCGAGATCGAAGTGACTGCCATCGCCCAGGGTCTGCTCCAGTTGTTCTCCCAGGTGGGCGTGATTAATCACCACCTGCTCAAAACCTGCCTCGGCGAGGGCTCGCAGGTGATATTCGATCAGTGGTTGTCCACCTGCCTGTAACAACGGTTTTGGGGTATTGTCGGTGAGTGGGCGCATACGCTCACCCCGCCCGGCTGCGAGTATCATCGCTTTCATCTGTGCCTTCCCCTCCCCTTTTTCTCTCTCATCATACGCGTTTATCGCCTGAATACCGCCGTTCGCCCCCCATTATCCATAAAAGGCAGAAAAATCCCCCATGTCCAGCGCGCTTTTGCGCTAAATTTAACCGGAGAATGTAATGCACCGGACGCAATAATGGCTATCACTAACCCGGTTTTAAGTTATCTGCATCGAAATGATGTGGAATTTAAGACGATTGAACACGAACCTGCAGATTCCCTGCAACAGGCGGTCGTCCAGGCAGGTATTCGCCCCGAGTTAGTCGCACGGGCGGTCCTGCTCGGTGACGAAGAGGGTGTGCTACTGGCCGTCCTGCCACTAGCCAATGCGATCAACTTCTCCCAGCTGTTCGAATTACTCCAGCGAGAGCTGGAGCCCGTAGAGCGCAGCGCCGCCCATCATGTATTCAAGGGTTGTGAGCTGGGCACCGTACCGCCGCTGGCGATTCCCTTCGGTATTCAGGCGGTGATCGACGACTCACTGCTGGAGCAGGAGATCGTCTATCTGGAACCAGGCAGCAAACGGCTGCTGGCGCGCCTAAGCGGCGAGCATTTCCGCCACCTGCACCGCTATTCCAAACACGGCGTTTTCTCCACCCCGGTGCGTCTGCTCAAAGGCGACGAGCGTGAATTTCTCAATAGCGATAGCTTCGCCCGCCAGCACAATATCCGCGAGCTACGCCCGGTCGATGGCATCCAGGAGCGCCTGGCCTGCCTGCACGAGTTGCCGTCCATCGGCAACCTCAGCGCACAGCTCCTGCGCCTCTACCATGACCCGGATGCCTCTATCGAGCAGTTAACCGATGTGGTGGAGACCGATCCCAGCCTCAGCGTACAGTTGCTGCGTCAGGCCCGCTCCCCCATTTACGGCTATCCCGACGAGATCGAGACCGTAGGTCAGGCGATCCGCCAGGTGCTGGGTTTCGACAAGGCGATCAACACCGCCCTGGGGATCAGTGCCCTGCGTCCCTTCGACATCCCCCGTGAAGGCCCGCTGGGCCGTGATAACCTGTGGCGCAATGCGCTGCACTGCGCCACCCTCTGCCAGGGTCTCTGTACCCTGCTGCCGAAACACATGGAGGTCAATCCCGGGCTGGCCTATCTGAGTGGTCTACTACACAACTTCGGTTTTCTGGTACTGGGCCACCTGCTCAAGCCCGAGTACTACATTCTCAATCGGGTTATCGGCGCCAACCCGGAAATCCCCTGGACCCTGATCGAAAAACGAACCCTCGGAATCAGTCACACCCAGATCGGTGCCGAACTGATGCAGGCCTGGCACATGCCCGATGCCCTGCAGGTCGCGCTGCGCGAACATCACAACGAGTCCTATCAGGGCGCCTGTTCCGCTTACCCGAATCTGGTGCTACTGGCCAACAGCCTGCTCAAGGCCTACGGTATCGGCGATGCTGCGGAAGACGTACCGCCTGCCAGCGTACTCAATGCTCTCGGCATTACCCTCGACAAGGCTCGCTACGTTATGGAAATCCACATCGAAGGCCTCGCCGAGGTGGACGCTATCGCCCGCTATCTGGCCGCCTGATCCCGCCTTGCCTTGAAATAGGCGCCACGCCACTCCATCCTGTGGGTTAACTCAAACTCCCGGGAACTGCGATGCAAATCAACAACGACGATATGGACCTGAAAAGCGGCATCAGCGCCTTCGAAGGCAAGCACTTCGGTACCGCGATGCAACTACTCTCCCCCCTCGCCGAGAGCGGTAACACAGAGGCCCAGTATCGGGTCGCCATCATGCATCAGAACGGCCTTATCGGAACGCAGAATCTGAGCGAGGCGGTGAAGTACATGCGCGCCGCCGCCGAACAGGGCCATGCCATGGCTCAACACGGCATGGGCTTTATGTACATGGAAGGTGAAGGGGTAGAAAAAGACCTTGGCGAAGCGGTGAAGTGGTTCGAACAGGCCGCGGCGCAGGGGCTGGTGGGCTCCCTGACTACGCTGGGTATGCTCTATCAGGAGGGCAATGGTGTACCGCAGGATGAAGAGAAGGCCAAGGAGTTGTACCGTCAGGCAGGCTTCGACATGTAGAAGCTATCTCACGGCAATGCCTGCCACAGCCGATCATTTCGCGGCAGGTAGTAGTTTTCGTAATTGAATGACACGACCACTTTCTCAGCACGCCCAACGATCTCGGAACGCGGCACAAAACCGATAACCCGTGAATCGGCGCTGTTGTCGCGGTTATCCCCCAACATCAGGTAACTTCCTTCGGGCACGGTCACCGGACCGAAGTTACTGAGTTGGGAGGGCTGCTCAGCCCAGTGCACAGGATGCGCATGTCCCTTGATCGTCTCACTCACGACAATTCCGTCGTCTCCCTGCCTCAACGGCTGGTACGACAGCCATTTCCCGTTCAACCAGAGCCGATTGTTACGCATCGCCACCCGATCACCAGGTAAGCCGATCAGACGCTTTACCAGGCGTTCATCGGCCGCGGCAGAATCGAAGATAACAATGTCACCGCGTTGCGGCTGGCCCAGTTGCAGCAGGGATACATGGCTGAACGGCAGGCGCAGATCGTAGGCCAGTTTATCGACCAGAATACGATCGCCAATCAGGATGGAGGGTTGCATCGAACCGCTGGGAACATGATTCCAGTCCGCCACCACGCTGCGGAACAGCGACATCAGTACAATGAACAGCAACACCCCGCGATTGTTGCGCCATACCTTCTGCAGGTAACCCATGCTCCTAACTCCTCAGCCGAAATGTCTCTGTTCGACCAGCTCTGGCAACACATGTTCCTCAAGCAGATTTCTGAAGGGGGTTAGCTCCGCGTAGCGGGCGCTCACTTCCACCACATACTCCAGAGTGCGGGGGATGTCCTTGAGGTAACCGGACTTGCCGTCACGGTGATTCAGGCGGGCGAAGATACCGCTGGCCTTGAGATGGCGCTGAACTCCCATCAGGTCGAACCAGCGCAGAAAACGCTCCTGCTGAGGTTCCTTCAGAATACCCTGCGCCACAGCAAGGTCGTGATAGTCCAGCGCCCAACGCTCGACCCGCTCCCGCGGCCAGGCGATGTAGCAATCACGCAGCAGAGAAACCAGATCATAGGTAACTGGTCCGTAGACGGCGTCCTGAAAATCGAGGATGCCCGGATTCTGTTTGCAGACCATCAGGTTGCGCGAATGGTAGTCGCGATGAACGCTCACCGCAGGTTGCGCCAGTGCGTTATCCGCCAACAGGGCAAAGGTCTCGTTGAGCAGTTTGAGGATCGAACCATTTGGTGTAATCCCCAGGTGCTTGTACAGCAACCAGTCGCGGAACAACTCCATCTCCCGCCACAACAGCTGCCGATCATAGGGCGGCAACGCCTCAGCACCCGGACCGCTCGCCTGCAGGGTCGCCAACGCCCCCATGGCATCACCATAGAGACTATCGACATTCTGTTCGTCCAGTTCATCCAGATACTGGCGCGAGCCAAGATCACCAAGCAATAAAAAACCCTGGGCGAAATTCTCGGCCAGGATTTCCGGGACGTTTAGTCCGATGCTGTGCAGTTGCCTGCCGATACGGACGAAGGGATGGATGTCTTCCTTGTCGGGCGGCGCATCCATCACAATATGGCTCTTGCCGTTGTGAGTGACACGAAAATAGCGGCGAAAGCTGGCGTCGGCGGAGGCCGGTTCGATATCGAACCCGGCCATCCCCAACTCACCATCCAGCCATTGCCTCAGCAGTGCCAGGCGTTGCGCCATGATGACATCAACCCGCTTTTAGAAGCGGAAACCGAACTTGAGGCTGGTGCTGCTGCTATCGCCGGTTTTGTCGGTCTCGAAGGCCAGATTCATCAGGCCGAAATTGACGTTCACCCCGAGATAGGTCTTGGTCTGGGTGTAGTCTTCGCTATTCCACAGCGAGCTGTCGCTTTTCACCCAGTTCTGACCAATACCCGCATAGGGGGTTACCATGGCGAAGCCTTTGGAGACACTCAACTCCAGACCGGTGGTACTCATGGAAAGTTGATCGACACCATCCAGTTTGCTGTAGGTGATACGGGCGGCCACCGCAGGCATCGCCACACCACCCTCGACAATGGCGTAACGGAACTCGGCCCCGGTCAGCTTGATGTTGCTGTTGGGCACCGAGGCCATCATGAATCCAATATCCATACCCAGGGGCAGCCCTTTGTGCAGGTGGACCTTGGGGATAATGATCTGATCCGCACCGCAACCGCCACAGGCAGCATCAAACTCTGTCTTGTTGGCAAGGGAAGTAGCAGTTGCCTCGACACCGATATCGAAGCCGGTGATACCCATCGACTCGGCGGGGATCACCGCCTTGTAGCTAATCGCGGCGGAAAGATCTTCGGAAAAAGCACGGAACGCGGCCTGATCGGCCAGACTACCAAGGGAATCGATATTGTCAGCGGCATTCGCCTCGACGGCCAGAAGAAGCAGTGGTGCAGCAAAAAGAACCTTACGCATTTTTATAATCCTCGCTTGGTGGTTTGCGCACAGAGTATGCCAGATAGGTACGGTGGACAATGCGAACCGTTCAGCAAGCCGCAATTTTAGCCGCATTCTCGGTAATCCCGTTGCCGGGTAGCAGAAACTGTGCGATTTTAGCCGACTTTGAAGCCGAACCCTTAAAACAGTTTTAAATCCCGCGTGAACAGACAAACGACAGCGGCATTCGCCATCCTGCTGATCGCTCCCGCTATCGGGGCGGCACAGGAAGATGCACGCTGGTCACTCTGTCCCCTGCCGCAACAGAACGATAGCTATAGCGGCGATGCGTCATTGAGCAAAGGCAGTACCCGGGTCGATGCCGACGAAGCCTATGCCGAAGCCGATGGCATCACCCGCCTGCGTGGCAATGTGGTAGTGCAACGTAACAATGCCATGCTACTGGGCGACCAGGCCGAATACGACAAACGCAACGATCTGCTACGGCTCGAAGGCAATACCAGCTATCGCAGCGGTGGTTTGCGCATCGACAGCACCCGGGCACAGATGGATCTGAGCAAAGAGAGCGGCAACTTCGAACAGGCGCAGTTTCTCATCCGCGATACCCACGGTGCCGGCAGCGCCGAGCGCATCGAAGTGGCCGACCCGCAACACGCCAACCTCTACCAACTGCGCTACACCACCTGCGATCCGCAGGACCCGGACTGGCAACTCAAGGCCGATGAACTGCTACTGGATCGCAACAGCAATACAGGCGAGGCGTGGCACGCCACCCTCTCCTTCATGGGCGTACCATTCTTCTACAGCCCCTATCTCAACTTTCCCCTGGAGGGGCGCAAAAGTGGCCTGTTGCCACCGACCTTCGGCACATCCGAGCGCAACGGCACCGACTTTAGCCTGCCCATCTACTGGAATATCGCCCCCAATCAGGATGCGACCTTCACCCCACGCACTATCACCGCACGCGGCGGCATGTTGATGGGGGAGTATCGCTATCTGGGTCTGCAGAGCCGCGCCATCTTGCGCGGCAGCTACCTTGGTAACGACAAGCTCTATGGTGAGGACCGCGGCTATCTCTACCTGAACCACCGTGCCCGACTCGGTGAGGGCTGGAATAGCACGCTGCTCTACCGCGAGGTTTCCGACAACGAATTCTTCCGTGACGAACTGGCCTTCAGCGACGAATCGACCAGCCAGACCCACCTGCAACGTCGCGCAGACCTTACCTATAACAATGAATCATGGCGCTTTCTTGCCCGAGCCCAGGATTACCAGACCCTGAGCGGCACATCACCCTACCAGCGCCTGCCACAACTACGCCTGGACAGTCGCCAACCCTCACGCCGGGACCAGCTTAACCTCAGTCTCAGCAGCGAAGCGGTACGCTTTGCTCACGACAGCCGGGTACCCACCGGTGAACGGCTCGATCTCAAACCCAGCGTCACCCTGCCACTGGGCGGTGCCGCCTGGTTCCTGACACCGAAACTGGCCTGGCGCTATACCAGCTACCAGCTCACGGATTCGACGGCGGGTGATCATCTCGAACGCTCCCTGCCGATCAGCTCCCTCGACGGTGGCCTGTTTTTCGAACGCTCGTTACAGGTGAGCAATAGCCCCTACACCCAGACCCTGGAACCGCGCCTCTTCTACCTGAATGTCCCCTACGAGGATCAAAGCGACCTGCCTCGATTTGATACTGCTCTGCGCGACTTCAGCTTCGGCCAGCTGTTTAGCGACAATCGCTTCAGCGGCGCCGATCGCCAGGCGGATGCCAATCAGTTAGCCGCAGCACTGACCACACGCTTTATCGACGAGCAGAGTGGTCGCGAACGACTACGGGCATCCATCGGCCAGCTCCACTACTTCGCCGAGCGTAAGGTGGGCCTGACGGACACCACACCCATCGACACCGCAGGCACCTCCAACCTCATCGGCGAACTGGCCTTTAGCCCCGTCGACGCCTTTAGTCTCGGCGTTAGCGAGGAGTGGGACCCGCGTGCGGAACGGGAAGAGCGACTCAGCACGCGACTGCGCTACTCCCCTGAAGAGGGCAAGGTGCTCAGCCTCAACTACCGCTATCACCGTGCCGATCAGATCCGCCAGGCGGACATGACCCTGCTCTGGCCAGTGACACCGCGCTGGCGCCTGCTCGCCACCTATCGCTACGACCTGGAAAATGAAGGGGAACTGGAGAGCATCGGCGGCCTCGAATACCAGAGCTGCTGCTGGAGCCTGCGTCTGGTCGCCCAAGAGCGGCGCGACGCGGTAAACGAGGCGCTGGACCACAGCATCTACCTCACCCTGGAACTGAAAGGACTGGCCAGTCTCGGTCGCGGTCTCGAAGAGAACGTGGGACGTGGTATCCTATCCGACTAACTTAAATCGAAGAAAACTATGCGACTCCTTGTTTCCCTTTTTCTGTTGTTGACCCTCGCTAACCCGCTGCATGCTGCGACCAAAGAGATCAACGGCATCGCCGCCGTGGTCGACGATGACGTCATCACCCGCAATGAGCTGGACCGTCGGGTCGACACTCTGATCGAGCAACTTAAAAGCAAAGGCACCCGCCAACCGCCGCGGGCTATTCTGGAACGGCAGATGCTGGAGCGGATGATCGTCGAAAAGCTGCAACTAACACTGGCGCAAAAACGCGGTATCCAGGTTGCCGATGAGCAACTCAACCAGATCATCGAAGACATCGCCAAGCGCAATAAAATGAACATGACCCAGTTCCGCGCCGCGTTAAAAAAGGACGGTATCGGTTTTGCCAGTTTCCGCGAGCAGATTCGTAATGATGTGATCATTTCGCGGCTGAAGAACAATGTGGTCGACAGCCGGGTCAACGTCTCCCCTCAGGAGGTCGACACCTTCCTCGAAAGTCAGAAGCAGCAGAGTGGCAAAAATACCGAATACAAACTGCGCCATATCCTGGTTGCCCTACCGGGCAACGCCTCGCCGGAACAGATTCAGGAAAAGAAACGCAAGGCGGAAGGGCTACTGGCTAAATTGCGCAAAGGTGAAGACTTTCGCCAGATCGCCATCTCCTACTCAGACGGTCCTCAGGCGCTGGAAGGCGGCGACCTTGGCTGGCGTAAACTGGCGCAACTGCCGAGCCTGTTCGCCGATGTCGTCACCGGGATGAAAAAAGGCGAAATCAGCAAACTGATCCGCAGTAGCGGCGGCTTCCATCTCCTGCAACTGGTGGATGAGCGTGGCGAAAAGAAAGTCATGCTGCGTCAGGTTCATGCCCGCCATATCCTGATTGCCACCAACAAACTGGTCTCCAGCGATGAAGCACGTAATCGTCTCACCCGCCTGCGTCAGCGCATCGTCAAGGGTGAGGACTTCGCCAAGCTGGCCGAGCTCAACTCCGACGACAAGGGTTCTGGAATCAAGGGTGGCGATCTCGGCTGGGCCGACCCGTCGATCTACGTCCCCGAATTCCAGCAGGCGCTGAAGGAGACCAAGGTCAAAACCATCAGCCCACCCTTCAAAACCCAGTTCGGCTGGCATATCGTCGAACCGCTGGGATGGCGTACCGTCGACAATACCGAAGAGGCGAAACGCAACGAGGCCTTTATCGCCCTGCGTCAACGCAAGGCCGAGGAAGAGACCCAGAACTGGATTCGACAGCTGCGTGACGAGGCCTACGTGGAGTATCGCCTCGATCAATGAGATGAGCGTCCCGCGCCTAGCACTAACCCCGGGTGAACCGGCCGGCATCGGCCCCGACCTCTGCGTGCAACTGGCACAGCAGGCACAGGCCTGCGAACTGGTGGCGATCGCCTCAGGGGAATTACTGCAACAACGGGCCGCGCAACTGGGCCTGCCGTTACAACTGCGCCCCTTTGATGCCACCCACCCGGCCCACCCCTCCGCCGCGGGCGAACTGACCATCCTCCATACCGAACTCACCGCAGCGGTCACACCCGGCAAACTCGATCCGGCCAATGCCGAATACGTTTTGAAAACCCTGCGCAGCGCTGCCGAAGGCTGCCTCGACGGCAGCTTCGACGCCCTGGTCACAGGCCCGGTACACAAGGGCATCATTAACGATGCAGGTATCCCCTTCACCGGCCATACCGAATTTCTCGCCGAACTGAGCCACACCCCACGAGTGGTGATGATGCTGGCCACCGAGGGCTTGCGCGTTGCCCTCGCCACTACGCACCTGCCGCTATCCGAGGTCAGCCGTGCTATTACCCATCCCCTACTGGAAGAGGTGATTCGCATCCTGCACCACGATCTGCAACAGCGCTTCGCCATTACCGCGCCACGCATCCTCGTCTGCGGCCTTAATCCCCATGCAGGGGAAGGCGGTCATCTGGGGCGGGAAGAGATCGAGATCATCGAACCGGCATTGCAACAACTGCGCGGTGAGGGGATGCAACTGATCGGTCCACTACCCGCCGATACCGCCTTCACCCCGCACCACCTGCAACAGATCGATGCGGTGCTGGCGATGTATCATGACCAGGGACTGCCGGTACTCAAATACAAGGGCTTTGGCCACGCTGCTAACATTACCCTCGGCCTGCCTTTCGTGCGTACCTCCGTCGATCATGGCACCGCGCTGGAACTGGCAGGCAGCGGCAAGGCCGAGATCGGCAGTCTGCAATATGCCATCGATAGCGCATTACAAATGGTGCAACGATGAACCACCGTCCACGTAAACGTTTCGGCCAGAACTTTCTTCACGATCAAAACGTGATCCGCGGCATCGTCGCCGCCATCCACCCACTGGTGGGTGAGCGACTGGTGGAGATCGGCCCGGGTCTCGGCGCTCTCACCGAACCGCTGCTCGCCGCGCTGGGCGAGATGGATGTGGTGGAACTGGATCGGGATCTGGTACCGCGCCTGCAAGTGCAGTTCGCCACGCAGGGCACACTGCGCATTCACAATACTGATGCACTGAAATTTGATTTCTGCTCCCTGCGACAAAAAGACGATGAAAAACTGCGCGTGGCGGGCAACCTGCCCTACAACATCTCCACCCCGCTAATCTTTCATCTACTGGATCAGGCGCCCTGCATTCGCGATATGCACTTCATGTTGCAGAAGGAAGTGGTGCAACGGCTCGCGGCAAAACCGGGCGGCGGCGATTATGGTCGCCTCAGCGTGATGGTGCAGTACCGCTGTGAAGTGGAAAAACTCTTTACCGTGCCCCCCGGCGCGTTCAACCCGCCACCCAAGGTCGACTCGGCTATCGTGCGCCTCATCCCTTATGCCACACCGTCGCACCCGGCTAACGACGAAAAACTTTTCGCCCGACTGGTCAGTCAGGCCTTCAGTCAGCGACGCAAAACCCTGCGCAACAACATGAAAGGCCTGCTCGATGCCGCCACCATCGAGGCACTGGGTATCGATCCAGGTTGTCGCCCAGAGACGCTCTCACTCGAACAATTTGTCGCACTTGCCAACGCTGTAAGCAGCGATTAGTCGATAATCAACGCAGACGATTCAAGCGGCATCCACTCATCGCCGTTATACTGGCTGTATGCCTTTTTCCAACGACGAGACACTGCTGATCTTCCGCATTGCGGATATCCCCTTTGCCGTTCCCGCGCAAAGTGTCGGCAGTATTCTCATGCCGCCAGAACACATCACGCACACGCCGGGAAGCGCGCGTAGTACACCGGGCATTTTTCATCATGCCCAGTTCACTTATGCAGTCATCGATATGCATAACCGTTTTGGCATCGATACCGCACGCATCGGCGTCGGCCGTCTCCTGCTGCAGGAGGATGGAATTCGTCACTACGCCTTTCTGGTCGATCAGGTTGTCGGGCTGGTACGCAGTGAACAGGGCAAGTGGGCCAATCTACCTCGCTACCTGCCACAGGAACTGTTCTCTGCGGGCTTTCTTTATCAGGATGAAATTGTCCTCTGCACCGAACTTTCGCTATTGCGCAACATGCATGATGTGGAACCGCTGCGACATCACTTTGCGCAACTGCAACAGCAGAAAAAAACCAGCCAGGAGAAAAACGATCACCAGGCGGAAATTTCCAACGAAAAAACCGCCGCGACGATACCCCCCGCTGAACCTGTCGCCGAAACATCGATAGAACAGAAACCCTTGCAACCGGAAAGTAGACCGCCGACAAAGGAAAAAGCGGAAACCAAAAGCGAATCGCCAGAGAAAAAAATTTCGATGCCTGTTTCGTCGCCGCCCACACCCAAACAACAAAAAGCGACGCCCATACCACCAACAAAACCGCTTGCCCAAACGTCAGCAGAAAAACCCGCCGTCGCCAAAAGCGAAGAACCATTCCGTGCAACAACGGAAATGAAATCTCGTACCCGAATCGAGACACCGCCCCCCGCTTCACCACCCCCACAACCTGCTGCGACAAACCGTCGTGAAATGGCGTACGAGGAAAAAGACAACTCGCTGTTATGGATGCTGCTGTTCCTGCTTCTGCTCAGCGCGATCCCGATTGGCTACTGGCTGTGGCCGCAGTCGGAACCACCACGCCTGAGTCCACCCGTGGCAACAATCTCACCGCCCAGCCGTCAACCGATTACCGAAGAACCACCGTTACGTATCGAGCGCGATGAAAACGGTACGATCAATCTGATTATCGATCGTCAGGCCGTGGCAAAAGCAACCCCCGCACCAATGGAAGTACAGACGCCTGCCCCCGCAGAAGAAACTACAACTGAACAACCAACGAATGTGGAACAACAGACCTCCGCGGCCGAATCGTCGGTGGAGAGCAACGTGGCCGCAACTGAAACCGTGCCCGAGGAGCAACCTGCAATCGCGGAAACAACTCAACCCGAGCCCTGCGATTGCACCCACACCGTAGTCAAGGGCGACACCCTATGGGACATCGCCGAGTTCTATACCGGAAATGCCTTCAACTACCCTGAGCTGGCCAAGCGCAGCGGGATCAAAAACCCGGACCGCATCTATCCCGGAAATAAAGTTCGCATCATCATCCGCTGATCTTCTGTCGGAACACGGTTATCATGCGCAGCATGAATGACGTCCTTCTGTGTAACCAAATCGATAACACGGCGCTGGCCGAACTGCTCGCCCGCTTCGGCCTTACCCTGGAGCGGGTGGAAGACGGCCAACCGATCCCGGGGAGTTGGTTCGGTGATCCCGAAGCGGGCATTATCGCCCGTCGGGTACTGGTACGTGGCGACACCCCGGTCCACTCCGCACTGCACGAGAGCTGCCACCTGATCTGCATGGATCAGCAGCGGCGGGAAAAACTGCACACCGATGCCGGCGGCGATTACGACGAAGAGAATGCGGTCAACTATATGGAGATCACCCTGGCCGGTTACCTTAACGAGGTCGGCCGCGATCGCATCATGGAAGACATGGACCGCTGGGGTTACACCTTTCGCCTCGGCTCCTCCCGCGCCTGGTTCGAGCAGGATGCAGAGGATGCCCGTCAGTGGCTGCTGCTGCACGGCCTGCTCTCGGAGACGGGAGAACCCACCTGGAAATTACGCCTTTAAAATCACTTCACGGCCAAGTTGAATAAGGCCAGCCCTGTGGCTAAGCTCAAACGGAGATCACCTGCGGAGCGGCCATGAACTTCGAGTCCATACACAATTACTACGAAACGCTGGTAACAGAGCACATCATGAACACCCTTGCCAAAGAGGAGGGGGTGGATCAGGACTTTCTCGAAGACGTCGCCTGCCTTGCCCTGAATCAGTTACCCGCACGCTACGTGCGTCACGATGTGGACATGGCCTTTTTTCTCACCGCCCGCGAACGCGAGCGAATGCAGGATCACATTGTTGAGGCGGTCCTCGACGCGACACGCCAGGTGCGCCAGATCCGCCACCGCGAAGAGGGCTAGGACCGCGACCATGCCAGTGCAAAGGAGTCGCTGCAATGGCAGCACAACTTCACGTTTTTAAACAATCTGACGCGCTGTTTAGCAACTGTGCTGAACACATCCTGCAGTTGATGGAGGAGGTGCTGCGCGAGCAGAAATACTTCCACCTCTCCCTCGCTGGCGGCGATACCCCCAGGGCGCTCTATCGCGAACTGAGTCGCCACGGTAATGACCGTTTCCCGCACTGGAAACGGGTCCGCTTCTACTTCGGCGATGAGCGCAGCGTGCCGCGCAGCCACGAACAGAGCAACTTCCGCATGGCCGATGAGAATCTGTTTCAGCCTCTCGGCATCAGCCGTAACGCCATCCATCGTATGCGCGGTGAATTCAAACCCGATAAAGCGGTCGCGCACTACCGCGATGTGCTGGAAAAAATGCCACAGGAAAATGGCGTGCCCCGTTTCGATCTGGTGCTACTCGGCATGGGTGCCGATGGCCACGTGGCCTCGCTCTTTCCCGAGACCACGCTGTTGAAGGAAAACAGGGACGCGGTCGGTGCCTGCTATGTGGATCGTCTCGACTGCTGGCGTTACAGCCTGACCCTGCCGGTGCTGAATAATGCCCGTGAGATCCTGCTGCTGGTCAGCGGGATCAAAAAGGCGGATGTGGTCCGTCATGTCCTGCACGGCGGTGGCGGCGCCCAGCCGCTGCCCGTGGAGATGCTCGACCAGAAGAGAGTAACCTGGTTTATGGACGCCGATGCCGCCAGCTTCATCCATGCGCAGTACGAGGATGAAGCGGTCGATGAGTGACAAGCTGATCCTCGCCGCCGATATCGGCGGTACCAAAACCCTGCTTCAGCTCAGCCAGATCGATAAACAGGGCGACCGTGAAGAACTGGCGCTACAGCAGTTTGCCAGTGCCGACTATCCCTCGCTTGAGGCGCTCACCGCCGACTTTCTTAAACAGCACAGCCAATCCACGCCGAGCAGCGCCTGCTTCGCCGTGGCCGGACCGGTTAACCATCATAGTGACTCGCACCAGAACGCACGCCTGACCAATCTGCCCTGGCATCTGGATAACCTGCAGTTGGCCGATGCACTGGGTATCGAAAAGGTCGCCCTGATCAATGACTTTCAGGCCATCGGCTACAGCCTGGATGAACTGGCCGCCGATGAGCTGGTTCCACTGCATCAGGCGGAAGCGGAACCACACGGCACACGTCTGCTTCTGGGGGCCGGTACCGGCCTGGGGGTCTGTCAGCTCTTTCCGCACCCCGGCGGCAGTGTCAGCCATCCCTCCGAAGGCGGTCATCTCGCCTTCGCCCCCTGTGACGAGCAGCAACAGGCGCTGCTGCAATTCCTGTTGCAGGAATACCCACGGGTCTCCTACGAGCGGCTGCTCTCCGGCCCGGGCCTGATCAACATCTATCGTTTTCTGTTACAGCGGGACGCAATCCGCAGCGATGCGCTGCTGGAGGCCACCGACCCGGCGGCGGCGATTGGCGAACAGGGGCTGCGTGATGAAAACGATACCGCAGCAGAAGCGGTGAATCTGTTCTGTCGCATCCTCGGCGCCTTCAGCGGTGATCTGGCGCTGGCCACATTACCTCGTGGCGGGGTCTTTATAGCGGGCGGTATCGCCCCCAAGTTATTAGCCAGACTTCAGGACGGTTCCTTTGTGGAAACGTACTCGGACAAGGGACGGATGCGGGAACTCGTGCGCAGCTTCCCGGTCAAGGTGATAACCAATACCCGCAGCGGGCTGCTGGGCGCAACCATTTACGCAGCACGTCTATAGAGACTCGAATCATGATGCAAGAGCGCAAGACTATCGACATCGACGTGGAAACCCACTACATCGAGGAGCAATCCCTCCCCGAGCAGGACCGCTACGTGTTCGCCTACACCATCACCATCTCCAACATCGGCGCCAAGACCGCCAAACTGCTTCGTCGCCACTGGGTGATCACCGACAGCGACGGCAACGTGCAGGAGGTAGATGGCGAAGGGGTGGTCGGCGAGCAACCGCAAATCGCCCCCGGCGATCACTATCGCTACACCAGCGGTACCATCCTCGAAACTCCCGTGGGGACCATGCAGGGCACCTACCTGATGCGTGGTGAGGACGGCAGCGAGTTCGATGCGGAGATCCCGGTGTTCACCCTCGCGGTGCCACGCATCCTTCACTAAGAACGCGAAACACTTCATCCCATTCATGGGTGCTTGCTGTTACCATAGCCGCACTTCTTATCGGCTATCAGAAACTTCATGGCAACCTACGCAATCGGCGACATCCAGGGCTGCTTCGACGAGTTGAAGCAACTCCTGGAACTGATCCAGTTCGACCCGAAAAAAGACCGGCTCTGGTTTGCCGGCGATCTGGTCAACCGTGGCCCCAAGTCCCTTGAGACCCTGCGTTTCATCAAGGGATTGGGCGACAGCGCCATCACCGTACTCGGCAACCATGACCTGCACCTGATCGCACTGTGGAAAAACCGTCACCGCCACAGCAAAAGTAATCGCACCCTGACGCAAATCTTCAAGGCCAAGGATGGTGACGAACTGCTCGACTGGCTGCGCCGCCAACCCCTGATGCACTACGATAAAAACTTCGATGTCGCGCTGGTGCACGCTGGCCTGCCGCCACAGTGGACGATTAAAAAAGCCCTGGAACGTGCCGCCGAAGTGGAGAAGGTCTTACGTGGACCGAAACTGCGTGAATTCCTCGGCCACATGTACGGCAACAAACCGACCCGCTGGTCGAAAAAACTGGGCGGCTGGGATCGACTGCGTTTTATCGTCAACTGCTTCACCCGCATGCGCTACTGCACTCCCAAGGGCGGACTCGACTTCGTCTCCAAGGGCAAACCCAGCTTCACGGAAAAAAATACCCTGCCCTGGTTTACCGTGCCCAAACGCAAAAGCCGCGAACAGACCATCGTCTTCGGCCACTGGTCGACCCTGGGTCTCTATCAGGAGAACAACGTCCACGCCATCGACACTGGTTGTCTCTGGGGCGGCAGTCTCACCGCGCTGCGACTGGACGACATGCAGATATTTTCTCTGCCCTGCAAGGGCTACTCTGCACCGTAATCATGTTGAGATTCGACGCACTCGCCCTGCGCCGCGGACCGCGGCTGCTGTTTGCCGATGCCAGCCTGACCATCCATCGTGGTGAAAAGGTCGGCGTCACCGGCGCCAACGGTTGCGGCAAGTCGAGTCTGTTTGCGCTCATCCGCAACGAGTTGCATGCCGACAGTGGTGAACTCTCCCTGCCACCGAATCTGGTGATCGCCCATGTGGCGCAGGAGATGCCGGCAACGACCCAAAGTGCGCTCAACTATGTGCTCGATGGCGACGAAGAGTTACGCCAGATCGAACAGCAACTAATTGAAGCGGAACAGATTGATGATGGCCATCGCCTCGGCGAACTGCACGGCATCATGGAGCGCATCGAAGGCTACGCCGCACCTGCACGCGCCGCACGACTGTTACACGGCCTCGGCTTCGGCAATGATGAAATCGAAAAGCCGGTGAACACCTTTTCCGGTGGCTGGCGCATGCGCCTGAACCTGGCGCGAGCACTAATGTGCCGCTCCGATCTGCTGCTACTCGACGAACCGACCAACCACCTCGATCTGGATGCGGTGATCTGGCTGCAACAGTGGTTGCAACGTTATCCCGGTACCCTGCTGCTGATCTCCCACGACCGTGATTTTCTCGATGAAGTCGCCGATCACATCCTGCATGTGGAGCAACAGCAACTGACGCTCTACAGCGGTAACTACAGCGACTTTGAACAACTACGTGCAGAGAAACTGGCGTTACAACAATCGGCCTTCGAACGGCAGCAACGCGAGATCCAGCACATGGAAGACTTTGTGCGTCGCTTCCGTGCCAAGGCGAGTAAGGCGCGTCAGGCACAAAGTCGGATCAAGGCACTTGAACGGATGGAACGCATCGCCCCGGCGCATATCGATTCACCGTTCCATTTTCGTTTTCTATCGCCACAGAAACTTCCCTCACCACTGCTGACTCTCGCACATGCTGCGGTCGGCTACGGCGACACACCACTACTCAGCGACATCTCCCTGTCGCTTCAACCTGGGGCACGCATCGGTTTGCTGGGCCACAATGGCGCAGGCAAGTCGACCCTGATCAAACTGATCGCCGACGAACTTCCTGCGCTGGGCGGTGAGGTGGTTCGTGCCAAAGAGCTACGCTTGGGCTACTTTGCCCAACATCAGCTGGAGCAGCTCTCACCCGACGCCACACCACTACTGCATCTGCAACGCCTCGATGCCAAGGCCGATGAGCAGTCGTTGCGTAACTATCTCGGCGGTTTCGGTTTTAGTAACGAGATGGCGCTCTCCCCGGTCGCGCCTTTTTCCGGCGGCGAAAAGGCGCGCCTGGTACTTGCCTTGCTGATCTACCAGCGACCCAACCTGCTGTTGCTCGACGAACCGACCAACCATCTCGATCTGGAGATGCGCCACGCCATGGTCATGGCGCTGCAGGAGTATGAAGGCGCCCTGCTGGTGGTCTCTCACGACCGTCATCTGCTGCGCAGTGTCTGCGATCAACTGTTACTGGTCGACGGCGGCAAGGTGAAAGAGTTTGAAGGCGATCTGGATGACTATCGCCAGTGGCTCACGCGTTCAGAGGAGACGGAAACCACAACGACAACCACCACCGAAAACGATAACAGTGCCGCCGCACGCAAGGAGCGCAAACGGCGCGAGGCGGAGCAACGTCAACGCCTGCAACCGCTACGCAAGGAGCTGAACAAACTGGAACAGACAATGGATACCTTGCAGCAACAACGCAGCCAACTGGAACAGCAACTGGCAGAGCCAGAAATCTACGACACCGAAAACCGGGAAAAGCTACGCTTGCTGTTACAGCAACAGGCCGATCTGGAACGTCATGCTACAGAAAACGAAGAGCGCTGGTTGCTGCTGACTGAGGAGTTGGAGCAGCATATCGACGGCGCCTCATAAATTTCAGGCACGTGCCGCAACAACCTATAGAAAACAAGGACGTAACAAAATTTACAAACACCCCATTTCACACTAAAGTACGAGTTTGCCAACACGGCGACCAACTGAAAAAGCTTTGTGAAAGCGGCGTTTAAAAACTATCTGTCTGGCCACCGTTCCAGTCCCCTGCGCAGTGGGAACTGGGGAATCATCGTCGCTATCTTCTGGACCGCCGCGGTCGCCATATCTCTGATATGGAACATCTTTCTTGTTCGGGAAAACGTCAACACCCAGGCCTACACCCAGGCCAACGCCGCCATCAACAAGGATCAGGCCTATCGCCACATGGTCGCCACCCTTGGTGGATTCTATGTCCCGCTGGAGAACGGCATCATCCCCAATCCCTATCTGAAAAATCTGCCCCAGCGCGACATTACCACCACCGACGGCAAGCAACTCACCCTGATTAACTCCTCCTATTTCGTTCGTCTGGTACACGAGCATGAGCAGAGCCATCCCGACGGCAGCCTTCGCGGCCACGTCACCAGCCTTCATCCGTTGCGCCCACAGAACCAGCCCGACGAATGGGAACAGAGTGCACTGCAACAATTTATCCACGGCACCGGGGAAGTCAGCGAAATCGTACGTATGGATAACCAGCGCTTCCTGCGCCTGATGCGTCCGCGCCAGGCCGAAGAGAGTTGCCTTGTTTGCCACAACCAGAATGGCCAGACCTTCAAGGTCGGTGACATCCTCGGTGGCCTTAGTGTGGTGGTGCCACTGCAACAACTTGATGCGACTGCCGATCACCACCTCTCCATACTCGGCATCGGCCACGCCGCGCTATGGCTCTTCGGTATCGGCCTACTCACCTACGGCTACCGCCGTATCTCTCTACAGGAGAGCCATCTGCTGTTTAACGCCTTCCACGATGAGCTAACCAGCCTGCCCAATCGCGCCAATCTGGAAGATCTGCTGAACCAGGCGATGGAACGCGCCCGTGAAGAGGGGCTGCACGGTGCGGTACTACTCTCGGACCTTGATCGCTTCAAAAACATCAACGACTCGCTGGGACACACGGTCGGCGATGCGCTGCTGCAGGAGACCGCTCGGCGCATCGTTGCCGAGGTCAAAAACGACGCCACCGTGGCACGCCTCGGCGGCGACGAGTTCGTCATCCTGCTACCCAATCTGGGTAACGACGCGGAGGTGGCTTTGGTCCGTTCCCGCGCTATCGCCAAACGTATCCAGCGCGCCCTCACCCGTCTTTACAATGTGATGGGCTACGAACTACACATCACCCCCAGCATCGGTATCGCCATCTTCCCCGAGCAGGGCAACAGCGCCGAGGAGATCCTGCGCCACACCGACGCCGCCATGTACCAGGCCAAGTCCAACGGGCGTAACAACATCGCCTTTTACCTGCCAAGTCTACAGATGCAGGCAGACAACCGACTGGAACTGGAGAAGGAACTGCGCAAGGCGCTGGAGGCGGAGCAACTGGAAGTCTACTACCAGCCGCAACTCAATCACCTTGGCGAAGTGGTGGGTATGGAGGCGCTGACTCGTTGGCCCCACCCACGCCGCGGCATGATCCCGCCAAGCGAATTCATCCCTATCGCTGAAGAGAGCGGCCAGATCCAGGCACTCGGTAAGTGGGTTCTGCAAACGGCGGCTCGACAGGCTCAGGCGTGGTTGCAGGCCGGTATCTTCCCGGCACGCGGCAGCGTCTCGATCAATGTCAGCGCACACCAGTTCCACCGCCACGAATTTGTCCCGCTTATCATCAATGCCATCGACGAAGCGGGCCTGCCACCCTCCTGCCTCAAACTGGAGATCACTGAAAGCGTGGTCATCGACGATATCACCGGGACCATCGACAAAATGCGCCAACTGCAGGGACTGGGTATCCAGTTCTCCCTCGACGACTTCGGGACAGGCTACTCTTCGCTTTCCTATCTGCGACAACTGCCGTTGAACCAGATGAAGATCGATCGCAGCTTCGTCAGCGACATCACCCGCGACAATATGAATACCTCCATCGTCGGCACCATTATCGGCATGGCCAAAAGTTTGGGTCTGGAAATCATCGCCGAAGGCGTCGAGACCGAAGAGCAGCTCAAGTACCTGCTGGAAAAAGGCTGTCGCGAGTACCAGGGCTTCTACTTCCATCCCGCCCTGCCCGCCCATGAACTGGAACAACTGCTGCTGCGTTACGCCCGCAAACAGGCCTGAACCGCTGCAACCGGCAGCCATGCTACAATCGCGCCTCCAACACCAACACCGTCACGCCCATGGAATCGCGCATCGAAGACCTGGAAATCCGCCTGACCCACCTCGAGGCCGAACAGGAACAACTTACCCAGACCCTGCTGCAACAGCAGAAGGCGATGGAAGAGATGTCGAACCGAATCGACTATCTCAGCTCGCTGCTGAAAAACCTTGCCCCTTCCGCCGTCGTCTCCCGTGAGGAAGAGACGCCGCCGCCTCACTACTGAACGGAACCTCTGAGAAGTGTGCGAGCGGGATGAGATGCAAGGCGCACGGCGCGCAGCGACTGAGACATATCAAATAGATAGGCGAGGAAGTGAGCACCGCGCAACGCCGCAACTCGCCCGCGCAGCCAATTATTCAGAGGTTCCTCAATGAAATTTTTTGCCAGCGCTGCCCGAGGTTTGCCGCCGATCCTTGCCACCGAACTACACCAGCTCGGCGCGCAGAAGATCATGCAGGGCAATACCGGGGTCACCTTTGAAGGTGATCTGGAGACCGCCTATCGGGTCTGTCTCTGGTCGCGCACTGCCAGTCGCGTGCTGCTCCCACTGACTACGGTCAAGGCTGAAAATCCTGAGCAACTCTACGCCGAGGCAAAAGCGATCCGCTGGGAAAAACAGTTTCATTCCAGCAATACCTTCGCCGTCGACGTCCGCGCCAGCAACGCCTCCATCCAGCACAGCAAATACGCGGCCCTGACCCTTAAGGACGCAGTGGTGGACCGGTTCCGCGAACAGTTCGACGAGCGCCCTTCAGTGGAACTGGAGACCCCGGACATTCGTATCCAGTTGCAACTGCTGCGCGACCGCGCGCGCATCAGCCTCGACCTCTCCGGCAGCAGCCTGCATCGACGCGGTTACCGCATCGAAGGCGTGGTCGCTCCACTGAAAGAGAACCTGGCCGCGGCGTTACTGCTGGAGGCGGGCTGGCCGGGCATCGCCCGCAACGGCGGCGCCCTGCTCGACCCCATGTGTGGCTCCGCCACTTTATTGATCGAAGGGGCGCTGATCGCCGCCGATATCGCCCCCGGCCTCTACCGCGACTACTTCGGCTTTCTTGGCTGGCGTCGCCACGACGAGGCGATTTGGCAACGTCTGCTCGACGAGGCCAGAACCCGACGCGAGGCCGGACTGAAATCACTGCCGCCCATCGTCGGTTACGACAAGACCTTCGCCGCCATTGAAGCGGCCGAAGACAACATATTCCAGGCGGGTTTACAGGACGTGATTGCGGTCAGCCAGCAGAATCTGGAACAGACCCTGCCAGCGGCCCCTGCTCCGTACGGACTGGTCGCCACCAACCCGCCCTACGGCGAACGCCTGGGTGAAATCGAAGCGTTGCAGCCTCTCTATGCACGACTCGGTGAGGCGATGCGCAGCACCCTGCACGGCTGGCAGCTGGCAATGATCACCGCCAATAGCGAACTGGCGGCCCGCCTCGGTATGAGCGGGCGCAAGCCGGTGACCTTCTACAACGGTCCCATCGAGTGCCGCCTGTTCCGCTACGATGCGCTGGACGGAGAGCCACAAACCCCTGGCGAGAAACGGACCGAACTCAGCGAAGGCGCACAGATGTTTGCCAACCGCCTGCGCAAAAATCTGAAGAATCTGGGCAAATGGGCCGAACGCGATGGAATTACCTGCTATCGCGTCTACGACGCTGACCTCCCCGAGTATGCCCTGGCGGTGGACCTCTACCGCGGCAACAAACTATGGGCCCATGTGCAGGAGTATCAGGCCCCCAAATCGATCGATCCGGACAAGGCAGCGCAGCGCTTGCAGGAGGCACTGGGCGCGCTACCGCAGGTGCTGGATATCCCGCAGCAGCAGATATTCTTCAAGGTGCGCCGCAAACAGAAAGGCAGCGCCCAGTATGAAAAGCTGGCCGACACCAAACGCTTCCACGAGGTCCGCGAGGGGAAGTGCCGCCTGCTGGTCAACTTCAGCGACTACCTCGACACCGGCCTGTTCCTCGATCACCGCCCGACCCGACAGTTGCTCGAAACCGAAGCCAAAGGCAAACGCTTTCTAAACCTTTTCGCCTACACCGGCGCCGCCACAGTGCACGCGGCAGTGGGCGGTGCGACAGGCACCACCACCGTGGATATGTCCAACACCTATCTGGAGTGGGCACAGCGCAACATGAAGCTCAACGGCTTCGGCGGCAAGGAGCATCGTTTCATTCAGGCGGACTGCACCACCTGGCTAGAACAGGAGGCGCAGCGTCCCACGCCGCTGCAGTACGACCTGATCTTCCTCGATCCGCCCACCTTCTCCAGCTCCAAGCGGATGGAGACCAGCTTCGATATCCAGCGAGACCATGTAGCGCTGATTCGTAACGCGGTCAGCCTACTGGCCGAGGGCGGCCTGCTGGTCTTCTCCAATAACTTCCGCCGCTTCAAGCTGGATGAGGAGGCCCTGGCCGACCTGCAGATTGAAGAAATCTCGGGGAAAACCGTGCCAAAAGACTTCGCCCGCAATCCCCACATCCATCGCTGCTGGTTAATACGACAGAACTAGACCCTCACAGCGACTCGCTACCATGCCTGTAGCGAAAACCATAATTAAGCTTTTGATTATCCATAAGTAAATTATTTCATCTTAATACTTGACTATTTTCGTGCGTTATTGCAATATTTTCCCCATGGAATCACTCGGGAATTGCCCGGGCTCCCCCTAATGCACGAAATGATGAGGATAGAAACATGCAACTGGAAATCGAAGGCAAAACCATTCTACTGAGTGAAGCGGGCTGGCTGGAAAACCTGGCCGAGTGGGATGAAAAGGTCGCCGAAGGCATCGCTGTAAACGAAAAAGTGGAATTGAGCGAAGAGCACTGGGACATCATCAATACCGCCCGTGACTACTTCACCGAATATGGCACCGTGGCTGAACCACGCGTCTTCTCCAAACTGATGAAGAAGAAGTTCGGCGATGACCGCAGCTCGCAACAGTACATCTACTCGCTGTTCCCCTACGGCCTGATCAAGTCCGCCAATAAGATTGCCGGACTGCCGCGCCCGAAGGGTTGTAGCTAAGCTTTGTAACTCCCCTGATGTGCTCTTGGGCAGGGTCGAAAGACCCTGCTTTTTTTGCGCCTGACTACGCCTTGCCTGAAGAGTTACTCAAGCCATCCAGTAACTTGCCATGAATGCCACCAAAACCGCCGTTGCTCATCACCAGCAGATGATCTCCGTGCTTCGCCTCAGCAAGTACTGCCTGCAATAAGCTATCGAAATCGTCGCACACCATGATCTCAGACGAACCGCTCTGCAGCTCCCAGCCCAGATCTTTCGGCGCATAGATAAAGGCACGATCGGCGCCCGCCAGCGATGGCAATAGTGTGTCGCGATGCACACCCATGCGCATGGTGTTAGAGCGCGGCTCCAGCACCGCGAGGATACGCGCCTTTCCGACCTTTTTGCGCAGGCCGTCGAGGGTGGTGGCGATGGCAGTGGGGTGATGGGCGAAGTCATCGTAAACGGTCACCCCGCCTACTTCGCCACGAATCTCCATGCGCCTTTTGACGTTCTGGAACTGGGCCAGCGCCTCAATGGACTGGGCAGCGGGAATACCGGCGTGTCGCGCCGCGCCAATGGCGGCGAGGGCGTTGTTGACGTTGTGCTCGCCCAGCAGCGACCACTCCACCGTACCCTGCGGCGTACCATTCCAACTGACCTCGAAGCGGCTGCCGTCATCGGCCAGCAGTTTGCGACTCCAGCCCGTTTCGCCGCCGAAACGTTCGACCGGCGTCCAGCAGCCCATCGCCAGTACTTCGTCCAGATTAATCTCGTTGGCCGGCGCGAGAAGCAACCCCTCCCCGGGAACCGTGCGTACCAGATGATGAAACTGACGCTGGATCGCCGCCAGGTCGGGAAAGATATCCGCGTGGTCGTACTCGAGGTTATTCAGGATCAGGGTACGCGGGCGGTAGTGGACAAATTTGGAACGCTTATCGAAAAAGGCGGTGTCGTATTCATCGGCCTCGACGACGAAGAATGGCGTCTCACCACGACGGGCGGAGAGACCGAAGTTCTGTGGAATACCGCCGATGAGAAAACCCGGCTTCAGTCCCGCGTACTCCAGGATCCAGGCAAGCATCGATGCGGTGGTGGTCTTGCCGTGAGTCCCGGCTACGCCAAGCACCCAGCAGCCACCCAACAGGTTATCGCTGAGCCACTGCGCACCGGAGGTATAGGGCAGGCCGCGGTTAAGCACGTGCTCCACCGCCGGGTTACCGCGGGAGAGGGCATTTCCGATCACCACCACATCGACATCGTCCGGGATCGCCTGCGGCTCGTAACCTTCATGCAGGGCAATCCCCTGCTCTGCGAGCTGGGTGCTCATCGGCGGGTAGACGCCGGCATCCTGACCGCTGACCTCGTGACCCAGTGAGCGGGCCAGTAGCGCCACACCGCCCATAAAGGTGCCGCAAATACCGAGAATATGGATCTTCATCCAGCCACCTCCACGGGCACGAGAAAGCTACTCAAGCTAATTGAAATCATGATATAGGCCACGCCAAACAGCAGCCCCACTCCCTGCCTCACCTCCAGCGCCTGACGAAACAGGTGCGCGGCAATGGCGACGTTCCAACCGAGTAAAAACAGCCAGAACATCACGGCCAGATCGCGCATCTCGCCACCGAGATCCAGCAGTAGCAACAGCGGCAAGGTGCACAGACCAAGTAGTACCTCACACCCTGCCAGGGCGGCGAGGGTCTGGGTCACCCGACTATGGCGGCGATACAGCGTCAGCAGACCATGCACCACCGCCATCATAATCAGCGTTCCCACCAGACCGGATAACAACGCCCGCCCCAGGGAAAAGGTATCGATAACCAGAATCACACCGGTCAGCCAGTGGGCGGCCAGAATCAACCAGAGCAGTTCGCGTGAGGCAGGCAGCGTCTGCGGCCCCCTGCGTAACAGGGCAATCTGCCAGAAAACCCGAAACAGTGCCGCCATGAAAACCTTGTTCCTTTTTACTTATTCAACGGTTTATCGGTCATGATACCGTCCCGCCATCCGCTGCAACAACCGCCATGACCACTATCCTGCGAAGAATGCCGCGTTGTCGGCACCGGTTCATGTACTTCACTAACTGCCTGGGGAATAATTGGCACTCGAATTCAGCAAAGTAGAAATCATGACTGCACTCTATATCGATACCCCTGAGCAACTCGTCGCGCTATGCGAACAACTGCGTCGCCACGACTGGCTCACCCTGGACACCGAATTCCTGCGCGAAAAGACCTATCGCTCCCGCCTCTGCCTGTTACAGGTAGCCAACCCGGATGTGATCGCCTGCGTCGATCCGCTGGCGCTGAAAGATCTTTCACCGCTGCTCGACGTCCTCTACGACCAGAACATCACCAAGGTGCTGCATGCCGCGCACCAGGATCTGGAAATCTTTTACGACCTACGCGGGGAAGTGCCTGCACCGATCTTCGACACCCAGATCGCCGCGACCCTGCTCGGCCAGGGCGAGCAGATCGGCTACGGCAATCTGGTCAAGGCAGAACTTGATGTCGAACTGGACAAGGCCCATTCCCGTGCCGACTGGTGTCACCGCCCGCTGGATGCGGCACAACTCGACTACGCCGCAGATGATGTGCGCTATCTGCGTGATGTCTACCAGAAACAGTTACAGCGCCTGAAAGATCTGGGCAGAGAGGCGTGGTTGGAGAGCGATTTCAAGGAACTCTCCGATCCATCGCGCTACAGCAACCCTCCTGAAGAGGCGTGGCTGCGTCTCAAGGGCAGCAACCGTCTAAAAGGCGTACAACTTGCCGTGTTACAGGCACTGGCAGGCTGGCGCGAGGAACAGGCGCAACAGAACGATCGACCGCGCCGCTGGATCCTCAAGGACGAAGTGCTGCTCGACATGGCCAAACTGATGCCGCAATCCCTCGACAAACTAAAACGCATCCGCGGACTGGAAGAGGGTACGGCGCAGCGCCACGGTGAAAATTTGCTGAAACTGATCGACAGCGCACGCAAACTACCGAAGGAGCAATGGCCGAAAGCGAAAGGTGGCAAACGCCTACCGCCGCAACAGGAACCGCTGGTCGATCTACTGATGGCGCTACTGCGTGAACGCTGCCGCGAGCAGAACATCAGTCCCGGCGCGGTAGCGGGCCGCCGCGATATCGAACTTCTGCTACTCGGGGAAAAAGATATTCCGCTGCTACACGGCTGGCGCGGTGCTACCGCTGGTGAAGCATTGCAGCAGATGCTTGCAGGAAAACTGGCACTCATGATCGAACAGAACCAGATTCAAATCATCGAGCGAGAATAACCACGGACGAGGCAATGGACGCATTCGGCGACAACCAGTACCGCTATCCCTGGCGCGAAGGCAATCACTTCGAGTTGCTGGTGGATGGCGAACACTTTTTTCCCGATATGCTACAGGCGATTCGCCGTGCACGTTTCCAGATCCTGCTGGAGCTTTACCTGTTCGAGTCGGGCAAGGTCGCCGATCGTTTCATCGATGCTCTGGTCGCCGCAGCAGAACGTGGAGTCCGAGTCTATCTACTGCTCGATGACTTCGGTGCCTACGACCTCAACCGCCATGATCGGCAGCGGCTACAACACAGCAACATCGATCTCACCTTTTACAATCCACTGCACTATGGTCGCTTGCGTCGAAATCTTTTCCGTGACCACCGCAAGTTGCTGATCATCGACAGCCACACCGCCTACACCGGTGGTGCAGGCATTACCGATGATTTCGAAACACGTGAAAACCCGCTCGGTTGGCACGAGGTGATGTTGAAAATATGCGGTCCGGTGGTACAGGACTGGCAGCATCTGTTCGAACAGACCTGGAGTGCCTGGTCAGGCCCGCCGCTGGAAAATGCCTCGGCGACGGTCAGTCACTGCCGCGGTTCGCGACTCGGCCGGGTCACCCTCAACGCACCGAGCCGCATGGAGATCAAACGTTCCCTGATCAAACGTATCCGTAACGCGGAACAGCGTATCTGGATCGCCACCGCCTACTTTATTCCTTCGTGGAAGATCCGTCGTTTGCTGCGTCGCGCCGCACGCAGTGGTATCGACGTACGGCTATTACTGCCTGGTCCACACACCGATCATCCTGCGGTGCGTCACGCTGGTCGCCGTTTCTATTCAAGACTTCTGAGCCACGGTGTACGCATCTTCGAATACCAGCCACGCTTTATTCACGCCAAGATGATCCTCTGTGACGAATGGGCCTCCATCGGTTCCAGTAATGTTGATCGTTGGAACTTGCGCTGGAATCTCGAAGCCAACCAGGAGTTGCTGGATGAACAATTGGTGATTCAGTTAGTACAGCTATTTGAGAAGGATTTCGGCGCCAGTCGCGAAATTCTGGCAGAGAAGTGGCATCACCGTCCCTGGTATCGGCGTCTGCAGGAGTGGTTCTGGGGGAACATCGACCGCTGGGTGATCAAAATCCTGCGACGTGGCGGAGATTAATCACAGCGAGTGCTTTAAAGCAGCACGCGCTCGATCCCGCCCTGTTTCAATTTCTCGATATAACGTTGTTGCCAGTTATCACCGAAGAGACGCTGCGCCAGTTCGACAACGATGTAGTCGCTCTCCAGACCGGTAGTATCGTGGTAACGAGAAAGCCCCTGCTGACACGCAGGACATGAAGTAAGCAATTTCACCTCTCCACCACCGACTTCGTTGATTCCCTTGTGCAACTCCTCTTCCTTGCGATAACGCACCTGGGTAGCTATATCGGGACGGGAGATGGCGAAGGTACCCGCCTCACCGCAGCAACGATCCGACAGAGTCACCTCCTGCTTTAACAGGCCGCTGGCGACCTTGAGCGGATTATGGGTTTTCATCGGTGAATGGCACGGGTCGTGGTAGAGATACTGACGACCACTGTTGCTACCGCAGAAAACATTATTCTCCAGCAGGTATTCGTGAATATCGAGCAGACGACAGCCGGGGAAGATCGCCTCAAACTGATATTTGAGCAACTGGTCCATGCAGGTGCCGCAGGAGACGATCACCGTTTTGATATCCATGTAGTTCAGGGTGTTGGCGATACGATGGAACAGCACCTGATTCTCCACCGAGATGCGCTTACCAGCTGCGTCGTTGCCCGCCGAACTTTGCGGGTAACCGCAGCAGAGATAGCCGGGAGGCAGCACGGTTTGCGCACCGCTCTCGTAGAGCATCGCCAACGTCGCCAGACCGACCTGACTGAAGAGCCGTTCGGAACCGCAACCGGGGAAATAGAACACCGCTTCGGAACTTTCTGAACTGCGTGTCGGGTCGCGCAGGATCGGCACCACCTTATCATCCTCCAGACCAAGCATGGCGCGGGTGGTCTGGCTTGGCAGGCCTGCGGGCATCGGGCGCTTCATGAAATTAATCACCTGCTCCTGCAAACCCATCTTGCCGGTGGTACCGGCAGGACGCTTCTTGTTACCCAGCAGGCCAATGGCTTTGACGACACGGTGAGCCAGACGCTGTCCGGCGTAGCCCCATTCGATCATCGTCTTGCGCATCAGTTTTACCGTCGCCGGATCGCTGACGTTGAGGAAGGCCATGGAGAGACGGGTGCCGATATTGCTGCGTTTTTTGCCCTGACTACAGAGGATGTTACGCATACGTACCGAAACGTCGCCGAAGTCGATGTTCACCGGACATGGCTTGAGGCAACGATGACAGACGGTGCAGTGATCGGCCACATCATTCATCTCGGCAAAATGACGCACCGAGATCCCACGGCGGGTCTGCTCTTCGTAGAGGAAGGCCTCGATGATCAAACCGGTAGCAAGGATTTTATTTCGCGGTGAGTAGAGCAGATTGGCCCGCGGTACATGGGTGGTACAAACCGGCTTGCACTTACCGCAGCGCAGGCAGTCCTTGACCATATTATTCAATTCACCCAGCTCACTCGCCTCAAGGATCAAAGCCTCCTGTTGCAGCAGACGCAATGAGGGGGTGTAGGCATTTTCCAGACCGGAACCGGCCAGCAGCTTGCCGCGATTGAAGTGCTGTTGCGGATCGACCTTCTGCTTGTAGGCGGTGAACGCCTCGACCACTTCAGGGGCGAGGAACTGCATCTTGGTCAGGCCGATACCGTGTTCGCCGGAGATCACCCCGCCGAGGGATTCGGCAAGCGCCATGATCCGCTCCACCACCCGCTCGGCTTCATGCAGCATTTCGTAGTCGTTGGAGTGGACCGGAATATTGGTGTGCACGTTGCCGTCACCCGCGTGCATGTGGGTGGCGACGAAGAGCCGACGATTGCGCTCTGCGGCATGAATCGCGTCGAGCCGTTCGCGCACCGCCTCCAGTTCGCGACCGCTGTAGATCTCCTTGAGCGGTTTCTCCACTTCGCGACGATAGGAGATACGCAGATCCTGACGCTGCATCAGGGAGAAGAGCGTCTCTTCGGAATCCAGCTTCTCACTCAATTCCGCAGAATACTCTGCGGCAAATTGCTTTGCCGGCGCATCGAGACCATCGAGCCAACCCTGCCAGCGGCTACGAATCGTCTGCAGATGATTCAGCGCGGCTTCACGCTTGGCCTCGTGAATTGCCGTACTCTCCTCGCTCTCTTCGTAGTCGGCATCACTGCGCCTTACCGGCAGTGGCCCGCCCAGATACTCGGCCACCGCATCGATGATCGCGAGTTTGTTGGCGATAGACTGCTCGATATTGATTCGCTCGATCCCTTCGCTGTAATCGGCCAGCCGCTCCAGCGGGATCACCACGTCCTCGTTGATCTTGAAGGCGTTGGTGTGGGCAGCGATGGCAGCGGTGCGCGCACGGTCGGACCAGAAGCGATGCCGCGCCTCGGGGCTGAC
>JBNLAT010000023.1:0-44958 GCA_050302275.1 Thiohalomonadaceae bacterium | reverse complement strand
AGTAAAAGGCCCTAAACATGTTCTGGCAGGACGAGGACGAAAACGATATCACCCGCTTTGTGGTGCCGGAGAATGTGCTGGATCTGCACTTCTCCATTCGTTGCAAAACCCTGCCAGTGGACCATGCCTGGGCACTCTCCACCGCGATACAGAAGGCTCTGCCCTGGTTTGCCGAAGATGAGCAGGCCGCATTGCACCTGATCCATGTGGCCGATTCCGCCAATGGTTGGGAACGTCCGCAGGGTAGCGGCGATATGCTTTACCCCTCGCGCCGCACCAAACTGGTTTTGCGTCTGCCTGCCGGGCGCATCGACGATGCGATGGCGCTAAGCGGGCAAACGCTGCAGGTGGGCGAGAGCGAGATCGAGGTAGGTGAGGGCAAGGCACAGCCGTTGAGTGCAACGAATACCCTTTATTCCCGTTATGTCGCGATTACCGAAGCGGATCAGACAGAAGAAGCCTTTATCGCCCAGCAGGTTGCTGAACTCAAGGCGGTGGGGCTGCGCTTCAAAAAGGTGGTCTGCGGCAAAGAGACCCGTTTTGTTTTACCTGATGGTGAACTACGGACCCGCAGTCTGTTGATTGCCGATCTGCCGCTGAGTGATGCGGTGCGTCTGCAGGAGATTGGACTGGGTCCACACCATCTAAAAATGCTCGGTTGCGGCTTGTTCATTCCGCATAAGACGGTTTAGTATATTCTGATATTTTTATTGCTTTTTATCATTGCACTGAGAACTTGCTAGACAGGAGACAATCATGGCATACGAAGTAAACGGAGCAACCATCGAAGCTAACGATAACGGCTATCTGCTGAACATCGATGAGTGGAACGAAGACGTCGCTGCAGCTATTGCTGCTGCTGAAGGCGTTGAGCTGAGCGAAAAGGCATGGGACCTGATCAACTACCTGCGTGATGAATACATCAACAACGGTGGCAACCAGCCGAACGACCGTAACATCGTTAAAGCGATGTCCGACAAGTGGGGCGAGAAGGTTCAGTCCAAAGACCTCTACACCCTGTTCCCGATGCAGCCCTCCAAGCAGGCTGGCAAAATCGGTGGTCTGCCTGAAAGCCGTCGTAAAGGTGGCTACTAATCGAATCGCTTCAGCGAAACCGATGTCAAAAAAAGCCCGCTGATGCGGGCTTTTTATTTTTCAGTTAAAAAATTCTTTCAGATCGAAACGTCTTCCAAAAACGATCGAGTTATCGTTTAAGCGGACTTTTCTTGTCGTGCTGGCATCCACTGTTGGGCCGTAAGAAGAGAAACGGAAAAACCAGCGGTTTTTTACCGCTTCAATGAACAATCCGCTGGATAAAGCGGAATCGTTAACGCTGACGGATTCGGTCGTCGGGCTTGAGGTGCGGTTGGTGTATGTTGTGCCGTTGGCGACAAGAAATCCTACGCCGATACCAACGCCTACAGTCCAGTTCCATTTGTCCTTGCTTTCCATGATGTACTTGTCGCCAAAGCGATAGTAGAAGGTGGGTGTCAGGTAGGCGTAATAGCCTTCCATCGAAGTGCCGAAGTCGACAATTTTGTCGCCCACTTTCTGATGACTCATCGAGAAATACCAGGCCATGGCGCTCAATGAATATCCCCAGTTACTTTCACCGAAGTAACGCTCTTTCGATTGCAAAGAAATAGATGGCCAGATAGCGGTTTCTTCGGCGTTTTCACCCAGTATGTTCTCGTTTTCATCGCGCAGATCCAGCACAGGTTGGGAGAAGCTGACGCCCAGGTCGAAGGTCAGCGCCTGGGCTTGGCTTAGGCAAAGCAGGAACAGGGGCAATGCGAGCGTGTAGCGGGAGATGAAGTGACGCGGCATGGCGATATCCGGTGTTTGTGTGCGGTGAACACAGGATATCAGTTCGTTTTAGAATTTTGCATCCAGACTGTCTACTTCCTGCATCAGTTTTGTGACGTCATCACCGTACTGACGATAGAGCATCAGCGCCTGCTCGGCCAATCCCTGCCAATGTTCGGCACCGCGTACAAAGGTCTCACGTAACTGTTTTCCCCTGTCACCACCCAGCCACTTCATATAGGCGCTAGTCAGGGCCGGGAATATCTCTTTTCGCAGGGTGGTGAAGTTGGCCATGTAGAAGTGCAACGAGGCGTCGCGCTGTTCTTCCAGTAGCCAGGGTAGCGTGCGGCGGCAGTCAACCAGATGATCACGAATGGCGCGCAGGGTGAATTCGGCGCGGGAGCGGGGCAGGGTAGCGAGCATCGCTTCCCAATCCTGGCCCAGCTCACGTCCAACAGCGACTTCCCCCAGTTCATGTTGCAGCAGTGTTTGCAGTTCATCGCCGGTCATCTTTTCCAGCGCCTGGTCGAAGGCACGGTCGAATTCGTAGTCACGGCTGGCGCGGGCGATAGCCCGTTCCGAGTCCTGCCAGCCCCACTCTTCCAGTTTCTCCCAGATCATGCGGCTCAGGGACTCACGGCGCAGGAAGACGGTGTTATCCAGGCTGAGGGCAGGCGGGGCTGTGATTTCGCGGGCAAACTCCCGGCCCGCGATGTAGATGGTCGTGCCTTCCTCTTCGACCTTCTGCTCCAGTTCAGCGAGGAAGAAGTGGGGCTTGGCGCCACAATAGCCGCCGCTGTAGAGCAGGCCGTGGGATTCAATCTGTTCGTTGATCACCCCGGTGTGGTACGGGTCATTAGGCTGGCCTGCCATCATGATCGGGCGAAACGGTTTCTCCTCCAGCGTCTGCCATAACTGCTCACGCTCGCTGATCCATTCACCCAGGGGGCCTTTGGGAAGTGGATCGCGGTAGGCAAAGCCCTTCTCCCAACGGTAGAATTCACGCATCTTGAGCAGATAGATGCAGAGCGAATAGTTATGCGCGTGCAGCGCATCGGAGATGTTGCAGTTGTGCTGCACCATTCCGGCCAGTTTGTGCGCCAGTATCCCGCTCGGCATGCTCATGCTTGTATTCACACCCCTGTAGCCCCATCGTAGAGACCCATCTGATCTTTAGGCTATCAATACGAATTCAAGCTCGCCAGAACATTGAACTTATAAAAGGAAACAACATGGCGCGAATCAGAAGCCGCTGGCACAACAAGTCGGCCCCAAAATCCGTCGAGACCATCGCCAGTGTGGTGGGAATGAACATCTGGAAGATGGCCTCGGGCAGCGCCACCAAGATGTACAACGATGGATTTAACTTTAAAAGTAATTCACAACTAATTGACTTTATTAGTGAACTTGCCATTTTTCTCTTCCAGCTTGCGGACCGCAAAGTCTACGAAATGCTGGACGAGGAACAGCGCGGTCGCTTCACCCAGGCACTGGCCAAACACCTGATCGGCACCGTGGTGGAGAACCAGGTGGAGGAGCTGAAGGGGGATGCAGAAGGCTACCGCCAGGCCATCGTGGAAAAGCTGAACCACCACCTGGAAGGCTATTCCGAGTTTGCTGCCGAGAATGGCGAGCCGAGTTACCCGATGCTGCGCTACTTTGGCTCGCTCTGCGACGAAGTGCTGGGCGGCGCGGATAATAAGTGGGTCATCGAGCACGTGATGGAGGTTGAGGCACCACCACATGTTAAACAGCTGCGCCAGAATATCGATAGCCTGCTGGCACCGAAAGAGGAAACAGAGGCCGGGCAGTAACGTCTCTCTGTGGTAGGATTGTGCGCCTGTAACCACGGAACAGATTTGTAAACATGCGCGGACGTTTCATTACCCTGGAAGGCAGCGAAGGTAGCGGCAAAAGCACCAATCTCGCCTTCATCCACCAGCAACTGCAGGCCGCCGGCCTGGATGTCGTCCTGACTCGCGAACCCGGCGGTACACCGCTATCCGAGCGGATTCGGGAGCTGCTGCTGGACCACCGCAACAGCACTATGCACAGCGATACCGAGTTGCTGCTGATGTTCGCAGCCCGTGCCCAGCATATTAATGAAGTGATCTTGCCTGCCCTGGAGCGGGGCCAGTGGGTGCTTTGCGACCGTTTTACCGATGCCACCTACGCCTATCAGGGCGCCGGGCGCGGCATTGACGTAGCCCGCATCGCCCAACTGGAGCAGTGGGTACAGGGCGATCTGCGCCCCGACCTGACCTTTTTCCTCGATCTGCCGGTCTCCGTTGGACTGGCCCGTGCCAGTGAACGTGCGGAACTGGACCGCTTCGAGCGGGAGCAGATCGACTTCTTTGAGCGAGTACGCCAGGGCTACCTGGCCCAGGTAGAACGCCACCCACGGCGTTACCGTCTGGTCGATGCCTCCCAGCCGCTGGAGCAGGTGCAGGCGCAACTGGCCGGACAGATATCCGATTACCTCCAGGCGCAAAATGGCTGATCTGAGTCCCTATCCCTGGCAGCAATCCCTGTGGCAGGGACTGATTGGCCGCCTCAAGGATGGCCGACTACCCCATGCGCTACTGCTCAGCGGCCCGGCGGGGCTGGGCAAGCAGGATTTCGCCACCCGTTTCAGCCGCGCCATTCTCTGCGATTCGCCGTTGGAAGACGGTAGCGCCTGCGGAAGTTGCCGCGGCTGCATGCTAATGAAGGCGGGAAGTCACCCGGACTATCTGTTGGTTGCGCCCGAGGAGGAGGGCAAGGCGATCGGTATCGATGCGGTGCGTGAGCTGGCCCGTTTCCAGTCACTGAAGAGCCAGTACGGTCGCCAACGGGTGATCCAGTTACAACCCGCCGATGCCCTGAATGCCAATTCCGCCAATGCCCTGCTCAAGACCCTGGAGGAGCCCGCGGGCGATACCATCCTGCTGTTGACTACCGACCGGCCCATGGCATTGTTGCCGACCATTCGCAGCCGTTGTCAGCAGGTGGTTTTCCGCCCAGTGTCCGTTACCGATGCACAGACACTCGACTGGCTGAAACAGCAGGGCCTCACGGCCTCTGTCGAGACGCTATTGCAGATGGCCGGCGGCGCACCGCTGCTGGCGCAGGCACTGGAGCGGGACGGTATTCTCGATTTACATGCTGAGTTGTTGGGCGACTTCACCGCCCTGGCCGAGGGCAAGGCGAGCCCGGTCAACCTGGCGGAACAGTGGCACAAACTGGGCACACGTAAGGTTTTGCCCTGGTTCTATCTGCTGCTGGCCGACATGGTGAAGCTGAAACTGGTGCCCGGACAGGCCAACCTGAGTAATCCGGGGCGTCAGCAACAGTTGCAAGGATTAATCGAAAGGGTAGACTTGGACTTTATTCAGCAATTGGCGGAGAAGGTCCTGCAGCGGCTGCGCCTGATACACGGCCAGACCAACCAGCAGGTGATACTGGAAGAGCTTCTCCTGGCGTGGACCCAACGCAAGGTATAAACGGAACATGAGTACGCCCAACCCGAGACAGGGGATACTGTCCCTGACCATCAAGGACAAAAGCGCGCTGTACGCCGCCTACATGCCCTTCGTCAAAAACGGTGGCCTGTTTATCCCGACCAACAAGGCCTACAACCTTGGCGATGAGGTCTTCATGCTGCTGACCCTGATCGATGAAAAGGAAAAGATGCCAGTCGCCGGCAAGATCGTCTGGATCACCCCCAAAGGCTCCCAGGGCAACCGTGCCGCCGGGATCGGGGTGCAGTTCAGCGAACAGGACGGCGGCGCCGCCCGCAGCAAGATCGAAACCCATCTTGCCGGGGCATTGAAATCGGACCGTCAGACCCACACGATGTAAGTGTCAGGCTTCCTGACGAGTAAGTCTCCTACCCAACTTAAACAGGGGAACGGTTCTACCGCTCCCCTGATTTTTATTGAATGCCATGCTTGTAGATTCCCACTGCCACTTAGACCGTATTGATCTCACCCCCTATGACGACGACCTAGGCAAAGCCATTCAGGCGGCCCGGGATAACGGCGTTGAGCGCATTCTCTGTGTCGCTATCGACCGGGGGAACATCCCTGACGTGCTCGCCATCGCCGAGCGTTTTGATGATGTCTATGCCTCGGTGGGTGTCCATCCCAACGAGGATGACCCGGTGGAGGTGACCGCCGAAGAGCTGTTGAAGCTGGCCGAGCACCCTAGGGTAATCGCCATCGGTGAGACCGGGCTGGACTATTTCCGCAGTGATGAAGGCCAGGAGTGGCAGAAACAGCGCTTTCGCAGCCACATCGAGGCGGCGAAACAGAGTAGCAAGCCGCTGATCATCCACTCCCGGGATGCCCGTGAAGACACCATCCAGATGATGCGGGAGGAGGGGGCCGAGAAGGCGGGCGGCATCATGCACTGTTTTGTCGAGGACTGGACCACCGCGGAGCAGGCGCTGGAGATGGGTTTCTATATCTCCTTCTCCGGCATCGTGACTTTCCGCAATGCCGAGGAACTGCGTGAAGTGGCCAAACGGGTCCCGGCCGAGCGGCTGCTGGTGGAGACCGATGCGCCCTATCTGGCCCCGGTACCACACCGCGGCAAGAGTAACCAGCCTGCCTGGGTGGTGGACGTGGCCAGGTTGTTGGCGGAGGTTCGTGGGGAGTCTTACGAGGCGTTGGCAGCGCAGACGACGGCCAATTTTAATCGTCTTTTCGGCCTGAATTAGCGCCGATTTCTACTTTAAGTTTATCTTGTATTAGACTGAATTATAAAGAATTTAGCTTTCGCCGCGTTTCAGTTCCGCCAGTTGTTCCTTCTCCAGCCCACGCAGGCCGTTTTCCAGATAACAGGCATCGAAACCGCGTTCATTGAGCAGGTAGGCGGCCGATGAACTACGGCGGCCGGTGTTGCAGTAGACGATGTATTTCAGCTTGGTATTCAGGCCTCTGGCCTTGATCCGCAGCAGATAGAGCGGGATGTTGACGCTGTTGGGGATAAAGGCGTTCTTATGCTCGCTCTCCAGGCGCACATCAAGCCAGACCGCTTTGTTTGACGCCACTAACTCCTTGCCCTTGTCGTAGTCGACGCTCTGCAGCACAGGTGCGGTGAGCAGTTGGACGAAGTCACCCTTGGCCATGCGCATCAGTACGCCGTCGGTGAGCATCGTCACGTTGGCATTGCGGCGGTTATCTGAGATCAGCGCCTCTTCGCCAAAGCCGGTACCCGCTTCCAGTTCTGCCAGCTTGATGCTCTTGCCGGATTTGGTCTGGTGGGTCACTTCGGCACGGCCGGATTTGATGAAGTAGTAGTAGTCACCTTCATCGTCCTGCTGGATCACCACTTCGCCCGCCTTGACCGGCGTAGCTTCCATGCGCATGAAGACCTGCTGGATATTACTCGGCGGAATGCGATGGAAAATCTCCGAGTGGAGCATCATGGTCATCCAGTCGCCGTCCTTCTCCTCTTCCTGTTCATCGATCTCCGACACCATGTAGCCTGCGTTCTGATCCCAGGTGAGCAGGATATCGAGCAGGTCGTTATCGATGCGAAAGTAGGTGACGTCGGTATCAGCCAGGGCGGTGACGTGATGAGGCTTGTGATGATCCACAGGAAAACGAGTAGGGGAGGTACCACCGACAATCGCCGATGGTTGCTGGCCCTCTTCGCCGACCAATACCAGCTTGCCGGTCAGCAGGTAGTACGAGTAGTTATCGGAGTCACCCTTACGGAATAACGCCTTGCCCTTGGGCAAGCTTTCAATGGGCGTTTTTTCCGCAATGTCGCGCAGGTTTTCCTGCGTCAACTCATTAAGGGGAACAAACTGTCGTAATACCTCGGTACTCACTCTTGACCGTCTCTATTCTCAGTTCTTCTGTGGTTCGTGCCATACGCGGCAAAGGGCAAAGTATACCAGTCTATCCGCGGTAACTCTCAAGCAATTCGAGGCAATAATCCAGATGTTTGCGAGGCGTGTAGAAGTGGGGCGAAAAGCGAATTTTATTGTCGCGCAAGGCACAGAAAACCCCGTTTTCGCGCAGGTGCTCAAACAGCGCCGCCGACTCATTCTGCGGGTGGCTAAAGCTGACAATGCCTGCATGTCGATTTTCGTACAACGGTGTGCCCAGCAGGTAACCGAGACGGGCCAATTCCTTCAGTAAATGGCGACTGTTATCGAGAATGCGAGCCGCCACCGCGTCGATACCCGTTTCCAGCAGTAACGACAGACTGGCGCTCAGGGCATGAATTCCCAGCATATTGGGGCTGCCACACTCAAAGCGGCGCGCACTGGCGGCTGGTTGCCACTCCTGCAGGTCAAAATTGCCCATCGCTTCGATCATGTGCCAGCCGAACTGGGTCAGTTTAAGTTTTTCCCGCAGCTCGGTACGACAGTAGAAAACGCCCAGTCCCTCGGGGCCCATCATCCATTTGTGGCCATCGGCGGCGACAAAGTCAGCATGACAGGCCTGCACGTCGAACGGTAACGCCCCCAGGCTCTGGATCGCGTCGACACAGAACAGAACGCCGCGTTCACGGCAAAAGTTGCCGATTTTCTCCAGATCCATGCGCAGACCGCTGGCGTACTGCACGGAACTGATAGCAATCAGCCGGGTATTGGTATCGACCAGCGCAAACAACGCATCTTCCGGGGTTTCGGCCGCGTTCAGGTCAGCCTGGCGCAGTTCCACACCCTGAGCGGCCAGGGACTCCCAGACAATACGATTGGAGGGAAACTCCTGATTGCTGATGACGATATTTTCGCCGGCTTGCCAGTCGAGGCCGTAGGCGACAAAGGAGAGTGCTTCCGAGGTGTTCTTCACCAGCGCGATGTCTGCCGGCGACGGCGCATTGAGTAACTGGCGCAACTGCTCACGCAACAGTGTTTCCGTTTCCATCCACTGCGGATAGAACAGCGAACCCTGAGTCAGGTTTTGTTGGGCAAACTCATGCACCGCATCGGCGGTACGCAACGGCCAGGGCGACACGGCTGCGTGGTTGAGGTAGATGATGCCGTCCCGGAGAGGGAACTCGTTATGGGAAATATCCACGTATCGATGTCCTTTTCGCACACCTGCATGTGCGCATAATATCTATTATGTAAAGTAAGTAAGAGAGCTATCCAGGCACCCCGTAACAGGTGCCTCCTCCGTAGATGTTAGCGAGGTTAGCAGAATCGACCACTGCATAGATCGACGGTATTGTCACGTCTTGAATGTTCTCATAATGTTCTCTATTCTCAAGGCGAACATAGTGAGAACGTTTTATGTCGACACCCCAGCAACACAACGCCCTCAAGTTTATCGCGGAGTACTTCCGGGAACACGGTCATTCGCCCACGCTGAACGAAATCGGTGAGGCGATTGGTGTCCGCTCCCGTGGTGCGGTACACCGCCTGGTGGAGACGCTGATCGCCCAGGGTCATCTGTTTCGCCAGGGTTCCGGCTGGCGCAACCTGCGCCTGGCCGAGGACGAGGATTCCCTGCCACTGCTTGGACGGGTTGCCGCGGGTCGTCCGATTGAGGCCATTCCCGGTGAAGAGACTCTCAACCTGGGAGAGATGCTGCTCGGCCCCGGCCGCTTTGCCCTGCGTGTCGTGGGCGACTCGATGATCGCTGCGGGGATTCTTAGTGGCGATACGGTGATCGTCCGGCAGTCCGCAACCGCACGGGAGGGCGATATTGTGGTGGCCCTGATCGACAACGATACGGCCACCATTAAACGACTGAAACAGCGCAAAAACGGCGACATTGAGCTGATCGCCGAAAACCCTGCCATGGAACCGCTGGTCTACTCCCCTTCCCGCGTCCAGATACAGGGTGTCGTGGTAGGGCAACTACGCACCTATAACTGAGGCTAACCCGATGAGCAGGGTATGGGAACGAGCCATCATTCTGGTGGACATGAATGCCTTTTTTGCTTCGGTTGAGCAACTGGACCACCCTGAATTGCAGGGACGGGCTATCGGTATTACCAACGGCGCCACCGGCACCTGTGTTATCACCTGTTCCTACGAGGCCCGTCTTCACGGGATTAGTACCGGAATGCGAGTTAAAGAGGCGCGTAAACTCTGTCCCGATTTTATTCAGATCCCGGCCCGACCCGAACGTTACGCCATGGTTTCGACGGCCATTATGAATGCGCTGCAGTCCATTACTCCGGATCTGGAGATATTCTCCGTGGATGAGGCGTTTCTCGATGTGACCCATTGCCAGCGCCTGAATACTCCTGAGGCATTAGGCCTTCAGGCCAGACAGGTCGTTTACGAGGCCTCCGGTCTGCTCTGTTCCATCGGTGTCTCCGGCGATAAAACTACCGCCAAGTGGGCCGCCAAACAGAACAAACCCAACGGCTTTACCGTGGTGCCGCCCTGGGAGGCGGAAGCGCGGTTACGCAATGTGCCGGTGACCGAACTGTGCGGCATCGCCAAAGGTATCGGTCGTTATCTGGCCGAGCGCGGTGTCTATACCTGTGGCGATATGGCCAGATTGCCGGTCAGTGAACTGGGGCGGCGCTTTGGCAACCTCGGGCGACGTATCTGGTTGATGACCCAGGGTCGTGATCCGGAAAAGCTGGTGACCCATGTGGCGCCCCCCAAGAGTGTTGGACACGGCAAGGTGATGCCACCGAATACCGTCGATGAATCGATCATCCTGACCTACCTGGAGCAGATGAGCTTCAAGATCGGAACCCGCCTCCGCCGTCACGGCCTCGTCGCGCAGAGCTACTCCATTGCGCTACGTACCCAACACTATGGCTGGATTGGCGGGATCTATAAAACCGCCCTCCCCGGCAATGATGCGCGAATACTTATGGATCTCTGTCGGATGATGCTGGCCGAGTACTGGTATGGCCAGGGTGTGTGTCAGACGCAGATCACCGCACTGGACCCTCGTCCCGAGAACAGCCAGCTGGAGTTGTTTACAGAGTGGCAAACAGCGGAAAAGCAGACGAGTGCCAATCGGGTGATGGATGAGATCAATGGTCGCTTTGGCGAGTATGCGTTGGCGCCAGCGAGATTGATCGGTCGTTCCAGTATGCCTAACGTGATCGCCCCGGCATGGAAGCCCTATGGCCATCGGCAAACGATCTGATTATGTGCGGTGGTGTTTATTATGAATGCCTGGAACTGGTGACCAGGGTCTATTTCCCGAATCCAACGGCACAGTTACCTGTACGCAAAAAAGATGGCCGCATCGCACTTCTACCATGGGGACGACGCAAGGAGCAGCCTGGTGCGCTACCACTCGGAGGATGGGCAAGACTCGATTCCATCCATGCAGGGCGTTGGGATAAGTGGTTTCCCATTCCCGTGCGCCTGCCGATTGCCAGTTTCATGGAAAAGGATGTTGAAGGCAGCAGCCACTGGTACGACCTGACCAAAGGAAAATACATTCAGGGACTGATTGCCCGGAATGGACAGGAGCAGAGAGTCTACATTGTCACGATTCAACCGGAGATGGCCGATGCGGTACATCAGCGCTGGCCGCGAATAATCAGTTGAGTTTGCGTCACAGGTTCGTTGATGGCGAAACGGCTTCACCGCGGTTCTAGCGTATCCGATTCAAAGTTGTTGCCACGGCCTTCCAGCCAGCAACGTTTCCTGCACCAGATTCAATACCATCGGCCTTCAATACTTCCAGTATTTTCTTGGAATCCGCTTTTTCCAGTTTTTCCATGGTATCAATCCCGGCTCTAACCAGTGCGATGCGTGATTTTTCTGGTATGGCATCAAACTTCTCGATCGGTGCGTTACGCACACTCTCCAGCTCATTTTCTGTGACTCCAAAGTTACTGGCTATCGCGGCATCGCTTCCCGCTCTAACTCTTAGAATCGATGCTTCACGCTCCGCAAGATCTGCAAGCATGGCATCGATATTTTCATACTTGGCACTATCCGGCAAAATATCGACCGCATTCGACAATGTCATATCTTTACCAACTTCCACATCACCGAATTTCTTTACCATTTCGGCTTTGGTAACAGCACGGTTGGCAAAGTAGCGTCGTATGGTGGCGTCCTCAGCAACATACTTGGCAAGTTCTGATACCCGTTTGATACCTGGGTCCTGTACTAGCGCTTCGTTGACCGTATAGACAGAGGGCAACATCATGTAACCCTGTGCGGTTTTCCACATACTTACGTAGTTATCGTTATACTTGATGGTTCCGAGGAATTGTCCAGAACCGGCAAGGCCATAATAGGGAGGATAGGCCGGTTCGACCTGATATCCCGGTATCTGGTATGAGTGACAGCAGCTATGTATATCTGCGTTAATGCGGTTGATTTCTGTTTTCAACTCAGCAAATCGGGTATAAATCGCCGAACGCATTTCCGCCAGGCAACTAAACAAGTTGCTCACATCCTGTTTCAGGCTATCGAAATCAGACTCAATGTTATGAAAACGAAAGTTGAATCCGTCCTCACCTGCAGTCTGCTCGGCCTGTACCACACTCTCACCATCGATCCAGTCAGCATGCTGAAATGAGCGCATAAATTGTGGCGCACAACCCGGCTCCGTTTTGTCGAAGGATTGGGCATAGTTGAACGTGCGCTGGGTTTTACCATAATTTTCATAAATCCAGCTCGCAACCAGAATTGCAGCATCGGCCTTTGCCAGGCCCTTCCCTACCGCTTCGGCATAAACGGTTTCCGGAGTCATGCCACCGATGGTCATTTCTGCCTTTGCCATGTCGATCACCTCATATACAAACTGTCTGTGGAATTTTTGGGTTATTCGCTGGTACCAACGCCCAGTTCACCGCGGTGCCGCTGTCGCCTGAATTGGCGATAAGTCCTGGCCACCGAAATATTTAGTGGTTCTGCATTGCCATCTCCATCCAGGTCGACATGCTCCTGACGAATATCCCATGTATTAACCTCTATGCCACAGGGATAGGCATGGGCTAACAGGTTCATCAGAAACTCGTACTGTTTGACGTTAAGTAATGCGTCCGATGGCAATGTGACCCGATATTCATAGGGGTCAGTCAGTTGTCGTTGTCTGGAATATCCAACGGCGACTAACGCACATAAGCCATTGTTAGCGTTAGCCGGGGCATTGTAATTGGTGCGGCTACCGACGCTGCCAATGGTGCCTGCATCCTGGTTGATGGGGACGACGTACCAGCGAAACCCGGATGCCCTTCTGACCGACAGGTTAGAACCTACACCAGGCAGACCAATAACACTCAATACAACGACAATATCTGATGCACCACTTGCCAGCGGCAACATTGAGACCAGACCACTCTCAGCCATGATCTTTCGTAGATTGGAAAGTGCTGCTACCCCATCTGCATGATTACTGCGGATTTTGTTTGCCAGGGCTGTCGGTAGCTTGATAGTAACTAGCATCTCTTCCGGCACAGCAGAAAGACGTGTGTCCAGCCCAGACACATTGGTTAACGCTGGCAGGTTTGCACTTTTAAAAGCCTTGTTAGCATTCGTGTTAACCACAGCTGAGTGCCAGCTTTGCGTACCCTGAGTCTTACTCAATTGTGTCCATGCGGGTAACCCTGTACTACTCCACATTGCGACTGCGGTACTCATGCCATTCACAAGCACCACGTTAGCCCCAGGATCATTGGGCGCATGGTAACGTGCGTTAATCGTGCTGCTGTCCCCGGGATTCAGATGTGAAACCCCTTCCAGCACCAAACCAAATATTGGTAGATGCGAAAGATAGAGCTGAGTATTTGAAATTCGATGGACAGTCTGGAGACCGCACGAATTGAAGAACCAACTCAAATCCGGATCATCCGCCGGGCTGGCCGGTAGTTGGCTGGCCATTTTCTGTAAAATACCCTCCACTTCCGTGTCCGAAACCGCAGGGCGTGATGGGTTAGAAAGCTTTGCGTGAAGTTGATTGCGTTCAGTAGCGGTGATTGGCTGGATTTCAACACCTAAACCAAGTTCATAGCGGCTCCCACTATTATCGTCCTGTGCCTTCAATACATTGCGCTTTTGTGCAGAGGCACCTAGTAGCGCGCGTCGACACTTATGGACGCGCTCAAGTGCAACCGCCAATAGCGGCGCGATGTAATGACCGGAACTGAAGTTAAACGACTGAAGCAACTGAAGGCGCATCTGTTTTTGGCGGTCACGCTCTTCAGTGGAGAGAAAACGTGTCGACTCCAGTGCATGCTTTGGCGCGATAAGATAAACACGACGTAGATAATCAAGAAAGTTGCCACGTATCGTCGCGTTTCCACTGGAGATTAGATGTATTGATACCGCAAAGGGATTGTCCTGTTCGAGCAGCCCAAATCGACGCTGGAATTCAAGCCCACTTATCAATCCTTTATTGTCTTCACTCTCCTGGCCAATACCATTAAGCATTTCCAGAATGTGGTTCCTGGTAGGAAAGAGAAACGGTCGATATATCTGCAGACGTCTACGATAGTCATTATCACTTTCAATAATGGAAGTACCATCCGGATTCTTCGATTTGGTTATGATCTCCTCTTTTGCCGTGTCATACGCGATCTCATCGGCAAATCGTGGTACGCCCAGTGCGGCCCCCATTCGATCCAGTGCGCTATCACGAGCAGTCTGTGCGCTACGCATCATGCTGATTTCTCGCCTGACTCGGCGCATACGAGCATGTTCATGGCTCAGCAACCAGCTCATTTTTGCCATCATCCCTTCAATAATGACCGCTTCGATATAGTCAGCAGTTTTATTGTTGGGGATATTGACCTCTGTTCCATCTGGCTTTCTGTGGCGCAGAGTGAATTTGAGTGTTACCGGTGCGGCCAGTCTGGTTTCGGCATCGACCGGTGGCTGATAGGCAGGTAACGTTGCACCAAATTCGCTATAGGTATCAAACTTCATTCCTGGCTGTTCATCATTGGCGCCAGATGGATCATGAAAGCAGCGAATGGTTATCGTCTCGTTTTCCAACGACTGCTTCAGCCTTACCAACAACAGAGGCTCGCGGGCATTCCAGTCGACAGAAACGCGACTCTGGGCATCGATGGTCAGATCGTTATCACGAGTTCCTGAACGCAATGGCCCAACAACATGTTCGAACACATTTTTGTAGGAAGCAGACCCGGTTGCATTGAACATAAAGCTCATAATTGCAGTAACCTCTAGATAATTTCCATCTCGTCGTCGATATTCACAAACTCAGGAACCTGCTCAACGGTTAATTCCAGATTTTGACCGCAATTCAGCTCTTCCCTCTCTGCTGACGCCGCGATATCCGTAAAATCGATGGTATCGAAACCTGGTGGGTAGCGTAGCAATCGAAGCTCCTGCACATCGGCAACACCCGGCTCATTCATCATGGCCCACATAACTTCCGAGTGACGGACGGGTTCACCAAACTTCAAGTTGTCGACATAGCTTTGTACACGCAGCATCAAACGCAGCTTGAGCTCACGCGCAGCCTCAGATGCATTGACCGTTGCGCGGGACCCCGTTGGTAACGGCAACCCTTTAACAACCAGTTTGCACTTAATGCCTACGCCAATTTGAATGGCTTCGACGACCCTGGGGAAAATGCTGATTGGGCGTAAATCTTCGATTGCAGACTCAACTGTGGCGCGTAAACCGTCCGGGCCCTCCCATAGAGCATCTCTGGCAGGTGCGACCAGCACTGAAAAGTAATACGGCGATCCCAGGTCACGCTCCCCACTAAAAACTCGCTCAATAAAGTTGAAGTTACCGAATATGGACTGATTAATATCCAGCCCACCCCAACCATCGGTGACTTTTACCTGTCGGACTCCTGGCAGTAAGGAGACCGCGGTTTCAATTGCCTGTACCGTCCACACTGAGCGCGGCGCATTCAATAATAAGGCACGATACCTGTCATCAGGCCATCTCTTCGAACCTCCAGTCAGGACTTCGTCATGTTGTATTTCAATCAGGGGGGCTCCAGCGATACTTTCTGCATTGAAAAGCGGCATCAAGCGCTGGTCGAGTGGATTCCAACGGTCGATCTTCTGTGTGAATGTGCCGTCTGATGCAGGTATGGTTGGATCGAGGTTATGGGATGGGCCAGGATAGAACGCTTCGACACCCACGATGCGTTCAGCATCACTCGCGGAGAGTTCGACACGCTCCAGGATTGCGACATGATGGCCGCCAGCCGTTAGCATTCTGACCCCACGGGGAATTTCGATCTCGCTGTAATCTCCTGGCAGGCTACCAGTGAGTTTCAGCTTTATTTTCCCTCGTGCACGCATCCATGGACGCGGCAGGCCAAGCTCGTCGCCCAAATAGCTAAGTGCCTCTCCTGTTGCCGTGACAACGAAGGAGTTATCGAAGCCAGTGGCAAGAGCGGACCATGTCCTGGCCTCTTCCAGAGCGGTGATCTCCAGCAGTTTGCGAATGGTCGACGCTGAGGTTAAGTCAAGTTCATTGCCGAACAACTTGCGTGCCAGCGCAAGTTTCTCAGCCAGCAGTCTGGCAAATGGCTTTGCGACAAAACCCGCATCGGTTACACCATATCCATCCGAACCAGTATTGCGGAGCACCGACTCATCAATAGCGAGTATGTCGGCGGTATCAATTGAAGTAGTCGTATCATCCATATGCACCCAGTGCCCCCATATTCAAGATTGCACGTTCACCATCGATGGTTTCAAAAGCCAGTGCTACATTGAGTTCCCGGCGTTGTTCCATTTTGGTGGAATCACTCACATCTGAACCTTCTACGAAGGTTCCATTCGGCGCAAGCTCCAGCTGGCCGTCGCTGAGTTTGACATCCAGTATCCGTTTGATGCGGGGCTCCTTGTTCAGTACCAGAATGACAGCGATTCGAATTCGCTCGCGGATCATCACATGGTTGTCATTTTCAGTAAGTGCATTCAGCCCATCAAAACCAAAACTGGTATTAAAAATGTCGTCACCAAGACGTGTCGTCAGCGCAATACGTAGTGCTTGCGTCAATGTATCCATGGAGGTGACTTTTGCCAGATCGATCCCCGTTGAGGATGTTTCCAGTTTTAGATCCATCCCATTGGTCACGCCTGGCTCGATCAGCTCACCCATGGCACTCCAACCCAGCAAGCGCTCTTTTAATATTCGCTTTTCATTCTCGATATCCAACATAAGCCCTCGCTATACAGATTCGAGTTTGTTTTGCCCTGCTGTCGCAGACAAATCGGTATTCTTCGGTGCGCCATCAGTCACACCACCAAGACTGTCGAGCAACACCTTGACACCACCCACCGTTAACTTGCTTGATTTGCCCGCGGTAACACTGGTAATTTTGGTGCATGGTTTTTCACTATTGTTTGTGTTCGTTTGCGAGCACCCCGCAGCAATAGACCAACTGGGTGGACCATCAGCCAGCAATACTTTCTGTCCCTGCACGGTTAACTTGGCGCTACTACTTACGGTTGCCGTACCGCCATGTCCACAGACCACTGTGCTTGCTGTCGTCAATACTTTTGCCATAATTAGATGCGTCCTTACTTTAGTTACCGCTATTCAACCTTGACCGCGCTGGCCTTGAGCTTTATTTCTCCGGACCCTGCATCCAGCGTAATGTTTGCACCTTTAAGTTCGATACTGCCGTCGGCTTTCATAACAATGCTGGATTTACCCTCGGCGTGCTCGATGGTTACACTATCGGCCTCAGCCGCTGCAGGCCGGGTACCAGCATTGGCGAGTTGACTCTTGCCAAAACGCAGCGTGAAACTGCCGTATTCGAGTACGCGATTGCCTTCAACGTCGATTAAGTCGTTGGTGGCTTTCCCGGTATGACCGGTAATGACTTCATCGTCACCAATGCTCTGCCTTTTCCCCTCCTCCACATCCACCGGCAAAATGAGCCACCAGTCACCTGCCTGTGAATCTGGCGCCTGGCCGGATTCCCATAGCGCACCAATATCTATTGGGTCACCACGTTCGGTACGGCGATGGCTAACAACAACACGTGTGCCGGGATAGCGGGGTAAAACAAGACCTGTTTTACCCCATGCAAATGGACTGGCGTAGGAGACGCCTTGCGCAGGTGCGTTGCTGGGACGTTTAATGGGAAGTCTGCGACTCTGGTTATTACCACCATCATCACCATCAAGTCCTCGCCAAAGTGTCAGCGTTTGCGCTGGCGGTTCTGCATTACCTGAAATATTCGTACCGCGTACTTCAGCTACATCGGTGAACGAGCGGGATTCAAACTCCTGCCGCACCCTTCTTGCCTGGGCTTCGGCGATGCGTTGGGTAGCGCTTGCATCGGCTCCTCTGTCTCCTTGTCTGTTGGTTTGGGATGCGGGACTGTGACTATCCCAGGCGGAAGACGCTTCCATTGAGGCAAGTTGCACGCCGGTGACAACCGTCGAGAAACCAGCACGGCGACCGATGTTATGGGCTACTGATGCCACATAAAGGCTGACTTTGCCTTCCCCCAGGGTTGTCTGACCGAAGTTTGGCAGGAGATCACCTGCTACAGCGCCAATTACCATTTCTCCCAGTGCACCAGTCCAGTGCCCATGTGTGGCGGCAACATCTGCAGAAGGAGGCATAAACTCAACCACGTCACCAGGTTTGATGTCCGGTCGGCCTTTCAATGTCAGCTTGTACTGTTTTCGTTGTGGAGGGCTAACCAGTTCATCAGAGCACGGTGCGGGAGGGCCCATCTGATCGCACGGGTTGAAATTTGGGTCAGTAGTAACGGGAGCAAGAACTTCGATTTCAATCAAGCCGACGCCGACATGTAGCACTTTAGGGCTGCCCGTTAACGGAATATTCCTTGCGCCAATATGCAATTGGCCATCACGAATAAGCAACATACCGCGCCCATACTTGTTGCTCATTTTCTCCAGACGCCCAGCATAGTGATTCAGCGTATCCAGAGTGCTACGTCCAATTTCCGGTGTACTGCGTCGAGCAGTGGTTGTGTTAGTGTCACTTCCGCTGGTTGCAGTAACATCGTGTGTTTGACATGTGATGCCGGCGCTCTCAGCGACCTGACGCGCATTTTGCAGAGGCTGGTCATCGTTGTACTGGCCGCAAACCAGAGCGCGTCTGGCCAGTTCGTAGACTCTCTCCTTCGCGACAATCGTGGTTTCGTAGTGTTTGGTTCCGGTTTTACGGGTGACTGAAATCACATAGAGCTTTGCAACCAGGAATTCACTCAACTGAGAGCTTGTAACATTACCTAAAGTGTCAGTCAGTCCAGCAAGATTTTTCAGATAGCCAACAACGGAAGATGCGGTATCGCGCCAATAGAGATAGAGGTCCAGATAGGCCGCAGCACATGCGTTGGTATTGGCACGGGAGATACTGGCATAGTGTTCATCTGTCATCCCCTCTATGACGAACTGGTACTCTCCACCCGCCATACCAGAGGGCATGGTTGCCTTGATATCGGCATAGTAATCGTCTCGGCCGATCTCCAACACCGCCGACGCTCCGGGAACGGTCTGCGCAGTTGCATTGGAAAAACTAAGCAACCAGCCGGCATCATTACCGACCATAATGTCTTCCAGCGAGTTAAGGCCTGGAACACTCATCCGTTTTTCCTCGCCTTAATGAATTTCTGTCGTGCAGTAAATCTGGTCATGACACGTGGCTCGCGGATACCCAGAGTCGACAACATTTTGAACAACGGCTGTTTGAGCCGTGGAAGAATGTAGGGATTAACCGGCGGCGTAGAGTACTTCTCAACAGCCTGGTCGACACGACGCCAGGCCAGTTTCAGAGTGGAGCCATAATCACTGCGGTCACGCATAATGCCAATATGTATATTCCAACTGATAATTTTCAGTTCCAGCAACATACCGGTGCCATTGCCGGTAGTATCGATAGTTCGCTGCAAACCACTGCACAAAGGCAATACCCCACGAATCGCACGCTGCTGCCGAACTAAAATCCGTGCTGGAACCCGCTCAAAACTCGATTCATAAAACGTCTCCGAATCCAGCTGAGGTTGTCGCTCGTTATAACTGCTACAGAGAAGCGTTTTAGGATCGGTGTTACGCCAACGATTGGCGGTGCCGCTTGGAATGACCACAATAAGATTAATCCCGCTATCCAGTCGAATCTGGTGCGGTAAGCCGTGTTGAAGTTTCTCCTCGATCAGAGTGAATTCCTCATCAACGCCAGGTTTCTGAATCGGAGTCAGGTATTCTTCAATCGGAAAACGCATCAGTTACCTCCAAAATCCGCTAATGCGGCGATTCCGATACTGGCAACATCCAGCAATTTCCCCAGAGCACTGGGACGAGGCATATATTCCAGTACGATGGTGACATCCAGGGCATCGCGCTTTTCAGTGTTACTGGTAAAGGTGAGGGTTTTTATCTGCATATCGGTACGAATGGTCATGGATGTGACCAGTACAAGGCCGCTAACCTTGCCACCAGTCCATGCCTCCATGGCGCTGCCGCGTTTACTGGTCTCGGCCATGGTTTCCAGAGCAAATTTCCAGGCAAAACGCTCTGCGCCGACAAGCAGACCTTGCAAAGTAATGGTGTCATCGTGTGTACCCACGATCGCCTTCGCACCAGAAGAACCAATGGCCGGAAGATGGTAACTCTCCTGCAGGGTCATATTACGCACCGCCCAAAGAGGTACAGGCAGCAGGCCATCAGAGATGATGGCCGATGGTACGGTCAAATAATCCTGATAACTGCGGGTAATTCCCATTTACCTTCCCTCTAAAGATTGCATCGCTTATTCGACGGTAAAGTCCATTGCTTCCAGCGCACGTCTGGCAGGTGCGGACACGCCTCCGGCACTCAGTATCAATTCTGGTAATTCGGTACTCGGGTTATTACCCCAATGAATACCCAGGTCTCGACCAAACAGTGCTGCGGCTCTCATTTTGATAATTTGCATCCATTTGCGGTGGCTCGCATTACCTGAGTTCAGTGCGCTCCAGTCGACAGTGCCGTTCTCGGGTAACCCGCTCTCTGGATCCAGTCCGCGTAGCGCCGTGGGCAAGGTCAATTCTCCAGTGGTCGCCTCGATCATCACAAAGCGTCCAGAGATACGCCTTGCCCCTACATCCAATTGAATCGGCACGTTATCTGGCGCGTTGATAAGCGTGTAGCCACGCGCCAATGGATAATGAGAAGGTTGAATGTAGATAGTTCGGATGTTACCGATGGAAAAGACTTCAGCGCCCAATTCCAGCGCGGCGATGATGGTGTGAATTTCCTCGCGCTCACCTTCCAGGTTGCGCTCAACATTCTGACCGGCCTGGAAGTCACTAACGCGAGTACGGTATCCCTGAATTAAACGTTCCAGTTCAGTACGTACCGCCGTATCAGAGAGCCTGCCACCGTGTTGCTGGCCAATGGCTTCGATCGCATCGGCAACTTCCTGCACTGTGCCATCAAGTAAGTTCAGGCCAGGACGTATATCCAGGGCATGACGTCGCAGTATCTGTTCCGTACGTGTTGTTGGCTGAATCCTTGGATCGACAATGGGGCTGTCCGCTTCAAGCCGTGCCAATCTGTTACCCGTACGAATCGAGCCAAGCTCCTGCACAATATCCCTGCCCTCTGTCACCCAACGCAGTAGCCCCATCAGGGCGCGATGACTCATATCCTCTGGCAATTGCAGGTTCGCACTGCGCAACCGACCATAGGCGCGGATCAAACTTATCGATGTCGAGGGAGTAAGATCTTCACTAATCAAACGATTTCCACGCGGCATGTCTGCCACATTACGGTATAGGGAGAACACCTCGATCAAATCCGCCTGGGATTGGGTATCGAACATGCGATAAATAGGCCTCAATCCAATACCACGTTGTACCTGGAGTGCAGTTGCCACGCCACGTATTGCATTGAGTGGCCAAAACTCCCATGTTTGTGGGAACTGCTGGGTAAACAGTCGCAATGTTGAGAGAACAGTCGGGTCCTGGAATTCGGCCTCAAGCATCTGGATGATGCGAGGATTAATCTGTTGCAGCTGTCGTGTGACCGTATCGACTTCAGTCTCCGACAAATATCCGCGTCCCAGCACACGTTCGATTAGGGACGGCAGACGGGAAGGTTCTCCTGTTGTTTCAGGGAGTAGTAAGGGCTGTTCGAATGCTGGCAACGCGCGGGTAGCCGGGTCGAGCATGAAGGCGATTTCGCCATTCGGGCGAGTTACTCGAATTATTCCTGAGGGGAAACGTTCGACATGAAAACCTGCTTCTTCATACCGTGCCAGTGCAGTTTCCATTTCTGGATTTTGTAAGGCTGGATTGTAGTGGTATGTGTTAGACTCACCCTCTGCGACGACACCGGGGATACGTGTTGGTGCGGGTAGCGCCTCGATAACAGTTACGCCATTTCTGGTAGTCAGATAGCCTCTAGGGGCTCTGAATTCCATGGAAGCCACCATACTATCCAATGCTTCCAGATCGCTACGCAAACGCTGATAATCTTCCTGGGTATATTGACGCTCTCCATCAGGATTACGTATGTCAGCATCAGCTAATTGCTGTGCAAGCTCAATAGCATCTGAGATATTGCTGCGCATGCCGCGTTTGATTGAGCTGAACTGCTCTTGTGTAAGGGTTCCAGATCGTGCGGCAAGTTGCAATTGCGCAATCAACTCAGCATTTGAGGCATCCAGTCTTTCCACATTGGCCTGAATGCGTGCCTCAATGATTGGATCGGTGATGCGTGACATTCCTGCACGCGTCGCATGACTGACTCCCATAAAGACGACATAGGAGCCGATCATGTGAGTCAGGAACAGGCCGATATCATCTGGCCATTCACCAGTAGTGACACCGTGAAATACTGTTGGTACTGCGGTGGCGCTTAAGTTAATAGAGTGAAAGGCTATGAATCCATAGCCACCACGTTCGAGCAATGGCCCCGTCAGCCTACCGAGCAGACGGAAACCGCCGAACATAGCTAAATTCTGTAGCGTTGTGGTAGTTGCACGCTCAAGGGTAACCTCGCGGCCAAATACGAGACTATCACCGGCTAGTTGTGTTGCGGTAAAGGCACCCACTTCTGAAAGAAATACCAGGGTATTGACCGCACGTGCTGTGCGAATAACGCTGATTGTCCTGCCTACCAACGCGGCCCTGACTAACAAACCTACTCCAGCTGTCACAAGTGCCGCCGCCGCGGTTATGAGGAGTTCGATGGCGATGGCTTCGCGCACCGCCTGCCTGATATCCAGTTGTATTTCTTCATATTCCCAGCTAATGGCGTCATAGCGATCAATGAAATGTTGATACCGCCCGTTATTCCAGTCGCCGATAATTTCCTGCCGTATTGCTTCGAGCCTGACGCTTATGCCGGTGCGAAAAGCTGCCGTACCAATTTCGTGCTCATAAACCTGGTTTTCCAGAATAAGAGAAACAGAGAAATGACTGTACATGGCAACCCGGATACCGAACACCGCTACCCGGGTTTCCATAGCAACTGCCTGATCCAGATTGAGAGGGTGACTCTCCATCAGCAAATCACGACCAGAGTCATCACGCATCGTTACACGGACGCCTCCTACCATAACCGGTTCTGGGTGATAAGCTTCACGGATTTCAGACATTTCTTGTTGGAGAAATCTTTTCATGTCATACCATGGAGCAGACTGGATTGGGCCACGTCCATCCCACTGAGTTATGATTTCGTTGTTTATGACGTCAGCGTAGGCGCGATTAAAGTCGCGATGTGCTCTGCGCCATTTGTATTCCGCGACTGTCTGAGAGAAATTGTCACTCTCAATATCCACTTCAGCGATAGAAGTGAGAATGTCTCCTGCGAGCAAATCGATATTGATGAGATCGATATAGCGGTGACGCAAGTCGAATAGTACGGTGATTTCGTCTGATGTAGACGTTCCTTCCAGGAACGATCGGATACGCCGTATCCCGGTATGCATACCGCGTATTCTGGATACAATTTCGTTCAGCCCGATAATAATTGCGGTCAAACTGGAGTGTAGGGTCTCCAATTCGTTCATTCGCATGCTATCAAGTGTTTCAAGATGATCGTGCAGTGCGCTTCTGAACCGTGAAATTACCTGCTGGTCAGTCGCGAGATAAGGGTCATCATAGGGGCCATCTTCAAGAGTTCGAGTGATAACCCTCAGCAGATCAATAATGACCTCTTCCTGGTCGCGACAAAGTGCGCGTAGCGACTCCTCGCCGAGCACACCGCCAGTATAGAGATCGTGCTGGCGCACGAATTCGCGCAATCGTCGTACGTTTGACTGATAAGCCGTTGCTTCTGATGTTCTTGACCACTCGAGCAGATGCAATACGATGCGTGAAGCGCGAACCTGCCAATCTTCAGTCTGTTCGTTAAAAATCCGCTCAAGAAATGCGATGACTTCACGCCCACCATTGATTTTAAACCAGTCTTCAAAAATCCTTCTTGAGGTGTGCTCGTAACTATTGTCAACCGCATAGAGTACAAGCAGTAAAATCGAGTAAGGTTTGGGGAATCCAGGCCAGTCTTCCAGGGCACTCAAGACAGCAAGTCTAGGCCCCATGGTTTCCAATGTATTGAGTTCTAATGCCTCAAACAGAATATCCAGGGCACGTGGATATACGCGAATAGCTACCAACATCTCGGCAGCCATCGCCATCGTTTCTCGATCTCCTTCAAGGAGTTGGGTGCGTATGGTCTCCCAGAAGAATTCTTCCTGGCCTGGTGCAAATGATAATGCTGGAGGCTCAGGTAGCTTCATTCGCGTATAAAGCAACCATGTCCCTTCATCGTATGTAGCGGTCCGACCTGAACCTTCTACCAAATAGCGATTGTGTGCATCGAAATCCCTCGTATCTGCTGCATGAATCGGGACTCGTGCCAAATACAGTAATTCTTGCTTATCTCGCTCGTAAGGCGTGGCTGACCAGACCGAAATCTCATTGTCGTTTAATGGGCTAAGTTCGTCGAGCCGATCAATAACTTCACTGTCTATATCTTCTGCAATATAAGGGACGTTAAGCTGAACCCACCAGACAGTCAGTAGGCGGTTTTCATGCCAGTAGTCAACCCACAAACCGCTGTCATCCAGTGACGGGACGACATGATTAAGATAAGTGAGATAGAGATTGACGTTCATGCGGATATTTGAAGAACGCAGAACAATCCATGGCCGGTTCTGCGCAGTCCGCCAGGATGGCGTAGTTGTAGGGGCAGTGCCTCCTGATGGTGGGGTTATGCCATGTTCCTGCAACGCCTCGTCAACAACTTCGCGTACGCGTTGTTCGACTCTGCTCTGATCTTCGGCACTGATTTGCCCTGCCCCAGGTCCCGTCCATTGGATTTCCGGAGCAAATGCCCGTATGTGCCCTTCCCCAGCCCCAACCGCTTCGCTGGATTGGGCCAATGTGCGAGTAAGTCCCCTGCGAAAAGCATCATCTATCCATTCATCGTTGGCGAGCAACGTTGGATTGCCAATTTGCACTCTGGCAGGAATGCTGATGTTTCGACCCACTCCTATTCACCATCCATATTATCTGCGATTCGGCTCAACACTTGCTCAATAAGTGCATCAGTATCAATGCTGGCCGATGTGTCCTGTACCTCAATGGTGATAGGGAAAACAAGCGTCGTCGCATCAGTTGCAACAGGAAACCCTGTTGGCGAAAGGTTTGAGCGCGTGCCTCTACTCTCCACAGGACTTGACTCTGCAGACGGATCTGAATCGGCAGCACCTCTACGACGATCAACTTCCCTGCTCATCACGCGCTCGCAGGTATTTCACCGGTATTATTGGCTTTGTCTGTAGCCTTGGCCCCCAGGCTAACACCGGAGAACACTGCTGATGGAGCGCCACTGGTAGTGGCCGTTGTCGGTTGTGCGGTAGTGATAATGCAATCTGACAACACAACGGAGGCAAATGACCAGTCGTCACCTTCTGACTCCTGGAGTGTCACATCGAATCGGGTGCCATCCATCGCAAGTTTGGTTAACTTGGCAACCACATCACCAATCGCCTTGACGGTCATGCTGAAGCTGACGTTTTCAGGTTTGTAGATCATACCGATATGTGTCTGCTCTATTGAATGCAGAATTTCGGTATTCATCTGGAAAGTCGGACTGAATGAATCGATCGGTGTAATGTCGACCGTGGTTCCGTCCTTGGTGTATGAGACTGCAAGTCTGGTATTCCAATCTGCCATTTTGAAACTCCTCAATTGTTGTCTGGATGCGTACGCAGATATTCAGGGTGCATTAGAATTTCGGCGCCAGAGTGATTCGTAGGCGATGCACAGCAGGCCCATAAGTCACGGAAACGATCATTTCCACTTCACGATTGGAGCGTGCAGTTGTAATGATGCTTGTGTCAGTAGGTGTACGAGCGGCCTCTGGGATATTCAGTGCATCCAGAACAGGGATGGTGACGCTGAAGTCCGCGATGACTGCACGGCGCTTGAGGGGGCCAAGAATCCCTTCCGTTTGGGTTTTCAGTCTGGTCATGCCGGCTTTGGTAATTCTGGCGTCGCCAATCAAACCAATCAGGCCTGCCTTTAGCCGGAATTCGATATCATCGAGGGTACGCACGATGTCGATATAAAGCAGGTTCGCATCGGAAGTGAAACAGCGACCTTCAGAGAAATGCAGGCTGGAGCCGACAATCAGCTCAGGGTCAATGATCGGGATAATATTTGCGTTTGATAGCGCGATAATCTCAGCCGGACTATATTGCTTTTCCACCGGCATGCTTACACCGCGTATCTTTTTCAGCACCATGGAAATATGGGGTGAATAGCCCGCAATGGCCGACATGGCTGCGGTAGCGGCATCTTCAGCTGCACCACGTGCTGCCACCATTACCATCCGGCTGGAATCGCTCTTGAGTGAACTTGCGGCGGTTGCGATATCCGCAGCATAACTGGAGGACTTGGCTGTTGCCGGGTTGACCATGGCTACGCCGATGCGTCTTAGTCCCTGTGATGACATCGATTCTACATGCTCTTTTAGTGCCATCAGGCCGGTCGCAGCCGTGCTACCAGATGCTGCTGCACCCACGGCAGTTTCATTGGCCAACGACACGAATGTCACATCGTCCGCCGCTTCAAGCCCTGACAAAGCGGCTGCATAGTCATCACCGGAGACCCGCACACCGTATATTTTTGAAGGCTTGGGATCTTGCTGCATAGCCAGCATCAGGGAGGTATAGAGTGTTGTCGGCGTTACAGAACCTGAGGTCACTTTCGCAAACAGGGCTGCGGCGTCATCCTTGGTATACACCGGATAGGGTTTATTGGCATCCGCCGTCCCTCCATTTGCACCAGAAGGGGTCTTGCCAACAACAGCGATAACGCCTGGTGCACGCTGGGCAACAGGTTGTAGTGCAGAAGTATCGATTTGAACATCAATAAACGGGTATGCAACGGCGGGCATAGGTCAGTCCTCCATAAGAGTGATCTTGCTGATCTCTGAAACATTCATCCCAGAATTATGAAACGTGTTCATCGTTATCCTTGTTTCCATCCTCTGGAACACACTTTTAACCACTTGTACTAACAGGTACCAATCCAATTCCTTCCCCTGCCAACCAGATGCCAGCCTTATCGGCTCTTGCTGCTCGTTTTTGGGCATTGGTCATTGCTGGGGTTGCACCTGGCCAGTCTTCGTCATCGAATACTGTATCCGGCACGATCCACACCACAAGTATGGCTTTACGAATGGGCAACGAAGGAATGCGTGGTCGCTGCAAGCCATTTTGCTCGAGATATTTCTGCAGTCGTTTACTTTCCGTGAGTAAATTACGCACCGAAAAACCGGTATCTCTGATCAGGATTGCAGCAGTAATTGGGTAGAGCTGAGGTGTAGGCGGTTTTCCTGATGGCGCAGAAAAGCCAATACGTAGGGCACTATGGAAATTGGTACCAGACTCAAGCAACTCGGTCACAGACGCGGCATCAAGGTCCTCCAGCAGAACCGTGATATTTTCATCACGCAATGCGTCTGGATATTTCAATGAGCTTTTCAGTGCGGACAGGAATTTTTCACGCCGTTTCTGCTCCAGAACGACCGGGTCGCCTGGCAAAGAGCCCATGTCGGCAATGATTGAGGAATCAATGTTGCTAAGTTGTGGCCTGCTCGTTACTACTTCTTCAATGACACTATCTTCTGGAGCTGATCTTGCGACGATATTCCCCCGCCACAGGGCATCCGCCGTCACGTCACTGGATGGTAATAGTTCCGCAGTACGGATTCGGAGTTGCATGGGCTCATTGCCACCGCCAGTGGAGATCGTGCCTTCAATGTCGCGTGGATACTGGCTTAGATAGGTTAAGGAGAATTCGTCGAAGGTAGCGGTGAATGGTGCGTTTACAGGAACGATATCCGTGTTGTAACCCGCATTAAGAATCTGCTCGAGTGCCTGTTCACTAAAAAGCGCGGCGCGTGAAGAAGCGTCACTCAGTTGCACTAATGTTTTATCTACGAAATCCATTCGCCCCACACACCCACAAAAAAATAATTTTTCTTGTTATGTTTATGACTGACACTCAGGAAAGCTACCACTGAGCACTACTTTAGTAGATACAGCTATCGATAGAAAAACACGTCATGTTCATCTACTGTCAATGTTGACTGATTGAGTAATGAATTTTGGAAGTTAGCTTGGGAAGGAATGCAAAAGCATTTTGTTTTATTGGCAGACCTTCCATGGGCATTCGCTCCCTGTGTTGATGCTAAAAAAAGTAGTTCGTGAGTATAGCTTCTGTCAAGTTTGATACGCCCAAGACAATAAGTCCTTATAATTTATACTGTTAGGCATGTTTGTCGTGGTGATTTTGGTGCAATATGATTACTTCAGTACATAAATTACGCTATATGGATGAAATTAAATCCATCTTGCTCATTTAAAAGTTGATTTGACGCAAATATATATCCATATTATTTCACTCTGATTACTAATACTGCCCAAGGGGCTGCAGGCGAAATCCTGCGTAATCAATCATATATTTATCCTGGTATTTTCATATCAGGTGATTCAAGTCATGGAATTCTTAGGCTAATCGGACATTAAGGTGAGCACAGTAACCTTCTCCAATCTTCGTATATTGCTAGTTGACGATGAGTCGTTCGTACGCCGCGTCACAGCAAAAATGCTCACTTCAATTGGTATTGACCAGATATATGAAGCGGAGAATGGACGTGAAGCGATCGCCTTACTCAAAGAGCACACCATTGATCTACTGATAACAGATATTCAAATGCCGGAAATGAACGGCATTGAACTTGTAAAACAGATTCGTCTGGAGAAAACACCTGCTAACCGAAGTCTGCGCATTATCGTAGTGACCTCTTTTGCCTATACAGAAGTGTTAGGCTCCTGCCTGTTACTGGACGTGAACGGCTTCCTGGTGAAGCCGATATCTGCTGCTAGCGCCATGGAGAAGATACAGTTTGCCCTGAAAGAACAGTTGCACCTCCATCCCACAGAAGCCTATTCTCAGGTCAAAACCGATCTGGCGGTACTGGAAGCAAAGAGTAAAGAAGAGCGAAAAAGACAAAATGCCGCTATTGTTATCGACACTCCAGTCGCCAAAGGACCTTCCTCAGACTCGCTACCAACCAGAGCATCTTCCCCGGGACTTATGATAGCCATCGGCAACTTGAAACCCGGAATGGAATTATTGGAAGACGTTTATGCAAATACCGGGGTAAAACTGCTACCCAAAGGGCGAGTATTAACCGAAGTCCTGGTCAACCGTATACGTGAGCTACGCTCGGTAATTGATCAAAGGGAAATACGCGTCAGGTCGACGCAATAACACTACATATTAAACAGTTCTTTTTGCAACGATGGCCACAACACTACCCAGTCAGCAATATCCTCACCTGTCATAGGCCTGGCGGCAAAGTATCCCTGTACCTGATCGCATCCCAGTTGCTCAACTCGCTTCCATTCCTCCAGATTTTCCACGCCTTCAGCCACAACTGACATCCCCAATTTTTTCGCCATTTGGACGGTAGATTCCAGAATCAAACCAGTACGTTCGGCGCTGCCCTTTGACTGCACGTAACTTCTATCCAGCTTAAGTTCATCAAACGGAAGATCGCGGAGTTGACTGATATTGGAATGTCCAGTACCGAAATCATCGATGGATAGCCGAACTTTTTTCATACGCAGGCGTAACAGGGCTTCAAGTGGGCCAACAAGATCTTTCATCAGCTGGCTTTCAGTCACTTCCAACTGAAAGTGTTCCATGTCACCGCCGGCAGATTTCACTTTACGCTCGAGAATGTCCGGGAATTGTGCATCCTGCAAGCTATCCATGGAGATATTGAAGGCAATTTTCAGTTTGATTCCCTGTGCGCGCCACGCCGTATCTGTATGGACTGCCTGTTCAATCAGGGAAAAGGTAAGTTTATCAATAAGGCCATGCTCCTCAGCCACAGGAATAAAGGTATCAGGAAAAATCATTCCTTTGTCACCATTAGGCCAGCGAGCCAACGCCTCAACCCCGATCGGGATGCGGCTGACAATATCGATTTTAGGTTGAAACCAGGGCTGAAGTTCACCTGCATCTATCGCCGCATCTAGCACGTCAGGTGCAATGGTTGTAATCTTGCTTTTATTGCTGGCCTTTCTTGTTGGCCTCATTGAATGAGAGTGGTTGGATAATATCTCCAACAACCTATCAGCCTGTATTGGCTTTGCAATTGAACCAATAACTGATAAACCACGCGCACGCGCCAGAGATTCAGCCATGCTTAGCGTTTGATCATCCTCACCGCTGAACAACAGTATATCGCCGCTATAACTCATCTCATCGAAGCGCTTGAGCAGCTCCAGCCCATCAACGTCGGGCATATTGAGATCACTCAACACCAACTCTACTCTTGGAGTAGCAGTGGAAATAACCTCCAGTGCAGAAGCGACGTTATCAACAGTCACTACATGTGTAAAACCCAACCGACTGAGTACGGCGGCAGTAGTACGAAGAACAAAAGGTTCATCGTCAACAATGAGTATAGTGTTTGCAAAATCGATTCGTTCCATCACTCCAATCATCCATTACATCTAATTATTCAAGTTCACAGTATTTCACTATCCAATCTCGCACACTCTGGAACAGATCTGGCAATAGAGACATTTGTTCTTCAACTTGATTTGTATCCCCCTCTTTACCAGCCAGTTCCAGAGCCACACAGCAATCTGCAAGATTATTTGCACCTATGGTGCGTGCAGCAGATTTCAGTTTATGGGCCTGCTCACTAACCGCTGACAAATCACCATTATGAAAAGCCGTAGCTAACCGTTCTACTGTTGGCACGCTTGTTTCTACAAAGTCAGCATAGTATTCAGCCAGAACCTCTGGTTCGTGACTTCCCAGCAACTCCCCAAGAACCCTGGAATCGACGACATCATCCTGTTCCTCCGTCACTGTGGCTGGCATTTCTTTTTTCTTTGCCCTCTCGGTACTTTTCACCGTAACATCCAGCGCCAACCATTTATCCATAACACGTTGCAGGTTGTCGAGTTGCAGAGGTTTGGTGAGATAATCATCCATTCCAGCAGTAAAACAACGTTTTGCCGTACCTTTTAAGGCATCAGCGGTAATAGCAATAATCGGTATATGCCGCCCTTCCTGTTCTTCACTGCGAATCGACTCCGATAACTGATAGCCGTCCATAACAGGCATATGACAATCGGTAAGCACCATGCCATATTGACTATCGCGCCACATATTCAGGGCCTCATCACCATTTGCGGCAGTTTCCGCCAGGTAACCCAGCATCTGTAATTGCTGACTAATAACTTTTCTGTTTGTTGCATTATCGTCTACCAGCAGAACCAGGTGTCCCTGTTCTCTGGCTTCTTCCACGTTAAGGGGTATGTCAGGCGTTGGCCGTATCGGAACAACTCGTTCCTGCTCCGGGGACTCGCGACCAACCAGTGCAGCCACAGCATTCAGCAGGGTATTACGGCGCATAGCGTTAAGATCCAGTGTCATACCATCGTCTTCATGCGGCCGGGCATAACGCCGACTACCTCGCTCAACCAGCAGAAATCTCAACTCAACTTTATCTATCTCCTTGCGCATCGTATCCCGTAGTGTGGTGGCTAATTCCCGATCGCCACGGGTATCAATGACGACTACCAGTTCGTTTTCATCGTGGCATTCATTTTTACAACGTTCAATTGCCCGATCAGCATCTTCGGATAACACTTCCGCACCAGCAAATTGCAGATAGTTGGAAAGTATATGTGCGGCCTTATCCCGGGTGAGTAGCACTACCCTGACACCGTCGAGGTTAGATGTTTCACTGGGCTTACTGTCAGCTTCATCCAGGGTCAGATGAACTGTAAATGTAGAACCTTCGCCTTCAGTACTGTCCACCTCGAGGATGCCACCCATCATATCCACCAGGCGTTCCGTGATCACCAGCCCCAAACCTGTGCCGCCGAATCGCCTTGTGATGGTGCCTTCGCCCTGTACAAATGCGTTAAAAAGACGCGCCTGTACATCCGGACTCATGCCGATACCGTTATCGACAACACTGAAAGAGATCGTGACCTTATCTTTTTCACGATTTTCAACTCGAACACTGATTACGACCTGCCCTTTCCGGTCACTCAGGTCGGCACTAAACTTGATCGCATTGCCAGCCAGGTTGTAGAGAATTTGTCGAAGTCTAACCGGATCGCCTTTAATCTTCGGCAATGCCGGGTCGATATAGAGCAACAGCTCCACATCGCGACTTCTGGCAATGTGTTGCAGGTTTTCACCGAGCTTTTCCACCAGTGGCTCCAAGGATATCGGGACCTGCTCCAGCTCCAGACGACCGGCTTCAATTTTGGAAAAATCAAGAATATCGTCGATGATGCCCTGAAGTAATATCGCTGAATCCTGGGCTGTTGCAACCAGATCCTGCTGTGACTCTTCCAATGGTGTATGCGCCAGCATCTCAATGGTCCCCACCACTCCGTTTAACGGAGTGCGGATCTCGTGACTCATCGTGGCAAGAAAAGTCGATTTTGCACGGTTGGCGGCAATTGCCTCCTCCCTGGCATTGTTAACTATCATTTCTGCTTCTTTGCGCTCGGTAATATCCACAACAAAGCATATGCTAATCGCCCGTTCTTTTTCGTCCATCATAGTCATGGCTGTAATTTCCACAGGAATACGTTCGCCATGCTTGGTCAAATGAACCGTTTCAAATCTTCCCCAGCCGCGCTCCTGCAACGTAGCAATCAGTTCCCTAAGCTCCTTGCCAGTGTAGTGCGCATCGAAATCCAGAAGAGTCAGCGCCAATGCTTCCTCTTCTGTATAGCCAAGAAACTCGCAGGTATGCTCATTGACATGGACCACACGCCCGGTCTGAGTATCGATCCACATCTCACCAATACCTGAACGTACCAACGCCTGTTGAGTAGTGCGCAGCTGGTCATTGAGGCTTTTTAACTGCAACTCGGACTCTTTGCGTCGTGTAATATCAATGTGCGACACAACGATGGCTGGATTTCCCTGATGATGAAAATAGTTAGCACGCATCTGGAACCAGCGATTCCTGACATGACTGTGACAGGGATACTCCAGAGAGAATGTCTGTAGTCGACCAGCCAGCATTTCCTGCAACTTACTCGCCACTTCCAGCGCCTCTTCTGAGTCTGGCCCCGAAGCCTGTTGCACGACCTTTACATAATTGATACTGGCACCGATCTGTTCATCAGACATCCCATTTTCCTGGGCAAAAGTCTTCCAGGCCCGATTGGTCAGGATGATATGACCTTCTTCGTCCAATACAGTGATGTGTGCCGTAAGTGAATCAAGAACATCGCGCGTAAAATCCCGCTCCTGCGCCAGCGCCAGCTCAGCCGCCTTGCGCTCGCTGATATCTCGAACAACACCGGCAAAATGGAGGCCGCTGGCGATATCCATGCGACTGACACTCAGCTCCATCTGAAAGACACTGCCATCCTTACGCCGTCCTTCAACTTCGCGACCAATACCGATGATCCGTGCCTCACCCGTTTTACGATAGCGTTCCAAATAGCCATCGTGTTGACTGCTATAGGGTTCGGGCATCAACATTTTGACATTTCGCCCGATCACCTCATAAGGCTTATAGCCAAACAGTTTTTCGACTGCGGGATTAACATTCTCGATAATACCAAGAGAGTCAATAACTATAATTCCGTCTACTGCAGATTCAACAATGGCCTCAAGCCTCAGCTGCAGTTGTGCCAATTGTTTTCGGCTTGAAACAAATACCCAAACCAACGCAAGCAATATCAATGCAGCAATAACACCGCCACCATAGATAAGTATTTGCACAAAGTTAAACAGCGCATAGGCTTCAGAAACATCCTGTTCGGTGCTAATCCCCAGTTCAACATTTTCGTCCCAGTACCACGCCCCAATCACGGGAACACCGCGATAATCACGGTAACCATTCACATCAATATCACGGTTGCCGCCGGTTGCACTGGCCGCCATACGAGTTAATTTTTGTTTATTATTTACTACTCTCGCTGTACGTTTTTTGGTCAGATCAATGCCCGGATCGTAAAGCATCAAATTAGCGGCACTAGCCTCACCCGGTTTAAGCAGGCCAATTTGTGTCAACTGTTCTTCGAAACGACTATGGCTAAGAAGTAATCCATACTGATCAAAAAAATAGCTCTCACCGCTTTCACCCAGTCTACCGGTCTCCGCCAGTTTAAATAGTGTCTTGTAAGGATCGATACGCAGCGTCAGTAACGCAATAACGTTCCCTTTATTATCAATAATCGGGCTGGCAGAGAAGAGCGTCTCATCACCCTGTTGTGGCAACTCTTCATCGTCAGTTGAGAGAGGGACATCCGAGCGTTGTATCGGCGTTAATCGTGTATTGCCATTCCATACATCCTCAAGAATATCGGGGTATTTGGTCAGCAGATTGGGAGTACCGATATTGCTATCTCTTGAGGAAGCGATACTGATGTTGCCGGGTGCAATAATGAAATAGCCCCGGTAGTAACCGAGATAGGGATGCATCATCTCCCGCAACTGCTGTTGTGCATCAGCAGTAATCAAAGCCTGGGGATCGCGTGGTTGTGCCAGTAGTGCCCGCGCGGCACGGTGAATGGCCGGCTCACTTGCCAGCTTTTCGATGGTGAGACGTTGTTCCTGCTCCCAAAGGTCTACGGCTTCAACCGTCGTCATCAGTACCGTGTTAAGGGTATCCACGAGCGTACGCTGATAACGTTCCTTGATCAGCTCTACAGTGAGAAGTGCCACGGCGAACATGATGAAAAGGGCCATTCCTACGGCCAGCAACTGCTGTGGGCGAAGTCCGAGTTTTGTGGCGAGGGTATTTAGCGGCATTCCATTCCTCAATCGGCGGCATAGTTGCCTCAGCAATGAATTTTCGAAGATATGTCGCGATATCCCGTTATCTATGAAGATATAGCAGTCGGGTGGCGATGTTGCACCGTTTTGACGTTTGAAGCGCCATGAAGCTCATGAGGCATACTTTTCCAGCAAAACTTGTAGGGACTTTGCGGCGCAGGGTGACAAGTGTTGAATCGACTGCAGGCAGACTACATTTCAATAGTAGAGTGAATTACTCGGTATCTTTGGTTGTAGAGCCCCGCCAGGAGGTGCCCCATGTTGAAGAAGATCACCACCGAACACACTCCCCTGCAGGTGTGGCATAACCTGCAAAACGATGTGCCTTTCTTTATCCTCGATGTGCGTAACCGCGATGAGTTCGAGCGCTGGCAGATTGAAGGACCACACGCCACACCGCCGACCCTGAATATCCCCTACTTCGAACTGCTCGATCTGGAAGGTGACGATGAGGATGTCACCGAGGCGGTAATACGTGGGGTGAAGGGACAGATCATGGAGCAGTTGCCCAATGATCGCCCGATACTCGCCGTCTGTGCCGAAGGGAATACCTCCGGTTACGTCGCCGAGGGATTACGCCACCTCGGTTTTGATGCGCAGAACATGCCAGGTGGTATGGAGGCCTGGGGTAACTTCTACTACTCGGTGCCGGTCGAGGAGAACGAAACCTTCTCCCTGTTCCAGGTGGTTAGACCGGCACGCGGCTGTATCAGTCATGTCTTGATCAGCGAAAAGAGCGCCGCCGTATTCGACCCGGCCCGTCATGTTGAACAGTATTGGGATCTGGCAGAGGAACATGGTGCGAAGATCGAGCTGGTTCTCGATACCCACCTGCACGCGGATCACCTCAGCGGCGGTCCGGCTCTGGGCAAACATGAACATGCCCCCTACTACTTGCATCCCTATGATGCGATTCATCCGATGGACATGCTGCCCGCCACGATCCCGTTTCATCAACTGGAGGCGGGACAGACATTCACCCTCGGCAAGACCACGATCAAGGTGCTGCACTATCCGGGACACACCCTCGGCATGATCGCCTTCCTCATCGATGGCAGATATCTGTTGAGCGGCGACAGCCTGTTCCTGGAATCCATCGCCCGTCCGGACCTGGGTGGCAAGGCCGAAGGATGGACGCCACTGCTCTACCGTTCACTGCAACGGATGATGGATGAACTGAAGGATGAAACGGTCGTCCTGCCGGGCCACTTCAGCGATATCCAGGCCGGTGGTAAGAGCGGCCTCTACCGCGCCACCCTTGGTGAGTTAAAGCAACACAATCCGGGATTGCTGAAAGTGGCTGAAGGTGAACAGGCCTTTACCGACTACATTCTCTCCAGTCTGCCGAACTTCCCCGACGCCTACGTCGAGATCAAGCGGGCCAATGCCGGTTTGGTTACGCCCGACGAGCAGAAGAGGCAGGAGTTGGAGCTGGGGAAAAATGTCTGTGCGGTAGGGAAATAACCACGACTATCCGTGGTTGCTTGCGCTGCCTGTTTGTAGCGTCTCACCGATAAACCCGGGAAGGTCGTCGGTGAGACGTGAAGTAACGCTGATAATCTCGCCCTGTGCCGCATCGCCGGTCGGCAGACGCAGGTAGTTGCCGCTGAGGCCGGTGCCATTTCCCTCCACCAGCACCCGATGGGTTTTGCCGAGTTGGCTCTCGATAAAACCTTTGCGCAGGGTATTGGCCAGTTCACGAATCTCCGCGGCACGTGCCTTTTTCACTTGCTGAGAAAGCTGTGGCATTTCCGCCGCCGGAGTGCCTTCACGCACCGAATAGGGAAAGACATGCAGCTTGGCGAACTGTAGCTTCTCGATAAAGGCCAGGGTTTCGCGGTGTTCGGCATCTGTCTCGCCGGGGAATCCAGCGATGATATCGGCAGCCAGCGCAGTATCGGGGCGCACCGACCTCGCCTGTTCGGCGATCCACTCCACCTCTCTGGTTCCATGCCCACGTTGCATGCGTTTCAACACGCTGTCGCTACCACTTTGCAACGAGATATGCAGGTAATCGCAGATGCGCTCGTCGGCATAGACATCGAAGAAGGCGGGCTGGATATATTCCGGGCCGATGGATGAGAGACGAATGCGTGGCATTTCTGTGTTAGCCAGAATCGACGCCAGTAGTTCGTGCAGTTTTGCCTGTTGCGGTTTGCGCGAATCTTCACAACCCCATGCCGCGAGGTTGATACCAGTCAGCACCACTTCACGTACACCGCTTTCGTAGGCCTGATCGATCTGGCGAATGATATCGTCCGTCGGCAGGTTGCGGTGCGCACCACGTGCGATGCGGGTAATGCAGAAGCTGCACTCGTTGTCGCAACCGGTTTGAATTGCCACCGGTAGGCGGGTGCGTGAGTTGAGCGGCAGCAGTAACTCATTCTGTTCCACACCGAAGTGCGCCAGCATCTCCGATTCATCGCCGAAGATCAGCGCACTGTCGTTCTGTGCCTGCCAGTCCTTTTGATCGACACGCGGGCCACAGCCCATCACAGCCACCTGCTTCTGCATCTGTCCGGCACGATTGACTGTCTGGCGTGATTTGCGATCCGCCTCGGAGGTGACAGTGCAGGTGTTGACGAAGATGTAGTCGGCCTCCTCCTCGTCATTCACTGCCACATTACCGGCACTCTGCAGCGCCGCAGCGAGGCGTGCCGAATCGAGCCAGTTCATCTTGCAGCCGAGGGTACGGATATAGAATTTCATCAGGGACTATCGTTGGCGTGTGTTGCGGCGGGCAATTATACGTTAAAACGCTCGGCGGCTCACAGCGGCGAGGCAAACTGCACAAACAGGGTGATCAGCACCGCGGCAAGCAGGTTCATCCACAGCCCGGCGCGGGCCATCTGCGGGACCGTGAGATAACCACCACTAAAGACAATGGCATTGGGTGGTGTGGCGACCGGTAGCATAAAGGCGTACGAAGCAGCGATGGCGGCCGGGATCATCAGCAGTGTTGGGCTGACCTCCATTGCGGCCGCCAGTGCCCCCATCACCGGCAGGATGATGGTGGCCGTCGCGGTATTGGAGGTAACCTCGGTGAGGAAGATCACCAGCAGGGTTACGGCGGCGATCAGTAACCAGATCGGCACACCCTGCAAATCGCCAAGTTGGTTGACCAGCCAGACCGTCAGTCCGCTCTCGGCAAAGCCGCTGGCCAGAGTGAAGCCACCACCGAACAGGATGATGATCTCCCACGGCAGTTTCACCGCACTCTGCCAGTCGAGCAGGAAACGTCCCTTGCGCCAGTCTACCGGGATCATAAACAGCACGATGGCACCGGCCATGGCGATGGTCGCGTCACTTACGCCCTTGAGCCAGGAGACTGAGACCAGACCACGCAGAATCCAGGCAGCAGCGACGGAGACAAAGACGATCAACACCATCCCCTCTTCCCTGCGTAGAGGTCCCAGCTCGCGTAACTGCTGTCGAATCAGCTCACGGGTTCCTGCCTCTTCATTGGCATGCAGCGGATGGGCGATACGGGTCAGATAAAACCATGAGAGCAGCAACATGATCAGTGATAGCGGAAAGGCGAAGATCAGCCAGTCGGCAAAACCGATGGTGATTTTGAATTGCTGTTCCAGTACCCCGGCAAGGATCGCATTCGGCGGTGTGCCAATCAGCGTGCTCACTCCGCCGATGGAGGCGGCATAGGCGATACCAAGTAGCAGCGCGACCGCAAAACCCTGGCTCTCTTTATCGGTATTCAGTTTGTCGATCACTGCCAAACCGATAGGCAGCATCATCATCGCCGTAGCGGTGTTGCTGATCCACATGGAGAGAAAGGCGGTAGCGAGCATGAAACCCAGCACCGTACGGCGTGGATTACTGCCGACAAGGCGAATGGTATGTAGCGCGATACGGCGGTGCAGCTCCCAGCGTTGCATCGCCATGGCGATGAGAAAGCCGCCGAGGAAGAGATAGATAAGATGATTGGCGTAGCCACCAGTGGTTTTGGCGGTGGACATCACCCCCAGCAGCGGGAAGGCGACGATGGGCACCAACGCAGTGACCGCCATCGGCAGAGCTTCACTGATCCACCACACCGCCATTAGTGCCGCGACCGCCGCGACGGCACGCGCCTCCGGGCTCATACCCGAGGGCAGTGGCAGCAGTAACAGGATGATGAAAATCAGCGGCCCGAGAAACAGGCCGATTTGGCTGCGTTGCTCCATGCCTTACTCGCTGGTGTCGGCCAGACCGAGATCGTAATAGGACTGCGCCAGTTTGCGGATCGCCACCACATAGGCGGCGGTACGATAGTCGTGAATTTCGGGAATGCGCTTCATCATGTCGCGGATGTCGGTGAAGGCGGCACGCATGGTGTCGTCGAGACCGGAACGCACCAGATCCAGTTCGCTGGCGCCGTGGGCCAGTTGCGAACGTTGCTTGCTCGGGATCTTCTTGCCGGTCGCATCTTCCAGTACCGAAACATAACTGTCGCCGCGCAGCTCGTCGAAACGGCGTTGCAGACGACCGAAGCGCATGTGTGAAAGGTTACGGGTCCATTCGAAATAGGAGACGGTGACACCGCCCGCGTTGACCCAGACATCGGGCAGAATCACGATGCCGCGATGGCGCAGGATCTCGTCCGCCTCGTAGGTAACCGGGCCATTGGCCGCCTCGACGATCAGTTTGGCCTGAATCCGCATGGCGTTCTCGGCATGAATCTGCGACTCCAACGCCGCCGGGATCAGAATGTCGCAATCCATCTCCAGCGCTTCGTTGCGGTTTTCGCTAAAGGTACCGCCGGTGAATTCACGCAGGCCCTTGTGTTCCACCAGGCACTGACGCGCATCGTGGACACTCAGCCCCTCCTCGTTCACTACCACGCCGTCGCGTTCAATGATGGCGATGATCTTCACCCCATCCTCTTCGGCAAGAAACTTGGCAGCGTGATAACCGACGTTACCCAGGCCCTGAATGATCACCCGTTTGCCCGCCAGCCCGTCGCTCATGCCGGTCTTCGCCACCTCGTCCGGGTGACGGAAAAACTCCTGCAGCGCGAACTGCACGCCCTTGCCGGTGGCCTCGGTACGTCCGGGAATACCGCCGCGATTGACCGGCTTGCCGGTAACGCAGGCGTCCTGATTCACATCTTCCGGATAGAGGGTTTTGTAGGTGTCGGCGATCCATACCATCTCACGGGATGAGGTGCCCATGTCCGGCGCTGGCACATTGGTGGCCGGGTCGAGGAAGCCGCGGCGTGCCAGCTCCTGGGCGAAGTGGCGGGTGATCTCGCGCATCTCCTCGGTGCTGTAGCGTGATGGGTCGATCATCAGGCCACCCTTGGCGCCGCCGAAGGGGATATCGGCCAGGGCGCATTTGTAGCTCATCAGCGCGGAGAGCGCTTCGGTTTCGTCCTGATTAACGTGTGGGGCAAAACGCAGACCGCCCTTGGCAGGCAGGCGGTGGGTACTGTGAACCGACCACCAGCCGGTAAAGACTTCGATACCAGTATGCACCCGCACCGGGAAGCGCACCTGCAGCACGGCGCTGGTGGCCTGAATGACTTTAGCGGTGTTGGGATCGAGACCGGCGGCCAGAGTGGCGCGGTCCACCATGCGTTCCACGCCCTCGCGAAAGGACATACTCTCTTTTCTATGATTGGCCACTCCACACTCCCGGTCTCGTTGTACAGCCGGGTTTTATTGTATGTCGTGCTAGAGAGTGTCGCCAGCGCGAAAGAGATCAGCGATTCTGTAGGAACAGGATATAGTCTTCGGCTGCGAGGGGTTTGCTGAAGTGATAACCCTGCATGATAGTGCACTCTTCTTCCAGCAGGAACGCAACCTGTTCGATGGTTTCCACCCCTTCGGCGATCACTTCCATCCCCAAGCTGTGGGCCATGCGAATAACCGCCGACGAGATAGCGGCATCATTGGTGTCGTCAGGAATATCCATAACGAAAGAGCGGTCGAGTTTCAGTTTGTTGACCGGATAGGTCTTCAGATAGCTCAGTGATGAGTAGCCGGTACCGAAGTCATCGATGGCCAGAGAAAAACCTTCACCGGCCAACATCGAAAGACGATGCATGGTTGATGCGGCATTCTCCATCGCCACACTCTCGGTGATCTCAAACTCAATGGCATCCACACCCAGTTGGTATTCGTTGAGAATATTCAGAATATTGAACACCAAGTCGGATTGACGGAACTGGCGCGCCGAAAGGTTAATCGCTACAGGTGGAACATCGACACCATTAGCCCGCCACTCACTTATCTGCCGACAGGCATCGCGTATGACAAATTCGCCAATCTGCAGAATGAGATCGCTATCCTCTGCAATAGGGATAAATAGCGCAGGTGAGACAATCCCTCTCTCCGGGTGTTGCCAGCGGATCAGTGCCTCGCAACGCACGACCTTTTCGGTGCGCGCATCGACCTGTGGCTGAAATTGAAGGAAAAACTCTCCGCGTTCGAGTGCATGATGGAGTTCACTCTCCAGGCGCAGGTGCTCGTGCGCGATCTGATCCATGTTGGCAGAGAAGAAGTGGTACTGGCCTCTGCCATTGGCTTTGGCAACATACATGGCGGTATCGGCATGACGGGTCAGAGTTTCAAGATTGTCACCGTCATCGGGATAGATAGCGATACCGATACTGCACCCGACACGTATCTCTTCGCCGTTAAGCAACACGGGTTCGTTCAGTAACTCGATGATATTTTGCGCCACGTGCGCAACCGCATCGGCATTAGGGATATTAGGTACCAGTAGTGTGAACTCATCACCACCCATACGGGCAAAGGTGTCGGTAGTGCGCAGAGAATTCCGAATTCGTCGTGACACTTCAATGAGTAACTCATCGCCACTGGCGTGTCCCATCGTATCGTTAATCAGTTTGAAACGATCCAGATCGATAAACAGGACAGAGCAGTTGCAGTTAAAGCGTTGGCAACGATTCAGTTCCTCCTGCAGGCGTTCTTTGAACAAGGTACGATTTGGCAGGCCGGTCAGGGCGTCATAGTAAGCCAGTTTCTTCAGCTCACTTTCGATCCCTTTCAACACGCTGATATCGGAGAAGGTGCCGACATAGTTGGTGAGCTGTCCCTGTCGGTTATGCACGGCGGTGATGCTCAGCCATTTGGGATAAATTTCACCGTTCTTGCGCTTATCCCAAATCTCCCCAACCCAGTTCCCTTTTTCTCTAAGGCTTTGCCACATTTGCTGGTAGAAATCTTCATCATGTCGGCCGGATTGCAGCACACTCGGAGTCTTACCAATGACCTCTTCTTCGCTGTATCCGGTGACATCGCAGTAAGATTTGTTGACGCGCAGAATGGTGTTGTCAGCATCGGTGATGACGATGGCCTCGTTAGCGTTCTCAAAGACTTCCGCAGTGAGATGAAGCTGCTGCTGTACACGGAGGCGCTCACTGATATCACGAATGAATACATAGAACTGACCACCGGAATCATGGCTGTAGCGGGTGACGACCTCGGCATCCCATACGCTACCGTCTTTGCGCCGGTGTTGAGTTTCACACAGATGATCTTCGCCACGCATAATGTGGCGTAGACGCATGGCGGTTATCTCGTGATCCGCGGTAGCTAGTTGTGAGAAGTGCATGCCGATGAGTTCAGCTTTGCTGTAGCCCGAGAGCTGGGCGTAGGTATCGTTGACATCAAGGATCAACCCCGAAGTATCGAGCAGCCAGAAGCCATCCCGAGAGGCCTCAATGACAGCACGATAGTCAGTGCTGTGACTCGTTATCACCGTATCATTAGCACGCCGCAGCGCTGGGTCGTCCATAACGGTGACATCGAGTGAGCGATGTTTTGCTTCCACCATAGGATCTTGTATTTGCTGAGTCTGTGGTACCCCGGAGCGCACCCCGGACATTAACCTACCGTACAGGTTGGTTTTAATCTTGTCTACAGTTTTATGACAGAAATATTACTGTGCGTCTCGCAGCCAGTCCTGTAGCAGCCGTTTACGCTTTTTCTGTTCCAGATGGGCGGCCAGCTTCTCTTTGACCTCATCGAAAGGGAGGTTTCCTGCGGGGTGGATGGTGTCGCAGAGCAGGATATGCAGACCAACTTCGGTCTCAATAATGTCGCTAATTTCACCCTCTTCCATGGCAAATAGCGCGGCATCCAGTTGCGGGAAGAGCTGCCCCGGTTTAACCCTGCCCAACAGACCTTCATGCATCGCGGTGGGACACTCTGAGTGTTGTTGTGCCAGAGAATTAAATGCGTCCGGGTTGGCTTTGAGCTCCGCCGCGATCTCCTGCAAGCGCTTCTCTGCCTGCTCGCGACAGTTCTCGGCGTAGTCGTCGTTAATCGTGATCAGGATATGCCGCGCAGTGCGGGTCTCCGGCAGCGCGAATTTCTCCAGATGCTGATAGTAGTAGATCTCCACCTCTTCATTGCTGACCGCACCCTGCTCCTTGAGCACCTGTTCCAGCACCAGATCGAGACGCAGTTGCCAGGCCAGTGCACTTTTCAGTTTATCTTCGTCGAGGTTGTTGGCCTTGAGCGCGGTGATGAAACCGCCGCTATCTTCGAAACGCTGCGCCAGTTCATCGTAGGCCTGTTCAACCGCGGCATCGGGCACCACCACACTGGAGGCTTCCGGTGCCGAGAGTAATTTTTTGGCAATCGCCAGTTCGCGATTCACCCGTTGCAGCACTGCGGTGCGTTGACCGTCGTCCAGTTCCGCCTGGGTGGTATCGAACATCTCCAGCGCATTGCGCATCATGGCGTAATCGACTTCAGGACCATGTGACATCACTGCGCCACCTCCTCTTCTATCAGTTCCGCAGGTTCCAACGAGGTCTCCGGCACCAACAGGGTGTGACCGGGGAAACGCACGTGGTAGGCCACGCCATCTTCCTGCCAACGTAAAACTTTAATCACTTCACCGATATCACCGACATCGGCGATGACTTCGCCTTTCACCGCCAGCTTGAGCTTGCTCTTTACCTTCTCGCGAAACTCGAAGCGGCTCGGCACCCACTCTTCGTCGGCACCGATCAACTCTTCTTCACGACAACCGACTACCATGCCATGTTCGACAAAATGCACCTCGTAGATGATTTGATCCTGCAAAAAGGTGCCACGGCTTCGCACATAACCGGTACTGCCGCGACGGATCAGCAGATTGCCGACCTTCTCGCCCGGATAGGTGCCGTCGTTGCGGACATTACGAATCACCCGCACTTCGTCGCCGTTGTCGAACAGAGGTAAACTCATAGTGCCTTGCCAATGGAATCCGCGCTAAAGAAGCTGGTACCGCTGGCCTTCTGGTAAACCTTCAACACCTTCTCGGTGGCCGCGTCGGAGACGACGAAATCCTGATAGGCCTGCGCCAGTGAACTGACATAAATAGCACGCATGCCATCGACATCTTCCGGCATCTTGGCCGCGGTCAGATAGTTGTGAAAACGCTGCAAAATATGCAGGCGATAGACCTTTACCACGGTCTCATCGAAGGGGATCTCGAAGTACTCGAGGAAATCCTCGGCGGAGACCAGATCCTCCAGCTCGTCCATAAAATCTTCTGTACTCATGGCTATACCCCTTTAAACCAAATGTGGTCGTTCTGTTCGTGCCAGCATATCGAGCAATGCTCCGGCACCAAAATGATCGGAAGCATCCAGCTCCGCGACCTTTTTTAACTTTGCCTTCCCCTCGTCCAGCAGACCGATGCGCAAATCAAGATAGGCGTCGGCCTTGAGGGTCATTAGATAAAAACGAATCAGGCCCATCGACTTGAGCACACCGTGGCTCAGTTCTGCCAGGTCCACCAGGCGCCAGTCCTCGGGAAAATCGAGACGACGCGCCACCACTTTCAGTGCACGACTCGCCACCTGCTTCGCCTCGTCAAGACGATGCTGGTAATAATAGGTACGGTAGAGCGCCACCAGCACACTCAGGTTGTCCGGTGCATAAAGAAACGCCCGTAGCAGCAAACTCTCCGCCTTGCCGTCACCGTAAGCGGCAGCTGC
>JBNLAT010000022.1:0-47725 GCA_050302275.1 Thiohalomonadaceae bacterium | reverse complement strand
GAACTGGAGAACCGAGCGATGAAGGATCTGATCGAAATAAAACTCTAAGTCCGCCCGACAAGCACGAGGCGGCTGAATTCACGATCCAGGAGCACGAACTTTCCATCTCCCGCAGTTGCCGCTGTGTTGGCTTATCCCGGACGGCCTTTTATCAACAACCCATCGACTGGGTGGCTCGGGACATACCGGTCATTCACGCCCTGAGCGGGCTGACTGAGGTATTTCCCCGTCTTGGATTCTGGAAGTACCGTGGAATATTGGCTAAGCGTGTCCATCCCTGTAATCACAAGCGGATACACCGGATTTATTGTGGAATGGTTGTGAACCAGCAACGCGGTACCAAGCACCGCCTGACCGAGCCTGATCCGATCCCTTGGATTGCTCCGTTAGTGCCGTATCAGGTTTGGTCGCCAACTTCATGAGCGACTCGCTCTACCATGGAGCGCGATACCGACTGTTCAATGTCATCGACGATTTCACCCGGGAGTCGCTGGCTCTTGAGATCGACACTTCGTTGAGGATCAGCTCGGCGGGTGCCCGTGGTCGAACACCTTAAAGAGACTCGCGGCCTAACGGACATGCCCAGGGTCGATAATGGACCGGCGTTCCTAAGCCGCATCCTGGTCGAGTGGTGCCAGGCCAATGGGGTATTCATCGACTACATCGAGCCCGGCAAACCGAACCAGAATGCCGTCATTGAACGCTTTAACCACAGCCTGAGAAATGAGCTGTTGGATCTCTATCTATTTCGATAGCCTGGAGAAGGTACGCCAGCTTGTAAGCGAGTGGCGGAACCAATACAACGAGTATCGGCCCCACGATTCACTTGGAGGATTACCCCCCACTGTCTATACATCCGAAGTCCGAAAATGCTCTAGTTTAGAACAGTCAACTTGATGGGGGAAGCTTACGACTACCGCAATATGTTATGTAGGTGATTGGGAAGATAATTAAAGGATATTGGTGCGGCTGCCAATTAAGAAGGTATTTGCTTTATTTAAATGACCGAACCATCTCGAGATACCACAATATTTTTTGCGCCAGGCGGAGGTGAAGGGACTAGAGGCTCGACTCTAGATGCCAATTGTAATAACTCCGAATCAGCATTGAGTCTCTTCAAAGTACTTGTTAAGTACTGTAACGCTGATGATTTCGAAATAATGGCAACAATCGTCAGCAAAATAAGCCATATATCGAGAACAAATCCTCTATTTTCAACATAGAACAATCCCAGTTTCGACTTGCCAGGACGAATGAGTTGGTGGTACGCGATGTCTGGATCACTTCGGCCTTTCAGAATATCGCCCTCATCAGAAAAAACAATTGATGCAATGTCTGTTATGCCCGGCTTAACAGACAAAAGCTTTCGCTCCTCTTCAGTATACAGGTCAGTCTCACGCTTTACGTTGGGGCGTGGACCAACCAAGCTCATGTCTCCAAACAGAACGTTCCAAAGCTGTGTTAGCTCGTCTAATTTATAACGGCGTATGAAGTGACCTACCGGGGTGATTCTCACATCATCAGCACTTGTCGAATCGACCCCGGTTTTATCTGCATTTTTTACCATTGATCTGAGCTTTACCATTCTGAATTCCTTTCCATTTCGACCAACCCTATTGGCTACATAGAAAGGTGATGCGCCATCCTGACGCCAGACTAGGAACATAACGGGAAGCAATACAGGAGAAAAAACAAGCAGCCCCATCACAGATGCCAAAACATCAAACAACCGCTTCAGCATAAGATTAAGCTCGGTAAAATGCATGTATTTGATCACATACATAATGTATGTCATCGTCGGAGACAAACATGTTCATTGGAAGCATCAAACATCGCTTAAAGAAATGCTCAGTCTTTGGCAATCGCTGTGTAAACCCTAGTGCTTCCATTTGGTGCACAGCCTTACCCCCCCACTGTATAAGTGTTCCAATCCCCGCCTTTTTGAGATGTGTCATAAGGTCATCTCGGCGGTCCGCTTGCAATTCATAATTCTGATAAATATCAAAATTCACACCATCCTCTGATGGCGCAGGTGGCAACTGCAATTCCCCTAGCTCACTCAAACGAGATGTATAAAGATCTGCAATAGATCTCCGCCGGGCAATCACATTACTATATTCCCTTAAACGGTAATCAAGAATTGCCGCCTGTATATTATCGAGACGGCTATTCCTACCCCACAAACGTACCTCTCCCGTGGCATCCCTCCCATGATCATGCAGTTGAAACAGGCGATCATAGGAAGATTGATCATTTACCAAAATCGCTCCACCATCGCCCAGACAGCCTAAAACTTTCGCGGGATAGAAGCTAATAGCGGACGCGAAACCAAAAGTCCCAGCATGTCTTCCCTTGTATCTAGAACCCAAACCTTGCGCAGCGTCCTCGACCATGACCAAACCCTTTGAACTTACGATGGACATGAGCTTGTCCATATCGCATGTCCGCCCATTGAGATGCGTGGGCATCAGCCCAACGGTATTTGACGTGATCGCATCTTCAACAGCAGCGGGATCAATAAGTCCATCATCTCCGATATCAACCGGAACAGGAATTCCTCCGGCAGTCTTGATTGCCGATGCAGTGGCAAACATAGTGTGCGAGGAACATATAACTTCGTCGCCAGGCTTTAAACCAATGGCCAACCAGGCCAACTCCATTCCATCTGTCGCGTTTGCTACACCGATCGCCCCATTTGATCCACAAAACTCAGCCAGATTGGCTTCAAACTCGGCCAACTCCTTCTGCATGATAAATGCGCCGCGACTGGCGACCTCATCAATAATCTTTAAGACCTCCACCCGATCATCTAGATAAGCACGCGGATAATCAAAAAATGGAACTGATTTCATTATGTCTCCGAAATTGAAAATAGATTCTTTATATGCGCAACAATATGCGCACTGTCCAGTTCATAATGCGCACGCAAGTATCGCTGATCCCCGACTACTGAGCTATAGAGATCCTTGAGACCTAAGCGCGAAAAATGCTTCGGATAAATACCTTCATCTATGCATACTTCTGCGATAGCGGAACCTAAACCACCAACGATGTTGTGCTCTTCAACCGTGACTATGCCACCTGTTTCTTTACAGGCAGCGAAGATTGAATCAAAGTCCAAAGGCTTAACACAATGAACTCCCAAGACACGAACATCCAGTCCCGATAAAGAAAGTTTACCTGCAGCATCTAGCAACTCTTCGACAATACCGCCCGTTCCAATAAGAGTGATATCTGTACCCGCTCTAAATTCTCGGATTTTTGAAAAGTCAAATTGCATGCCTTCTTCTGACTCTTTTGCACTTGTTTTATCCAGACGGATGTAGCCGACTCCAGGTCTCCTGTAAAGCTCACGCGTGAGCCTGTCAGCCTCAACTACTGTACAAGGAGCGCAAACTTCAACACCTGGAAGGGCCCGCATAATGGCCAAATCTTCAGTTGCATGATGTGACATGCCCAATTGACCATAAGAAAAGCCACCTCCAGACGCCACGATATTTACATTAACTTCATGATAGGCCGCGTCATTTCGAATCTGCTCCAGACATCGGAGAGTCGGGAAATTACCAATTGAATAGGTAAAGACCTTTTTTCCCTCCAAACCGAGCCCTGTTGCCAGACCCGTCATCGCCTGCTCAGCAACGCCAACATTGATATACTGTCCGGGAAATTCCGATTCGAAATTCTCGAACACACCAAAGCCAAGATCTGCCGTTAAAAGCACTACATCGCGATCAGCACGCGCCAAGTCCGTCAGAGCAGTAAGAAATGCATCTCTCATTGCGCACCCAACTCTTTCAATGCTAACGCTAACTCTTCGCCACTAGCTGATCGATAATGCCAAAGAACTTTATTCTCCATAAAACTTACTCCCTTACCCTTGGTAGTATGGGCTATGATACATTTCGGTCTGCCATCAGGGGGGGTGTTTAGGGCATCTAACAACTGATCGTGATCATGTCCATCACATTCAATGACTAACCAATTGAATGCCTGCCACTTGTCAGCAAACGGTTCTAAATTAAGTGTTTCAGTGGTTGATTTGATACTCTGTAATTTGTTGTAATCAATAATCACGGTCAAGTTATCCAGTTTGTGATGAGCGGCTAATAAAATAGCCTCCCAGTTGGAACCCTCGTCACACTCACCATCACTCATCAGGCACACCACCCGATGCGTGGCGCCATCTAGTTTAGCCGACATTGCCATTCCAATCGAAACCGGCAGGCCATGTCCCAGTGAACCAGTAGAAAACTCGACTCCTGAGATACCCTTGTGCGACACATGACCAGAGAGGTTCGAACCATTTCTATAGTGGGTTTCCAACTGCGAAACATCAAAGAAACCTGTGTGGGCTAGCGCTGCATACACGCCTGCTCCAGCATGCCCCTTGCTCAACACAAACCGATCCCTCCAGTTCACTTTGGGGTTTGCCGGATCTACTCTCAACCATCCGCCGTATAGCACAGATAAAATATCTGATATTGAAAATACGGATCCAATATGCGAACTACCACCGGAAGAAGTCATCTGTAACGCCGAGATCCTAATACACTTACTCAGTTTTACAAATGAAGATAAACTTTCACTCATTATTAATACCCCAACTTAACAGTGCTGAAAACTGGCCCAGCCACTGTTCTTTCGCTTCAAGATTTGCATTTTTCGCACGCATATAATAAGAAGCCAACCGTGGATTGTGAGTACGAGTAAAAATCACCTCATACCCTTGTTTAGATGCCAACACTTCAAATGCACGGATCAATTTTCCGCCAAGCCCCATGGATTGAAAATCTCGATCTACTGCGAAATATGACAACTCTATCGACCGGCGATCATGAAAAGGAACCTTAAAATTCCTAACAAGTAACTTAATCTTCAAAATGAATATTACTTTCTTACGAAACTGACTATTAGTAAGAACGTGAAACAGTGAACGAATAACTAAACTTGACTGGTTTTGAACAGGATTCTTGAACGTGTCATCCGTACCAAATACATATCCAATCACGTGCAATGAACGATCAACTGCAACTAAGCCGACTTTATACTGTTTAAGTATATTTTCATAAAGATTTATAATGTAATCCTTCCCCAGAGACGTCTGTATCCCTCCATCCAGAACATCCATATGTATACTAACCAAATCATTCACGAGTGAATTGTATTCAGAAATATCCGATAGAGGAATAATTTCGAAACTGTCACTACTACTTTTCACACAATTACTCCAATTCACCCAAGAACCCACCAAGTTTTTCCTTGTATCGCCTGGATAGATTGTGGCTCAATGAAATAGTAACAATAGTTTCAGCCATTCTCTTAGCAAATGTGCATTCCGATATGTCCCATCCAAGTGCAGCGCACTGACTTTCGCTATACGGATCAACAACTGAATTATACCAATCAGAAAGTTCGATATTTTCGTTCTCAGCTATCTTTATCGCTCTTGCTTTATCATTTACGACCATTGGCAAGCGCATTAAATATGCTGAACTTGAACTGAGGAAATTATTTTTCTTCCCACTCAAATATAAACGCAGGCTCTCAGATCTAAGTCTAAGTTCTCTATCGAGGGCGTCGAATTTTGAAAGCCGAAATCTACGCTCTACAGCCCACCCCATCTTCCACTTAATCTCTTCTCGATTAACCCCTACGTCCACATCAGCATGGTTACCCACTCCAAGTCCCAAACGACTAAAAAAGTGAAATATTTTTTTCAAGACATGATAAGTACTAGGACGATAGAGTGCTTTATATGCAACATACTGCAACTCGATTTTTAGCTGGACTAGAATGGGTGGTCGAGAAAGATTTGTGAAAAGTTTGGTAACCTGGTCCCGCAATTGATCGTCTGAAACCACGAGCGCACCACCAACACCAAGAGCAACTGGCTTGCCCCATTCGAATGAAAAGAATTTGGCAACGCTTCTATCACCCAAAGACGATAGCGTATGAGGGGAGTAGGGCAAATGACAACAATCCTCTACTACCGGAATCCCTCTCTTTTCACATATAGCCATCAGCTCGTCTACATGCTCGTCACTTCCATATGTATATTGGACAATAACCACCTTTATATCATTGTAGTTATTGAGTGCCCTTTCCAATTTTTCAGGGCACATATTTACCGAGTTTGGAGCAATATCTATAAAAATAGGTGTAGCGCCCAGTGATGATATGGCCTCAGGAACAGCTGTGCAAGTAAAAGCCTGACAAGCGACTTTTGCTCCACTCTTGATACCCAAACCAGACAGGGCTAGGCGAAGCGCCCAACGTCCCCTGTATAATTGAAAGCTCTCTAGGTTGCTGACTGAAGACAATGGATTTCCCTCACCTTATCTGTTGCATCTAAGGAAAAACTCATCATCCATTTTCGGCACGATTACCTTCTCATCATACTCAGCCCTAGCTTTTGCTAGGGACGCTTTACCAAAATCATGAAGTTTAGTTCTGTCTGATAATATTAGTTTGATTTTTTCAGCTAAGTCAGTCGAATTTTTAGGCTCCACAAGATATCCATTTACCCCATCTTCGACTGGTGATCGGCAATCCGGTGTATCAGCTGCAATCACCGCTTTACCCATGGCCATGGGCTCGGTGAGCCCGCGGGGGTACCCACCTTCACGATAATAGGATGGGAGCACAGCTAAGTCCGCGATAGAATAAAGCGGTAAGACATCTTCCACAAAGCCCAACCAACTAAAATTGCTGCCACGCGAATACTCTTCCAGTGTTTCTTTGGGGACAGCATCATGACTAGTCAATTCCTCTGACCCCACAAGAAAAAACTTATACTGTGGATGCGTTTCACTCAGTAGTTGAGCCGCTTCAGCGAACTCCCTTATTCCTTTGGACCAAATCATCCTGCTAACAGACACGACGACTTTATCATCTGAAGTTAAGCCCAATTCTTCCCTAAGTTTAAGTTGGCTTGTCTCATCAACAACATCAGGCGCATATTTTTCGATATCTATATAATTTTTAGTAAGGATCGCTTTATCTGTAGATACTATTTTTTGCTCAGCGAAATATTTAAGATCATTCATGTTTGTAAACCAAACTGCTGAAGCGACCCAGAATGCTTGGCGATACAACAAATCCAAAATCCATCGCAAAGCTCTTTGTTTATATCCAGTATCATCTAAGTATGCTGAACCCCTACCCCAAACTGAAGACAAAATGTTTCTCGTACCAGCCAATCTAGCCGCAATTGGTCCATAGATATTGGGCTTTGTACAAGTAGTCAACACATAATCAAACTTATACCGCTTGAACAATTGGTAGAGCGAAAATGTATACTTTAGGTCCCGCAATGGATTAACGTGACGATCCATCTCAACAATCTCAAAGTTCACTCCCCAATCTGAAAGAACTTTTTGATAGTTATTTTCATCGGGGTAACATGCGCCTATGACAACTAAATTACCGCCTGATCTTGCTTTGAGATCTTTAATCCACTCCTTGCAACATAAAACAGCAGTGAAATCAACTGGCACCACTAAGGCAACTTTCATTTTTTCATACTCCGTTCTTTAGTGACGCCATGTCTTGCAATAGACCATATAGCGATGAATATAACAATTACACAAACAACAAGTAGAGAATTCTTACTAAACATCTTAAAAACGGATCCCCTTGGCATTAAAACAAGATTACCCGCGAAAATCATAAAGATGTATAACCAAAAAGGGGATCTTTGCCCCAAAACCATCAACTTATTGTAAGCGGTCATAAGAACATAACCGGAAACAACATACAAAATAAGATTTTTACCAAAAAGATCGTATAATTCAGCGACCATTGATGTACCCACAGTGGAGCCATTAAGCAATCTATTCTCATCAAGAAAATATGTAATATGTTGCGCTAAATAACTCTTATCGTATAACGCCTCTATTGTGTAATTAGGTGTAAAACTAAATATTGCGTCAAAATAACCAAACGCAAATGGCACGCTATTAAAGAACTCATCTTCAAATATAATCACGTACGGAAGGATAGACATACTACTTGCATAAAAGGTGATCTGATAAACAATAGAATCACGCATCGAAACTAAGAAATCTACAAATCCCAGCTCTTGATATCCTTCAAATCTCCCAACCTCTATATAAGAAAATGCAATATATAAGATTAATAAAAAGGGAAACACCAAGGAGTACCTTGGAGGGCCGAATCGATAATTATATAGTAAAAAAATAACAGTCAAGTTAATCATCAGCGGCCCTCTCTGTCCAATAATTGCTATTAGCAAAAAAGGCAGAATAAACAACACCGCATATTTAATAAATTGGGGTTTTTCTCTTTCTCCCACAAGCATTAATGCAAAAATGTACGGAAAAAACGCACTTGCTATAATGAATATCCTTTCGAGAAAGCCATCTGTAGAACGTAAGTGTATCGCATCCACATAACCGACTGATGAGGCATTGAAAAGCAGTGTAATAGCATGAGATAGAACGAGGAAAAACGTTACGTAGAAAAGTAATGAATAAGACGAACCTTTTATAACAGAATTACTTAAATACTCCAGACCACTTCTCGAACTTTTTTTAATAGCGGAGAAGCCAAGAATCAAGCCCGAAAGAAAGAATAGCGTATACCAATAGCTTCTTGCCAAAATATGATCCGGAATCACAACATATACGTGATTGTGCGCAGCTACTAGGTTACCCATCGGGTATTGATATATTCCAAATGACGATAATATTGGAATCGAAAGATTAAAAACAAAAAACATTGCAAGCAAAATTTGCAAAATATTGAATCGATCACCTGAAAATGAATATATCAATCCAATAAACCATACAACAGTTAATAGTACCTCAGAACTTGCAACATCATCTGAACAAAATGGATATGCGATATATATACACACAAAAATTATCGATAGAAGAATAAGATCCCTATAACGCAAAAACAAAATTTTCTCAACGTTCATAGAGATCTCACGTGAGCTAAATTATTTTCAAAAAGCTCCATCAGTTCACTCAAAGATTCAGGGACGATGACCTTATTGTCCTGTGTGTACAAAGTTTTAAACTTCTCTATGAACAAGTCCGCACCCATAAACTCTTCGTCAAACAACTTATACAAAAATATCAGCGTCGGTTCGCGCCCAAATAGAACCTTGGGAACAAAACAGGCGCTCGAAAAATATGATATTAAAATGTCATGACTATTGAGGTATGGGGCAACATCCAACTCCCATGACAATTCTAAATAGTTACCCGCAGTCCTACGAGATTCCATAGCCCAGAGTGTGTCCTCATTAGGGTGAGGGCGGTATATACCCCCTTTCTCGTACACCCACTTATGAACAAGAGACGTATATTTAAATATGCTGTCTTTAAACTTAACCGTATTTTGACGAGGATCCACTAATAATGATCCCATCGTATTCGGGTCTGAACCCAAAAAAATAATTGAATACTTTTTTGATGATTTTGTTACATTCTTATTACTATGTTGTGGCTTGGGTATAGCAACCAATTCAACTTCAGGACCTGAATAGAGTTTAGGTTCATGAAGATACATCGTTGAAATATCTATACTAAAACGACCACCTAATTTTAAACTCTCAATTACTTTATACAGCCAATGCCTATATTTTGCATTTAAAACACGTCCCGTGTAGGAACTCATTCCTTCATCAAGGAGTGAAGCCTTTTTGTAATTCACACTCCCCCTCATTAGAATAATAAAAATTATATTTTGAGATATAACTTCATCATAGCTTTTTAAATAAAAATTACGTGAAAGTAATTTAGTGACTCTGCTGAAAACTGCTGAAGATAATATAATTCTAGTTAGCTTTAATAAAAGGTGTTGCCCCTGCACTGGTTTGAAGAATTGAATATTCTCAAAAAGCTCATGCACTTCTTTAAAAGCAGGTTCAATTATTATTGATTCATCATTAACGTAAAGAGCCAAGTCACAGGAAATATCTTTGAATAGTGTTTTTTTTATGTTTATTGCGCTTAATAGAGAAAATTTGCTAGAACAAAGAAAAAGTTTTCTATTACTCATGGTGAAGTGGCTTTAAAAATTGGTACTTCCAGCGAAAGCACAGATCACTGGTTATTTAGCAACCACTGCATATTGAAAGTTGCTAGGAAAGAACCTTCATACTCCTTTTTCTTGCCGCCTTCAAAATGAACATATATTTTTGAATTTTCAGCATTTGCGTCATCCACCTTAACTGCAATAGATGAATATGCAGCATAAGAATTGTGAATTCGCCGTTTTATCGGCCAAGTTAATCCATTATCGGTGCTTGCCCAGATAGTAAGCCCTTTACGCTCCCACTCCGAATCAACATTCGTATATAGCAAAAATCTTTTTCCATCATAGTCGATACTTGCAAGATCTCCCATCAATCCAAAATGACCCTGATGAGTAGGCCCCTTTCCATTTTTCAAGTCCCGATATCTTGGTCCGTCGGGCAAATCAGAAGTCTCATATGCGTCTTTCCAACTATTTCCACAATCTTCACTAACAGCGAATATGCGATTTGAAGTAGCAGCTGCTTGACTGGAAAACCAATGTCTCCTGGAGCTATAAAGTATGTCACCATGCGCAAGCTCCAAAATCGCACCCTCGCCAGTCGCCATTAATGGAAATGGTTTTGATAAGTGCCAATTGGAGCCATCATCAGAAAATATTGCATTATTATAACCATCGGCAACTCCATATACACGAGTTGGTCTGATTATCCTCCCGCTGCATTTTCCTGTTTTTAAATATCGACCTGAACCAGCAAAGTGCAATTCAGTTTTAGACTCCGAATCGTTACTCTTTAACGACAGCTGTTCTGTCACCCAAGTCAAACCATCGTCAGATGATTTATGGACGTACCTCTTAGATGGAGGATGCTTAGGTTGTGAAAACGCATAAATCATACCTGTATCCTGATTAACAACTGCTCCTCCGCCGTTTAATGCTGGATTAGCAACCACAAGCTCTGGGCCAAAGGTTTTTCCGTTATCGACACTTCGCCGAACTGAAAGATGCTTATCGCCCCAAAAGGCAAGTATTGTTCCATTAATTGTCACAGCCAATCCCGGAAATCGACCACCATCAAACAACTTCGTTACGTTGATTGCACTGGAATCAGCAAAGCAAGACAGTGAGAATATCGCACATACTAATGGTGCAACTACATTAACAATTCTTCTCATTGCAATACCTCGCTATCGCAATCCACTCCTTTGCTCCATGGAAAAAAAGCGGCAAGCTGTATCCAAAATATCTTTCTTGTACCAGAAAATAGAAAATTACTAAGTAATAGAGATATGATAATTGTGATAAACGTGGAAAATGCCGCCCCCCAAAGACCATAATATGGGATAAGAATATAATTGAGTATAATATTCAAAATTAAGCTAATAGTCTGTGATATCAAAATTACATACCCACGCTTTATTATTGTTATATGTGAGCTTCTAAGTACTGCGTTATACATCACCAAAACAGACATCATGTGGAGATAGAAGAAGTCATTTATCCCCATGTATTTCTTATCTAGAAATATTTCGATAAACGGTACAATAAGGACTAATCCAAGCAAAATCAATACAAATCCCAACATCGTTATAATTTTTGTTATTGAAAAATACTTTTTGTAATAGACAGAAAGAGACTCATCGTAAAATAGCAATAACCTGGAGAACAGAGTAACCTGTAGTGGATTAATTATTATTGCAGCTAGTGCCATCAACTGCATAGAGACTGAATAAATGGCAACTGATGAATAGTCTAAGAAGTACTCGATCATGATCAAGTCTGTTCTCATGTATATCATGTGTGCTGCAGCCGCAAGAGTAAAAGGGATACTCCTGATAAAAATTGTCTTTAAATTTGCAAACCGTAACTTGAATTTTGACGTTAGGTTTAGGTCCTTAAGCATCAAAAACATGAAGATGGTAGTTAAGATTGCACCGAAAATTACAGAAATTGCCACATACTGAATTGAATAGCCGCTGAAAATAAAATATGACTGTACACAAAAAGTTGCTGTATTCCCTGTTATAACGGCTTGAGCTCGCTTTCTTGATTCTAATTTGTAATCAAAGTAAGTCATCGCTGCGTATGACATACCTAATATAATTGCCGCTATTATAAAATACTTTAAATATATCGCTGGATTTCCCTCCACAATACCAAGCCACTCTAACAGCAGATAAGAGGAGACAAGAAGGATCGATAGAAATATCTTCAGTATTATTGTCGATATAAAAGTCTGGACGACACCTACTGTATGGAATAAATGCTTTATAACCTTGTCATCGGTAAATTGAAGAACAATACCGAGTAAAATACTAATTGCTAATGCGTATTGATACTCTCCATATGCCGTCTGATCATATTTATCTACCATTAGAATCATTAACAGAAACATAAATAACGCAGTCGAGGATCTTTCAACTAACAAGAATGCGGAGTTTGTTACCAGCCGTTTCATAATAAGTCATATAAATTGAACAACAGAGAGGATTATCAAATTGGACATTTCAACTCAAAACTGCAGCATCTACCATGAACCGGCTACCAGGGTAAGATTTTCAACGTGCTATTTGTAGGATGTAAATATAACTGTATAAGTAGTTATCTGCAGCATAAAGAAGGCAAAGATGACTGATCTCACACAAATGCAAAAATTTCCTGGCTGATGAGTTGCTTAAGGACCAAAGGGCGATACCAAACATCTGCTCGCCGAGCATGGCCGGTTCAAGCAACTCACCAAACATGCCCTGCAGTCACCACTGGAAGTCGAACTGGCCGAACACCTCGGATACTCTCCCCATGAATCCTCCGGGCACAACACTAGGAACCCCTTCAACGACAGGATCCGTAAGACCCTGCGCAATACCGAGGGCGAGTTAGACATCGAGGTACCGCGAGACAACTATAGCAGGTTCGATCCTTAAATAGTGCGCTAACGCTAGCGCCGGCCGGCAGGCCTCGATGACAGGATCAACGCGCTGTATGCTTGAAGCTAAAACACCGGCGAATACAAGCAGAGCTTGTAGAACTCACGCTGTCAGCGCCAGTCCAATATGTCTCTAAGCGTCAGTTTTGGATCTCGTCTCAGCCGGATTGGAGCGGCCCATGGTTGTCGCGGCCAAAAGGAGGCTTCGATGATCAATCAATTCATCATGCCTATTCCTGCAGCCGGACTGTAATTCCCCTTCAAGTTGCCAGAACTAGACTCATGGTTCTCCGTCTATCGGTTGCATAGACAGGGGTTGGTAACCCACCGCGACAATCATATGGCCGGTGCTCGTTGTGTTGATTCCACCACTCACCGAGGATCTGACAAATCTATTCCATACTTCGAAACATGTAGAGATTCAGCAGTTCATTTATCATTCTGCGTCAAAAGTCTTCAATGAAGGCATTCTGGCTCGGTTTGCCGGGCACGATAAAGTCGAGAACATCAACATTGGCCTGGCACCACTCGACCAAGGTGCCGATGAGCAACTCCTGTCCATTTTCGACCCTGAACACGCTAGAGAGATCTCGTGTCTCTTTCAAGCGTTCAAGCACGCATAGCAGTCGGATGTCCCGCAACGCGGTATCGATCTTAAAGGCCAACGTTACACGGCTAAAAACATTGATCACATTGATCACATTGATCACATTGATCAGACGATAACGGAATCCATGCTAGAGCGAGTCGCGCATGAAATCGGCTGGCCAGACTTGGTTCGGCTACTGAGGAACAAATAGAGGAATCGGATCATGCTGGAGCTCAGGTTACAGGCCCGTGTAGACGACGCCTTTCCGGATGGTCAGACAGCATTGATGTTTTGTGCCGCCAGTCTCATGCGCATTACAGATACCGGATGGTGTACTAAACTTTATCTGCCCATGGAGGCATTACAGAAACAGGATTTGGAAAAGCAACTGGCAGCATGCGCTACCGCCAGTTCAAAAAAGAAATAATATTTTTCACATTACAATAAGAAAAGAAAGCACGTCCTTCTAAACCGATGATCATCATCTTTTTCAAGTATGGTGCCAGATCAAGTCTGAACTACTATATTTTTTAATAAGTAATCAGCAAACTCTCTTACTGCACCACATCCACCTGATGCACTTAATTGATATATTCCTGGTATGCTCTTTATTGTGTGCGTTGCATCTGAAGGACAAGCAGCAGCCCCCACTCTTTCAAGCAAATCCCTACAATTGATATCATCACCAATATATGCAACCTCATCTAAACTAATCTTTTCTTTTTCACATATATCCAGAGCTGCCTGCAGCTTGCTATTAAATTCTTTTCCTTGATACAAATAGTCAACCTTCAGTTTTTTTGCTCTATTTTCAACAATTCTAGTGTTTTCACTGGTAATTATTCCTGTCTTAATACCCGATTTTCTAAGCAGTTGAAAACCCATTCCATCGTGCGTATTAAACTTCTTTAGTTCATCACCTTTTTCGCTGTAGTACATACCAGCATCAGTAAGAACTCCATCTACATCAGAAAGAAAGAGCTTTATTGTTTTTTGGGGCTGAGTGTGAATGATGTATTTATACATAAGTTTTTCTGCAATCATCCAATCGTCAGCTTCGTCTATCTCAACACCGGTATATTCGTCCATCTCAAAAATGGAAATTTTGCCGGAAAGTCTATTTTTTTCTTTTCTTATAGCCCCGATGCTACTTATATAAAATGCTCCGTTTTCCATATATAGCCCGATAAAATCTTGCCTCCTTGGTCTGTTATTAAAGTCATAATTTATTGGTTTACTGTCGCTATTCCAAAAAAACCGACTAGTTTTTACACAAGAAAGAAGGCTGTCTGAATTTTCAACTTTCAGTTGCCTAAATGCATTGTCAATATCACGGGATTGCGTAAAAGGAGAAGTTGCTTGTACCAGAAAGAAATAGTCGTCATCCTTACATTCACTCTGCTCAATAAATTCAAGCATCACAGATTCCGTACTTGATATGTCCGATGCATTAATCTTACTTCTGTTAAAAATAGATACCTTATGAAAATTTAGATTTTCAACTACACTTTTTATCTCGTCGCAATCCGTTGCCACGACAATGCTGTCAATTGACTCGGCTTTTTCCAGGGAATCAAGAACCCAGTATATTAACGGCTTACCACAAAATTCTTTAATATTTTTTAGTGGAATTGATTTACTTCCACATCGCACAGGAACAAAGGCAATATTCATTCTTATTTTCTATACTTCAATTTTTCTCTTTGCACTTCTTCAATCGACAGAATTTCGCTTTCTTTATAATGCAATGCATCATAAACATCATTCAAGTCATCCACCAATTGCTTTAGGCCGTCAGGCTCAAGTGATGCCCCATGATCGGTTCCTTTCCAATTTACATCTTTAGTGAAGTGTCTTTCTATCCACTTAGCCCCCAAAGTGTAGGCAGAGATATCAAGCGCAACCCCCAAATGATGCCCTGAAAAACCAATCTCATTGACTCTTCCTGAATACTTCTCATAAAGCCAATTGATTTCAAGCAGGGCAACATCTTTTGGTGGCACCGGATACCCAGATGTGCAGGAATAGATTAGTAGCCTTGTTTTTGCTTGATTAGTTTCTTCAAAAAATCTGATTATTTCCTCCACTTCATTTTTACTAGTCATGCCGATCGACAATTGAACCTGGCCACTATAGTCATCCCTAAGCACTTTCAACATATCAAAATTATTATTGCATGCTGAGGGAACCTTTAAAAAATCTGGTTCAATACTGATCATTTCCTTGGCACTGGTAACATCCCATACAGATGTTGAGTAAGTAATACCAATTGAGTCACAATATTCTTTTAATTCTCTATGCTGCTCAGTTGTAAATTCCAAATACTCGCGGTGTGCGCCATAAGTATCCCCATAAGAATTTTCTGGGACGCCATGTGGTGCATTGTATTGTTCTTCAGTTAATAGCTCTCTATTATTTCTTTTTTGAAATTTAACATAGCCAGCACCAGCCTCTTTAGCCAAGTCAACCAACTCTTTTGCAATCTCCATTTCCCCCTTATGATTACATCCAATTTCTGCAATCACTTTAGGTTTTTCATACACAAGATTAAATGCCACAACTAACTCCTATTATATTTGTCACTGTGCCTCAATATATCGTCTTCACCAAAATATTCACCCAGCTGGACTTCGCAGAGCAGTAAATTATTTATTCTGGATTCATTTATCAATTGATGTTTACAACCTTTGGGGATAAAAATGTATTTTCCTGGATAAACGTCTAAAATTGACTCACCAAGAATAACCTTGCCTGCTCCTTTTATAATCACCCAATGCTCTTCTCTGTGCTTATGCTCTTGCAGACTTAGTTCACCCATAGGGAAAACTGTAATCACCTTTGACTGAGCATGCTCTGCATAAAGTGTGCTTTTATAGAATCCCCATGGTCTATTGTGTATTTCATGCTCTAAATCATAATCATCGAAGATAGTAAAATCGAACATTAAATCAAATCTTATATCTTCAAGAAGCATCGTATGGAATTGATCCTTTGTAATAACATTAAGCAGGCGGTTTTGGTCATCTACGATCGATAGAAATTTAATCTTCCTTGATCGAAATTTTTCTGAAATGGTACCAAAATCATCGTATTGTGAGCAGGTTACGCTATTTACAGTCATTGCATCTTTCACTGATGCTTCAACAGTCAAATTTGAGAGTATAAATCTGCGTATATCTCCATCTGTCACCACACCTTTAACCACATTCATCTCATCAACGCAAATTAAAAAATTTTTCTTGTTCAATTCAATTTTATTCATTGCACTCAACAATGATTCTTCGTGGTTTATAACTAATAAATTCTCCATTGTTTATTCCACAATTCGTCTTACATAGTACAAAATTCAAAACAAACTTCGCGAATATCATCAAAAAATATCTTCGTTGCTTCGACATCAAAGCAAACGCCCTTAAAACCAATCTTGGAATATCGGTGTACAAGAGGTAGTCCGACGTAACCAGAAATCCCGCTAGTAGCCGATTTGCCCATGTATTTATTCATAAGAAGGGTCTTCATTTGGTGTTCTTTCTTGAAGAGTGATGTGAATCTGATAGTTTGTGATTGAGGCGTTCAATCTCCGCCCTTAGCCCTCGTACTCGACCATCTTTCACTTCAGAAAACGCGCGGTGAGCGTCATTTTCTCGGTTATGCCCTTGGAGGTGAGCATGTAAGCATAGCCCTTCATACTGTTGCTGTTTCGGAAACACCTGATTTTGATCAGTCATTTGCTTGCCAAGGCACGCAGGCAACATTTCACGCTTCTAAGGTTGATACAATGTGGCAGGTGATATCGCATTGTTTTATATCCAGCCGCTTATAGCGGTACAAAAAGGTTTCTGAATATTACATTCTCTTAGGTGTCAATTTACACATCACGGATCAGAAACAAGTCACGAAACAGGCGCTTCGTGGTTTTAAGGGGTGAATGGTTCAAAAGCTTGCTCATCGATTTAGTGAAGGCTGATAGCATTATTGAAAACACTTCTGCCTCTGAATGCCAAGCCTTACCGTTCCCATATCTAGGTAACGATATCTGTAGCGAATTTATGTTTGAACGCGCAACTCACAAGCACTGGTTTTCGCACAGTTCCAGGAATCAATGTTTCCTTTACGTTATCGCGAATGTTTCCCCGAGCGATGCAGGTTGGCACTGGAGGACGGTAGCGGTTGATCTGGCCGCTAAAGCCGAGTCCTTCAGCCACCAATATCTTATACGTTCCGGTGATAAGCTATGCAGACCGCTTCTCAAGCTCTGAAAACTGCCAACTTGCGCATGGCTGGCAAGTATATGTATTTCCTCACTCTTCAGGCATGCTACCGGTTGGGCAAGCAACTAGCGCAATCCCAACTCAAGGGTCATTTGTTGTGTCTGGAGCTAGCAGCCCTTTGCTTGCAGCACGGCCGCTTGATAAAGCGCACATATTGTGCTATTGCAAGGGGGCGAGGTCAAGTCATTTCTCCCATCAAGTAGGGAATCGGCGATCAGCAACTATTACTATCCGGCTTACTGGAGTTCGGGTGACACCAACTACGAATTGATCACTGTACACGAGTGGCTCTGCACCCAAATAATGGTTCGCAACATCCATGCTGATGTCTTTCACTACAATTTCACGGTAAGTTTGGGTATCCGGCTGGTAGCGGCGATTTTGTTCTCTGTCGAAATCGCCTCGGCGACATATTTGCGAGGTTGTCCTTAGCGTCCCACCAGGTTGCACAGTTCCGGACTGTCGCTCTCTTAGCCATACTGGTAGCTCACCTGCGTCTGCTCCTCTCTTTTTTTCAGTTAAAGCTCGGGACCGTGCCTGTAAGTCGATTAGTGCATCCGTGAACTGAGTCGAAGTTGACGTTCATGGTTTTGGTTGACGGCTCATTGCTTAGCCAAAATGGTTTGTCCGGCGGATTGTGTAGTGCTCCTGAATGATCTGAAGCGTAGTTTTGGTGTGTAGTCTCGTCGTCCTTTGTGTAGAGATAGGGCCTTCGTTCAAACACAGTACCCAAAATTGATCGTGGTACGGGATACATTTTTAATTTGGCAGGATCGGATTGCGCACTGGCAGTGGCTCGGGCAGCCCGGTTTCACGGTCCGAAGAGACAATCTGCGGTTTTCATGTGCTCATGACCCCGGGGGGACACCTGATAGGTCTCCAGACCAAAACCCAGTAGGGCGTTGAGCGCTGGATGGGCAGTTTCTGCCCTAAATTGGAGTCAGCGACGCGGGTAGATAAAGTACCACATACTGGCCATGCACTAGTTGCTGCGCGCCGGGTTCAGACTTGAGCCTGGATTGTGATGCGGTCCATTCAACCGCTCGATCGCTCTGTTGAGTGGTTTTTCAGCTTGAGACATTGATCTTTTCGGCCATCTGCTTCGGCAGCATGTATGGCTGCCTGGCGCGTAATAGTTTTTACTGCATGCTCATCAGTAGCAAGGTTTTCAGGCCCAGACCACCGAAAGCAGGAGATGATGAGCGCGCTCGACATTGAGAACCGCTTTCCGCTGACGCTCCAGGTCCCACACAGCCCCGCTTCCGCAAGTCGCGAGCTCTTTTGGCACTACCAAGACGTGTTGAATCGCAGATGTATGAAGCTTGGCTTTTCAGTGAACTCGAGGCGCCATGAGCGACTTCATTCAGATATTCAACATCCTGAAATATCAGGGAATTATACTGAATACTTAGATATACGTCAGAAACGCATTACTGGCTTTGATGATTAAGATCAAATGTTGGATAATCACAACATATAGGGCGCGTCTGATCACAGCGGATGGAACGATCACTCGGATGGCTGGTTCTGATGACCAAGCTATAAATGGTGGCGGAGGCCTAGGAGCACTTGTTCCGGCAGGGATTGGAGGGGTATCTGCCTCTGTGGGTCGAACCTCAGCGACGGTCAGGCGCTTGGCAGAAGTTGCAGTCGCCGATGTTTCCAAGCTACCTGTATATCCGCCCGAGCTATCCAGAGCCGTCACTTGCACACATTCGCCCCACATGGGGCGTCAGTATGATAGTCCGATTTGGCATGGATCCGGCTTGGGCAGGAGAGAACATCATCCACGATATCCGACAAATTGAACGCGGCCGAAATAGCGTAGGTCAAGGTCTGACCCCGTTCAAATTAGGTGACCATGTTCAAGTTTTGGATGACCCATTCAATGGCGTCTCAACCGAGGTATTTTCGCGCGTTCAGTATCGGGCGATTCTTTTTTCTGCACGTACTCGGTAAAACACAGCAACTCGCGTTCAAGGCAAATGTTTGTCAAATAAAATGAGCAGTGGTTGAGGTGGAGTGATAGTCAATTTAGCGGTGACAAACATGAACCATACATTTGGTGTTACAGCGTACGGTCATATTCAATATGCAAAAAATAGCGTAGAGCCCGTGACCGTTGACTATGAGTGCTCACAATTACATAGTGATAAACTAATGCTATCAAGTTGCGATTTTTCAAGGAAATACTTTTTTCGATAATAAGTTGGCAAAACAAGTAGTTATAAAAGAGACGGGATACTCACTTTCATGCTTTTTAGCTCATACGATTACGTATCTCGAATAGACTCCAAGGCCAATAAGAAGGAAAATCCTCAGCCGTATTATCATTAAATACTGATATTTTCGTTAACTGCTGCATTCACCAATAAAATAAGGCATTGCCTGATAGACAACACACCGGAATGGAACACACACCAAATTTTACCTTAATGGCCTGAGTTCCACTTGCATCTACTTTAGACATTCCAATGTAAAGCAACACCAATGAATCACCTGAGAAAAAGAAATCTTCCTCAATGGCTGAGATCCCAGCAGGCCGCCTTCGCCCATGATCTTCTAATGATCCCATCGGCATGGTTTCTTGCATTCTGGCTTCGCCTTGAGCAGTTACCGCTGGTTGCTATAAATAATCAATTGACTAATCTCGCAATTATCGTACCTGTTCAGATTTCCTGTTTCATGGTCTTCGGTCTATATCGCGGCATATGGCGTTTTGCCTCGCTACCCGACATTCTCCGAATTCTCAAGTCGGTAATTATCGGCACCGCCCTCAGCATGGCCCTACTTTTTCTCGCAACGCGAGCTGTAGGTGTCCCGCGCTCCGTGCCTATCATCTATGCCATACTGCTCATCATTTTTCTCGGTGGTTCCCGTTTATTTTACCGTTTGGTAAAAGACCATCACTTATACAGTAAACCCAATCAGCGGGTGTTGATCGTCGGAGCGGGAAGAGTTGGAGAAATGCTCGCCAGAGACATGCTACGCAATAGAGCTGACTCATACCTGCCAGCAGCATTTGTCGATGACGATACCCGTCGAGTGGGACGGGAAATACATGGCGTACCTATCGTGGGATTAACCACTGATATACCTTCAGTTGTCGAAAAATATGGCATCGACATCATCATGCTCGCTATTCCGTCTGCCAATTCAAAGCAGATGCGGAGAATCGTCGAGAGGTGCGAAGGAGCCGATATTCCAATACGCTCTGTTCCCCGCTTGAACGATTTGATGACTGGTAGTGTAAAAATCAATGAACTCCGTGATGTTTCCATCGAAGATCTTCTCGGTAGGGATCCTGTCATTCTCGACTGGTCTGCAATCAGTAAATCGTTGTCACATAAAAACGTGCTCATTACCGGTGGTGGCGGATCCATCGGCTCAGAGCTTTGCCGCCAAATAGCACAGTTAAACCCGACCCGACTCATCATCATCGAAAACAGCGAATTCAACCTCTACACCATCGAAATGGAGTTATTGCAAGCCTTCCCGGACCTTGAGCTGGAGTGCCACCTCGGTGATGTGACGGATTACCCTTTTGTTGAAGATGTCTTCATACGTCACAAGCCCGATGTGGTTTTTCATGCTGCCGCCTATAAGCATGTACCAATGCTCGAACCTCAGATTCGCCAGGCACTGAAAAACAATACCTTGGGTACTCGCATCGTTGCGGAATCTGCAAATCGTCATGAAACCGAGATTTTCGTATTGGTATCTACCGACAAAGCCGTCAACCCGGCCAATGTGATGGGCGCTAGCAAGCGTGCTGCGGAGATCATTTGTCAGAATCTTAACTCACACTCCAATACTAAATTCATCACTGTCCGCTTTGGCAATGTCCTGGGTTCTGCCGGCAGTGTCATACCCCTGTTTCGCAAGCAAATCGAGGCCGGAGGCCCCGTCACTGTCACGGATCCACGGATGGAGCGTTTTTTCATGACGATTCCCGAGGCTTGTCAGCTTATTATGCAGACGGTCGTGCTTGGCGAGGGCGGTGAAATCTTCGTACTCGATATGGGGGAACCGGTAAAGATCAGCTATTTGGCCGAGCAAATGATTAGACTATCCGGCCGAATACCCGGAGAGGACATAGATATTATCTATGTAGGACTTCGGCCAGGGGAAAAACTCTACGAGGAATTGTTCCATGAGAAGGAACAGCTCCAACAGACCGGTCACGAAAAAGTCTTTTTAGCACACCATCGCAAGGTAGATTGGGGTAGCCTCACGCAAACTCTGGAGCAGATGGTGGCGGCCTGTGAAACTATGGATGAGACCAAACTAAGTGGGCTGCTTAATGATCTGGTTCCTGAACATCGTGACACGGTAGATAAATTTGTTGCAGACGCCTCCTCTGCCAATGTGCTTTATCTGAAATCCAGTAGTGGTCAAGCCGACTCATAACGCAGCAGGGTTTCAATCTTAATCAAACCCCATCGCGAATGGGCAAGCACGGCATTCTTCGCTTCAAAGAATTGCGCTAATAGAATCAGATCGTTAAGAAACAAACGCTGCGCTAAATTGCACCTCAACGAGCAAGCCCGATCTCCACCTCATCCCGTTTCTCCTTTCCAACTAGGATTTCGACAAGCTTAAGGGCAAAATCCATCGCCGTTCCCGGTCCACGCGATGTCACCACCTTATCATCCCTAACTACAGCCTCCAGCTGAATATCCACTCTCGGCAGGTCGAGTCCCGCCAGCGCACCAGGGTAGCTGGTGGCCTTATGCCCGTCCAATAAACCAGCCGTTGCCAGCACCTTGGGTGCGGCGCAAATTGCCGCTAAATATCGCCCCTCATGATTCAGACGTTTCAGCAGCCGATGGATACGAAGGTCTTCGTTCAGATGATCCGCCCCGGGCAGGCCACCCGGAAGCACCATCATGTCGAACTCCCGGTCCATCACCTCGTCGAGGGTGGTATCGGGCAGCAGGGTCATGCCGCGTGAGGCTTTTACCGGGCGGTCGTCGAGCCCGGCGGTAACCACCTCGATACCGCCACGGGTCAGCAGATCGGTAATGGTGACGGCCTCTAGTTCTTCGCAGCCTTGGGCAAGAGGGACGAGGACGCGTGCCATAATGCTCTCCCCGGGTTGGTCAGGGCCGACGCGGGGACCAGTTCGATACCCTCGGCCTGTAGTTTGGGCAGCTCTTCCATCAGTACCGCCAGGGTCTCCGGATGTGGGTGACCGATGCCGATGGCGCTGCCTTCCCGCCGTGCCGTGGCAACCAGGGCAGCCAGTTGCTCACGCACGACCTGTCTATCCTGAATGTAGTCGAGAAATACGTGACGTCGAGCGGAAGCGACCAAATTGTCCTGCGCTACCCGCTCCGCCACGGTGGCATCCGTGGTGCGGCTGTCGATAAAGAAGAGATCCGCCTCCCGCAGGCTCCCCATCAACCAGCGCATCGAGGTCGGGTCCCGCGTCAGCAGGCTGCCCATGTGGTTGTTCACGCCACTGGCGAAGGGGATCGACTCGAGATCGCGTTTGAGCACGGCGAGAAACTCTTCTCGCGGCATCGATAGCGTGAGCGCACCGGCACCCAGCGGGTTGCCGAGGTCGGACTCCATCGGCAGATGCAGCATGACCTCGCGCTCGAGTTCATGTGCCCGAATCGCCTGCTTCCAGGCATAGGGGGTGTGCGGCAGAAAGGAGTAGGTGATCTTTCCCGGCAGTGCAAGGGCCTGTTCCCCGGCATCCTGGCGATAGCCCATGTCGTCGATGATCAGGGCGATCCGAACGGGCGACTCGCCGGCAGCCGCTGTTTCGGCCAGACACCACCAGGGTGTCAGCAGAAGCGTGATCAGTAATCCTGCCAGCAGCCCCGTTCGTCGCATCTATACCCTCATATCTATTCCGCCTTCGCGCGTGCGCCCAGAATGGCCAGGCCTTTGAGCAGGTTCAGGGCCTCACCCAGTTGATAGTCCTTATCGGCCAGAGACTCATTCTCTGAATCCTCGCCTTTCGAATCCGTTCCCGAACCTTTCACATCCCCGTTCTCCAGATGGCCGGAGAGATCCGCCTCCTTGATGGGCTTCACGCCGTCGCCTTCGACCTTGGAGACCTTGACCTCCTCCAGCTCGATATCAGGCTTGATACCCTCGGCCTGGATCGAACGTCCCGAGGGGGTGTAGTAGCGTGCCGTGGTCAGTTTTACCGCCGCCGTGTCGCTGATCGGGATAATGGTCTGCACCGAGCCCTTGCCGAAGGTCCGGGTGCCCATGATGACTGCCCGTTTCTGATCCTGCAGGGCACCGGCGACGATCTCCGAGGCGGAGGCGGAGCCTTCGTTCACCAGCACCACGATGGGCGCCCCGTTGAGCACATCGTCGGGCGCCGCCTCGAAACGGAGCTGGGAGTCTTTCTCACGCCCCTGGGTATAGACGATCAGACCCGACTGAAGAAAGGCATCGCTGACCGAAACCGCCGCGTTGAGCACCCCGCCCGGATTGTTGCGCAGGTCGAGAATCATGCCGTGCAACGGCTCTCCCGCCTCCTTCTCCAGGCGCTTCAGGGTCTTCAGCAGATCGCTGGTGGTGTGGGACTGGAACTGGGAGATGCGCAGATAGGCGTAGTGCTTGTCGAGCAACCGCCCCTTGACACTGGCCACCTTGATGGTGTCGCGCACGACGGTGATCTTCAGCGGCTTCTCTTCACCCTTGCGGATGATGGTGAGTTCGATACTGGTACCCGGCTTGCCGCGCATCAGCTTGACCGCGTCGCCCAGGGACAACCCCTTGACCGGCGTGTCGTCGAGCCTGACGATGAGATCACCACTCTGCACGCCCGCGCGCTGTGCCGGCGTATCGTCGATCGGCGCGATCACCTTGACGAAACCATCCTCCATACCGACCTCGATACCGAGTCCGCCGAACTCCCCCTTGGTCCCGACCTGCAGATCCTTGTAGTCTTCCGCGTCGAGATAGTTGGAGTGGGGATCGAGTCCGGAGACCATGCCGCGGATAGCGTTCTCCAGCAGCACTTTGTCCTCCACCGGCTCCACATAGTTGGCCTTGATGCGGCCGAAGATGTCGGCAAAGGTGCGCAACTGCTCCAGCGGTAGCGGTTCGGGTGTCTCCTCGGCCTGGGCCGACGCCATAGCCGGAGCCAGCAACAGGCCCATCAGGATTATCAGGCCGGCGTTCCGGCGTATTCTCTCAACTGCATGCTTCATTCGGTTTTCCTGTCAATTCGCCGCCATGCGGCAATCATGCTCAAGACACGTCAGCGCTTCGTTTCCTCACCCATGGCCGTTGCCAGTGCCGGAGGCTCGAGGGAGCGCAGCGGACGATTGACCCTCTGGATGTTCGTAATCGGTAATCCTGCGTCCCTTGGTTCGCTTACACCACAATTTCGGATTCTGCGGCTCACCATTATGCCTGATGCCAAAGTAGATGCCGGACTGGGTCCGGCCTCCGCTGTTGCCCACCTGGGCCACCACCTCTCCCGGTTCGACCCATTCCCCGGTCTCTTTGAACAGGCTCTGGTTATGGCCATAGAGACTCATGTAGCCATCGCCATGATCGATAATCAATAGCAGACCGAAGCCACGCAACCAATCTGCGAAGGCCACACGGCCATGATGGATGGCGCGTACTTCGCGTCCCTCCGGCGCCGAGATCATGACCCCGTCCCAGGTCAGCTTGCCCACTTCGCGCCGGGTCCCGAAGCTGGCCACCAATTGTCCATTCGCCGGCCAGGGCAACTTGCCTTTGCGACTGCGAAACGGGTCGTGAGCGGCGGGGTCCAGGGGCAGATCGGAGAGTGCTTGCTGGATATTGGAGATCAGCGATGAGAGCTGGCTCTCGTCATCCTTGAGTTCACTCAGCTCCTGTCCCTGATCCTTCAACCGGCGGTCGAGTTTGGCGATGATCTCCATCCTCCCCCGCTTGGCCGTCTCCAGTTGCAGACGCTCGTTGTTGTTCTTCTCCTGCAGCTGCTGCAGACGCCGCTCCTCTTGGGCAATCTCATGTTCGATGCGGATCAGCTCGTGCAGACTCTCCTCGATCCGCTCCATCTGCGATAAACGCGCCGCATTGAAATAATCGTAATACACCATGACCCGGCTGACTACGGCGGGATCTTCTTGATTCAGTAGGATTTTCACCTTTTCCTGCCGGCCCATGGCATAGGCAGCCCGAATTTGCCGTTCGAGGGAAGAGCGGTGACTGTCGAGTCTCAGGCGGGCATCGGCCCGTTCCGCCTCCAGTTCCGCAAGCTGGCGCTGCTGGCGCTGCAGGCTCAGATCGGTAACCCGGATGCGACGGGCGATGGAGCCAATCTTCTGCTCCGTCTCACGCAAAGCCCGACTCTGCTGGTCACGCTGGCCTTCGGTGGAGCGCAAGGCCTGGTTCAGTGACTCGATACGACTCTTGACCTGCTCCAACTGCCGGGTCTTTGACTCCAGCCCCTCATCCTCGGCAGCCAGGCCCAGAGGGAGCAGGCAGACGGTCAGCAACAGCGCCACCAGGCCCTGCCGAAGGTTCATGGATCAGGCGTCCTCCACAAACCGGATCAGCGGTCGGCCCTGCATCTCTGTCGGCTGCTCCAGACCCATGATACGCAGCAGCGTGGGGGAGATATCGCACAGGGCACCGCCCTCTTCCAACTGGGCATGCCGACCCACGTAGATCAGCGGCACCGGATTCACCGTGTGCGCGGTGTGGGGTTGATGGTTGGCATGATCCTCCATCTGCTCAGAATTGCCGTGGTCGGCGGTGATCAGCATTTCGCCACCGGCCAGGTGGATCGACTTCAGGACCCGGCCGAGACAGTGGTCGAGCGTCTCCACCGCATGCATGGCGGCGTCCAGCTTGCCGGTGTGTCCCACCATGTCGCTGTTGGCATAGTTGCAGATGATGGTGTCGTACTTGCCACCCTCGATCGCCTCCACCAGGTGATCGGTCACCTCCTCGGCGCTCATCTCCGGTTTCAGATCGTAGGTCGCCACCTTGGGCGACGGCACCAGAATCCGGTCCTCGCCCTCGAATGGGGTCTCGCGCCCGCCGTTGAAGAAGAAGGTGACATGGGCGTACTTCTCCGTCTCCGCCAACCGCAACTGTCTCAGGCCCTGATGCGAGATGAATTCGCCGAAACCATTGCTCAGCTTTTCCGGCGGGAAGGCCACCGGAATGTCGAAACGCTTGTGATAGCGGGTCAGGCTGACGAATTCGCCGAGCTTGGGGCGACGGGCGCGCTCGAAACCGTCGAAGTCGTCCTCGACGAAGGCACTCGTCAGTTGACGGGCGCGATCGGCCCGGTAGTTGAGAAAAAAGAGTACGTCACCATCCTCGATGGTCACCGGCCGCTCCCCTTCCGGCACCACCACAGTCGGCGTCACGAACTCGTCGGTCTCACCCCGATCGTAAGCGGCCTGGAGTCCTGCGCAGGCACTCTTCACCTGATGTTCGGCCTTGGCATCGACCAGCAGATCGTAGGCCAGCTGGGTGCGATCCCAGCGATGATCCCGGTCCATGGCGTAATAGCGTCCCACGATGGTGGCGATACGACCCCGACCCAGTTCGTCAAACAGTTCGTTGAGCGCCACGAAAGAGGGCTCGGCGCTCTTTGGCGGGGTATCACGACCATCCAGAAAGGCATGCACGTAGACCTTCTCCGCACCCCGCTCCACCGCCAGCTTCACCATGGCATGAACGTGCGCTTCGTGGCTGTGCACGCCACCGGGCGAGAGCAGGCCGAGCAGATGGACCGCTTTGCCGCCGGCCACCGCCTTGTCCACCGCCTCGGTGAGGGTCTCGTTGGTGAAGAACGAGCCGGTGCGGATGGAACGGCTGACCCGCGTGAACTCCTGGTAGACGACCCGTCCGGCGCCCAGATTGAGATGGCCGACCTCCGAGTTGCCCATCTGTCCCCCCGGCAACCCGACGGCGGCCCCCGAAGTGTTGATCAGGCTGTGGGGGTACTCACGCCAGAGGCGATCCCAGACGGGGGTGCGGGCCATGGCGATGGCATTGTTGTCCGGGTCCTCGCTGTAACCCCAGCCATCCAGAATGATCAGGACGACCGGTTTGGGTCTATCGGTCATGACAGGTCTCTGCTTTACAACTCAAATGGGCGAAAAAGGCACGAAAAAATATTGATCTGGATCAAAATCGCATTAAATCACCAATCCCCACCCCAGACCAGATGATCCACCCCCGTTATGGACAGGGAAACCGCCAAAAATGTTCAGGAAAACCCAAGCAAAAAAAAGGGTTCTCATCCGACCATAATACAGCGTATTATTGTATTAGTTACTAGTAAAAGGCTGTGTTTATGGAAAACAAATTCGGCAAGAGCACACAACCCCTGACCCTGGATGAGTCCGATGGTATGGACAACCTGTTCGCCAGCGACGACGACGTGGATCGCGCCTCCAGGTCGCTCAAGGCCATGTCTCATCCCCTGAGACTGAAGATTCTCTGCACCCTGGGTGCCCAGGAGGTCAGCGTGCAGGAGATCGTCGAGCAGGTGGGTACCTCCCAGAGCAACATTTCGCAGCATCTGGCCATCCTGCGCGACAAAGGCATTCTCGCCTCCCGCAAGGACGCCAACCGGGTCTACTACCGGGTCAGCGACTTCCGCACGCTCAAACTGATCGGCATGATGCGCGAGGTTTTCTGCACCCACGCCTGACGATCGATCACCAGAGATCCCCTCGGGCCGGTTGTAGGCGTATACTCACCGGCCGTCCGTTATGTTGCGAGTCAGCACCAGACATTCCGATCGCCCCTTAACCCACCCTGCCTCCTGGTATACACTCTCCCCCTGCTGAAAATCACCCTTCCCAAGAGGCACCGAATGCAACAACTCATCGAATTCACGATGAACCACTGGATCCTCGTGACCGCCTTCGTGCTGGTCGCCGGTTACCTGATCTTCACTCTGCTGCAGGGCGACAAAGGCAGCGTCGACCCGCAGGCGGCCACCGACCTGATCAATCATCAGCAGGCCGTGGTGGTCGATGTGCGGCCCTCCGCCGACTTTCACAAGGGCCACATCATCAATGCCATCAATATCCCAAGCAATGGTTTCGCCAATCAGATCGGTACCCTGAGCAAACACAAGGACAAACCCATCATCGTCAGCTGCCGCTCCGGCGCCCAATCCTCCAGTGCCTGTCACCAGCTCCGCAAGGCGGGCTTCGAGCAGGTCTTCAACCTCAAAGGCGGCATCCTGGCCTGGCAGAGCGCAAACCTGCCCATCACCCGTAAAAAATAGTCACGCTCCAAGGAACCATCATGACCGAAACAAAGCAAGACGCCCCCAATCGCGAATTCGCCCTGCAGCGGGTCTACGTCAAGGACGTCTCTTTCGAGACCCCGAAAACCCCCGGCATCTTTCAGCAGGAGTGGAAACCCGACACCAAGGTCAACCTCAACACCGAGGTGCAGACCCTCGGCGAGGGCGTCTATGAAGTCTGTCTCACCGTCACCGTCACCACCACGCTGGGCGAAGACACCGCCTACCTGGCGGAAGCCAAGCAGGCCGGCATCTTCACCATCAACGGTTTCAACGACCAGGAGCGGGGCCCGCTGCTGGGCGCCTATTGCCCGAGCCAGCTCTTCCCCTACGTTCGCGAAGTTCTCTCCGACCTGATCATGAAAGGCAGTTTTCCGCAGATGGTGCTGCAGCCGGTCAACTTTGACGCCCTCTACGCACAGCATCAGCAACAGGTCGCCAAGCAACAGGCCGAAGGCGCAACCGAAGCCAAGCACTAGTGACGGCAAAAGACTCCATCGCGGTACTCGGCGCCGGTTCCTGGGGGACCGCCCTGGCCATCCTGCTGGGCAGGAACGGGCTCGACGTCCGGCTCTGGGGCCACCTGGAAGCAGAGGTCGAGGCACTCGACCGCGACCGTGAGAACAAGACTTTCCTGCCCGGGGTGGCGCTGCCGGAGACGGTCCGACCCGAAGCCGACCTCCGGCGCGCACTGGAGGCCGCCGGTGAAGTGTTGATCGTGGTTCCCAGCCACGCCTTTCGTGCCGTCTGTGAGCGCCTTGCTCCCCTCATCGATGACCGCCCCGGCATCACCTGGGCCACCAAGGGATTCGAGCCCGGCAGCCAGCGACTGCTCTCCGAGGTAGCGGCCGAACTCCTACCGAACAGGGATCTCGCGGTGATTTCCGGACCCACCTTTGCCGGTGAGGTGGCCCGCGGCCTGCCCACCGCCATCACGGTCGCCGCCACCAGCGAACGCCACGCTACACGCATGGCTGATCTGCTGCACGCCCCCACATTCCGGGCCTACACCAGTGACGATCTGATCGGCGTGCAGGTGGGCGGCGCGAGCAAGAACGTGCTCGCCATCGCCGCCGGCATCGCCGACGGCCTCGGCTTCGGCGCCAACACCCGGGCAGCACTGATCACCCGCGGCCTCACCGAGATCATGCGCCTGGGTATCGAATTGGGCGGCAGGCAGGAGACTTTCATGGGCCTGGCCGGCCTCGGCGACCTGGTGCTCACCTGCACCGACAACCAGTCACGCAACCGGCGTATGGGACTGGCACTGGCCGAGGGCCTCAGCATCGAGCAGGCGAAGCAGCGTATCGGCCAGGAGGTGGAGGGCGTGCACACGGCGCAGGAGGTCTACAAGCTGTCCCAGCGTCACGGTGTGGAGATGCCCATCTCGGAGCAGGTCCATGCCGTGCTGTACGAAGCGCTCAGGCCGGAAACGGCAGTACACAATCTGCTCGAGCGCAGCCAGAAACCGGAGGGGCTCTGACCCCAATGCGCTTACTCAAGCAAATGGTGCCGGGCATTTAGAGCGTTACGGTGCGGCTTGCCGCACCGTAACATAGCAAGAGTAACCTGCATTCGGCTCTGTCCACTCACACAACTCCCGCCGCTCCGGCGAAATCCTGCTGCCGCCAGGCCTCGTAGACCATCAGGGCAGCGGCATTCGACAGGTTGAGACTGCGGCTGTTGGGCAGCATGGGTATGCGTAAGCAGTGTTCCGCCGGCAGCCGATCGAGCAGCGCCTGCGGCAACCCTCTCGTCTCCGGCCCGAACAGCAGCGCGTCTCCCGGCCGATAATCGACCTCGGCATAGCAGCGATGCCCCCGCGTCGAGCAGGCAAACAACCGCTGCGGCTTGACGGCTTCCTCGAACGCCTCCAGCGAAGCGTGTTCCCTGACCTCGGCCCACTCGTGATAGTCGAGCCCGGCCCGGCGCAGGCGTTTGTCGTCCAATCGGAACCCGAGGGGGTGAATCAGATGCAATTTGCTGCCACTATTGGCGCATAGGCGTATGATGTTCCCCGTATTGGGGGGGATCTCCGGTTCGTAAAGCACGACGTGAAACAACGCTTCACCCCCGTCAGGAGAAAAATGAAAAATTCATGAGCAGCAGCATCCCGTCTCCTCTACGTACCGAATTTTGCGGTATGTCGTTCAACACCCCGATCGTGCTCCTCTCCGGTTGTGTCGGTTTCGGCGAAGAGTACACACGGGTCAACGGCTTCAGCAACCGTGACACCGGTGCCGTCTGTCTCAAGGGTACCACCCTGGAACCTCGCCTGGGCAACCGCCCGCATCGGGTCTACGAGACACCGGACGGCATGCTCAATGCCATCGGCCTGCAAAATCCCGGTGTCGACAAGGTGGTCAACGACATCCTGCCGGCCCTCGATTTCAGCGAGACCCGCTTCATCGCCAATGTCTCGGGCTCCACGGTCGAAGAGTACTACGAGGTCACCCGCCGCTTCGACGACTCCCCTATCGACGCCATCGAGATCAACATCTCCTGCCCCAACGTGAAGGAGGGCGGCGTCGCCTTCGGTAACGATCCCGCCATGTCGGCACGGGTGGTCGAGACCTGCCGCAAGGCCACCAACAAACCGCTGATCACCAAGCTTTCGCCCAATCAGACCGACATTGCCGCCAACGCCCGCGGCTGCATCGAGGCCGGCAGCGACGCCTTTTCGGTCATCAACACCCTGATGGGCATGGCCATCGACATCGAAAGCCGGGTACCGGTCATCGGCAACAACCAGGGCGGCCTCTCCGGACCGGCCATCAAGCCGGTTGCCCTGCTCAAGGTGCATCAGGTCTATCAGGTCTGCCGCGAGCATGACATCCCGATCATCGGCCAGGGCGGCATCGCCACGGCAGAGGATGCGCTAGAGTTCATTATTGCAGGCGCCAGCGCGGTCGGCGTCGGAACCGCGCTCTTCTACGACCCGCTGGTGTGTAAAAAGATCAATCAAGGGATCAAGGATTATCTGCGGCGACATCAACTTCCGAGTGTCGACCGTCTGGTCGGCACCCTGCAACTGCATCAACCCTCACCGGTACGTTGCGGCTGCTGAGAATCAGGACGTCCACAATGAACGAACAACTCAGGCACCCTACACCGGAGACGCTGAAGGCTTATCATCCACTCGACCGGCTGGATGATATCCAGCGCGAGCTGCTGGGCCGCTCATTGCAGATCCACTCCGCCGGCAAGGGAACGACCCTGATCGAGGAGGGCGACACCTCCCGCTTCAGCCTCTATCTGCTGCAGGGAAGCCTGCGCCTCACCTCGGCCGACGGCAGGGTCACCGAGATCGACAGCGGCAGCCCACAGTTCCACTCTCCCGTCGCCAACCTGATCCCGCGTCGCTACACCGTGGAGGCAATCACCACGGTCGACTACCTGATGATCGATGGCGAACTGCTGGATGGTCTCATGGGCAGCGAGGGTGAAGGCATCACCGCCACCGAGATACCCTCGGAAGCCGGTCCCTACGACCAGACCACGACGGAAAACAATCTCTCCAATGCACTGCTGCAAGACCTGGAGAGTGATCAGCTGATTCTGCCCAGTCTGCCCGACGTCGCCGTGCGGCTCGGCCGGGCCATGCGCGACGAGAACACCAACGCGCGAAAACTGGCCAATGTCATCCAGACCGATCCGGTGATCACCGCCAAACTGATCCGCGCGGCCAACAGCCCCCTCTATGCCGGGGTCACGCCCGTCGACTCCTGCGCCGCCGCGATTATTCGCCTCGGTGCGGACACCACCCACAAGCTGGTACTGACCTTCGCCCTGCGGGAGCTTTTCAAAACCCGCTCCTCGGTGCTGAGGCAACAGATGCAGAAGCTTTGGGAGCACAGCGTCCAGGTAAGCGCGGTCAGTTATGTGCTGGCCAAGATTACCGGGGAGTTCAATCCGGAGCATGCGCTGCTGGCCGGCTTGCTGCACGACATCGGCAATGTGGCCATCCTCAGTTATGCCGAGCGCTTCCCGGAAGTGGCCAATGACGACGAAAAACTCGATCGGGTGATGATGGACATGCGCGGCCGTATCGGCAGCGCCATTCTGCGCAACTGGGGATTTATCGAAGACCTGATCCTGGTGGCCGAAGAGGCGGAGAATTGGCTGCGGGTGCACGAAGGCAAGGCGGATTACGCAGACCTGGTGATCATCGCCCAGCTGCATACCTTCATCGGCAAGCCGGAGATGTCCCACCTGCCGACACTGGATCAGGTACCCGCGCTGAAGAAGTTCGACATCGGCGAACTCACCCCCAAACTGAGTCTCAAGATCCTCGACAAGGCGGAAGAGAAAATTGCGCGGGCCGAGTCGCTGTTGCGCAGCTGAACGGATACCTGAACAAAAGCCGCTGGTTCCGGCGCCAGCGATACGCGGTTACACCGGCTCCCGCACACTCCCTCCCAACAGCAGGCCGAGCCCGCGGCTTGCCTCGTAACTGTCGAGGAAGATCTTCAGGGTCATGGTCAGCGGTACGGAGAGAAACATCCCCACCGGCCCCAGGATCCAACCCCAGAACACCAACGAAATGAATACCACCAGGGGTGACAGGCCCAACCCCGAACCCATGAAGCGGGGTTCGATCATGTTGCCGACCAGATTGTTCACCACCAGATAACCGACCGCGGTCCAGATAGCGATCGATATGTCCGCCTGCACCAGCGCCAGCAACACCGCCGGTACGGCGGCGATGATGGAGCCGATATTGGGCACGTAGTTGAAGAGGAAAGCGACCACACCCCAGAGCACGGGATAGTCCACCCCCAGCACCCACAACCAGAGGCTGATCAGGACACCGGTCAGCAGACTGGTACTGGTCTTGATCGTCATATAGCGTTTGATACTGGAGGTGATCGCCTCCACCCGCTCCACGGAAGCTTCGGGGTCATCCGCAATGGCTTGCAACTTATTCTGAAAGGCTGAGGCCTCCATGAGCATGAAGATCACGGTGATCAGGATCAGCACGGCCTGAGCCAGTACATTGCCAAGCCCGCTGATCACCTGTCCCGCCATGGCCATGGCCTTACCGGGATCGATAATCGTTTTGATCGCCTCTTGATCGAGCTGCAGGCCCAGACCACGCAACCACACGACCAATCTCATGCTCTGACCCGACAGCCGCTCCTGGTACTTCGGCAGGTTGGTGGTGAAATCGTGCAACGAGCCACCGATCATCCAGCCGATCAGTAGCCCGACGACGACGATCATGGCGATGACGATCAGCATGGCGAGCCCACCGGGTACGCCTTTCTGCTTGAGATAGAAAAGCGGTGCGGCGGCGATGACGGCGATGAACAGCGAGAGCAGGAAGGGTACCAGCAGCGCTTCCGCCGCCCGCATTCCGGCCACGATGACGACAAAGGCCGCCAGCGAGAGGAGAAAGCGGACGGCCGGTGTCAGCAAATGGTGTTTGTCGTCCATCTATTTCAAGCTGGGCAGGGGACTGATCAGATACCAGCTCTCCTGCTCCGCGTCGTATTCCCAGGTCTGCTGGTCCACCACCTCTTTGACCACCTGTGAATCGACAAAGACATATTGGATCAGCGCCGTCTGAATCGCCTTGTTGCCATCGACCAGGGCGGGGCCCTGAACCACTTCGTAGTGGGTGACGCGGATCGGCTCCGAGGTGACCGCGATGGTCTCGCCGGCCATTTCTGGACGCACGAAACGGCGTAGCTGATCGAACGAGCCCCAGCGGACGACCCCGCCGTAAGTTCGCAACACCTCCTGCAGGGCGTCGGCCTGCTTGCGTTCACTCAGGGTCTGGCAGCCCGTTAGCAGGAAGATGACTAGCAATCCGATAAGAAAACGAGTGATCACTTCTTTCTCCTCAAGGGAAATGTCCTCTATCCATGGCGACGACACGGCGCTTCCGAGTTGGCGATTTCAAGTGGTCTTGCGCAGGGTCTGCAGCGACAGCATGCTAGACCACATTGTTCGGGATCACACCCCGCTGTTCCAGGATACTGATCATTTCGGCAACGCAGTCCTCCACTTCACGGTCTTCCGTATCGATGATGATCTCAGGATTCAACGGTGGTTCGTAGGGTGACGAAATCCCTGTAAAATGAGGGATCTCACCGGCACGCGCCTTTTTGTAGAGTCCTTTGACATCCCGCTCTTCACAGGTTTCGAGGGAGCACTTCACATAGACCTCGATGAAGTCACCGTGGGGAAAGAGACCCCGCGCACGCTGCCGATCCTCACGAATGGGCGAGATGAACGCGGTCAGCGAAATCACCCCGGCATCGACGAACAGCTTCGCCATCTCACCGATGCGACGGATGTTCTCCGTCCTGTCCTCGACCGTGAAACCGAGATCCCGGCACAGGCCGTGGCGCACGTTGTCCCCGTCGAAGACATAGGTACGGCAACCCCGCTGATGCAGCTCCTCCTCCAGCGCGTGTGCCAGGGTGGATTTTCCCGATCCGGAGAGACCGGTGAACCAGAGCAGCTTGGCCCGATGTTTGTTCAGCTTCTCCCGGCGCGCGCGGGTTACGGTGGCTTTGTGCCAAACGATATCTTTGTTCATCTATACAATAGGTTTCTGATTAGGTCGTGACCTGCCACCTGTATCGGGACCCGGGACCCGGTGATGGCGGCCTCGTGGCCATCATATCCAACACCTACCGGCATTCAATCCGTCATAGTGTAACCGAGACGTCCTCAACGCAGTGTGATTTTCAGAATATTTTCACAAACCCCGGCGGTTTCCCGGCATTTTTCCCACATACGCTGATAGAATGCACAGCCTTTAAACGACCACACAACTGAAGAAATGCCTCAAACAGCCCAGGAACCCCAGCGCGAGATCCGTATCGGCGACAGCCGCATCACGCTGCTGGGCACCGCCCATGTCTCCCGCGCCAGCGCGGAACAGGTCAAACACCTGCTCGAGAGCGGTGACTACGATGCCGTTGCCGTCGAACTCTGCCCCAGCCGCTACAACGCCCTGCTCAATCCGGACGACCTGGCACGCATGGACCTGCTGAAGGTGGTCCGCGAACGGCGCGTGGTGATGGTCATGGCCAGCCTGGCCCTGGGCGCCTATCAACAGCGTCTGGCCGAACAGTTCGGCATCGAGCCGGGCGCCGAGCAGCGCGAGGCGATTCGGCTCGCACAGGAGTCCCATCGCCCCCTGCTGCTGATCGATCGCGAAATCAGCGTGACCCTGAAACGGGTCGCCGGCAACCTGGCCTGGTGGAAGCGGTTTGGTCTGTTTGCCGGGCTGATCGGCGCCATCGTCTCCCGCGAGGAGGTCTCGGAAGCGGAGATCGAGCACCTCAAGGAGGGTGACATCCTGGAGACCACCTTCGCCGAATTCGCCGAAGACCGCCAGGATCTCTACCTGCCCCTGATCGATGAACGCGACCGCTACATGGCCTCCCGCCTGCTGCAGGAGATCGAGCAGCAGGGCCATGAAAACCTGTTGGCCGTGGTCGGCGCCGGCCATCTCAACGGCATCGCACGCTACCTGGAGACGCCACCGGGAGCCCCCCGCGAGGTGATCGATCAGCTCGACCGGCTGCCGCGTCCCAGCCGCTGGCCCAAACTGATCCCCTGGCTCATCGTGGCCCTGGTGCTGACCGGTTTCATCATCGGCTTCCAACGCAATCCCGGGCTCGGCTGGGAACTGGTATTCGACTGGGTGGTGATCAACGGCGGTCTCTCGGCCCTCGGCGCACTGCTCGCGGCGGCCCATCCGCTGACCGTCCTGACTGCTTTTCTGGCCGCCCCCATCACCTCGCTGAATCCGACGGTCGGAGCCGGCATGGTGACCGCCGCGGCCGAGATCTTCCTGCGTAAGCCGACCGTGGCCGACTTTGGCCGCCTGCGCAGCGACACCACCCAACTGCGTGGTTGGTGGCGCAATCGGGTCTCACGCACCCTGCTGATCTTCTTTCTCAGCACCCTGGGCTCCGCCATCGGCACCTATGTCGCGGGCTTCCGTATCTTCGACCGCCTCAGCGGCTGATCCGGAGCGGTCTGCAAGCTCCGCCATCGCCACGCTGACACGGCGCAGCCGCGCGCGCTGGATCGCCTGTCCCCGCAACCAACCGCTGTCGGCACTCGCCTCGGCACCCAGACTGACACCGCGTGCGACCTCATACAGGTGCCACAGGTCGTCGGCCTGGGGATAGGCGCGCCCATGAAAACCCTGCCGCCCCCGGTAGTCGGCTTCGCACACCAACAGAAACCGCCGCAGGCGTTGAGGCCGGCGGAAGGCGTCCAGTCCCAACAACAGCTTGAGTAACGTTTTCGCACGCAGCTCGTAGAGCCTGTGGGTGTAGCCGTGATAGCGGGCACAGCTCACGGCCAGTTCACGAAACCGGTTCGGCGCCTTGAGCCGCTGGCACAAGCGCTCGATCCGCCGTGTGCCCCGCTCCTCGTGACCATAGTGGCTGGGCAGAATATGCGAGGGGGTATTGGCCTTGCCCAGGTCATGGGTGAGGGTGGCGAATCGCACCTCCAGAGAGTCACTGAGTTCGCAGGCCACGCCCAAAGCCATCAGGGTATGGACTCCGCAATCGACCTCCGGGTGCCAACGGGTAGGCTGTGGCACACCGAACAGGGCGTCGATCTCGGGCAGGACCCGGGCCAGGGCACCGCAGCGGCGCAAGGTCTCGAAGAAGGGCCTGGGGTCGGCGGCGCCGAGTGCACCGATCAGCTCCTGCCATACCCGCTCCGGGACCAAACCGTCGAGGCGCCCCTCATCGACCAGCCGCTGCATCAGTGACAGGGTCTCTTCGGCGACAGTGAATCCCAGGTCGGCGTAGCGGGCCATCATGCGCGCCACCCGTAACACCCGGATGGGATCCTCGGCAAATGCCGGCGAGACATGGCGCAACACCCGACGCCTCAGGTCCTCGACGCCATCGAAGGGGTCGATCAGCTCGCCGGAGGAGGTCTCGGCAATGGCGTTGATGGTCAGATCCCGGCGCGCCAGGTCCTGCTCCAGGGTTACCGAGGGATGGGCATGGGGGCGTCCCGCGGCGGCGCCCTCTCTGCGGGTCCTGGCCAGCGCATATTCCGCGTGGGTCTCCGGATGCAGAAAGACCGGGAAGTCGCGACCGACCTGCCGGTAGCCCAATGCCAGCATATCGTCGGTGGTGGCACCGGTCACCAGGTAGTCCCGCTCCTTCACCGGCCGCCCCAAGAGCTTGTCGCGGATGGCGCCGCCAACCAGATAGATCTGCATCAGACGCTACTGCCGCCCCGCCTCAACCCGACACCAGGGCAGTGGGGTCGCTCGGCCTCCCCTGTTTGATAAAAGCCGTCAGTAACCACGCGCCTCCCGCAACGCTTTGCGTGCCTTCTCGACCTCCAACTCGGCCTGCTTGACCCGCTCGAAATAGTCCGGGTTTATTCTTCGCTTGCCTCCGGCAAGGTTCTGGCGGTCCTCGTCCTTGATCACCTTGGCCTCGGCCAGGCGGGCCTGCGCCTCCTGCAGCTGCTGTTCTGCCGCCTTCACTCGAGCCTCTTTCTGCGCTCTTTCCCGTTCACGCTTTCGCTCGGCCCTTTCGGCCGCGTTCAAGATTTGCATGTTGCGTTGTTCGGCTTCCTGTCGGATCTGCTGCGAAGGACCGGGCGGCAGCTCCACGCGCTCGACCTCAACTTCACCGGCAGGCGGCGTATCCGTAAACGTGACATTGCCCTGTTCATCCACAGAGCGGTAGATCTCTTCCCCTATGGCCGCCTGAGCCAGCATGGCGAAGGCGAGCACTATCAGGCCGGGGGGTCTGTACATAGGTCACTCCTCACTGATTCGGAATCACACATCGCGGGCGTACTCATGGGCCTTACTCTACAAGCATAAACTACAGACTAAAATCCGGGAAAAAAACGCCTTTTTAAGCCCATTTTCACGCTGTGTACCCATACACTTCCTGCTACATTAGTCCCCATATCCTCAGGGGAACTCGACGCGACAGCCACGGGAGAGCGCGAATGAAAGAGTATGCCGAGAAGCGAGATTTCCACCGCATGGGCATAGACTGCCCGGCTCAGTTCCGTGTCCAGGGCGCGGAGGAGATGACCGATGGCATCGTCAAGAACCTCAGCGCTTCCGGCCTGCTGATGTTGGCGCCCCAGGAAATCAATCCGGGCACACGGCTGCTGGTGTACATCGTACCCACGAATCCCATCACACCACCGTTGACGGCAACCGCCAGCGTGCTGCGCAGCACACCCGCGTCCGATGGCGGTTACGAGATCGCCTGCACTATCGAACAGATCCTTGGGGAAGAGGAGGCGGATTCGACCTTTCCCTGATCCGCGGGCGGCTCAGTCCTTGAAACTGTCGTGACACCCTTTGCAGGTCTTCCCGGTCTTACCCAGGGCATCACCCATCGCCGTCTTGTCACCGCTCGTGGCTACATCACTGAGTTTTCGGCTGGCCGCACGCAGCGCATCGAACTTCTGAGTGAAACCCTCGAAGTCGAGCCAGATATCGGGCAGGGCATCGGTCTCGCCCTGGTCGGAGTCCTCCGGAAAACCCGCCAGCAGATCGAGTGAAGCCGCGGTCGCCAGGTCATCCGCATGTCGCGCGAAGGCTTTGGCGTCATAGAGCTTTTCGCCTTTCATCATGGCGCTCATGGCTTTCATGTTCCAGCTGAAGACGTTCATCACACCCTGACGATAATCCAGCGTACGCTCCAGTTCACCGGCTGATACGGTGTGCGATGCAACGCCGCTCAACAGTAAGGCACCCGCCAGACCCAGGCTCAAGCTTGTTTTTTCGGGCATTCTTTTTCTCCCTTGCTGAATGACACAGAAGCTATCTCTTCATCCCGCATGCGGATTATGGGATAGGTCCTGACCAAAGACATCGACAATTTGCATTTTGGCATTAAGCCGTGAGATCAATTGAGCTACAATACCCCGCCTGTTTCTTCCGGCCGGAATGTCAGGCCCGCTCACGACTGTCACCTTGAATGAACACAGATTCCACCCCGCGTATTCGCGAAATCCCCTATAACTACACCTCCTTTTCTGACCGGGAGATCGTCATCCGGTTCCTGGGCAAGGCGAGGTGGGACCTGATCGAGGACCTGCGCGGTACCCGGCGCACCGGCCGTTCCGCCCGCATGCTGTTCGAGGTGCTGGGCGACATGTGGGTCATTACCCGCAACCCCTATCTGCAGGACGATCTGCTGAATAACGAAGAACGGCGCAAGGCCCTGGTCGACGCCCTCAAACACCGCCTCGACCAGTTTGAACTCAGAGCCAACGAAAACCAGCAGGCCCTGCAGCTGCTGGCGGCGGCGCGCGACGCGGTGGCCACCTTCGAACGCCGATTCGACGATCTGCTGGAACTGCGTCGGCGCACCCGACGCAACCTGATCGGCCTGACCCGCCCCGACAACGTGGACTTCAGCGGCATCGCCCGTGTCTCCCATGCCACCGACGCCACCGACTGGCGGGTGGAGATCCCCTTCGTGGTCATCACCCCCGACAGCGAGGCGGAGATCGCCCCCATCGTCAAGGCCTGCATCGAGTCGGGGCTGACCCTGATTCCCCGCGGCGGCGGCACCGGCTACACCGGCAGCGCGGTACCGCTCGATCCCCACACGGCGGTGATCAACACCGAGAAGCTCGACCGGGTCAGCCCGGTGGAAGAGTGCGAGCTGCCCGGCGTCGAGGGCCGGGTCCCCACCGTGCATACCGGTGCCGGCGTGGTCACCCGCAGGGTATCGGAGCGGGCCGAGGCGGCGGGGCTGGCCTTCGCCGTCGACCCCACCTCGCAGGACGCCTCCACCATCGGCGGCAACATCGCCATGAACGCCGGCGGCAAGAAGGCGGTGCTCTGGGGCACCACCCTCGACAACCTGGCCAGCTGGCGCATGGTCACGCCGCAGGGCGAATGGCTCGAGGTGGAGCGGCTCGATCACAACCTGGGCAAGATCCATGACCAGGACGAGGTCGGTTTTCGTGTCACCCGCTACGAAAGCAACGGCAAGACCCGCCTCGGCGACCCCGAGATCCTGCGCATGCCCGGCAGCGCCTTCCGCAAGCAGGGGCTGGGCAAGGACGTCACCGACAAGTTCCTCTCCGGCCTGCCGGGTGTGCAGAAGGAGGGCTGTGACGGCCTGATCACCTCCGCCCGCTTCGTGCTGCACCGCATGCCGAGCCAGGTGCGCACCCTCTGCCTGGAGTTCTTCGGTACCGACATCGGCAAGGCGGTGCCCGCCATCGTCGAACTCAAGGAGTATCTCGACCAGCATGACGAGGTGCTGCTGGCCGGCCTGGAGCATCTGGACGAGCGCTACCTGAAGGCGGTCAAGTACTCCACCAAGGCGCCGCGCAGCGATCGGCCCAAGATGGTGCTGCTGGCAGACATCGCGAGCGAAAACGCCGAGCTGCTGCAGGCCACCGCCAACCAGGTGGTGCGCATGACCCAGGCCCGGGAAGGGGAGGCCTTCATCGCCAGCAGCCCCGAGGCGCGACGCAACTTCTGGCTCGACCGCGCCCGCACCGCCGCCATCTCGGCCCACACCAACGCCTTCAAGATCAACGAGGACGTGGTCATCCCGTTGCACAGGCTGGCCGAATACAGCCGCGGCATCGAGCGCATCAATATCGAGGAGTCGATCGCCAACAAGATCGCCATCGCCGACGAGGTATTGGTCTACCTGGCAGGCGATCACTCCCTGCGCAAGCCCGACGACGACTTCGAGGCGAGCGACGAGAACCGCTCCATCCTGCAGGCCAAGCTCGACCTGGCCCGCGAGGCGGTGAGCCAGGCCCGGTTACGCTGGCAGCACCTGCTGGAGCGGATCGAGGAGCCGGCCAAGGATCACCTCGCGCTGTTGTCGGACGAGATTCAGGCGCTGATGCAACCGCATGACCGCCTGCTCGACCTGCTCCTGCGGCGCGATCTGCTGGTCTCCTACCGCCGCGAGGTCGCCTCCCGCCTGGACGAGATCTTCCCCGGCCAGGAGATGCGCAGCCTGCGCCATGCCATGCGCGAGATCCACGCCCGCTTGCGCGACGCGCGTCTCTTCGTCGCCCTGCACATGCACGCCGGCGACGGCAACGTGCACACCAACATCCCGGTCCATTCCGACAACTACGCCATGCTGCGCCAGGCCGACCGCATCGTCGACCGAGTCATGGCCCTGGCCCTGAGCCTCGACGGCGCCATCTCCGGCGAGCACGGCATCGGCCTGACCAAGCTGCAGTACATGGAGTCGGACAAACTCAGCGCCTTCGCCGACTACAAGAACAAGATCGATCCCCAGGGCTGGTTCAACCGCGGCAAGCTGCTCGAGGGCGCCGACCTGGAGCGGGCCTACACCCCGTCGCTGCGACTGCTGGAGCAGGAGGCGATCATTCTGGAGGAGAGCGAACTCGGCACCCTCAATGACGAGATCAAGCACTGCCTGCGCTGCGGCAAGTGCAAGCCGGTCTGCATGACCCACGTGCCGCGGGCCAACCTGCTCTACTCGCCGCGCAACAAGATTCTCGCCACCGGCCTCATCATCGAGGCCTTCCTCTACGAGGAGCAGACCCGTCGCGGCGTCTCCCTGGCCCACTTCGCCGAGATGAACGACGTGGCCGACCACTGCACCGTCTGCCACAAGTGCGAGAACCCCTGCCCGGTCAACATCGATTTCGGCGACGTCACCGCCCTCATGCGCAAGATCCTGGTCGACCGCGGCAAGAAGCGGCGCAACCTGGGCACCAGCGCCGCCATGGCCTTTCTCAACGTCACCAATCCGACCACCATCCGCTGGCTGCGCAAGGGTATGGCCGAATGGGGCTTCAAGGGTCTCAACCTGGGCTACAGTCTGGCCGGCAAGGCCGGCCTGCTGAAGCCGAAGGAGAGACCGCCCCACGCCACCACCGGCAGCCCCAAGGCCAAGTCACTGGTGGTGGAGATGGTGCAGAAACCAATCCGGGTGGCGCCACCGGCCAAGACCCTGCGCGACGCCCTCAATCTGCAGGACACCAAGTCGGTACCGATCCTGCGCAATCCGCGCAAGGTCAACGAGGAGAGCGACGCGGTCTTCTATTTCCCCGGCTGCGGCTCGGAGCGGCTCTACAGCGAAATCGGTCTGGCCACTTTGGCCATGCTCACCGAGCTGGGCGCGGAGACGGTACTGCCCCCCGGCTATCTCTGCTGCGGCTACCCGCAGACCGCCGCCGGCCTGCAGGCACGCGGACGCCAGATCACCACCGAGAACCGGGTGCTCTTCCACCGCATCGCCAACACCCTCAACTACATGGACATCAAGACGGTGCTGGTCTCCTGCGGCACCTGCATGGACCAGCTGCTGCAGTACGAGTTTGACAAGATCTTCCCCGGCTGCCGGCTGCTCGACATCCACGAGTTCATGCTGGAGAAGGGCGTGGCACTGGATGGCACTCAGGCCACCGAGTACCTCTACCACGACCCCTGCCACACCCCGATCAAGCAGTACAATCCGCTGCAGGTGGTGCGCCAGATCACCGGCAAGAGCGTACTGCTCAGCGATCGCTGTTGCGGCGAGGCGGGCACCCTCGGCACCAGCCGTCCCGACATCGCCAACCAGCTGCGCTTCCGCAAGCACGAGGAGCTCGATCGGGGCATCGCCGACCTCACCGCCGCCAACCAGGGCCAACGCCCCGAGATCAAACTGCTGACCTCCTGCCCCGCCTGCCAGCAGGGCCTCAGCCGCTACACCGACGACACCGGCCTGAAGCCGGAGTACATCGTGGTGGAGACCATCCGCCGCCTGCAGGGGGAACAGTGGCAGCAGCGCTTCATCGACCAGGTACTGAAGGACGGCATCGAGCTGGTTTTGGTGTAACCTTTTGCCACAGGAATACCGTCATTCATGCGGCAGATTCCGATAACCCTGGCTGCCGAAACACCGCTTGGCCCGTGTCGTATACACGGGCGCTATATAGAGAATCGACTTATACGCCAAGAATCTTGTTTCTGTCGTCCCGACGGTATTCCCGTACCCCCCCCGCCAGGCCCAGAAAGAGCAGACCGAAGCCGAGCAACAGCCATGCCTGGGGCTCGTCAACCGTCAGGTTCGTAATATCGGTGAGCGTGACGTCGCCAAATGCGTAGACGGCGCAGCCACCCACCCAACCGGAAAAACATCCCAGATCCTGAGAGCGGAAGCTCTGGCCGACCACCCAGTCCTCAACGCGCCAATCCGGCGTGACATTGCTGGTGGTGGAAATTTTAACTCGCTCGGGGGAATTGCTGATCACTCCGTTGCCGACGCCATTGAACAGGTGACTGGACCCATACTGATAGAAGTCACCATACTGATAATCAAGGTCGCCGTTGATGAGAGAGCCGCTCAGCAGCTCTGTATAGAACGTTCCCGGGCGGGAGCTGGCAACGTCAAAGTCGATCAAAAAACTGTAAGCCAGGTGGGACCGACCGACTACCAAGCCAAAGTCGTTGATATCATAATTTCCGTTGTAAGATCTGAACGCCGTCAGTGTCCCCTCGAACGTATAGACCAACGGTGTTGCGTTTGCCGACTGGGCTGTTATCAGAACCCCAATAAGGAGTAATAGCGACTTCAATCTCCATAAGTTACTGCGCTTCATTGCTACGGTGTTCCTGTCTGAATGTTGAGTAATAATGTCCGGTGAGCCGATCGCTCGATGAAACCCTATTTGGACCAAGGATTAAAAGCAAAAACCATACCAAAGCCTAGGTTTTTTGGAATTTTTGTATATATAACAACATCGTTGGTGTTGACCACACAGAATCCAAAGGCACGCCGCCCAAAAAAGTGTCAAGAAATCCGTCGCTTCGGATTCGAGCGGTATTCCCTGCAACCCCATACCCTGCGGTATCCATCGGGGTGCTCCGTGATAGGCGATTTGTGACGTGTCGAGCCATAGCTCGAGTACCGGTGCCACTGCCAACCTCTAAATTCAGCACTTCCGACACATACGCCTAGTCCACTATCCAGGAGGCCACAGTCACCGCTTACCAACCCGGGGTTGGGGTCTATCCGAATGCTTGAAGCGGAACGCTCGAGATGAACTGGCGAAACACACCCGACTGGTCCAGGATCTGATCACAAAGATGTGGGTCGGGTCAGACAGCATCGCAAATTGACGCCAAAGGCATTACCTGAAAGGCTCTGTGTACGGATCGGCGGCGCTTCGTGCTGTTTACGACCGGAATACAACAACCAGTGCAGGACCTTGTCACGGGGCATACAAAGGCGATTGGAGCCAAACCTGGCATGCACGGGTCACAAAGGATACCAAGAATGACAACCATCGGGACCTACCCATGAGCGACAGCTTCACCAAAGCCTGCGTCAAACACGACAAGGAGCTACGCGCTCGCGTGCGTCTCTTCGGCACCCTGCTCGGCGAAGTCCTGCGCGAACAGGTGGGGGAGAAGGCCTTCACCATCGTCGAGCGGCTGCGACGGGGTTACCTCAAACTGGCCGATCGCCCCGACCCGGGATTGAGCGAGCGGCTCGATCGGCTGATCGAATCGCTGCAGCCGGAAACCCTGGGCGATGTGGTGAGGGCGTTCAGCATCTACTTCATGCTGGTCAACATCGCCGAGGAGGCCTACCTCCACCGCCAGCGCCGACGCATCGCCGGCAAGGGCGGCGAGCTGTGGGAGGGCTCCTTCGACCACACCCTGCGCGGCTTCCGCCAGCGTCATATCGATCCGCAGCAGCTGCAGGACCTGCTCGACGATGCCGCCTACATCCCGGTCTTCACCGCCCACCCCACGGAGTCGAAGCGGCTGGTGGTCATGAATCTGCTGCGCCGCATCTTCGTCACCAGCGAGATGCTCGACGCGCCAAAGCGCAGCCTCAACCAGTACGAAAACACGGTGCGCGAGCTGAAGACCCAGATCCAGACCCTGTGGAAGACCGAGGAGGTGAGGGCGGTGAAGCCCGAGGTGCGCAACGAGATCCGGCTCGGCCTGCACTACTTCAAACGCAGCCTGTTCGAGGCCGTGCCGCAGGTCTACCGACGCCTCGATGCCGGTATCCGGCGCATCTACGGCGACCACCCCGACTATCACGGGGTGCAGCTGCCCGCCTTCCTCCATTTCGGCTCCTGGATCGGCGGCGACCGGGACGGCAATCCGTTCGTCACCCCCGACGTCACACGTCTGGCCCTGCGCATGTCGCAGCAGACCATCCTCTCCGAGTATGTCCGCCGGGTCGATGAGCTGATCTCCGAACTCACCTTCTCCTACCGTTTCTGCAACCCGAACTGGGCTTTTCGCGAAAGCCTCGAACGCGACAACCGGCTCTGCGAGTCACTCCTCTGCGACAACCCCCGCCGCTTCGAGGACGAACCCTATCGGCGCAAGCTCTTCATCATGCGCCAGCGCCTCAAGCTCAACCTGGCGCTCGCCGAAGCCGCTATCGACGGACAGCAGCCCGGGGACACCCAGGGTGCCTATGGCGACGAGCAGGCCTTCCTGCGCGATCTGAAGCTGATCTCCGCCTCCCTGCGCAGCCATGGTGACGAGGCGGCGGCCACGGGCAGTCTGCTCGACCTGATCCACCTGACCGAGACCTTCGGCTTCTACCTGACGCGACTCGATGTGCGTCAGGAGTCGGGGGTCCACTCCGCCGCCGTCAGCGAGATCCTGCAGCAGAGCGGAGCCGCCGAGGACTACACCGTGCTCGACGAGGCGGAACAGCTGTCGCTGCTCGAGCGGCTGATCAGCCAGGGCCCGGAGCAACCACTGCAGCGCGAGAGCCTGTCAGAGCAAACACGCCAGGTGCTGGCGGTGTTCGACCTCATCGCCGAAGCCCAACGCGAGATCAGTCCCCGCGCCATCGGCCAGTACGTCATCTCCATGACCCATCAGGCCAGCCACATCATGGAGGTGGCCTTCCTCGGCAGCCTCAGCGGTCTGCTCGGTCGCAGCGAGACCGGCTGGTTCTGCCAGCTCGAGATCTCCCCCCTGTTCGAGACCATCGACGACCTGCGGCGCAGCGAGTCGATCCTCGCCGCGCTCTTCTCCAGCCCCTGCTACAAATCGCTGCTGGAGGCCTCCGACAACCATCAGGAGGTGATGCTCGGCTACTCCGACTCGGCCAAGGACGGCGGCATCATGGCCTCCGCCTGGCATCTCTACCAGACCCAGAAGCGGATCATCGCCCTGGCCGAGGCCCAGGGTATCCGCTGCCGCCTGTTTCACGGTCGCGGCGGCACCGTCGGCCGCGGCGGCGGCCCCACCCACGCCTCGATCCTGGCGCAACCGGCCAACACCGTGAAGGGGGAGATCAAGATCACCGAACAGGGCGAGGTGCTGTCGAACAAATACAGCAACCGGGAGACCGCCATCTACGAACTGACCATGGGCATCACCGGCCTGTTCAAGGCCAGCCAGGGGGTGGTGCGCGACGTTCAGGACGACCAGCAGGCCTTCGTCAGCGCCATGCAGGAGATGGCGGAACTGAGCGAGGTCCACTTCCGACGCCTCACCGAGCAGACGCCGGGCTTCCTCGACTACTTCTACGCATCGACCCCGGTCAGCGAGATTGGCCAGTTGAACATCGGCTCGCGCCCCTCCCACCGCACCAAGGGCAACCGCTCGAAATCATCGGTGCGGGCCATCGCCTGGGTCTTCGGCTGGGCCCAGGCGCGCCAGACCCTGCCCGGCTGGTACGGCATCGGCGCGGCGCTGGAAGGCTGGCGCAGACAGGGCAAGGGACGCCTCA
>JBNLAT010000021.1:0-48116 GCA_050302275.1 Thiohalomonadaceae bacterium | reverse complement strand
AATATGACGGAGTGAAATATGTCTTTCATCAAACTGACCGATCTCGATCTCTCAGGCAAAAAGGTACTGATCCGTGCCGACCTCAACGTTCCGGTTAAGGACGGCAAGGTCACTTCCGACGCCCGTATCTCTGCTTCCATGCCGACCATTGAGCACTGCGTTAAAGCTGGTGCCAAGGTCATGGTGATGTCTCACCGCGGTCGCCCGGAAGAGGGCAAGGTGGACGAAGAGAACTCTATGGCACCTATCGCTGCCGACATGAGCGCGAAGATGGGCAAGGAAGTTCGCCTGATCAAAGATTACCTGGATGGCGGTTTCGATGTTGCCGACGGTGAAGTGGTTCTGCTGGAGAACGTTCGCTTCAATGCCGGTGAGAAGAAGGACAACGAAGAGCTGTCAAAGAAATACGCTGCCCTCTGCGATGTTTTCGTGATGGATGCCTTCGGTACCGCGCACCGCGCACAGGCTTCTACTCACGGTGCTGGCAAGTTTGCCCCTACCGCCTGCGCCGGTCTGCTGCTGGCCGAAGAGCTGGATGCACTGAACAAGGCGCTGGCCAATCCGGCTCGTCCGATGGTTGCCATCGTCGGTGGTTCCAAGGTTTCCACCAAGCTGACCGTACTCGAAGCGCTGTCTGAGAAGGTTGACCAGTTGGTAGTTGGCGGCGGTATCGCTAACACCTTCCTCAAGGCCACCGGCAAGAACGTCGGCAAGTCACTCTGCGAAGATGATCTGGTTCCTACCGCACAGGACCTGATGAAAAAGATGAATGAGCGTAACGCCTCCATCCCGGTTGCTGTGGATGTGGTTTGCGGCAAAGAGTTCAGCGAAACCGCTGAAGCCACCCTGAAAGATGCTGGTGACGTTGCCGATGACGACATGATTTTCGACATCGGTCCGAAATCCGCTGCAGAGCTGGTTGAGATCATCAAAAATGCCGGCACCGTGGTATGGAACGGTCCGGTTGGCGTATTCGAGTTCGATCAATTCGGCGAAGGTACCAAGGCGATCTCCATGGCGATCGCCGAAACCAAGGCCTTCACCCTGGCCGGTGGTGGTGACACCATCGCTGCGATTCAGAAGTACGATATCTTCGATAAGGTTTCCTACATCTCTACCGCCGGTGGCGCCTTCCTCGAGTTCCTCGAGGGTAAGACCCTGCCTGCGGTCGCCATGCTCGAGGAACGCGCAAAGCAGTAATTTCCGGTCGGCGGACGGGTAGAGGGTACCCGTCCGCCGTACTGACCGCACACAACTAAAAGAGCAAATATGCAAAGACGAACAAAGATTTTGGCCACTCTTGGCCCTGCGACAGACGACCCGAAGATGCTCGACAAGATCATCGAAGCCGGTGTCGATGTCGTCCGTATTAATTTCTCCCATGGTTCTCCCGAAGAACATATCGAGCGTGCTGAAAAACTGCGTAACCGTTCCCGCGCTCATGGTCGTCAGGTCGGCGTACTCTGCGATTTGCAGGGACCGAAGATCCGCATCGACAAATTCAAGAACGGCAAGATTGAGCTGGCCGAGGGCGACACCTTCATTCTCGATGCCGAGTGCCCTACCAATGACGGCGATCAAAAGCGAGTCGGTATCGCCTACAAGGAACTGCCCAACGATCTCAGTCGTGGTGACACACTGTTGCTCGACGATGGCCGCCTGGTGTTCTGGGTCGAGCAGGTCGAGGGTGCGCAAATTATCTGCCGTGTAGTTGTCGGCGGTACCCTTTCCGATCGTAAAGGGATTAACCGTCAGGGTGGCGGGCTTTCTGCTCCGGCACTGACCGAAAAAGATCGTGCCGACATTATTACTGCGGCCAAGATGGAAGCGGACTATGTGGCTGTCTCTTTTCCGCGCAGTGCGGCGGATATCGAAGAGGCGCGTGAACTGTTTAAGGCAGCTGGCGGTAACGGCGGTATTGTTGCCAAGATCGAACGTGCCGAAGCGCTGGAAGTGGTCGACGAGATCATCGCCGCTTCTGATGTGATCATGATTGCCCGTGGTGATTTAGGTGTGGAGATCGGTGATGCCGCACTGCCGCCGGTACAGAAGCAACTGATTCGCCGCGCTCGCGAAATGAACCGCGTAGTTATCACTGCAACGCAGATGATGGAGTCGATGATCGAAAATCAGATCCCGACCCGTGCTGAAGTATTCGACGTCGCCAACGCGGTACTCGATGGTACCGATGCGATCATGCTTTCTGCCGAAACCGCTACCGGTAAATATCCGGACAAAGCGATTGCCGCGATGCACCGCGTCTGCCTGGAGGCGGAAAAGCAGCGTATCGCCAAGGAATCGGATCACCGTATCCATTCCGAATTCAGTCACATTGACGAGGCGATCGCGATGGCGGCAATGTATAGCGCCAACCATCTCAAGGTGAAGGCGATCGCCGCGCTAACCGAGTCTGGCTCGACCACACTGTGGATGTCGCGTATCAGCTCCGGTATCCCCATCTATGCCATGACTCGTCATGTGGAAACCCGTCGCAAGGTAACCATCTACCGCGGTGTTTACCCGGTGAGTTTTGATGTGACGGCGACCGACCACGTGGAACTGAACCGTGAGGCGATCGATGAACTGCGTCGTCGTGGTGCAGTGCGTGACGGCGATCTGGTGATTATCACTAAGGGCGATCTGATGGGTATCCATGGCGGTACCAACGCGATGAAGATCGTTCGCGTCGGTGAACTGGTCTAAGCTGGTCGGAGTGTCCGGCGAGTAAGAGAAACAGATTTTTTTGCTACTAAATCGATAAATCGAAGGAGGTCGAAATGGCCCTGGTATCTATGCGCCAATTACTGGACCATGCCGCAGAGAACGGCTACGGTCTGCCCGCTTTCAACGTCAACAACATGGAGCAGGTGCATGCCATCATGCAGGCTGCTGCTGAAGTTGATAGCCCGGTTATCCTGCAGGGTTCTGCCGGTGCCCGTTCCTATGCAGGCGAGCCCTTCCTGCGTCACCTGATTCTGGCAGCGATCGAGCAGTATCCGGATATCCCGGTCTGTATGCACCAGGACCACGGTGCTTCTCCTTCTATCTGTGCTCGCTCCATTCAGTCCGGCTTCTCCTCAGTCATGATGGACGGCTCCCTGATGGCTGACGGCAAGACTCCTTCCAGCTACGAGTACAACGTCAACGTCACCAAACAGGTTGTCGACATGGCTCACGCCTGCGGTGTTTCCGTAGAAGGCGAACTGGGTTGCCTGGGTTCACTGGAAACCGGCGAAATGGGTGAAGAAGACGGCCACGGTGCCGAAGGCAAGCTCGACATGGATCAGCTGCTGACCGATCCCAACGAAGCGGCCGACTTTGTTAAACAGACCGGTGTAGATGCCCTGGCTATCGCCATCGGTACCTCACACGGCGCTTACAAATTTACCCAGGAGCCGACCGGCAAGATCCTGCGTATCGACCGCGTGAAAGAGATCCACGAGCGCATTCCGACCGTTCACCTGGTAATGCACGGTTCCTCTTCCGTACCGCAGGACTGGCTCAAAATCATCAACGACTTCGGCGGCGACATGGGTCAAACCTATGGTGTACCGGTTGAAGAGATCGTTGAAGGTATCAAGTCTGGTGTACGTAAGGTCAACATCGACACCGACCTGCGTATGGCCTCTACCGGTTCCGTACGTCGTCACCTGGCCGAAAACAAATCCAACTTCGACCCGCGCAAATTCCTCAAGGAAGCGACCAAGGCGATGGCTGGAATTTGTAAAGCCCGTTACGAAGCCTTCGGTTCTGCCGGCATGGCCTCCAAGATCAAGCCGGTTTCCCTGGAAGTTATGTTCCAGGAATACGAAAGCGGCAAGCTCGACCCGAAGGTCAAGTAAGTCGATCTGGAGTAGAAATAAGAAAGCGGCCTTCGGGCCGCTTTTTTTGTGGTTACAATAAAGCGGTCGAACAGAGGAAATGGAACGTCTGTATATGGAATTTGAAATTGCCTCCGCCGATGAGTTGGCTTTACAGGATGCTGAACTGACCGCGCTGTTGAACCGGGTTTACGTCGACGTGGGTTATACCAACAGGGAAGAGGCACATACATTGTTCGCGCCAGATAACGTCAGGCGCCGAGGAATGTTACTCGTTGCGCGTGAAAAAGAGACTTCCGTACTCGCCGGCATGATCATTCTTGTGCCTTTCGACTCACCGGCGTGCCGCCGTGCAGGAGAGGATGAAGCAGAGCTGCATCTGCTGGCTGTGGCTGAGAAATTTCGTGGCTGCGGTTTAGGCCGCATGCTTGTTGAAACGGCGATAGTCAAAGCCAACCAACTTGGTTATGCGAAACTGCTTCTGTGGACGCAACCGTCGATGACAGTTGCGCAGAAGCTATATACCTCTACCGGATTCATTCAGGTCGGTTCTTTTGAAAACAATGGCAGACCATTCAAGCTCTACGAATTGAGTCTCGCCGTATAGCACTATCGTCTGTTGCGGGGTTGTCTACTTCGTACCCCGTAATTCCGGTGGCTTCTTACCCAACGTTACCGCCGCTTCTTCGACCATGAATGCCTTAAAGGCCTCAGCAATGGCGGAGAGGCGTTTGCCCTTGCGGTGTACCAGATACCAGTAGCGGATAAAGGGGAACTCCTTGATGTCGAGGATCGCCAGTTTGCCCAGACCTAGTTCCATCTGCACTGCGTCCTCTGACATTACCCCGAGCCCTAGCCCAGCCTGCACACTCTGCTTGATCGCCTCGTCACTGCTCACCTCCATGCTGGTGGTGAGGGTGACGCCGTGCTGGTCGAAGAAACGTTGCATCGCAATACGGGTACCGGAACCCGTCTCGCGCATGAGAAAGGTCTCCTTCTCCAGTTCCTTGATCGGGATAGCCTTCTTTTTGGTCAGCTTGTGATCCGGTGGGGCGATGGTCACCAGCGGGTTGTCCATGAAGATATCCGCTTCCAGATCCATCTCCGCTGGTGGCTGGCCCATGATCACCATGTCCACCTCGTTGTCGGCCAACTGGCGCAGCAGGGTCTGGCGGTTGGTGACGTTGAGAATGACATTAACCCCGGGGAAGCGTTGGCAGAAGGCCGCTAGCAGGCGTGGAGCGAAATAGTTAGCGGTGGTGGCCACCGAGATGCGCAGTTTTCCTGCCTCCAGCCCTTTCAGGTTAGCCAGTACCGTTTCCAGTTCATCCAGTTGTTGGGCGATAAGACGGCTGTACTGGTAGACCTCCTCTCCCGCCTCGGTGAGGTAGATCTTCTTGCCCAACTGCTCGAACAGGGCCGTATCGAGCTGGCTTTCCAACTGTTTGACCTGCATTGAGACGGCGGGCTGGGTCAGGTGTAACTCCTCCGCGGCGCGGGTGAAGCTGAGGTGGCGGGCGACCGAGGCGAAGACCTTGAGCTGGCGCAGGGTGATATTCATAAGTTAGGGCTTATGTGTTACCGGCTGATAATAAGCCATTAAACCATAAGGAGGGCGAATTGGAAGGCCCGGCTGTCCGTTTGCCGCGTCAGCGGCCATAATAGGCGCCTTTCAATCAGCGGAACGCCCATGGATACCAAGGCCTTTCTTAACAAGCTACGCCAGGACATCGTCTTCAAGGACACCCTGTGTGGGCAGACCTTCACCTTTCACACCACCTGGGGAGTCTTCTCGCCACGGGAGATCGACGAGGGGTCGCGCATGCTGCTCGACTATATGGAGATCGGCGAGGCCGACGACTGTCTCGACCTGGGCTGTGGTTACGGTCCCATCGGCATGACCATGGCGCAGCTGGCACCGAAGGGGAAGACCCTGTTGGTAGATAAGGACTTTGTCGCCGTCGATTACGCCAACAAAAATATCCAGGTTAATGGCATTGCCAACGCCGAGGCGATTCTCAGCAACGGCCTGGACGGGGTGGGGCAGCGGCAGTTCGACGTCATTGCCTCCAATATTCCCGCCAAAGTCGGCAATGAGATGCTATACCTATTCCTCTATGATGCGCTGGCCCACCTCAAGCCGGGGGGCCGACTCTACGTGGTGACCATTACCGGTCTTCGCCAGTTCGTGAAAAGGAGTTTCAATGAAGTTTTCGGTAACTACGACAAGCTGAAGCAGGGCAAGACTTATACGGTGGCGGTCGCAGAGAAACCATAAGTTATTACTTATGACTTCCATCATTCTATTTTAATTTCCTTATGCGAAGTGTGCCGTTATAGTTTGCCTCCACTGTGATTGTGGTTATTTAGCAATTCCCAGCCGCAGCAAGATGGCGGCACGATTTCCAATAACTTGTACAACGAGGATAAATACGATGGATCAGTCTGGACGTTACGCCGACCTCTCGCTGAAAGAAGAGGATCTGATTGCTGGCGGTAAGCACATGCTGGTGGCTTACAAGTTGATACCCGCAAAGGGTTACGGTTTCCTGGAAGTGGCCGCTCACGTAGCCGCTGAGTCTTCCACTGGTACCAACGTCGAAGTCTCCACCACTGACGATTTCACCCGTGGTGTTGACGCCCTGGTGTACGAAATCGATGAAGCTGCCTTTGGTGACCACCCTGTCAAAGGTGGCGGTCTGATGAAGATTGCCTACCCCGTAGACCTGTTCGACCCGAACCTGACCGACGGCACCTTCAACGTTTCCCACATGTGGTCGCTGATCCTGGGTAACAACCAGGGCATGGGTGACCACGATGGCCTGCGTATGCTGGACTTCATGATGCCTGAGTGCATGATCAAGCACTTCGATGGCCCCTCTGCCAACATCACCAACCTGTGGAAGGTACTGGGCCGTCCCGAAGTGGATGGTGGTTACATCGCCGGTACCATCATCAAGCCCAAGCTGGGTCTGCGTCCTGAGCCGTTTGCCAAGGCCTGTTACGACTTCTGGTTGGGTGGCACTTTCATCAAGAACGACGAGCCTCAGGCAAACCAGCCTTTCTGTAAAATGGAAGAGGTTATGCCCAAGGTTGCCGAGGCAATGGATCGTGCACAGCAAGAGACTGGTGAAGCCAAGATCTTCTCTGCCAACATCACTGCTGATTTCCACGGCGAAATGATCCATCGTGGTGAGTTCGTTCTGGAAACATTTGCCAAGTACAACTCTGCCGATCACGTTGCCTTCCTGGTTGACGGTTTTGTTACCGGTCCTGCTGGCGTTACCACCTGCCGTCGTGCATTCCCGGATACCTTCCTCCACTTCCACCGCGCAGGCCACGGTGCAGTAACCTCTTACAAGTCACCTCAGGGTATGGATCCGCTGTGCTACATGAAGATGGTACGTTTGATGGGTGCCTCGGGTATGCATACCGGCACCATGGGTTACGGCAAGATGGAAGGCCACGGTGGTGAAACGGTTCTGGCTTACATGCTGGAGCGCGATGAGTGCCAGGGTCCTTACTTCAACCAGAAGTGGTACGGCATGAAAGCCACTACCCCGATCATCTCTGGTGGTATGAACGCCCTGCGCCTGCCTGGCTTCTTCGAGAATCTGGGACACGCTAACCTGATTAACACCTGTGGTGGCGGTTCCTTCGGTCACATCGACAGCCCGGCTGCCGGTGGTACCTCTCTGAACCAGGCTTACGAGTGCTGGAAGTCAGGTGCTGATCCCATCGAGTACGCGAAAGAGCACAAAGAGTTCGCCCGCGCATTCGAGTCTTTCCCGCACGATGCCGACAAGATCTTCCCCGGCTGGCGCGAGAAGCTGGGCGTGCATAAATAAGCACACCTGCATATCTGGTCGTACAAAAAGCCCCGCTTCAGCGGGGCTTTTTTTGTGCTCACAGTAGCTAACCTATAAGTGTTAATTTATGTTTCTAATCAGGAATTATGAATTTTTATTATGATTTCGCCTGACTATACTGGTTTGAATTTATAAACAAATAATTCTCGGAGCACGTCATGAGTAGTGTCGACAAGGATCAATACATCGTCAGTAAAGAGCCGTTCTACCAGGCACAGGACAACGAGGTTGAGTTGTATGAAGCAGCCTATGCCTCACGTCTGCCGGTGATGGTGAAGGGGCCGACCGGTTGCGGTAAATCCCGCTTCATCGAATACATGGCGTGGAAGCTGGGCAAGCCGCTGATCACCGTGGCCTGTAACGAAGATATGACCGCTTCGGATCTGGTTGGTCGCTATCTGCTCGATGCGGACGGTACCCGCTGGCTCGACGGTCCGCTGACCACCGCCGCGCGCATCGGTGCGATCTGCTATCTCGATGAGGTGGTCGAGGCACGTCAGGACACCACGGTGGTGATCCACCCACTGACCGACCACCGCCGTACCCTGCCGTTGGACAAGAAAGGTGAGCTGGTTGCTGCCCATCCAGACTTCCAACTGGTGATCTCCTATAACCCCGGTTACCAGTCTCTGATGAAAGATCTTAAGCAGTCGACCAAGCAGCGCTTTGTCGCCATGGATTTCGATTATGCTTCGGCCGAAACCGAGGCGGCTATCGTCGCCAAGGAGACTGGCACCGCAGACGACGTGGCACAGAAGCTGGTCAAGCTCAGCGAAACCGCGCGCAACCTCAAAGGCCATGGTCTCGACGAGGGGGTCTCCACCCGTCTGCTGGTCTACGCGGCGAATTTGATCAAACAGGGTATCGAACCGCGTGCCGCCTGCCGTATGGCCCTGGTGCGGCCGATCACCGACGACAGGGATATCCGCGATACCCTCGATCATGCCATCGACGCTGTATTCGCCTGATAGCGAAGGCAGGCTGTTATGCCGTTAAGCGAAGAACAGGTCCAATACTTCCGCGAGCAGCTCTCCTGCGGCTTCCGCGACCTCGACGAATTCTTCCCCAATTGTCTGGAAGAAGCGATGAAGGTGCTGTCACCGCAGGGGTTGAAGGATTACCTCGACGGTGCCGGACTGGTCTGCAAGATCGGTCGCGGTGTTGAACCGGTGCTGGTCTATCTGGAAGAGATGCCCGATGTTGCCAAGCGTCTTGGCGAGTCGACGCTAACACTCGTTTCGCAAACGGTGTGGACGATATCGCGTACGCCAAACGGCAAGGCGATCCCGCCGTTCCTGCAATCCATTGGTGAAGTCTCACGTCGACTCGGTAGTGAAGAGTTACTAAGCGGTTATATCGAAATGGTGCTCGATTTTATGCAGCGTACCACCGGATCGATCCATGGTTTCCATCAGACCATTCCCAGCCCCGGCCTGCCGGAGTTTTTCAACCAGGTACCTCTGCTGTTGAAGAATCTCTCCTGTGTTGGTGTGCGTAACTGGATCGAATACGGTATTCGCCATTACAGCGACCATCCAGAACGGCAAAAGGAATACTTCAGTCTGCAATCGGCGGATAGTCGCGCGGTGATGCAGCGTGAACGTCATGGCACGCTGTTTATGGATAATGAACGGAAGCTGGATTTGTATTTGCAGGCACTGTGGAAAGATAAGCCGCGGCTCATTCCGTATTCCGAGGCCTTTGATGAGCTGCGCAAACGGCAGCCCTATTATGACGATATCGGCATCCGTTTGCCGGATGTTTTCGATGACAAAAATGGGGTCGCCGGTATTGATCGTTATCGCGCAACCTTGGCACACATGGCGGCGCACAAATGCTGGTCGACGCAAATGATTGCCGACAATTACAGCCCCTTTCAGAACGCTGCCATAGAATTGCTGGAAGACTGCCGGGTGGAATATCTCGCCATGCAGCGTTACCCAGGGTTACGTCATCTGTTTAACAGCCTGCATCCACATCCCAAAGAAGATGCCTGCGATCCGCAGAAAGAATCCTGTATCCGCCACCGTCTGGCGATGCTCTCCTATGCTATTTTGAATCCCGAGAGTCACGGCTATAAAAATGAGCACATTGTGGAATTCTGTCGCCGCTTCCATGAAGCAATGGCCCAGGGGGAATCTTCGTTCAAGGAAATGGCGGATATGGCAGTCCTCTTTATCATCCGCAGCCGTGGCCCGGCAGACCAGTCGGCCAATCTCCATTTCACCGATACCGAGGTGGATTACCGTGATGACAATCGTCACCTGTGGATATTCATTGATGAAGACGACGAAGGTGAACTTTTTGACTACGAAAAAGAAGCACCGCCTGTAGAAGAGGAAGTCGAGGAAACCTTGCCGCCGCGCCTCTACCATGAGTGGGATTACAATTCGAAGACCTATCGTCCCGACTGGGTCAGCCTTTATGAGCGCCTGCATCCAGCAGGCGATGCGGGCAAGATCGATCGCCTGTTAAGCAAACACGAACAACTGGCGAAGCAGTTGATGCGCATTCTTGAACTGGTCAAGCCGCAGCAGTATGTACGGGTGCGTTATCAGGAAGAGGGTAGTGAGCTGGATCTCGATGTGGCGATTCGTTCGCTGATCGACCACCGCGCCGGGGCACGGCCCGACCCGCGCATCAACATGAGTCACCGTCACGACGGACGTGACATCGCGGTACTGTTGCTGCTCGATCTCTCCGCATCACTTAACGACGTCCCCGAGGGAAGTACACAAACGATTCTTGAATTGTCGCAGGAAGCGGTATCGTTACTGGGCCTGGCCATCCAGGGGTTGGGTGACGACTTTGCCATTGCTGGTTTTTCCTCCAACACTCGTCACGAGGTTTATTACCAGCACATCAAGGGCTTTAGTGAACTCTGGGATGATGGTGTGAAGTCACGGTTGGCGGCTATGGAGGCTGGTTATTCGACGCGTATGGGGGCGGCGCTACGTCACGCAGGCCACTACCTGGGGACACGTAAGGCGGAAAAGAAACTGCTGCTGGTCCTCACCGATGGCGAACCGTCGGATATCGATGTGAGTGATCCGAGAATGCTGCTGGAAGATAGCCATAAGGCAGTACAGGAGCTGGATCAGGACGGCATCTACACCTACTGCATTAACCTCGATGCGCGGGCAGACGAATATGTCGCCGACATCTTTGGTAAGCAATACACGGTAATCGACCGAGTGGAGCGTCTGCCTGAGCAGCTGCCGCGGCTATTCCTTTCGTTAACCAAATAGTGATTAATCGTCGCTGTGCGGCGGTGGTGAGAGCAGGGCGGCTTTTTCGTCGACGCTGACTTCTGTCTGCTCCGGCAGTTTGGGATGGGCAACCTGATTGCGCCCATTCTGTTTCGCCTGATAGAGGTAGCCGTCGGTAAGATGTATGTACTCATCGACGCTTAGTTGCATGTCAGCGCGGTAGAGCACCACGCCAAAGCTGGCGGTAATGGTGATCAGTTCATCGCCATGTTGCAGTGGCTGACTTTCGATAGCCGTGCGCAACCGTTCTGCGACATTCACCGCCTGGGGAAGCTGGGTTCCCGGCAGGATGATGGTGAACTCCTCGCCACCGAAGCGGCAGGGGACATCCATCTTGCGCAGGTTATCGCGAATAATATCGGCGACCTGAACCAGTGCGGCATTGCCGACATCGTGGCCCCAGGTGTCGTTGATCTGTTTGAAGTGATCGAGGTCGAGCATGATCAGTGAGGTGGGTTGGCGGGTGCGGAGCGTGCGCTCCATCTCCCAGTCGAGTGCCTCGAGCAGATGACGATAGTTGAACAACCCGGTGAGCATATCGGTACGCAGCGCCTGTTTCAGCTCTGCATTTTCCCGGCGTAGCGCTTCCAGCTCCTCCAGCAGGGAGTCAACGCTTTCAGTTGGACTTTGTTTGTCGCGGGTTGAGGCCATATTCGCGTTCAGTGTGCTCGATTTTTGAAGAGTATCAAAATTCGGGCCCTTATGTGGCTTTGGCTGTTTGCTGTGGCGGGAAGAAAAGGAATAGAATGCTGGCGAGGGTTATCCGAGAATAACAGGGAGGTACGCGGTGCCGGACAGAGCAGGGATTTGCTTTAGCGAGACCATGGCAGGTGGTGTCTCTCTTGGTGAAACTGATTGTCTGCAGGGCGAAGAACTGGCCCGCGACAACGGTAACACCCTGGTGATGAATGCCCGGGTAACCATCGACGATCTCGATCGCTTTATCGAAGACCCTGACCACACCGGCCTGCTCGACGGCACTATCGACTATCCCCTCTTCGATAAGGGTATCCCCGGCTATAACGGCATCTTCAATCTTTTTTCCCCCTCTGATGACCCGCAAACCAAGTTGATGGTTTACGAACTGGTGTTCGATTTTGGAGGCCAGCCCTACTACCTGGCCGGACACAAAGAGGTGCGCGACGATCCTGGATTTGACCTGTGGAGCGATACCACCACCCTCTACACCCGCATCCACAGTGGTAAGGACAAGCGGGGTGAAGTGGTCGGTGCCGGGCTGTTGAGTCTTGGGGTCGGTGATCTGATGCGACTGCTTTCCACACTGGAGGTGCTGCATGTGCGAGACAGGGGCCGAAAGCTGGAAGTGCTTGGCCGCTTCGGCCGCTTCTTTATGGGCGAGCTGTGGGACAGTTACGCGGGGTTGGCGAAATGAATAAAGCTGGCGATCACTATGATGTGGTAGTGGTCGGCAGCGGTTTCGGTGGCGCAGTGATGGCTTGCCGTCTGGCCGAGCGGGGACAGAAGGTGCTGCTGCTGGAGCGGGGCCGCCGTTGGCAGACCGATGAATATCCACGCGACCCAGGCGATGCCTGGATCTGGGACGGTAACTATCCACACCGTTTCAACGGCTGGGTCGATATTAGCTTTCTTGATGACATGGCGGTGGCCCGTGGCGCCGGGGTTGGCGGCGGTTCGCTGATCTACGCCAATGTCTCTATCGTGCCGCCGAAACAACGTTTTGATAAAGGCTGGCCCTCAGCGATTACCTTCGAAGCCTTGCAGCCTTACTACGAGCGGGTGGGGCAGATGCTGCGGGTGCAGAAGGTGCCGCAAAACCAGCTGACCCAACGTCATCATCTGATGCGCGATGCCGCGGAGAGTAATGGTTATGGTGACCGTTTTCACCAGGTCGAACTGGCGGTCACCTTCGATCCGCAATGGCACTACGGCCTGGATGATCCCTACAATGACAAGCAATCCCGAGCCTGGACCAACCCACAGGGTGTGAAACAAGGCACCTGCGTTCACTGCGGTAACTGCGATGCCGGTTGTCAGGTCAGGGCAAAGAACACCCTCGATTTGAATTACATTCCCCAGGCGGAGAGTCACGGCGCCGAGGTGCGCCCGCTGCATATTGCGCGCAAGATCACCCCGTTAAGCGATGGTGGATATCGGCTCGATTATGAACGTATAGACGGCGGCATGCGGCGAAAGGGAAATGTTACGGCGACGCGGGTGGTGCTTTCCGCCGGTTCTATGGGCTCCACCGAATTGTTACTACGCTGCCGCGACCAGTACAAAACCTTGCCCGGGTTGAGTAAAAAGCTGGGCTACGGTTGGAGTCCCAACGGCGATTTCGTTACCCCATCGGTGCATAGTCGCCGGGTCTCCGCCAGCCAGGGGCCGACCATCAGCAGCGCCATTGATCTGCTGGATGGCGACTACAAAGGCGCCAAATTGTTTATCGAGGATGGCGGTTTTCCCGATCTCATCGGCAACTACCTGGAAGAGCACATCAAGAAGCGCTGGTGGCCGTTCCGTTCCCGCTTTGGTTTGATGTTTAACGCTCTGGCACGCAGGGTGCGCGCACGCGATCCGCTTGATAATGTCATGCTCTGGTTTGGTCAGGCGGTGGATGCCGCCGACGGTCGCTTCTATCTGGGGCGGCCCTGGTATGCACCGTGGCGTAAGGAGATGAAACTGGACTGGGAGATAGACCGCTCCGAGGCAACCATGGACGCCATGGCCGATATGCACCGTGATCTGAGCCATGCCACCGACGGCGTGCCTTTTATCCCGCCGACCTGGACCCTGCTGAAGAACCTGATCACCCCCCATCCTCTCGGTGGTTGCGCCATGGGCGAAACCATCGAAGACGGCGTGGTTAATCATCTGGGTGAGGTTTTCGGTTACCCCGGGCTCTATGTGGTCGACGGCGCCATTCTGCCATTGGCTCTGGGGATGAACCCTTCGCGCACCATCGCCGCCCTGGCGGAGCGCAGCGCGGAGAAGATGCCCCTTTAGCCCTGTGGAACCACTGCCTGTCCAAGCAGTCATAGCTTAAAGTTCGACTGGCTGTTACTACCTGTTCGGGACTATGATTAACTCCATGACGCGTCGCATCCGAAAGCTATTTATCCTGTTCCTGCTACTGGGTTTTACCGCCCAGCCGGTATTGGCGCAGGCGTTCGCTTCATGGAATGCCACGCCCCCCTGCCCGATGCAGATGATGCAACAGATGGATCATCACGGCATGTCACAACATAACGATTGTGCCAGCCATGCGGGCAAGGTCTGCATCGACTGCGATCTCTGTGGTCATGCCAGTAGCAGCGCCGTTTCAGCCCCGATTCTCCTGGATGCCCCAGGTAGTCGTAGTGAGCCTGCGAATATTTTCCGCAGCGCCTTTGTCTCCATCGCTTTACCCGTCGACTCGCCCCCTCCCCGAACCCTCTAGTCCCGTTGAGTCATCGGCTTCGTGCGATTGCACGAGGTCTGCGGTATCTGGCTACGCCTGCTGCTTGCAGGTTTAGCACAATGAGGATTAGAAAATGAAAAGCATCATAATTGCGGCGCTGGCACTGGTGCTGGCCGCCTGTAGCGACAGCGACGGCAAAACCACCGTCGACAGTGATCGTGGTGTATCGAGGCAGATGGATTTCGCTCAGGTTAGCCAGGGGGCGAGGTTGTTCCAGAAAAACTGCGCCGAGTGCCATGGCGGGAATGCCCAGGGCGACCCTAACTGGCGCCAACGGGATGCGGACGGCATGTTTCCACCACCGCCGCTTAACGGTACCGGGCATGCCTGGCACCATCCCAAAGATATCCTGTATGACGTGATCGCCAACGGCAGCCCGCAGGGCATGGGCAAGATGCCCGCCTGGCGGGATAAGCTGACGCAAGAGGAGATTGAGGCGATTATCGCCTGGTTCCAGTCACGCTGGCCGGATCAGGTCTACAGCGCCTGGTATCGGATGGATCGATCGGCGAGGGGTGGATAAAGCAGTGGGTATCGGCGGCATAGCCGCCGATACGTTTTATTCCGCTGCGCTGCCTTCTTTTTTCCCCAGTACGCTCCGGAGTACCTTGGATAGTTCCTGGGGATCGAACTTAGCGACATAGGCGTCAGCGCCGACTTTCTGGCCAATGGTGATGTTGGCATCGGCGGAGAGCGACGAGTGCATGACCACGGGAATGCCGGCGAAGCGTTTGTCTTCCTTGATTTTGCGGGTCAGCACATAGCCGTCCATCCCCGGCATCTCCACATCGGTGAGTACCGCATCGACCATTTCGTAGACTGGCATGTGGCTGGCCGCCGCACGTTCCGCCAGTTCCTGCAGTTTTGCCCATGCCTCCTCGCCGTTTTTCGCCTGAATCTGTTGGACACCCAGATGATCCAGGGTGGCGGAGATCTGTTTGCGTGCCACCACCGAGTCATCGGCAAAGAGTACCGTTGCTTTGTGCTCCAGCTCTTCGATTCCCGAGAACAGGGTCGGGTCGTCATCCAGGCCGCCGGTTTCGGCCAGCACCTTTTCTACGTCGATGATCATCACGATGCGCCCGTCGTCGAGTTCGGTGACTGCGGTGACCAGGCCGCCGTGACGATTGGCCATCATCTGTGGTGGTACCTTGATATCGGCCCAGGCCATACGCATGATCTGTTCCACAGAGGCGACCATAAAACCGTGGGTACTACGGTTGTATTCGGTGACGATGAGGATTTTCAGGTCGACATCGCTCTCCACATCACAGAATTTCGACAGGTTGATAATCGGGATCATGTTGCCGCGCAGGCTGACCATCCCCTCGACCCCTGGCGGCATATCCGGCGCGTGGGTGATCTCGGGCATGGCGATCACCTCGCGGATCTTGAACACATTTAGACCGAAGACCTCTTCCCGCCCGGTATGTTTGTCCCTGCCCAGGCTGAATAGCAGGATCTCCAGCCGGTTGGCCCCGGCCAGTTGGGTGCGTTCGTCCACAGACTGCATTATTGAGGTCATTGTGCGGTTACCTTGTTGTCGCTATTCGATGAGTCCATTGTTTAGTATCGGCAGGGGGCGGGAAATATCAAGGCGCTAACACGCGCCATAACCCTGTGAGAGTGATATAACAGGTCTGTAACGCGATGAGGTACTACCAATGAATGATGATTCACCCTTCCTGCCGGGCAATGAGGAAGCCTATCAGGCATGGCGCGAGGCCAAGCTGGCCGGTTACCCCACCGACGTAGCTGCGTTAATCGTCGACCTGGAAGATGCCCCTAACCTCAGCGAGGTGGAGTACGAAAAACTGCTGGGTCTGCTACGCAAGACCAATATGGTCATCTATCGCACTCATCGCGGCGGTGACCCGGATAAGTCGCTTTCCAGTGGACTGGCCGAGCGTTTCGGTCTGATCCACATCGATAGTAATCTGCTGGCGGACGACGATGGCCTGACCTCGATCACCGTCAATCCTGAAGGGGACCACCCGAAGTACATTCCCTACACCAACCGGCCAATCAACTGGCACTGCGACGGTTACTACAACACCGGCGAGAAACAGATCCGCGGCATGGTATTGCACTGCGTTAACCCGGCGGCGGAGGGGGGCGAAAATCAGTTGCTGGATCACGAGATTGCCTACCTGCTGCTACGTGATGCCAATCCTGATCACATTCATGCGCTGATGGCGCCGGATGTCATGACCATCCCGCCGGGCCTCGACGGTGACGGCAATCAGCGCGGCCCTTCAGTCGGTCCGGTCTTCTCCATCCAGGCAGACGGCTCGTTGCACATGCGTTACACCGCACGCAAACGCAATATCGAATGGAAGGACGACCCGGCGACGGCTGCAGCGCTGGCTGCGATGGAGCGGATCTTAAGCGGTGAGGACCACCCCTACGTCTTTCGTGGACGGCTGGAGGCGGGGATGGGACTGATCTGCAATAACGTACTGCACACCCGTGATGGCTTCACAGATAGCCCGGAGGCTCCGCAGCGGTTGCTCTACCGTGCGCGTTATTTCGATCGTATTAAAGGGACTTGAGGAAGGTGTCGGAGTCGCCTGGCGACTCCGACATCGGCAGGGTTTTACGCTGGTAAAGCCTTGGGATCTTGACCTGAGAGTAGATAGGCCAGCAGGTCGTGTACTGAGCGAATCTGGTCGCCAAAGGGCAGGCTCTCCGAGCCGCGGAAGAACAGTCCCTTCTCCACATTACCCATTACCGCAGCTTCCAGCTGGGTGTCGATACAGAACTGTCCGGCAGCCGGGTCGCCATCCTTGAGACCACAGTAGGTCAGGCACTCGAAGGAGACGGCGCAGGTACCCTTCTCCGGGGTGGCGCGGGAGCGCACCCGCTCTTCACGTTCCAGATACTTTTTCAGCCACGGGGTTAACACGGCGCGGGCAGGCAGCCCGGCGGTGCTCATGAAGGTAACGATATCTTCCGGTTTGGCTTCCAGTAGTACCTTCTTGAAGTTGATGTGGGCATCGCCCTCTTCGGTGACGGCGAAGGGGGTGCCGATCTGGACACCCGAGGCACCCATACCGAACAGCTCCTTAATCTTGGCGAAGGAGTTGATACCACCGGCCGGGATCAGCGGGATCGGGTCGAGCTTGAGTTGCTCGAATACCTTGGGGATCTCCGCCAGGATACGTTTGAAGTCGAAACGCTCGTTGTTGATGTCCTGCGGGTTCGGTGCGCCGAGGTGTCCGCCTGCGTAGCGCGGGTGCTCCAGTACGATGGCATCAGGCAATACGCCCTTGCGTAGCCAGCGCTTGAGTACCGCACGGACACCGCGCTCCTCGGAGAGGATCGGCAGCAGGTGGACGTCGGGATACTCTTTGGTCAGCTCGGGTAGTTCGAAGGGCAGCCCGGCACCCATGATGATAGCGTTGGCGCCGCTGGCACAGGCCTGCTTCACCATCTCCGGGAAGCGGTCGACTGCACGCATCACGTTGACCGCTAGGTAGCCACCGGGACCGGCGATCTCGCGAGCCGATTTAATCTCGCGATCCAGCGCTTCCAGGTTGGCATCGTCGATGAGTTTGCGATCCTTGGTGCGGTGGGTCTTTTCCATCAGATCCGGGTGGTGCACACGTAGATCGATGCTGGCGATGGTACCGACGGCGCCCTCTTTGGCAACCGTGCCAGCAAGCTTGTGTGCAGAGACTCCAACCCCCATACCTCCCTGAATGATGGGCAGCACCTCGCGGTCGCGGAGTTTCAGTAGCGGCAGTGGGGTTTTAATCATTCTTCACCTACGGATTATTTGACGCGCAAAGTCGCGTATCATACAGGAAGCTGGCGCTTTAATCTGCATCATAATGATGCATGCGCCGCCGCCATAACGACAAGTACAGAAACAGGAAACACCATGCAGTCTGCCGCGACCACTGACGAAAAATTCGCCGATATCATCGCCTACACCCTGCACGGCAATTGCTATCTGAATCTTACCAGCCAATGCACCCTACGTTGTGCCTTTTGCCCAAAATACAACCGTAGCTGGGAAGTTCAGAGCTACGATTTACGCCTGCACCGTGAACCGACGGTGGAGGAAGCGCTGGCGGCGATTGGCGATCCGGGTCAGTACAGGGAGATCGTCTTCTGCGGTCTGGGTGAACCGACCGTGCGCCTCGATGTGCTGCTGGCGATCGCCCGCCAGCTGAAACAGCAGGGTTCACGCATCCGGGTGAATACTGACGGCCTGGTTAATTTGCGTGAGGGACGCGATGTGACCCCGGAACTGGCTGAGGTGGTGGACAGCCTCTCCATCTCCATGAATGCCCAGGACGAGGAGACCTACATCAAACATACCCGGCCCAAGAAAGAAGGCGCCTATGCGGCGATGCTGGAGTTCGCCCGCCTCGCCCATGAGCGTGGCATTGAGGTTAGCCTGACCGCCATCGACGGCCTGGAGGGTGTCGATATCGATGCCTGCGAGGCGATCGCCAAATCCCTCGGCGTCGGTTTTCGTCGTCGTGTACTGAACAACGTGGGGTGAAGCAGTGCCTTTAAGCGATTACATCAACACCTTCGGCCAGGACCTGCTGCAGCGCTACGGCGAGCGTGTGCATAAGCTCTCCATCCACGCCGGTTTCACCTGTCCCAATCGTGACGGCACCAAGGCGGTGGGCGGCTGCACCTTCTGCAACAACAGCTCCTTCAGCCCCAATGCGCGACAGGACCCCAATGTGGTGGCCCAGCTAGACGCCGGGCGCAAGGTGCTGGCTAAACGCACTGGGGCGAAGAAATTCCTCGCCTACTTTCAGGCCTACACCAACACCTACGACGACCCGGCGCGGCTGAAGCAGCTCTACGACAGCGCCCTGGCCGAGCCGGACGTAGTCGGCCTCTCCATCGGCACCCGCCCCGACTGCGTGCCGCCCGCAGTGCTGGATCTGCTGGCTGGATATAGGGATCAGGGTCACGAGGTGATCCTCGAGCTGGGTCTGCAGTCCTGCTTTGACCGCACCCTGGAGAAGGTCAATCGCGGCCACACCTTCGACGAATACCGCGAGGCTGTATCAGCGGCCCATCAGTGCGGTCTGCCGGTCTGTACCCATCTCATCGTCGGCCTGCCAGGTGAGGAGAAGGCGCACAACCTGATCTCGCTGGAGCGGGTGCTGGAGCTGGGTGTGGAAGGACTGAAGCTGCATCCACTGCATGTGGTCAAGGGCACCATGCTGGCTAACCAGTGGCGTCGCGGCGAATACCAACCCTGGAGCATGCAGGAATACGTGCAGACCGTGGCCGATATGGTCGAGCAAACCCCCGCCGAAGTTCTCTATCACCGCCTGACTGGAACCGCCGGGGATGATATCCTTCTCGCCCCGGGCTGGTGCAACTGGAAGTGGCGAGTACTCAACGCCATCGAACGCGAACTGGCCCGCCGCGGCAGCCGTCAGGGCATGCCGGGCGTCGTCGGCACCGAACAGGCTGCCAAGGCCTGAAGACTGCCAACCCCCGCCTGGAAAAAGTCCGCGAATCATAAATACCCTTGGCCCATCTGGAGCGAAGGGATTTTTGGGGATTGAACAATGGCAAGAAAGGTCGAACTGGTCTGCCCGGCAGGCTCACTGCCCGCGCTGAAGCAGGCGGTGGATAACGGTGCCGACGCGGTCTACATGGGTTTCCGCGATGCCACCAACGCACGCAACTTCCCTGGTCTCAACTTCGACGAGAAGGCCGCCCGCCAGGGTATCGAATACGCTCACAGCCGTGGTCGCAAGGTACTGCTGGCACTCAACACCTATCCGCAACCGCAAAGCTGGCCCATCTGGACCAAAGCGGTGGATATGGCCGCCGAGCTGGGTGTCGATGCGCTGATCCTCGCCGACGTCGGCCTGATGCATTACGCCAGCCAAACCCATCCCAATCTACGTCTGCACCTCTCGGTGCAGGGCTCCGCCACTAGCGGCGAGGCCATCGCCTTCTACAAAGAGCAGTTCAACATCCAGCGCGTGGTCTTGCCGCGGGTGCTCTCCCTCTCCCAGGTTAAACGGGTGATCAACGACACCGACGTGGAAGTAGAAGTCTTCGGCTTCGGCTCGCTCTGCGTGATGGTGGAGGGGCGTTGCTATCTCTCCTCCTATGTCACCGGCGAATCGCCCAACACCAAGGGTGCCTGTTCCCCGGCCCATGCGGTGCGCTGGTCGGAAACCTCGCGCGGTCGCCAGGTGCATCTCGGCGGCGTGTTGATCGACAGCTACAAGGAAAACGAAAGCGCCGGTTATCCGGTGATCTGCAAGGGCCGTTTTTTTGTTAATGGCAAACTCGATTACGCCATCGAAGAGCCGACCTCGTTGTCGGTGCTCGACATCCTGCCGCAACTACTCGAAGCGGGCGTCTCCGCGATCAAAGTGGAAGGCCGCCAGCGCAGTCCTGCCTATGTAGGGCAGGTCACCCGCGTACTGCGCCAGGCACTCGATGCGGCGCAGTCCAATCCCGAAAGTTACAACCCGCGCAGCGAATGGGTGGCGCAACTGGACAAGGTTGCCGAAGGCAGCACCCATACCCTCGGCGCACTCGAAAGGCAGTGGCAATGAAGCTTTCTCTCGGACCGATTCTCTATTTCTGGCCGCGCGAGCAGGTCTTCGATTTCTACCGTCAGGCCGCCGAGTGGCCGGTCGATACCATCTATCTCGGTGAAGTGATCTGTTCCCGGCGCAATGCGATGCGTCTGGAAGACTGGTTGCAACTGGCCGATGAGTTGAGTAATGCAGGCAAAGAGGTGGTGCTCTCCACTCTGGCGCTGATGGAAGCCGAGTCGGAACTCAAACGCATGCGCCGAATCGCCGACAACGGTCGTTTCCTGGTCGAGGCCAACGACATGGCGGCGGTGCACGCGGTGGCGGGCAAGGTGCCATTCGTTGCCGGGCCACATCTCAACGCCTATAACCACAATACCCTGAAGCTGCTGCACGATCTGGGTGCCAAACGCTGGGTGATGCCGGTGGAGCTGTCGCAGGAGACCCTGAAGGTGATCATGGAGGGGCTGCCCGAGGGGATGGAGACCGAGGTCTTCGCCTTTGGCCGCATGCCGCTGGCCTTCTCCGCCCGCTGCTTCGTTGCCCGCGCCGCGGACCTGCCCAAGGACAACTGCCAGCTTCGCTGTCTCGAATACAGCGATGGTTTGCTGCTCGAGTCGCAGGACCGCAAACAGTTCCTCGCCATGAACGGTATTCAGACCCAGGCGGCCACCACCACATCGCTGCTGGCAGAAGTGCCGCAACTCAAAAGCATGGGCGTCGATATGCTGCGCCTCTCCCCCCAGTCGCAGGATATGGATCGTGTGGTGCAACTCTTCGACGAAGCGCGCAACGATCAACTCGATACCGCTGAAGGCGTATCGATGATGGAAAGGCTCGCCGTTGGCGAAATCAGCAACGGCTTCTGGCATGGCAAGCCCGGGATGGAGAAATTATCTGTATCCCAGCTTTAGTAATTGCTACAACCGACCGGCGTTATTTTCATTAAACACCGCTCTCAATTAGAATCCCGTCTGTATGCCCTGGGCGCATTGCGCCCACCACTGTTTTCAATTTCAGGTCTATAGATGGAGTCATTCGACAAACTCGCCAACAGTATCACCAAACAGATCCATCGCTCTCGCAAGAAAGTGACGATCCTGTTTACCGATATTGAGCAATCGACCCGCTACTGGGATGAACATGGCGATGTGAAAGGTCGGATGATGGTGAATATCCATAACCGTCTCGCCTTTCCCATCGTGCGTCACTTCAAGGGCCGGGTGATTAAAACCATCGGCGACTCCATAATGGCCTCGTTCAAGTACCCCGAGGATGCGGTCAAGGCGGCGGTGGCGATTCAGCAAACCTTGAGCAAGCGACGCAAGGAAGATGCCGACTTCCAGCTCCGGGTGCGTATCGGTATCCACACCGGCGAAGCGATCGTCGAAGACGGCGATGTGTTCGGTAATGTGGTGAATACGGCTGCACGCCTGGAAGGTAAAGGCAAGGGTAACGAAATCCTGCTCTCCTACAACACCGCCTCGGAACTGCACGCCAAACGCTACAGCCTGGTCAAGGTAGGTAAGGTGATGCTCAAGGGCAGAAGCACCGAGCTGACCGTCTATAAATGTAACTGGCGTGAGTTTAACGATCTCACCCGAGACATCCGCTACCACGGCTGGCTGCCACTGGTGCCGAAACAGAAGCGGGAAATCCTGATCTACCTGCTCTCGTTCTCCGCGGTGCTCTATTTTATCTACCTCAACACTCTGCGGTTTTTTATCGCCGACGATGAAGAGGCGGCGCTGATTACGCTTAACCCGAAGTTGTTGCTGACTCAGGACCCGATTCTATTGGGCAGTGTCATCGGTGGCGCGCTGCTGATCCTGTTCCTGCTGTTTATCTCGCGCTCCATTCCGGGTTTTCTGCTGCACCTGATTAAGGGCGGCTTCGGTTTTGCCGTGGCGTTTATGCTTGCTTGGTTGCCGATCCACTTTATCGATTTCGATCGGGACAAACTGTGGAACGAAGTCCTGCATGAATCGAACCATCTGTTTGTGCAGGTTCAGGAAGATAAAGCGCCGATCTACCAGAGTCCGAATATTGGCGCGAAAGTGCTGCAATTCACCAATACGGACGACCTGTTACTGCTCTCTGATGTGCATACCGTTAACGGCGACACCTGGAACAAGGTGCTGATCGCACCGGGTGAATACGGCTGGATGGAGCGGGTCACGCCACGCAACCGGCGGGTGACTCTTACCGACAAGTTCTACTTCCGCTTCAAGGACATCTATCCGTTTATCCTCGGTCTGTTGGGGTTTCTCTGGGGTGTGGTGGATTTTCGGATCAAGCCTGCTTGACCAGAATATATGGAGTATTTATGTTTCGTTAATTGGCGGCTTGTTTCTAGCAGATATCTTCAGGGAAAAAGAGCATGGATGAACATAAACGTATCTTGAAAAAACTTGGACTGATACTGGTCGTTGTCGGTCTACTAGATATCGGCTTCATGATCTACTGCATCACCAATGGAATCGGTTACTCATCCAGTCTCAACATCTTTGCAGTAATTGCCGGGGCCTTTCTGCTCAAGGGGAGTCTAAGAGCAGCTGGGTATGTGGCATTCTTCAGCGCATTTATGCTGGCGGGTTTTGTCGGCATCCTGCCAATGATTATCCTTTCAGAACCTTTAGAGTTACGACTTATAAGGTTTGAACTTCATCCGATCTCAACGTTTCTCACCTATGCACTGATCCCTGTCGTGATTTGGTTTGTGTATTGGGTTTATCGGCAAGTCACCTCCGAGCCTGTTCTGGCTGCGCGCAAAGTAGCCAAGATGAGTCACAGCAAGCCCAAGTTGGCATTTGTGATAGGCGGACTGCTGGCTGTTACGTTATCCGTAGCAATATATTCTCTCAATCATGGGGATAAGGCGGCTATGGCAAAAGCCAAGGCCGCGGAGATGTACGGCAAAGAGTATTCATACAGTATTACAGCGATGAGTTATTCTGGCGGACATGTGTCTGCGAGACTTATTGCATACAAAGATAGTGAGATTAGAGATGTTGGGGTGAGTTGGTAGTTTATTTTGGCAAAATATGGTCATGGCGCGATGCCACTGGATATTAGAGTCAAAATATTGTTGGGTGCTTAACTATGCCACGTATACGTGCACCAAAGGATCTTGGGGAGTGTGAGATTATTACTGCCAGGGCAGGTAATTATGCCGTCTGGAACCGTAAGTCAGGTAAGAACAAATTCTTCGTTGCCTGTAGAGATATGAAGCAGGCTGAAGAAGTGCTGCGTAAGATAAATGAAAAGGACCACGATGGAGAATTGTGGGTCTAGGATGCTTTTTGAACTGACCCTAAGTCGTGCCAAGCAGTGACAAAAACAATTCACGATATTGTTGAGACTGTCATCTCATGAGTAGCGTTTAATGACTGATTATGATTTTAGGACTCTAAATGATAAGGAATTTGAGGTGCTTGCGACCGATCTCCTAAGCAAGAGAGATGGTTGTAAGTACGAGCGCTTTAAGTCTGGCAGAGATGCCGGTGTGGATGGGCGTTTCTTTATGGCCGATAACACGGAAGTGATCATGCAGTGTAAGCATTGGCCTTCATCTCCAATAGAGCGACTGATCAAACACCTGAAGGAAATTGAGCTGATAAAAATCAGGAGGCTAAAACCTGCAAGATACGTGCTAGTAATATCGCACCCACTCTCGCGTAACGACAAATCACGCATTATTAGTGTGCTATCGCCCTATATTATATCGCCGACAGATATTCTTGGGAGAGAAGATCTCAATGATCTGTTGGCTGAACACAGTGAAACTGAGCTTCGTCATTATAAGTTGTGGATTGCAAGCACAAATGTACTACAGCACCTCATGAATAAACCAATTCATGATCGCAGTGCATTTTCTCTGCAAGAGATCCAAGAAAACGCCCATCTTTATGTGCCAACTGCGAACCACGACAGAGCATTGATGAGGCTTGAGAAGCTTGGAACTGTTATTGTTACCGGTCCAGCAGGCATTGGTAAGACTACTCTGGCCGATCATTTGGTGCTTCACTATGTTGCCAAAGGTTTCTCTTTCATTAGGATCGCTGAGGAAATTCGTGAAGCCGAAGCCGTATTTCAGGTAGATGAACCGCAACTCTTCTTTTTTGATGACTTTCTTGGGAGAAACTATCTTGAGGCTCTTTCTGGGCATGAAGGTGCTCATATTGTCCAATTTATTAAGAGGGTTTCGCGCGACAAGAAGAAGCGATTCATTCTGACGTCTAGGACGACGATTCTAAATCAGGGTAAAATTCTTATTGATATGTTTCAGACAAATAATTTGGAGCGTAATGAATTCGAGGTGTCGTTTGATTCTTTCTCTGAAATAGATAAAGCTAGAATTCTTTATAATCACATATGGCATTCATCACTTGAGTCAGAGTACATTGATGAGATATATAACAATAAACGATACCGTCAGATTATTGCTCACCGTAATTACAATCCCAGATTGATTCGCTACATTACAGATAGTGAACGACTCATTAATTGCACGGCAAATCAGTACTGGCCATATGCCAAGGCACTTCTTGATAACCCGGCAAAAGTGTGGGAAAACCCATTCGATGCACAGCATGATGATTTTGGGCGCTCTTTGATTCTCCTTGTAACCCTCAATGCACGTTCCATTGCACAAGGCGATTTGGCCGAGTCATATGCCCGATTTATTATACATCCTGATGCCAAGGCAATGCATGGGCGTCGGGACTATCTCCAGGCTCTCCGTCACCTCGTTGGTTCGATGCTAACGAGGACTGTTATTGGCGAAGACGAGCCTGTTATTAACCTATTTAATCCTTCTATTGGTGACTTTGTGCTTCATCGATATGCATCAGACATTCCTTCGCTACGCGCCGGTTTTTCCAGTTTGCGATCAACTTCTTCGCTACGGACACTTTTTAACTTAAAGCGAAATAAACGGATTAATGTGCAGACTGAAATGGCAATACTGGATGTCATTCTTGATGGCGCACAAGCCTCAGGTTACCTGGGCTATTCCCCGGAATACATTGCACTTGCCCTGGTTAACTATGCGCCGAATTTTGCAGATATTTCACCAACCGATGAGCGTGCCGTATCTGCGTCAGAATTTGTGGCGCAATCCGTGTGTCCAAGCTATTTCGCCGATGTTGCGAATGTCATTCAATGGAGATTTGATCACTCTTTGTCGACGGCACAAGAGGTTGTTGACTTTGTTGTTAGCGCTTTTTCGGTCAGTGCAAATTCAGAAGAGCTTTCTAAGCTCGCTAAGCTTATATGCAGCCTTCCGAATGATCTGGCGTCCATGTTATGGCCAAGCTTCGAGGAGCAGGCAGTGAACTACTTTACCGAAGCGGTTCATGATGAATTTCCTGACGATGATGTGTTTTATTCAGTTGACCCTAGAGGTATACATGAAGCCGAGCAGAATCTCTTAAAGTTGATCGAAAGAAAGTTGGATTATTTGGGGATTCCTATCTCTGATTCTGCAGTTGAACTAATTGTAGATTCTTTCGACGTTTCGTCCGGGATACAAGACTACTTTTCACCTGAGCTAGACTACGATTATCGTGAGGGACGAACTTATGCGTCCCCCCAAGTGGATGCGATAGATGACTTGTTTGAACGGTCTCGTTGATTAGTGGGGGGATAAAAAACCTAATCAATGGGGTTAATCCCGGTTTCGCATCGGTAACCGACTTGCCCGGTTAGCCACCTTCTCAAGAATCCCGCTTCGAGTGTCACCCTTCAGTGCTGCGCCAAGATGTCCTTGACCCGTCTATAGCTTCACACCTCAATCTCCCGGCTTCACCTAACCGAGGAGAATGCCGATGCAACTTACCGATGATGAGTACCTGGAGCGATTTGCCGCCCGCGAGCTGGGCCCGGAATCTTTCGACCACCGTGGTCATCTGTGGATGGCGTGGCTGCACCTTGCCCGCTACGATGTGGATGAAGCCAGTCAGCGGGTATGTGACGGTATCCGGGATCTGGCGACAAAATTCGGTGTACCGGAGAAATTTAACCACACCCTGAGCGAGGCGCTGATGCGTATTATGGCCTGGCGTATGCAAGGCGGAGGGAAAGAGGATTTCGATGCCTTCCTGCAGGCTAACGCCGATCTTGTCGATGACTGCATTGGCGTGCTGGCTCGCCATTACAGCGACGAGCTGTTAAATAGTGATGCAGCCCGTACCGGTTGGGTGTTGCCGGATCGACTGCCGCTGAACGCATAAAGTAAATTGTCCTGTGAAACCACTAACCATCACCGCATTCGCCAAACGCTTCAACCTGTCGCGTTCGACGCTGCTCTATTACGACCGTATCGGTCTGCTCAAACCCAGTGGGCAGAGTGACGCGGGTTACCGTCTCTATAGTGAGGCGGATGCCGAACGGATGCAGCGTATCGATACCTTCCGTAAGGCGGGTCTTCCTCTCAAGGCAATCAGGGAAATCATGGAGGAGACCGGTGCGGACGATGGTGTCGAGATGGCGCTTGAACAGCGACTCGCCTGTCTCAACAGGGAGATGGCTGAACTTAAGGCGCAGCAACATCTGGTGGTGCAACTGCTGCAACGCAGGGGACGACATCCACGCCAGTCAGGCGTGGATGTTATTCAATGGGTAAAGATGCTTGAAGAAGCTGGAATGGATGAGAATGCTCGTCGACACTGGCACATGGCCTTTGAACGTGATGCGCCCGAGGCTCATGAGGTGTTTCTACGCTCACTCGGGTTGAGTGATGCGGAGGTTATTGAGATCAGGAGTTTGTCGCGTGAGGACTGGGCTGGTGGGGAACCCAATTAGAAGTGGTCTCAAAATTGTCTTCGCACCCTGATTCTGCGTTGCAAAAGCCTGCTGCGGTGCTCATTTACTACCGGTAAACTGCGCTCCTCGCAGGGGCTTTGCGCCTTGCCTCCGGGCGCGAATCCTAATTTTGAGACCACTTCTAGTCTTATCCCAACTTCGGCATCGGCAACCGACTCGCCCGGTTAGCCACCTTCTCCAGAATCCCGCCAATGCGTGCACCGAACACCGCGTCGAAGTGGGCGCGGCTGTCGAACTCCATGCTGTCGAGCATGTTCTTTAGATAGAGCCCCGCTTCGGTTTCTCCTTCCAGTGCCAAGGTGCGGTTGAAGAAGAGGGTGTCCGGATCTTCGGCACGGCTGGCGAGCAGCCAAAAGTGCTCCAGTTTGCCGCTGATGCGCACGTTCCAGTCACTGTTGGGGGTGCGGTGCAGTTTGCGGTCGCGAATGAGGAAAGCCAGTTCGCTACGGCTGTCGCTGATGTTAATCACCAGTTTCTTCCCTTCCAGGTCTTCCAGTTGTTCGCTGATCGGTTGCCCTTTCAACAGATGGTTGAACAGGCGGCTGAACAGTTCGCTGTGTACCGCGTCGGGGACGGCGCGCAGCATCAGGGAGATCGGTTTGAGTGGTGGTTGCATCGGCTTTTCCTCTCGTCAGGCCGCCAGATTATGACAAAAGTGAACCGCCCTAAACATTGATTTATGTCAACTATTGGCTTTCGTCGTGGTCAATGCCATCTATAGACGAGTGACATTGGCATTTATCGCAGTGAGCCGTTAGCCTTGAGCAATTACTGAACTACGGAGCCGAAGATGGCTGAAGAACAGATTGTCCGACTGTCGATCGGCGGCATGAGCTGCGCCGGTTGCGTGGCGGCGGTAGAGAAGGCGCTCAATGCGGTGCCGGGTGTGGACGAAGCGAGCGTTAACTTCGCCGAGCATACGGCACAGGTAAATGGCGGGGTGGATAGTGCCACCCTGATCCAGGCGGTGAAGGATGCCGGTTACGACGCGGCGGAGCTGAAGAGTCTGGAGGAGGAGCAGAGTGAGCGCGAGCTGCGCGAGCAGGCCGAATACCGCAGGCTGCTGAAGCAGTCTGCGGCGGCGGCGGTGGTCGGCTTTCCGCTGATGGCCGCCGGGATGGCCGGGTTGCTGCCCGCGCTGGCCGAGGGGCAGGCTTTCTGGCTCGGTGTCGGCATCGTGACCCTGGTGGCGATGCTCTACGCGGGTCGCCACTTCTTCGTCGGTGCCTGGAAGCAGTTCCGCCACCACAACGCCAATATGGACACCCTCATCGCCATGGGCACCGGTTCCGCCTGGGTCTATTCGATGGCGATCACCCTCTTTCCCGACAGTGTGCCGAGTCTGGCGCAGCACGCCTATTTCGAGGCGGCGACCATCATCATCGCCCTGATCAACTTCGGTTCAGCGCTGGAGACCCGCGCCCGGGGCAAGACCTCCGAAGCGATCCGGCGGTTGGTCGGCCTGCAACCGCGTACCGCGCGCGTGGTGCGCGACGGTAAGGAAGTCGATGTGCCGATCCTTGAGGTGGGACTGGACGAAACCCTGCGAGTACGTCCCGGCGAACGCATCCCGGTGGACGGGGTGATCATCGACGGCGACTCCTATGTGGACGAGTCGATGATCAGCGGCGAGCCGTTGCCGGTGGGCAAGCATGTGGGCGACGAGGTGATCGGCGGCACCATCAACAGCTCCGGCACTTTCCTCTATCAGGCCAAACGTATCGGCAAGGACACGGTGCTGGCGCGGATCATCGAAATGGTGCGTACCGCCCAGGCGAGCAAGCCGTCTATTGGTCGACTGGCCGACACGGTGGCGGGGATCTTTGTCCCTTCGGTGCTGATCATCGCCGTGCTTACCTTCCTTGCCTGGTTCAACTTTGGCCCGGGGCTGAGTTACGCCATCGTCGCTACCATGACGGTGCTGATCATCGCCTGCCCCTGCGCCCTCGGTCTGGCGACGCCGATATCGATTATGGTCGGCGTGGGCAAGGCGGCGGAGTACGGCATCCTCATTCGTAACGGCGAGGCGCTACAGCAGGCCGGCAAGCTGAACCTGGTGGTGCTGGACAAGACCGGCACCGTTACCGAAGGCAAACCACAACTCACCGATGTGATTCCGTTTCAGGGCGCCGATGGTGATCACCTGCTGGCGATTGCCGCCACGGTGGAGGCGGGTTCCGAGCACCCGCTGGCGACGGCCATTGTCGCCGCGGCGAAGGCTAAAGAACTTGAAGAGTTGGAGATGCACTCCTTTGCGGCGATCAGCGGTCGCGGTGTGCAGGCGATGATGAACCAGCAGACTGTGCGTCTCGGTACGATCAAACTGATGCAGGAGAACAATGTTTACCTCGGCCATCTTCAAGCAGAGGGCGAGCGTCTCGCCGCCGAGGGCAAGACGCCGATCTACATGGCGCTTAACGAGACCGGTGCGGCAGTGCTGGCGGTGGCCGATCCGATTAAGGAAGACTCTGCTGCCGCCGTGGCACGCCTGCACAAAGAGGGATTAAAGGTGGTCATGCTAACCGGCGACCACAAGGCGACTGCGGAAGCGGTGGCAAAGCAGGTGGGTATCGATGCGGTGATCGCCGAGGTGTTGCCGGAAGAGAAGGATAAGCACATCGCCCGTTTGCAGGAGAATGGTTACCGTGTGGCGATGGTCGGCGACGGGATTAACGATGCCCCGGCACTGGCGCGAGCCGATGCGGGATTCGCTATCGGTACCGGTACCGATGTTGCCATCGAAAGCGCCGACATCACTTTGATGCGCGGATCGCTGCACGGCGTGGCCGATGCTATCGCCGTCTCCCAGGCGACCATTCGCAACATTAAGCAAAATCTGTTCGGTGCGTTTGTCTATAACAGCCTCGGCATACCTGTTGCTGCCGGGATTCTCTATCCCTTTATCGGTATGTTGCTCAACCCGATGATCGCCGGTGCGGCGATGGCGCTCTCCTCATTCACCGTGGTGAGTAATGCCAATCGCCTGCGTCTGTTTAAAACCGGAGGTGGAAAATGATCTGGATAAACCTCGCGGGATTGCTGCTGATTGTTTTGATCGTCTGGTGGTTTTGGCTATCGAACTGACTGTCTGAAAATCTCTGTTCCCCTGTAGTAAACAAAATTTTTACCTTTGCTATGCTTGAGTGAGGTGCTGCCTTCAGGCCGTGCCTAATAACCAATAAAGCGCCACTAGCACTGGGGAAATCACTCAAGTATGGATAGTGCCGTCAAGCCAGCGCCGCCGAGTGAGGCCATTGGCACCATTACCGAAGTTCACGGTCCCGTGGTGGTGGTTAATTGCCACCAACTGCCACCGCTCCACCAGGCGTTGACCGCCGAGCTGGAGGGAGAGACCTTCCTTTTCGAGGTGCATCAGCACATCGATAACCACCATATCCGCGCCATTACCCTGCACCGCAGCGGCGGTCTGCATCGCGGTATGTCGGTCTACGACACCGGCGGGCCGCTGCGGGTGCCAGTGACGCCGGAGTGCCTGGGGCGACTGGTCAACGCCTTTGGCGAACCGCTCGATGGCGGCGAGCCCCTGGCTGCGGATGAGCAGAAAAAAATCCATGCCAAACCGCCGGGTTTGCACGAGGCGCTGGGTGTCGGTGATCTCCTCGAGACCGGCATCAAGGTTATCGATCTACTCTGTCCCTTTGTCGACGGCGGCAAGACCGGCCTGTTCGGCGGTGCGGGGGTGGGCAAGACCGTACTGGTGATGGAGTTCATGCACGCCATCGCCACCATCCACCAGGGGGTGTCGGTCTTCGCCGGAGTGGGCGAGCGTATCCGCGAAGGTCACGAGCTGTGGCATGAGATGCAGAAGGCGGGGGTGATGCCCCATACCCTAATGCTGTTCGGCCAGATGGACGAATCTCCCGGGGTGCGTTTCCGCGTCGGTCTCTCTGCCCTGACCTATGCGGAGTATCTGCGCGACACGATGCAGAAAGAGGTGCTGTTCGTGGTCGACAACATTTTCCGTTTTGTTCAGGCGGGCAGCGAGATCTCCAGCCTGCTCGGGCGCATGCCCGCCACCGTCGGCTACCAGCCGACCCTGCGCACCGAAGTGGCGGAGTTACAGGACCGTATTCTTTCCACCAAGCGCGGCGGTGTGACTTCGGTACAGGCGGTTTATGTGCCTGCCGATGACATGAGCGACCCGGCGGTGAACGCCATCCTCAATCACCTCGATACCACCGTGATCCTCGCCCGCAGTCAAGCGGCAAAGGGTATCTACCCGGCGGTCGATCCGTTGCGCTCCAGTAGTAAACAGATGGACCGCCATACTCTCGGTGAACGCCACTATGTGGTTGCCGAAGGAGTGCGCGAGGCGTTGGCCCGTTACGCCGAACTGGAAAACATCATCGCCATGCTCGGTATCGAGGAGTTGTCGCCCGCCGACCGTTTGACCGTTATGCGTGCGCGCAAACTGCAGCGCTATCTCACCCAGCCGTTCCAGGTCACCGCGGCCTACACCGGGATGAAGGGGCAGTCGGTAAAACTCTCCGACACTATCGACGATTGTGAGGCATTCCTGCAGGGTGAATACGACGACGTGCCCGAGGAGCAGTGCTACATGCGCGGCACGATGAAGGAGAAGCTGATGTGAACAGCTTTACCCTGGAACTGCACGACAGTCAGCAGAGCGAGCGCATCGAAGGGGTGCTCTCCTTTGTCGGCGAAGACAGCAGCGGCAGTTTCGGGATCCTCGCCAATCATGCGCGGATGATGACTACGTTGGTCTACGGCTTGGCGCGTTATCGCGTCGGTAAAAAAGGCGCATGGCAATACCTGGCGATGCCGGGTGCGGTGCTCTGGTTCAGCGAGAACACCCTGAGCATCTGCTGCCGTCACTATCTGCGTGACGAAAACTATGAACGCATCTCTCATCGCATTGAAGAGGAGTTGCTGGCGGAGGAGCAGGAGTTGCGCGAACTGCACGAAAGCCTGGAGCAGATGGAAGAGGCGATGATTAAACAGATGTGGGAACTGGGACAACGAGGGGTGCAACTGTAGTGGAAGATGAACGGGAAAAGTTGCGCCACGAGGTAGAGCATCAGGTGGAGCGGATGAAGCAGGCAGAGAAGGACCGCAACACTGTGCTGGCGCAATCGGTTTTTCTCGGCACGCTGGGTCTGGTGTTCGTGCTGCCTATTGTGGTCGGTGCTTATCTCGGGCGCTGGCTGGATGAGTTGATGTCGGGTTATTCGATCCACTGGACATTGAATCTGCTGTTTCTCGGTATTGTCATTGGCGCCGTGAACGTTTGGTTACTGATCAGGAGACATTGATGGATCAGGTCAACATTAACGTCGAAACGATTTTTAGTATCGGTCCGCTGAGCTTCAGTATCAGTCTGTTGACTTGTATCGGCTTGACCATTTTTCTCGGTGCGTTATTTGGTTTGCTCACTCGCCATTTGCAGCGCCTGCCCAACGGTATGCAGGTCATGCTGGAAGGGGTGGTGATGGCAATGGAAAACGGTGTGCGTGATGTGGCCGGTAAATACACCGAACGCATCATGCCGTTGATCGCCAGCCTCTGGTTGTTCCTGATAGTGGCCAATCTGCTGGGTCTTGTTCCGGGGTTTCATACCCCAACCCGTGATCTATCGGTGACCGCCGCGCTGGCGATCCTGGTGTTCTTCTCGGTGCACTGGTTCGGCATTACTTCTCAGGGTGTGGGGAATTATTTTCGTCACTACATGAAGCCGTCGCCGCTGCTGCTGCCGTTCCACATCGTCAGCGAGATTACCCGCACGCTGGCACTGGCGGTGCGTCTGTTCGGCAACATGATGAGTCTGGAACTAACCGCGCTAGTGGTACTGGCGCTGGCCGGTTTTCTGGTGCCGGTGCCGATCCTGCTGCTACATGTGATCGAGGCGCTGGTACAGGCCTATATCTTCGGCATGCTGGCGCTGATCTATATCGCCGGTGGGTTGCAATTCCGTGAAGAGATTTCCTCCAATGAATAACGCGCAAATACTAAGGAGCACTGCATGACTGACATGAACTGGATCGTACTGGCCTCGACGGTGGGCGTTGTGCTCGGCATCGCCATCGGCGTGCAGCTTCCGGCACTGGCCATGGGCAAGGCGATCGCCAGCGCGCTGGACGCGTTGTCGCGGCAGCCTGAAGCGGAAAAACTGATCATGCGTACGCTGTTTATCGGTCTGGCGATGATCGAATCACTGGTCATCTACGTGCTGGTTATCGTGTTGATGGTGATGTTCCGCAATCCGCTACTGGATCTCTTTGTCGGTTCATAAAACGGAGAATCTGCCGTGGAAATAAACTGGACGACCTTTATCCTGGAGATCATCAACTTCCTGGTGCTGGTCTGGTTGTTGAAGCACTTCTTCTATCGACCGGTGAAAGCGGTGATCGATCGCCGCAAGCAGGATGTGGAAGAGCAGATCGAACAGGCGGAAGAGACGCGCAAGGAAGCCGATACCCTGCGCGTTCGCTACGAAAATCGTGTCTCCGACTGGGAAGACGAACGGGAGAAAGCCAGGGCGGCGTTGCGACGCGATATCGAGGAGGAGCGGCAGCGGATGAAGCGCGCGCTGCAGGAGGAGATCGAAGCAGAGCGTAAACGTGCCGAAGTGCTGGCCGAGCGGCAACTGGGCGAACAGCAACGTCAGGCCGAAGTGCGTGCGTTGGAACTGGGCGCCCGTTTTGCTTCACGACTACTACAAGGCGCGGCCTCAGCAGAGTTGCAGGAAAAACTATTCGATCACCTGCTACAGGAACTGGAGCAACTGCCGCAAGCGCAACGCGATGAGTTGCAGGCGGCGATGGAAAACAGCAAACCGGACAAGGTGCTGGTGACCAGTGCCTTTCCTTTACACAAAAAACAGCAACAGCAACTCAAGGAACGTATCGAACCCTGGGCACTGCACTCGTTGCCCTATGAGTTTCAGGAAGATTCAGCGTTAATCGCCGGGCTGCGCGTCAGCATCGGGCCCTGGGTGGTGCACGCCAATTTGAACGATGAACTGAAAACTTTTGCGGCGATTGCCTATGAGCGCTGATAGTCTGCTGGAAAAACAGGCGGAATGGCTGGCGGGTTACCGCTTTGGCATGCGTCTGACCGAACAGGGCCGAGTGGAATCGGTCGGTGACGGTATCGCCTGGATATCGGGATTGCCCTCGGCGCAGATGGACGGACTGCTGGTGTTCGCCGATGGCAGTCGGGCGATGGTGTTTGATCTCGGTAAGGATCTGGTCGGTGCGGTGATGTTGCACGAGGGGAATGACCTGGCCTCCGGCACAGTCGTCTACCTTGCCCATGAACAGTTGAGCGTTCCCTGCGGTGATGGCTTGATCGGTCGCGTTGTCGATCCATTGGGCAGTCCGCTCGATGGACTCGGGCGAGTGACCGATGTGACCGATCGTCGGGTAGAACAGGGTTCACCGGCAATTATCTCACGCGATTTTGTCAATCGTCCGCTCTACACAGGAATCAAACTGATCGACACGCTGGTGCCGATCGGCAAGGGACAGCGACAATTGATCATCGGTGACGAAGGTCTGGGTCGTACCTCGATTGCTATCGATACCATCCTCAATCAGCATGATAAGAATGTGCTCTGCATCTACGTGTTGCTTGGGCAGAAACGTTCCACCGTGGTCAGCACCATCGAAACGTTACGTGAGCACGGTGCGCTCGATTACACCACCGTGGTTGTCGCAGAGGCGAGTACCCTGCCGGGGATGCAGTATCTGGCACCGTTCACCGGTTGTGCCATGGCCGAAGAGTGGATGGATAGTGGCCGCGATACGTTGATTATCTACGATGACCTGAGCACCCACGCCAAGCTTTACCGTGAACTCTCACTCTTGTTGCGTCGCCCGCCCGGACGCGAGGCCTATCCCGGCGATATCTTTTCGGTACATGCACGCCTGCTGGAACGTAGTACCGCACTCAATGCCGAACATGGTGGTGGTTCGATGACGGCACTGCCCATTGTCGAAACGTTGGAAGGCGAGATCGCCAGCTACATTCCAACCAATCTGATCTCGATCACCGATGGTCAGGTCTATCTCGATCAAAATTTATTCTCCGGCGGTTTTCGCCCGGCGATCGATATCGCGCGATCTGTCTCGCGTATCGGTGGTCAGGCACAACACCCACAGATCAAGGCCGAGGCGGGGCGGATGAAACTCGACTTCCTGCAGTTTCTTGAGCTGGAGGTGTTTACCCGTTTCGGCGCGCGGCTCGAAGCGTCGATGGAAAAGGCTATTCGTCGCGGTAAGGTGCTGCGCGAAATTCTCAAACAGGATCGCCTTACGCCATTGCCGGTGGAGTTCCAGTTGGCATGGCTGGTGGCCTTTAACGCCGGTCTGTTCGATGAAGTGGAGACGGACAGGATCGGTCAACTGTTGGCAGAGTTGTTACCGCAGGTGGTGCAGAGTGGACTAACGCTGGAAGACAAACGCGAACAGTGGCTCAGTGCCGTGCAACGCTGGCTCGGTGGGGAAGAGGATAACGATGGCGCGTTATCGCAAGGTTGAGCAACTACGTAACCAGTTGCAGGAGTTGCACGGGATCATCAACTCGATGAAAACCCTGGCGCAATTGGAATTGCACAAACTGAATGCGGTGGTGCAACCTCGGCGGGCCATGGGCCGCGTGTTGGGGCAGGTGGTCAGTGAGTTTCTCCATTTCTACCCGCGACCGAAGGATAAACGAGAAGGCAAGGCGCTGTGGTTACTGGTCGGGTCCGAACGCGGTTTTTGCGGTGACTTCAACAATCTATTGATTCGTCATCTACAGCAGGCATTCCCCGAATGTCACGAACAGCCGCAACAGGTGCTCGCGGTCGGTCGCAAACTCTGGTTACGCCTGGATGAAGTGGTGCCCGGCTTTATTCCTCTTAGCGGTACAAGTATCAGCGACGAATTGACGGCGACGTTGGAGTCGCTGGTGCGGGCGACACGCGATCAACTGGTTAAACAGCAGGCCACCTCGTTGCATCTAATCTGTCACGGCGAAGAAGCAGGTGAAGTCTATACTCGCCGCCTGTTACCACTGGATAAAAGTCCGGAGGTCACGATTGGGGAGACTGCACCGATGTTGCAGATGAGCGAGGAGAGTTTCTTCAGCAGCCTGTTACCCCGCTATCTCTATCTCACCCTCACCGAACTTTTTACCGCTTCGCTACTGGCCGAGAACCACTCGCGGGTGCAGCATCTGGAAGGGGCGATCACCCGACTGGAAGAGCGCATCGATATCCTGGGCGGGCGTGCCCGCGCCCTGCGTCAGGAAGAGATCACCGACGAGATCGAAACAATTCTGTTGGGCAGCGGTGATTTCTCGCAGGCCGGGCAGTTCTAGCAGCCCGATAAAAACAAGGGTTATTGCGGAAGGAATATCCGGCAACTTCTAGACTTGGTGTATCCACCACACGTCAGGGGGTTGTCATGTCACGCACACTTTGCAGTGTACTGCTCTTCCTCGCTACACAGTTTGCCTTCGCCGCAGACGGCCCACGTTTTGTACACACCCCATATGAAGAGCCGAAAGTGGTCTACGAGTTTTATCTGGATCACCCACAGAAGATCGATGCGGCGCTTTACTGGATACGTTCCCTGATCAATCCGCTAAGCGAACCGCCCTATTCGCTTGCTCCCGAGATGATGGACATCAAGGTCGTCCTGCACGGCACCGAAATCGTTACCGTGGCGAAGAAGAACTACGCCAAATACAAAAACGCGGTCGACCGTATGCGCTACTACGCCGCGCTCGGTGTCGAGTTCAAGGTCTGTAATCTGGCGGCCACGGACTACGGTTACACCGTCGATGACTTTCAGGAGTTCATCGACGTGGTCCCTTCAGCCTTTCCCGAGCTGGTCTACTGGCAGATGCAGGGCTATGCGTTGATCACACCTCAGGTGCTGGAGCGGACCCAGTCTCTGGACGAGATCCGCTAGCCGAGATAACGCCCGCCTGCGCCAACGGCCAGGGTGATCAGGCCGATAGTCATGTTGATGCCGACCAGGGTGCGGATGCGATCCAACTGCGCCTTGCCCTGCGGCCATGCTTGTTCCGCCACTGCCTGGCTCAGTTTGCGGTAGGGACCGAAAAAGACGTAGAGATAGATGCCGATCATCAGCAGGCCGAGGGTGTGCATGATGTGGACGTAGATCCCCGCTCCGGCAAAACCGCCAAACATGCTAAACAGCATCCAGTAGCCGGTGGCCGGGATGATGATGACCGCCAGCCAGACCCAGAAGAAAAAACGGCCAAAGACACCGACCCACAGCGGCTGGCGCAGCGGTGGCTCCAGCAGATCGGCGGCGACCGGGCGCAGCATCTGATGGGCAAAGAACATCCCGCCAACCCAGATAACGGCGGCGATCAGGTGCAGGGATAGGGCAATACTCATTTTTCGACTCCACGATTATGGTTATTTCCACCCCATTTCCGGGGTTGCTTATGGCGACACAGCCCCTAGATATGGGGTTTGTGGCGCATGGGGCAAGCCCTCACGGGCCGCCGCAGTCGCAAATTGACCGCTTAACAGGTAAAATTTGCGGTTCTTTTTGGGTGGCCGCCAGGGTATCGGCGGTACGAGGCGTATATAAATATTTCAGAGGCATAAAACCATGTCGGATTACCAGATTGCCCCTTCCATTCTTTCGGCCGATTTTGCCCGCCTGGGTGAAGAGGTCGATAACGTCCTCGCCTCTGGCGCAGACATTGTTCACTTCGACGTAATGGACAACCACTACGTTCCTAACCTGACCATCGGCCCGCTGGTCTGCGAGGCACTGCGCAAGCACGGCGTGACCGCACCTATCGACGTGCACCTGATGGTCAAGCCGGTAGACCGCATCATTCCTGACTTTGCCAAGGCGGGTGCCACCTACATTACCTTCCACCCGGAAGCCTCCGAGCACATCGACCGTACCATCGGCTTGATCAAGGAAAGCGGCTGCAAGGCGGGTCTGGTATTCAACCCGGCCACTCCGCTGGACATCCTTGAGTACACCCTGCCCAAGCTGGACATGGTGCTGCTGATGTCGGTGAACCCCGGCTTCGGTGGACAGAAATTCATCCCCTACGTGTTGGACAAGGCGCGCAAGGTTAGTGCGATGATCAAGGAAGGCGGTTACGACTGCCGTCTGGAGATCGACGGTGGCGTCGGCCCGGCCAACATCAAAGAAGTGGCCGAGGCGGGTGTTGATACCTTCGTTGCCGGTTCCGCCGTTTTCGGCAAGCGCAACGACAGCGACGCGAACCACTACAACACCATCATCGGCGAAATGCGTGCCGAGCTGGCCAAGGTCGGCAAGTAAGACCGTCATGAAACGGCCCGAGATGGTCCTCATCGATCTCGACGGCACGCTGGTCGACAGCGTGCCGGACCTGACCTTTTGCGTCGACGAGATGATGAAGGAACTGGGCATGCCTAACCGCGGCGAGGCGCGGGTGCGTACCTGGGTCGGTAACGGGGTGGAGCGTCTGGTACGCCGTGCCCTGACCGATAGCCTTGATGGCGAACCGGAGGACGAACTGTTTCAGCGGGCCTATCCGATCTTTCTGCGCCTCTATGCGGAGAATACCTCGGGCCGTTCTCAACTCTATCCCGGTGTGCGTGAAGGGCTTGATTACCTGCGTAGCGCCGGTTTCAAGCTCGGCTGCGTCACCAACAAGGCGGAGCAGTTCACCCTGCCATTGCTGGACGATATGGGGATTCGCGACTATTTCGCCATCGTCGTCAGCGGCGACAGTCTGGCGGAGAAGAAACCGCACCCGCTGCCGTTGCTGCATGCGGCGGAATTCTTTGGCGTCGAACCGGCCAATGCCTTGATGCTGGGCGACTCCATGAGCGACGTGAAGGCAGCCCGTGCTGCCGGTTTCAACGTGGTCTGCATGAGCTATGGATACAACCACGGTATCGATATTCGTGAGGCCAATCCCGACGCGGTACTCGACTCCATGGCAGAATTGGGTACACTACTGGAAAGCGCGGCCTGAAATTCAGGCCCTTATTACTCATCAGGACCGACGAAATGGAGAAAAGAGCAGAACAAATCAAACGATGGCGCGGCTGAAGCACGCACGCGTTTGACTCTTTTCGTTTCGTTTTTACTGATGGGTAATGACTCATGACACCAGAATATTTCCAATCCCTGGCCGGGCAAGGCTATAACCGCATCCCACTGATGCGCGAGGTGCTGGCTGACCTCGATACTCCTCTCTCCACCTATCTCAAACTCTCGGCGGTGCCGTACACCTATCTGTTCGAGTCGGTGCAGGGCGGCGAGAAGTGGGGCCGTTACTCGATCATCGGTCTACCCGCACGAACCCTGTTGAGCGTGCGTGGTCACCAGGTGACTGTGACGACTAATCACGAAGTGGTGGAGCAGGAGGCAGTAGACGATCCGCTCGCCTTTATCGAAGCCTTCCAGGCCCGCTACAAGGTGCCGGAGTTGGATGGGCTGCCAAAGTTTACCGGCGGCCTCGTGGGTTACTTCGGTTACGACACGGTGCGCTATATCGAGCCGCGCCTCGGCGAGTCCCCCAATCCCGATCTGATGAACACCCCGGACATCCTGCTGATGCTCTCCGACGAGGTGGTGGTGTTCGATAACCTTAGCGGCAAGCTGTTCATCGTGATCCACGTCGACCCTGCCGAGGCCAATGCGCTGGAGCAGGGCGAGGCCCGCCTCAATCAACTGGTACAACTGCTGCAACAGCCAGTGAAGCGCGATGCCTATACCGCACCGGCAGAGGTGAAGGAAGAAGACTTTGTCTCCGGTTTCACCCAGGATGGTTTCGAAAGCGCAGTAGAAAAAGCACGCGAATACATCACCGATGGCGACATCATGCAGGTGGTGTTGTCGCAGCGAATGTCGATCCCGTTTGCTGCACCGCCGGTTGATCTCTATCGCGCCCTGCGTTGTCTCAATCCCTCTCCCTACATGTTCTTCCTCAATCTGGAAGAGTTCTTTGTCGTCGGTTCTTCACCGGAGATTCTGGTGCGTTACGAGGATGACAAGGTGACGGTACGACCGATCGCCGGTACCCGTCCCCGCGGCAAGGATGAACACGAAGACAGGGCACTGGAAGAGGATTTGCTGACCGATCCGAAGGAACTGGCTGAACATCTGATGCTCATCGATCTGGGACGCAACGATGTCGGTCGCATTGCCGAAACCGGTAGCGTTGAACTGACCGATAAAATGGTGATCGAACGTTACTCCCACGTGATGCACATTGTTTCCAATGTGGAAGGCCAACTGAAAAAAGGTATGAGCGCGATGGATGCGCTGCGTGCAACCTTCCCCGCCGGGACCGTATCCGGCGCACCGAAGATTCGGGCGATGGAGATCATCGATGAACTGGAGCCGGTGAAACGCGGCGTCTACGCCGGTGCAGTGGGTTATCTCGGCTGGGGCGGCAACATGGATACCGCTATCGCGATCCGTACCGCGGTGATTAAAGATGACACCCTGCACATCCAGGCGGGCGCGGGGATTGTTTACGACTCGGTGCCACGCAACGAGTGGAATGAGACCATGAACAAGGGGCGCGCGGTTTTCCGTGCTGCCGCACTGGCAGCCGCCGGTCTCGACAATTCACTGCATCGGTAAAGGAGAAGCGACATGTTAGTAATGATCGACAACTACGACTCCTTTACCTACAACCTGGTGCAGTACTTCGGTGAGCTGGGTGCGGAGGTAAAGGTCTTTCGCAACGATCAGGTTTCCATCGAGGAGATCGAAACGTTGAAACCGGATCATCTGGTGATCTCACCCGGTCCCTGCACTCCGACTGAGGCGGGTATCTCGGTCGAGGCGATCAAACACTTCGCCGGTAAGCTGCCGATCCTCGGTGTCTGTCTCGGCCATCAATCCATCGGTCAGGCCTTTGGCGGCAAGATTGTGCACGCCCGCGAGATCATGCACGGCAAGGCCTCGATGGTTTATCACAACGATGTCGGTGTATTCAAAGGACTGGAGAATCCGTTTGAAGTGATCCGCTATCACTCGCTGGTGATCGAACAGGCGACTATCCCCGATTGTCTGGAAGTCACCGCATGGACCCAGAACAGCGATGGCTCACGGGATGAGATCATGGGTGTACGCCACCGCGAGTTTCAGATTGAAGGTGTGCAGTACCATCCCGAATCGATCCTCACCCAGCATGGTCATCAGCAGTTGAATAATTTTCTGGCCATGAGTGGTGGCATGAGGACGTGAGCCAGCAGTACGTTCCCAGGCTGCCGATGTCTTTGTTGGTGGCGGCGCTGGCAACACTGGCGCCGTTCACCATCGATACCTATCTGCCTTCCTTCCCGGATATCGCGACCGATCTCTCGGCTAGTCACGCGCAGATACAGCAGACCTTAAGCCTCTATATGCTGGCGGCGGCGTTGTCGACGCTGATCTACGGACCGCTCTCCGACAGTTTCGGTCGACGCCGGGTGATTATGTCGGCACTGGTGATCTATACCATTGCCTCGTTCGGCTGCATTTACGCCGCGAACATCCATGAGTTGATCCTGTTGCGTATCGGCCAGGGTTTGTCGGCCAGTGCGGGGATGGTGATTGGTCGGGCGATGATTCGCGATGTCTTTCACGGCGCCGATGCGCAGCGGGTGATGGCGCGGGTGATGCTGCTGTTCGGTATCGCGCCGGCCTTTGCGCCGATCATCGGCGGCTGGCTGCACGATATGTTCGGTTGGCGTTCGGTATTCTTCTTCCTCGCTCTGGTGGCGCTGTTGTTGTTGGCAATGGTGCTGTTCGGTAGCCGCGAAACCCTGCCGCAGGAACGGCGCCACTCGATCCATCCTGTGGCGGTGGGGCGTGCCTATAAAATGGCGCTACGCAACGGCCACTTCATGGCGCTGGTCTTCTGCTTCGCCCTGATGTTCGGTGCCTTCTTCACCTACGTAGCCGGAGCGCCAACGGTGATCTATGAATTTCTCGGCCTCGGAGTGAACGACTTCTGGATGCTGTTTGTGCCCAGCGTGGCGGCGATTATGCTCGGCTCACAGATCGCGGGCTGGTTGGCTGGTCGCAGCGTACCGCAACGCACCGTGAGTATCGGTTTCGGCCTGATGGTCGTCGCCGCCGGATTTAATCTGCTGCAGGCGTTATTATTGTCGCCGACGCCCTGGAGCGTGGTCGCGCCGGTAGCGCTCTATGTACTCGGCATGGCACTGGCGATGCCGAACATTAATTTGATGGCGCTGGACTGTTTTCCACACAATCGTGGCATGGCCTCGGCGATGCAGAGTTTTGTGCAGATGGCCTTTACCTCACTGGTAGTGGGCGCGCTGGTGCCGGTAGTGACAGTAAATCTGCCAACCATGGCGGCGACCATGCTGGGACTGAGTCTGGTAGGTTTCCTTCTTTGGCAATGGCTAAAACGACACGACTGGGAGTCTGGTCACACACCAGCGCCTTGACCCTTCGGGGAGGGAGCCGCAAAATCCCTCTAAACCGAAGGTAAACTCAAATAACCAACATAAAAAGTGGCAAACACTATGGATATGCAAGCGGCAATTCGCGCGGTAAACGAGCAACAGCATCTCACTGGCGAACAGATGGAAGCGGTGATGCGCATCATCATGACCGGTGGTGCGACCGATGCCCAGATCGGCGGTTTCCTCGTTGGCCTGCGCATGAAAGGGGAAACGGTAGACGAGATCGCGGCAGCGGCACGGGTAATGCGTGAGCTGGTGACCCCGGTTAAGGTGAACGACGAGCATCTGGTCGATGTGGTCGGTACTGGCGGCGACGGTTCCGGCACCTTCAATATCTCCACCACCAGTTCCTTCGTGGTCGCAGCGGCCGGCGGCAAGGTGGCCAAGCATGGCAATCGTTCGGTCTCTTCCAAGTCCGGTGCGGCTGACCTGCTGGAGGCAGCGGGCGTCAATCTGGAGATCACCCCTGAACAGGTATCCCAGTGCATTGAGCAGGTGGGTGTCGGTTTTATGTTCGCACCGAAACACCACAGTGCAATGAAACACGCCATCGGCCCGCGCAAGGAGATGGGTGTGCGTACCATCTTCAATGTTCTCGGTCCGTTGACCAATCCGGCTGGGGCAAAGCACCAACTGCTGGGCGTTTACAGCGACCAACTGGTCGAGCCACTGGCGCAAGTGATGCAGCAGCTGGGCAGCAAACATGTGCTGGTGGTGCATTCCCTCGATGGTATGGATGAGATCAGTATCGGTGCGCCGACGCTGGTGGCAGAACTGAAGAACGGTGAGATTGATTCCTACATGATCCAGCCGGAAGATTTCGGTCTGAACCGTGACAACCTTACCGACCTGCAGGTCGGCGATGCACAGGAGTCGCTGGTGCTGGTGAAGAAGGTGTTGTCAGGTGAAAAAGGCGAGGCACGGGATATCGTGCTGATGAATGCCGGTGCCGCCATCTATGCTGCGGATCTGGTCGATTCACTGGAGACCGGTGTGAAGCGTGCCGCCGAGGTGATCGACAGCGGTGAAGCGGCGGCAAAACTCGAAGCCCTGGTGGCCCTTTCCAACAGTTTCTAATCAGAGTGTTATCCCGATGAAAGCAGATACCCCCGATATTCTGAAGAAGATCATTGAACGCAAGCAACAGGAGATTCGGGAGCGACAGGCAAGCTGTTCTGTAGATGAGTTGAAGCAACGCCTTGCCACTGCTTCACCGCCACGCGGTTTTGTTGCCGCGCTGCAGGCAAAGATTGATGCCGGCGAAGCAGCAGTGATCGCCGAAGTGAAGAAGGCGTCACCTAGTAAAGGGGTGATGCGTGAAGATTTTCATCCCGATCAGATCGCCCGTAGTTATGAAGCAGGTGGAGCTGCCTGTCTTTCGGTGCTGACCGATATCGATTTTTTTCAGGGTAGCGACGAGTATCTGAAGCAGGCTCGCGAGGCCTGCAAAATTCCGGTGTTGCGCAAGGATTTCATTATAGATCCCTATCAGGTCTATGAGGCGCGTGTCATCGGTGCCGACTGCATTCTGTTGATCGCCGCCTGTCTCGATGACGATAAATTAAGCGAGTTGAGTGTATTGGCGAAAGAACTGGGTATGGATGTACTGGTAGAGGTACATGACGATATTGAGTTGATGCGCACCCTACCGCTTGGGCTAACGATGGTGGGGATTAATAATCGCGATCTGCGTAGTTTTGAAACCCATATCGAAAATACGCTGGATCTGTTGGGCGATATTCCCGAAGGGCGAATCGTTGTTACCGAGAGTGGTATTCATACCCAACAGGATGTGACACTGATGCGTGCCCACGGCGTTAACGCTTTCCTCGTCGGCGAGGCATTTATGCGTGCGGCGGAGCCGGGTGAAAAACTGGCGGAGTTGTTTGCGTAGATTTGCGGGGAGTGCAATGCAGGGTGGGTCCTTCACCCTGTTGCGAGGATAGTTCTTTAGCGGGTGCCGAAGACGACGATGGTTTTACCCTTGGCGCTGATCAGGTCCTGCTCTTCAAGTGCCTTGAGAACCCGTCCAGCCATTTCGCGGGAGCAGCCGACGATGCGCCCCAGTTCCTGGCGGGTGATCTTGATCTGCATACCGTCCGGGTGGGTGATGGCGTCGGGACTCTTTGCCAGATCCAGCAGGGTACGAGCGATACGACCAGTAACATCGAGGAAGGCCAGGTCGCTCACCTTGCGACTGGTCTTGCGCAGGCGCATTGCCATCTGGGTCGATAGGTGGAACAGGATTTCCGGATCTTTTTCTGCCAGTTGGCGGAAGCGGGCGTAACTGATCTCGGCGACCTCGCATTCGGTGCGGGCACGTACCCAGGCGCTGCGGCCCTGGGTGTCATCGAACAGGCCCATTTCGCCGAAGAAATCACCGTTGTTCAGATAGGCGAGGACGATTTCATGGCCATCATCATCCTCAATAAGGACGGTGACCGAGCCTTTTATGATGTAATAGAGAACGTCGGGTTTGTCGCCCGCGCAAATGATAGTGCTCTTTGGCGGATAGCGGCGACGGTGGCAGTGCTCCAGAAAGCGTTCCACCGCCGGGCTTAGGGTCTTGGGTACAAGAGCCATAGTGCCGTTTCCTTTTTCTTTATAGAATTTCGCCATAGATATACCAGTCATGGAGCGGTCAGGCAAGCAAGATCAACAACTTTGGCGCTTAACTTGTGATCAGGTCTGAAGGATTATGTGAATGAAGGCACGTGTGAAATGGGTAGAAAATGCCACCTTTCTTGCAGAGTCGGGAAGTGGTCATGCGGTGGTGATGGATGGGCCGCCAGAATCGGGAGGGCGCAACCTGGGGCCGCGGCCGATGGAGATGATGTTAATCGGTCTGGGCGGCTGTACTACCTTTGATGTGGTGCATATCCTGAAAAAGTCCCGCGAACCGGTGACGGACTGTGTCGCGGAGCTCAGCGCCGAGCGGGCCGATAGTGAGCCCAAGGTATTTACCCGCATCCACGTCCACTTCTTCGTGAAGGGGAGCGGGCTCAAGGAGGCCAAAGTACGCAAGGCGGTGGAACTGTCGGCGGAGAAGTACTGCTCTGCCTCGATCATGCTGGGCATGGCCGGGGTTGATATTAGTCATGATTTTGAAATTCTTGAGGAATAGCCAAACAGGGCGATTTTTCGTCCACTTTTGCCACGAATAGTGGATAATGCGCGCTTTGGGATACCCGGTCGGCCTTTGCCCCTGGATTTGGAGAGATGAGTTAGTGGAGCAATCAAAGAAACTGCAGCTACATGGTTTCAACAACCTCACCAAGACGCTGAGCTTCAATATCTACGACATCTGCTATACGCAGACGGATACTCAGCAGCAGGATTACATCGCCTACATCGATGAAGAATATAACGCCGAGCGTTTGACCAATATTCTGACTGACGTTGCCGATATCATCGGTGCCAATGTATTGAACATTGCCCGTCAGGATTACGAGCCCCAGGGCGCCAGCGTCACCATCCTCATTTCGGAAGAGCCGGTGATTGCCGAGCATATCTCCAACAGCGAAGCTCCCGGTCCGCTGCCTGAGGCGGTAGTGGGTCATCTGGACAAGAGCCATCTTACGGTACACACTTACCCGGAAGTCCATCCGCAGGCAGGTATTGCCACCTTCCGTGTCGATATTGATGTTTCGACCTGTGGCCGGATTTCTCCACTCAAGGCGTTGAACTATCTGATCCATAGCTTCGAGTCGGACATCGTTACCCTGGACTATCGGGTGCGTGGGTTTACCCGTGACGTGCGCGGCAAGAAGCACTTTATCGATCACAAGATCAACTCGATCCAGAATTTCATCGCCAAGGATGCCAAGCTGCGTTATGAGATGATCGACGTAAACGTCTATCAGGAGAACATCTTTCATACCAAGATGATGCTCAAGGACCTGGATCTCGACACCTATCTCTTCGGTAGTGGTGTTGATGAATTGAGTGCTGCTGAGGCGAAGAAGATCCGCCGCCTGGTACAGCGCGAGATCAGAGAAATCTTCTACGGGCGTAACATTTAGCCTGCGGTATTTGATTTGAGAAAGTAAAAACGGGGCCGATGGCCCCGTTTTTTTATACGTTGTTTATACCCGCAGCTATACCCAGTAAGCGGTCCTGGTCATTACTTTGGAGACCAGTTTCATCAAGCCTTTCACTGGGGCCGGGAATGGTGCGCCGCCAGCACCCTGCGCCATGTCGGCATGGCGTGCTTCGTCCTCATGCATCATTTGCAGGATGGCGTGGGTCTTTCTGTCCTCTGGCGAGAGCTGCGCCATGTGTGAGTCGAGATGACGACAGACCTGATGCTCGGTCTCGACCACGAAGCCAAGGCTCCACTTGTCGCCGATCGCACCGGCCAGCGCACCGATGGCCACTGAGCCTGCATACCAGAACGGGTTGAGGTAACTGACGTGGGTGCCAAGTTCCTTGGCACGGCGCTCGCACCACTCCAGGTGATCGTTCTCCTCCAGCGCGGCACGCGCCATCTTCTCCCGCACCTCAGGGAGTTTGGCGGTCAGTGCCTGGCCCTGGTAGAGCCCCTGCGCTGACACTTCGCCCGCGTGGTTGATGCGCATCAGCCGTCCGGCCAGTTCCCGCTCTGCATCGGAGAGCGGTGCTTCGGCAATGCCCTCGGCCGGGTTGGGGCGTTCGGTCAGGATCGGCCTGCCCGCCACAGTGCGTAGCGCGGTATCGATGTTGATGAACAGTTTGTCGAGGGAAGAGTAGTGGCGCATGGTTATATCTCTGAATTCTGTTACTGGAGTAAGTCTAACATGGCGCTGCAAACCTGATTATAAGGTTACAGGTATCAGGTTGCAGGTTACAGGAAGAAACCTATCCTGATGTGCCACCTGCCACCTGCCACCTGCCACCTGCCACCTGCCACCTGCCACCTGCTAACTTTCGA
>JBNLAT010000020.1:0-48390 GCA_050302275.1 Thiohalomonadaceae bacterium | reverse complement strand
TATCATTGCGGAATTGTTCTACCGGAATCATGCCCTCAGATTTGAGGCCGGCATTGACGACGACTACATCTGAGCCTACGGAAACGACGGTACCGGACACAATGGAACCGGGACGCATCTGAGTATCAACAAGGCTCTGTTCAAAAAGTTCTGCAAAGCTTTCGCTCATCGCTTGGTAACCTGAAATGAAAAAACCGCGCTGCCACAAAAAACCAGCAAGGCGGGTTGTTAGTTGCAATCTATGCGCAGGCTTATGCCTGTGCCCCTTTAGCGGTGGAATTCACTACAGTGCGAATAGACCTCACTGAACACCTCTTCGATGCTCATGTGGGAGGTATCGATGGTAATTGCATCCGCCGCCGCCCTGAGCGGAGAGACTGCCCGCGACCGATCTCGCTGGTCACGCTGCTCTATCTCCTCGATCAGACTGCGCAGACTAGCACTGAACCCCTTTTGTTTCAACTGCTTATAACGCCTTTCTGCGCGAACCTCGGCTGAGGCATCAAGAAAAAATTTATGGGCTGCGGCGGGGAAGACGGTGGTGCCCATATCACGGCCATCGGCGACCAGTCCCGGTGTCACAGCGAAGTCCCGTTGGCGCTGCAAAAGTGCTTCACGCAGGGCCGGCAGGGCCGCTACCCGGGAAGCATTTTCACCCGCCTGCTCAGTGCGGATATCGTTGGTAACATCCTGTTTTTCAAGAATTATCTTCATCTCTCCGCCCGCCAGGGCGAGGAATTCCACATCCAGTTCACGGCCAATCGCGGCGACCGCCGCCTCATCTTCCAGCGCCACTCCACGGTTCAGGGCTGCCAGGGCAGTAAGACGGTAAAGCGCTCCACTATCGAGCAGGTGCCAGCCCAGTTTCTGGGCCAGAAGATGACTAATGGTGCCTTTACCGACCCCGCTGGGGCCGTCGACGGTGATGACCGGGATGCTGTTTTCGCCCATTACTCCCCCGCCTCGCTAATCGTGAGACCCGCCTTTCGGGCAAGCTCGACGAAACCGGGGAAGGAGGTATTGACGTTGGCGCAGTCGTCGATGGTGACCGGCCCCGTAGCGCGCAGCGCGGCCATGGCGAAGGACATGGCGATGCGATGGTCGCCGTGGCTGTCGACCCGACCGCTGCCAATAGGTCCGCCCTGGATCACGATACCGTCCGGGGTAGGCTTAGCATCCACACCCAGTGCGATGAGTCCGTCGGCCATTACCTGGATGCGGTCGGATTCTTTCACTCGCAGCTCCTCGGCACCGGTCAGGACGGTCTCGCCTTCGGCACAGGCCGCAGCGACAAACAGCGCCGGGAACTCGTCGATGGCCAATGGCACCTGATCTTCGGGAATACGGATACCCTTGAGTTTACTGGTACGAATGCGGATATCGGCCACTGGCTCACCGCCGACCTCCTGCTCGTTATCTACCGTAAGGTCCGCGCCCATCAGGCGCAGGATGTTGATCACGCCGATACGAGTCGGGTTGATACCCACGTGCTGCAGGGTCACATCGGAGCCCTCGGCAATCGCCGCGCCGACCATAAAGAAGGTGGCAGAAGAGATATCCGCGGGGACATCAATATTGGTAGCGGTCAGCTTACCGCCCGGTTCGACACAGGCGGTCGCGCCATCCACCTTCACCGGATAACCGAATCCGCGCAGCATGCGCTCAGTGTGATCCCGGGTCGGTGCCGGTTCGGTGACACAGGTAGGCGAATCGGCATAGAGCCCGGCCAGAAGCAGGCACGATTTCACCTGAGCCGAGGCCATCGGCATCTGATATTCGATACCGTGCAACGGTTGCACACCCTGAACCTTTAGCGGCGGAGTTCCCGTTTCTGTGGTTCCCACTTTTGCACCCATTAGCGCCAGCGGTTCGGTTACCCGTTTCATCGGCCGCTTGGAGAGCGAGGCATCGCCATGCATCTCTACATCAAAACTTTGACCCGCCATCAGACCCGAGAGCAGACGCATCGAGGTGCCAGAGTTACCGAGTTCGAGCGGCTGGCCAGGTGCCTTCAGTCCATGCAGACCGACACCGTGGATCGTCACCCTGCCCTGCTCGGGTCCAGAAATCTGTACGCCCATATCACGGAACGCCTGCAGGGTGGCGAGGCTGTCTTCCCCTTCGAGAAAGCCGGTAACTTCTGTTGTTCCCTCGGCCAGCGAGCCGAGCATTATGGAACGGTGGGAGATCGATTTGTCGCCGGGAACGCGCAGGGCGCCAGTAAGGGAACCGCCTGGTTGCACAGTATAGATAACGTTCTTATCTGAACTCATTGGATTTAACAGTTCTTTTCGCAGTAATCGTCGCGAGCCGTTTTAGCTCGGGTAAAGGTGTCGAGCAGTACCTTGCTGTCACCGCTTTCAATCGCTTTCGCCAGTGTCTGCAACTCATCATCGAAACGGCGCAGCATCTTCAGCAACGCTTCACGGTTATTGAGACAGATGTCGTGCCACATTTGCGGATTGCTGGAGGCGATACGGGTAAAGTCGCGGAAACCACCGGCGGCATAACGGAAGATATCGTCGTGGTCCTCTAACCGCGCCAGGGTATCGACCAGAGTAAAGGCCAACATGTGCGGCAGGTGACTGGTCGCAGCCAACACCTCATCGTGGTGTTCGACACTCATCTCAGTCACTTCGGCACCAGCCTGTTGCCACATCGCACGTACTGCGCTGACCGCATCAGGATCGCTGTCCTCATCAGGCGTCAGGATCACTCGCCGTTGTTGGAACAGATCGTCCAGCGCAGCTTCCACCCCACTCTGTTCCGTCCCGGCGATGGGATGACCGGGGATGAAACGGGGCGGCACGATGCCAAATACCTTGCGTGCAGCCTCGATCACAGAACCCTTGGTGCTGCCCACATCGGTAACGATGACCTGCGCACCAAGGTGCGCTTTCAGCGCCATCAGCATCTCTTCCATTGCCCCGACAGGCACACCGATCACGATAATATCGGCGTCCCTCACCGCGGCGGCGAGATCGGTTTCTGCCCGATCGATAACACCCAGTGTTTTCGCCTTTTGCAGCTGTTCGGCATTGCGTCCCCAGCCGACAATTTCGTCACAGGCATTGGCGGCCTTCAGCGCCCGCGCCAGCGAACCGCCGATCAGGCCAACACCGATAACGCTGAGGCGCTTAATCGTCATCTCAGAGATCGCGACCAATAGCCTGGGCGACAGCTCTCAGTTGCGGCATCAACGCCTTCAGTTCGGCGGCATCAAGGGCCTGATCTGCGTCACACCATGCTTCACAGGGAGTGGGATGCATCTCCACCAGCAGACCATCGGCCCCGGCAGCCACCGCTGCCAATGAGAGCGAGGCCACCAGTGATGCCTTACCACCGGCGTGGCTCGGGTCGACGATCACCGGCAGGTGGGTCTCTTTCTTCAACACCGGAATGGCGGTGACGTCGAGCATGTTGCGGTACATGGTCTCGAAGCTACGCACGCCGCGTTCACAGAAGATGATGTTGTGGTTACCACCGGCAGCGATGTACTCCGCCGACATCAACCACTCTTTGATTGTGGCGGACATGCCGCGCTTGAGGATGACCGGCTTGTGAATACGCCCCACTTCTTTCAGCAGATCAAAGTTCTGCATATTGCGGGTGCCGATCTGAATCACATCAACGTCGTGTTCCATGAAGGCATCTATCGCACGCACGTCCATCAGTTCGGTCACGATGGGCATGTTGTGTCGCTTGGCCGCCTTCTGGAAGATCTCCAGTCCTTCAACCCCTTTACCCTGGAATGCGTAAGGTGAAGTACGCGGCTTGAACGCACCACCACGCATCACACGGCAACCGGCAGCAGCAACACCGTCGGCAGCGGCATTCATCTGTTCCTGAGTCTCTACCGAACAGGGACCGGCGATCACCTGAACCTGATTGCCACCGATCTTGATGCCGTTACCCAGGTCGATAACCGTATCTTCCTGATGATAGGAACGGGCGACGATCTTGTATGGCTTCATCACGCGGATGACATTTTCCACACCGGGTAACGCCTGCAACAACTCCTTGTCGGCCTTGGTCTCATCGCCGATAGCACCAATCACAGTGCGCTCGACGCCACGGGAGACGTTACTGTCGAGACCGAAACTTTTCAGCTTGTTCACCACCCCTTCGATCTGTTCATTGGTGGTGTCGCTGTTCATGATGATAATCATCGCTAACTCTCTTTAACCTCTATTGGCGGCTACTGCGACAGCAGCCTGTTCAGAAATCACTTCGCCAGCACCTTTTTCAGGGCAGCGAGGAAACGTTCGTTCTCTTCCTCGGTTCCGACCGTCACACGCAGGTGGTTGGGCATACCGTAGTTGGCCACGGGACGTACGATCACCCCTTCGTGCAGCAATGCTTCATAGACCGGCGCGCCGGGACGTTGCAGATCCACACTAATGAAATTACCCACCGAGGGAATGTACGCCAGCCCCATGAGATCGAAAGCAGCAGTCAACTGCTTCAACCCGGCGGCGTTCAATGCCACCGAACGTGTCAGGTGCTCCGCATCATCCAGCGCTGCTGCAGCAGCAGCCAGTGCCACGCTGTTGACGTTAAACGGCGGCCGCACCCGGTTCATCAAATCCGCTACCTGCGGATGGGAAACCGCATAGCCTACCCGTAAACCCGCCAAACCGTAAGACTTTGAGAAGGTTCGTGCAACCATCAGATTGGGGTAACGCTCCACCCAGGCACTGCAATCGGGATAGTCTTCTGCGCCAGTGGCCGGTTCGATGGCGTAATCGAAGTAGGCTTCGTCGACCACCACCAGAATATTTTCAGGCACTTCGCGAATGAACGCTTCCAGCTCAGCGGCCCCAAGCCAGGTACCGGTGGGATTGTTGGGGTTGGCAACGAAAATCACACGGGTACGCTCGCTAATCCGCTCACGCATCGCGTTCAAATCGTGGCCCCAGTCCGAGGCCGGAGCCACTACGCCGGTACCACCGACCGCCTGGGTCAGGATCGGATAGAGAGCAAAGGAGTGTTCAGAAAAGAGTACTTCATCGCCAGGACCGACAAAGACCCGCACCGCAAACTCCAGCACATCGCTGGAGCCGTTGCCCAGGGTAATACGATCCATGGCAACGCCATGCTTCGCTGCCAGCTTCTGTTTCAGCTCGAAGCCGTTGCCATCCGGATAGAGCCAAATCTCATCCAGCTCACCACGCATCGCTGCCAGGGCTTTGGTTGACGGCCCCAGCGGATTCTCATTGGAGGCAAGCTTGATGATGTTACTTACACCATACTCACGTTCCAGTTCGTCGATCGGCTTGCCCGGCTGATAGGGATGCAGACCAAGCACACCCGGTTTGGCATATTTAAGTAGATCGCTCATTTGGAAGAATTAAAAGTGGTCTCAAAGATAACGAGCGCAGGTGAGAACAAGGTGCCCCGAAGGTAATGCCCTTGGGTGCAAAAATGGACGAGAAAGCGGAGTTTACACGCAGTAAATGAGCATTTTGAGTCCATTTTTAACACCGTATCACCAAGCGCAGTATTTTTGAGGCCACTTTTAGAGGACGGCGACAGGGAACGAACCCAGCACCTTAAACAGTGCGGCCTCGTCTTCCAGTTCTGCCAGAGCGGCAGCTAGTTTCTCGTCACTGCGGTGGCCGAGGATCTCGACGAAGAAGACATAGTCCCAGGTTCCCTGACGGGAAGGACGTGACTCGATACGGGTCATGGAGATCCCGTTACGTGCCAGCGGTTCCAGCAGCTTAAACAGCGAACCGGGTTTGTTACGGGTGGAAAGCAGCAATGCGGTCTTGTCCTCGCCACTGGCAGGTACCGCCTCGCGACCGAGGATCAGGAAGCGCGTGGTGTTGTTCGGCTCATCCTCAATATTCTCCGCCAGCAAAGGAAGTGCATAACGCTCCGCTGCGGCACGACCGGCGATCGCCGCTGTGCCTTTTTCTCCCGCAGCCAAACGCGCCGCTTCGGCATTACTGCTTACCGCAATACGCTCTACCATCGGCAGATTGGTGTCGAGCCATTCACGACACTGCGCCAACGACTGAGCGTGAGAGTAAACCTTCTTTATCGCAGCCAGTTCAGTTTCATTGCTCATCAGATGATCGTGGATGCGCAGTTCCACTTCACCGGCGATCTGCAGGGGTGTCTTGAGCAGCAGGTCGAGGGTCAGGTTCACCGCACCCTCAGTGGAGTTCTCCACCGGCACCACAGCGTAATCGGCACCACCCGCTTCCACCTCGCGGAACACTTCGTCGATCGCTGCCAGCGGCGAACCGACCATGGAGTGACCGAAGTGTTTTAGTGCTGCCTCATGAGTGAAGGTCCCTTCGGGGCCTAGGAAGGCCACGGTGGTCGGACGCTCCAGCGCCAAACAGGCGGACATCACTTCGCGGAACAGTCGCGCCATCTCTTCCGCCGACAACGGTCCCTGGTTACGTTCACGTACCCGGCGCAACACCTGTGCTTCACGCTCAGGACGATAGAAAACCGCATCGGTGCCAGCGGCCAGTTTGACCTGGGCCACTTCCTGCGCCAATGCAGCACGCTCGTTGATCAGCTGTTGCAACTGCTCATCGAGCCCGTCGATGCGTTTACGGATCGCTTCCAGTTGTTTGTCGTTGCTCATGCCTGTTTCGTCTATTCGCCGATAGCCCGTACTGCCAACACACCTTCGATGGCAGCGATTTCGTCGAGGCTCTCCTGCGGTACCGTCTTGTCTACATCAACCAGTGTATAAGCCAGTTCACCGCGGGACTTGTTCAACATGTCGATAATGTTCAATCCCGCCTTGGCCAGGCTGGAGGAGATCTGTCCCAGCATATTCGGCACATTGGAGTTGACCACCGCCACACGGAAGGCACCTTCGGTACGCGGCATCACCACCTCGGGGAAATTCACCGAATTGATCACATTACCGTTTTCCAGATAATCCTTCACCTGCTCCGCCACCATGATGGCGCAGTTTTCTTCCGCCTCGCGGGTGGAAGCGCCAAGGTGCGGCAGAGTCACCACACGGGGATGCTTCTTTAACAGGTTGGAGGGGAAGTCGCAGACATAAGCATAGGCCTTGCCGCTATCCAGCGCCTTGACCATCGCCTCGTCATCAACAATACCACCACGGGCAAAGTTCAATACGACCACGTTGTCCTTCATGGTCTTGAGACGGTCTTCGTTAATCAGGTTGCGGGTCGCGTCGATCAGCGGCACATGGAAGGTGATGAAATCGGAATTGCTCAGCAGTTCATCAACACTGGTCGCCTGCTTCACCGAGGCATCCAGCTGCCATGCTCCACGCACGGTGATGCCCGGGTCATAACCGATCACTTTCATGCCGAGTGCCACCGCGGCATTGGCAATACGCACACCGATGGCTCCGCGACCGACTACGCCAAGGGTACGACCCGGCAGTTCGAAACCGCCGAAGTTTTTCTTACCCGCTTCGGTCTGTTTGTTGATCTCTTCGTCGGTACCTTCCAGGTTGCGGGCAAAATCCCAGGACTGAGCGATGTTGCGACAGGCCATCAACATACCTGCAATCACCAGCTCCTTAACCGCATTGGAATTAGCACCGGGCGCATTGAATACCACTACGCCCTTCTCACTCATCTTATCCACCGGGATGTTGTTCACCCCGGCACCGGCACGACCAACCGCCTTCAGCGATTCGGGAATTGCCATCTCGTGCATTTTGAAAGAACGCAGCAGAATGCCGTCCGGGTGTTGAAATTCAGAGGCCACTTCATACTTATCACGCGGCAGACGATCCAGACCGACAGAAGAAATATTGTTCAGTGTTAGAATTTTGTACATCACCATCCCCTTTCAATTCCCACAAAAGCAGCGAAGTACGCAGGAACGTACTCCGCTTGCTTCGTGGTTTACAGCTCTATCCGTTACGCTTTTCGAAATCCGCCATGAACGCAACCAACGCATCGACACCCTCTTCCGGCATCGCGTTGTAGATCGATGCGCGCATACCGCCAACAGAGCGGTGACCTTTGAGGGTGACCAGACCGGCTGCCTTGGCTTCGCTAAGGAAAGTGGCATCGAGATCGGCATTGGCCAGGGTGAACGGTACGTTCATGATTGAACGACACTCTGTCGCGACCGGATTGGCATAGAAATCGGAACCGTCGATCGCAGCATAAAGCTTGGCGGCTTTACGGTTGTTGATCTCGGCCATCTTGCCAAGACCGCCGATGTCGTTCTTCAGCCATTCGAACACCAACCCTGCCAGATACCATGCATAGGTGGCAGGGGTGTTGTACATGGAATCGGCCTTTGCATGGGTTTCATAGTTAAACATGGTCGGCGTGCCAGCGATGGTTTCACCGATCAGGTCTTCACGTACGATAACCACGGTCAGGCCCGCCGGACCGATATTCTTCTGTGCACCGGCGTAGATCACACCAAACTTGGAAACATCCATTGGGCCGCTAAGGATCAGTGACGACATATCGGCAACCAGCGGAATGTCACCGGTTTCCGGCACGTACGGGAAAGCCACCCCTTCGATAGTTTCGTTGGGGGTGTAATGCACATAGGCTGCATCGGCGGAGAGGTTCAGATCACCCTGAGCCGGTGCGAAGGTAAATTTACCGCTTTCGGCGGAAGCATCGAAGGCGACGTTAACGTCACAGGAGCGCTTCGCCTCGGCGATCGCTTTTTTACTCCATGAACCGGTATTGATGTAATCGGCCTTACCTTTGCCGCGAAGCAGGTTCATCGGCACCATGGCAAATTGACTGGAGGCGCCACCCTGCAGAAACAGCACTTTGTAGTTGGCAGGAATGTTCATCACTTCGCGTAGATCAGCCTCGGCCTTCTCCGCGATAGACATGTACTCCTTGCCGCGATGGCTCATTTCCATGACCGACATGCCGCTGCCGTTCCAGTCGAGCATCTCCTGTTGCGCGCGCTCGATCACTGCCTGGGGTAACATCGCCGGACCGGCGCTGAAGTTGAATACACGTGCCATCGAATTACCTCTGTCTGTTTCCTGAATAAAACTACAAAAGCGTGGACGGATTACTCGGCGCTTTCGTCGCCTTCACCCTCTTCGCCTTCAACCTCTTCCCCCTCGTCGGATTCGGCGATCCGTTCGACACCGATCAATTTTTCCTCTTTGGTCAAATTGATCAGGCGGACACCCTGGGTATTACGACCCATGGTGGAGACCTCAGCCACACGACTACGTACCAGCGTGCCGCCATCGGTAATCAACATCATCTCATCTTCTTCGGAGACCAGCACCGCGCCGACCACTGCGCCGTTACGGTCGCTGGTCTGAATCGCAATAACACCCTGACCACCGCGACCGTAAACCGGGTAATCGTCGATCGGGGTCCGTTTGCCGTAACCGTTTTCAGTCGCGGTCAGTACACAACCCTCGTCGGCCAGGATCATCGCGATCACTGACTGACCTTCGCCAAGACGAATACCGCGCACACCGCGGGAGACGCGGCCCATGGAACGCACGTCCTCTTCCTTGAAGCGGATTACCTTGCCCGCACTGGAGAAGAGCATGATGTCGGAGGTGCCGTCAGTAACGGTAACGCCGACCAGTTGATCGCCTTCGACCAGTTCTACGGCGATGATGCCACTGGCACGCGGACGGGAGTAATCGACCAGCGGGGTCTTCTTCACCGTACCGTTGGCGGTTGCCATGAAGACGAACTTGTCTTCCTCGAATTCACGGATCGGCAGGATCGCGTTAATCCGCTCGCCCTCTTCCAGCGGCAACAGATTGACGATCGGCTTACCGCGTGAGGCGCGACCCGCCTGCGGCAGCTCGTAAACCTTGAGCCAGTAGACCCGGCCACGGCTGGAGAAGCAGAGGATGGTGTCGTGGGTGTTGGCCACGAACATCTTGTCGACAAAATCCTCATCCTTGGTCGCGGTGGCTGACTTGCCGCGTCCACCGCGCTTCTGCGCACGGTAGTCGGTCAGCGGTTGGGCCTTGGCGTAACCCTCATGGGAAAGGGTCACCACTACATCCTCTTCGCTGATCAGATCTTCCAGACGAAGATCGGCACGTGTCGCAACGATCTCGGTACGGCGCTCGTCGCCATACTGTTCGCGGATCGCTTCCAGTTCTCCGCGGATCACGCTCATCAATCTTTCGTGACTACCGAGAATATCGAGCAGGTCTTCAATGGTACCGAGCAGTTCGCGGTATTCGTTGATGATCTTGTCCTGCTCCAGACCAGTCAGGCGGTGCAGACGCAGTTCGAGGATCGCCTGTGCCTGAGCCTCGGAAAGATGGTACATGCCATCGACCAGACCAAACTCTTTCGCCAACCCTTCGGGGCGGGAAGCCTCGGCACCGGCACGGGCCAGCATATCGTTGACTACACCCGGCTCCCAACCACGTGCCAGCAGTCCGGCCTTGGCTTCGGCCGGGGAAGGTGCGGCCTTAATTAATTCAATGATCGGATCGATGTTGGCCAGCGCGACCGCCAGACCTTCCAACACATGGGCGCGTTCACGCGCCTTGCGCAGTTCGAAAATGGTACGACGGGTCACTACCTCGCGACGGTGGCGGATGAACGCCTCCAGCATCTGCTTGAGGTTGAGCAGCTTCGGCTGCCCGTCGACCAGTGCAACCATGTTGATACCGAAGACGCTCTGCATCGCGGTGTGCTTGTAGAGGTTGTTGAGTAACACCTCCGGCACTTCGCCGCGCTTCAGCTCGATCACCATGCGCATACCGTCCTTGTCGGACTCGTCGCGCAGTTCGGAGATCCCTTCGATCTTCTTCTCTTTAACCAGCTCGGCAATCTTCTCCAGCAGCCGCGCCTTGTTCACCTGATACGGCAGTTCGGTAACGACGATGCGCTGGCGACCGGAATCCATCTCTTCGATCTCGGTGAGCGCACGTACGTAGATGCGGCCGCGACCTGTGTGGTAGGCCTCGTGGATACCGGCGGCGCCGTTGATGATACCGGCGGTGGGGAAATCGGGGCCGGGAACATGCTGCATCAGACCGGGGATATCGAGTTCAGGATTCTCGATCAGCGCCAGACAGGCATTGGTCACCTCGGTCAGGTTATGCGGCGGGATGTTGGTCGCCATACCGACCGCGATACCGGCGGAGCCGTTGATCAGCAGATTGGGCAGACGTGCCGGCAGAACCTCCGGCTCACTCTCGGATTCGTCATAGTTGGGAACGAAATCGACGGTCTCTTTATCGATGTCAGCCAGCAGTTCCGAGGCAATCTTGGCCATACGGACTTCGGTATAACGCATCGCCGCAGCGGAATCGCCGTCGATGGAACCGAAGTTACCCTGGCCATCGACCAGCATGTAGCGCAGGGAGAAAGGCTGGGCCATACGCACGATGGTATCGTAGACCGCGGAGTCACCGTGGGGATGGTATTTACCGATAACGTCACCGACCACACGGGCCGATTTCTTGTAGGGCTTGTTCCAGTCGTTGCCCAGCTCGCGCATGGCGTAAAGCACGCGGCGGTGGACCGGCTTGAGGCCATCCCGCACATCTGGCAGGGCTCGGCCGACGATAACGCTCATGGCGTAATCGAGATAGGACTGCTTCATCTCCTCCTCGATATTGATCGGGAGGACTTCTTTAGCAAAATCGGTCATCAGATGGCGTTATCCTTTAACTTGCACAGGCCCATACGTTCCATATGACGGAGAGGCGAAAAACAGCGCCCAGTGTAACACACCGCCCGACCCCGCCGCATCCGGGAAAATGCGCTCAGAGGCCCTCAGCGGGCGTCTGAGAGGATTTCGCACCAATTTGCTCTGACTAATTTGCCATCATTTCGGCCATTTTTTGCCTATTCGGGGCCAAAACGACCCCTTTTTCGGTGACGATAGCGTCAACCAGTTCCGCCGGGGTCACATCGAAGGCGGGATTCCACGCCTCGGCCCCTTCCGCTGCGACCCGCTGCCCACCAAGGCTAAGCACCTCATCGGCGCTGCGCTGTTCAATGGGAATGAGGTCACCGCTCTCCAGTGACATGTCCACGGTGGAGGTCGGTGCCACTACCATTACCTTCACCCCGTGATATTTGGCTGCCACGGCCGCATGGTAGGTGCCAATCTTGTTGGCCACATCGCCGTTGGCGGCGATACGATCAGAACCGACGATCAGCCACTTCACCTTGCCCTGCTTCATCAGTGCCGCACCCGCACCGTCGGCCAACAGGGTCACCGGGATCTTATCTTTCACCAGTTCCCAGGCGGTAAGGCGTGCGCCCTGCAACCAGGGACGGGTCTCGTCGGCATAGACATGGTTGATACGCTGCTGCGCATAGGCGGCACGGATCACGCCGAGGGCGGTACCGAAACCGCCGGTGGCCAGGGAGCCGGTATTGCAGTGGGTCAGCACACCGCAGCCCTGCTCTTCGATCAACGCTGCGCCCAGTTCGCCCATGTGACGATTGGCGGCGATGTCTTCATCGTGGATCGCTTTTGCCTCAGCCAGCATCCCTTCTAATAGATCGGTGTCGGCAGCCAGCAAGCTCTGCAGTGTCTGCTGCATTCGCTCCAGCGCCCAGAAAAGATTCACCGCAGTGGGACGCGCAGCGGCCAGATAAGCGAAATCGTCTTTCAATCTCTCCTCAATACCGTCACGGCCAGCGGCCAGTTGATTGCGCACGGCCAACACTACACCGAAGGCCGCGGTAACGCCGATGGCAGGCGCACCTCGCACCACCATATCGCGGATCGCATCGGCCACTGCACGTGGCTCGTCGTACTCCAGCCAAATCTCTTCCCGTGGTAACAGGCGCTGATCCAGCAGCCGAAGTTTGTCGTTTTGCCAAAGTACTGCGCGAATCGTATCGAATGAATCTGACATCTGTCGGTAACCGTCCCGCCAAAAAAGTAAGTGGCGCAGTCTAACGCAAACCTTCAAACCCCACTACCAGAACGCTTAGTAATAAAACTTTCATCCCCCCGTAACCAACGGGCAATAGCGCTGTAACAAAGCGTTGCAAGACTGTGCCCGCTTTTTGGATATCCACATAACCCCATGTAGGAGTGTAATGATGCAACACAAGAAAGCTCTGATTGCTGCAGCAATCACCGCGGCTCTGGCCGTTTCCGCCAATGCTTCTGCTGAAGCAACCGTGTACGGCAAGATCCACACCTCTGTCGCCGCTGTTTCCCAGGATGTTGCTGGCACCAAGAATAATGCTACCCAGATCAAGAGCAATGCTTCCCGCCTGGGTTTCAAGGCCAGCACTGACGTTGGCGGTGGCCTGAGCTTCATCGGTCAACTGGAGATGGAAATCGACTACGCAGGCGACGCCACCAAATCCAGCGCCGACATGATCAAAGCGCGTAACACCTTTGTCGGTGTAAAAGGTGGCTTCGGTACCGTGCTGGCCGGTGTACACGACACCCCGCACAAAATGTCTACCGCCAAGCTGGACCCGTTCGCTGATACCTATGCCGACTACAACAACATCATCCAGGTCGACAATCGTCTGGGTAATGTTATTGCCTACGTTAACCAGTTCGGCAGCGTCGGTTTTGCCGCTGCTTACTATGCCGGTGACGACTCTGTAACTGCTGAAAACGCCAATAACGCCAACAGCGTGATGGTCAACTACGACCAAGGTCCGCTGTACCTGGCTGGTGCAGTTGAAAGCTACTCCGACACCGTTGCTGGTGATGTGAAAACCGCCTCCAAGTTCGGCGCCGGTTACACCTTCGGTCCGGCTACCATTGGTGTGGTCTTTGAGACTCTCTCCATGGATACCATCGATGACCAGACTGAAACCTATGTCAGCCTGAAGTACAAAACCGGTGGTTCCGCCACCATCAACGCCGCTTACGGCATGCGTGATGATGGCGTTTCTGGTACCAACGATGAAGTCATGACCGCTGTCGGCGTCAACTTCAAAATGGATAAATCAGCCAGCATCTATGCCCTGTATGCCAACGGCACCGACGGTGGTCTGGCACACAAAGGCAAGCTGTCAGGCGATGGTTCTGCCCTGGCTGTTGGCCTGGTCTACAAGTTCTAAGTCTCCCTCATCAAGGACCGTTTTTGGCAGGGATGCCAATATATGTTGTGAATACCACCTCCTAGTGGCCCGTTTATAAAGGTGCATGACGCACCTTTTTTTCGTTTATGCATGCTTGTGGTCAACACAGGGTTTATTTACTCTTGGGCGCATGCAAAACATCGACACCCTCATTCATGCCCGCTGGATCGTTCCGGTTGAACCTGCCGGAGTGGTGCTGGAGAACCATGCCATCGCGATCAAGGATGGTCACATCGTCGAGCTGTTACCCAGCGACAGGGCGCGCGAAAGCTATAACGCCGAAGTCGAGTTCGAACAGAACGAACATATATTGATCCCTGGTCTGATTAACGCCCATACCCACGCGGCAATGAGCCTGATGCGCGGTCTCGCCGATGACCTTCCGTTGATGACCTGGCTGCAGGAGCACATCTGGCCCGCCGAGGCGAAGTGGGTGAATCCGGAATTTGTGCGTGACGGTACCCGGCTGGCGATGGCGGAGATGTTGCGCGGCGGCACCACCTGCTTCAACGACATGTACTTCTTCGCCGACGAGGCCGCACGGGTCGCGGAACAGGCAGGGATGCGGGCGGTACTCGGCCTCATCGTGATCGACTTCCCCACCGCTTGGGCGCAGAACGCCGACGAATACATCAGCAAGGGCAACGCCCTGCACGATCAGGTCAAACACTCACCACTGATCACCACCGCCTTCGCCCCGCACGCCCCCTACACTGTCTCCGACGAACCACTGCAGAAGGTGTTGATGTACGCGGAAGAGTTGCAGATCCCGATCCATATGCACGTACATGAGACGGCGCATGAGGTTGGTGAAAGCGAACAGCAACTGGGCAAACGTCCGCTGGCACGTCTCGCCGAGCTGGGTCTGGTCGGTCCGCAACTGGCAGCGGTACACATGACCCAATTGAGCGACGAGGAGATCGCCGCCCACGCCGCGGCCAATGCCCACGTCATCCACTGCCACGAATCGAACCTGAAGCTGGCCAGTGGCTTCTGCCCGGTGCAGAAACTGATCGATGCCGGGGTCAACGTAGCCCTCGGCACCGACGGCGCAGCGAGCAACAACGACCTCGACATGTTCTCCGAGATGCGCACCGCCGCGCTGCTAGCAAAAGGTGTTGCCGGTGACGCCAGTGCCCTGCCCGCGGAGAAGGCACTGGAGATGGCGACCCTCAACGGCGCCCGCGCCCTGGGACTGGAGTCGGTCTGCGGCTCGCTGGTCGCAGGCAAGGCGGCGGACATCGTCGCGGTGAAGATGGATGATCTGGAGACCCAACCGCTGTACCATGCGGTCTCCCAACTGGTCTATGCCACCGGGCGCGACAAGGTGAGCGATGTCTGGGTTGCCGGGCGTCACCTGCTCAAGGAGCACCGCCTGACCACCCTGGACGAAGGCGAAATCCTCGCCGCCGCCAAACGCTGGCAGACCAGACTCGTCGAACAATCGTGACAGGTAACCCATGAGCGCAGCCAAGAAACAGCACAACGTCGATCACGCCGAAGTCGGTAAATTCGAAGAACTCGCCTCCCGCTGGTGGGACCCTCACAGCGAGTTCAAACCCCTGCACGAGATCAATCCGCTGCGCCTCAACTATATCGATCAGCGCTCTAATCTCAGCGGCAAGAAGGTGCTCGACGTCGGCTGCGGCGGAGGTATCCTCGCAGAGAGCATGGCCCAGCGTGGCGCCACGGTGATGGGCATCGACATGGGTGAAGCACCGTTGCAGGTGGCGCAACTGCATAAACTGGAATCGGGTGTCGAAGTGGAGTACCGCCGCATCACCGCCGAAGAACTGGCCGATGAGATGCCCGGCAGTTTCGATGTGGTCACCTGCATGGAGATGCTGGAGCACGTACCCGATCCCGGCTCGGTGATCGCCGCCTGCGCCCGTCTCGCTAAGCCCGGCGGTCAACTTTTCTTCTCCACCATTAACCGTAATCCCAAGTCCTACCTCTTCGCCATCGTCGGCGCCGAGTACGTATTGCGTCTGCTGCCCCGCGGCACCCACGACTTCGCCAAATTCATTCGCCCATCCGAACTGGAGGCATGGACCCGTGCTGCTGAGCTGGATATGAAGGAGCTGACGGGCATGAGCTATAACCCGTTCAGCAAAGAGTACAGCCTGGGCGACGACCTCGACGTTAACTATATGGCCCACTGCAGCCGCCCCAAATAAATGTCTGGAATTAAAACGGTGCTGTTCGATCTCGACGGCACCCTCGCCGACACCGCACCCGATCTCGCCTTCGCCCTCAATAGTGTGTTGCAGGAGCAAGGCCGCGAACCACTTCCCTATGAAAATATCCGCCCGGTGGTTTCCCACGGCGGTATCGCCCTGATCAAGCACGGTTTCGCCATCGACGAATCCCATGCCGACTTCCCTGCGCTACGCCAACGCTTGCTCGATATCTACCGCGCCAACATCGCCCGCGAGACCCGCCTGTTCGCCGGCATGACGGAACTGCTCGAACAACTGGAGCAGCGCGGCCTCAACTGGGGCGTAGTCACCAATAAACCGGAGTGGCTCACCGAGCCGCTGCTGGAAGAACTCGGTATCCGCCAACGCGCCGCCACCGTGGTCAGCGGAGACACCCTGCCCGAGCGCAAACCCCATCCGGCACCGATGCTGCTGGCCTGCCATCAGGCGGGGAGCGAAGCGGCGGAATGCCTCTATATCGGTGATGCTCAACGTGACATCGAGGCAGGCCGCAATGCCGGAATGCATACGCTGGTGGCGCTGTTCGGCTACCTCGGCGACGGCGACGAACCTACAAGCTGGCAGGCCGACGGCCTGGTCGAGAACGCCCTGGAGATACTCGACTGGCTTGAGCGGTGGTAAGCTCAATGACCATGGAAAGCCTGGACACCACTCAACTGCTGTTGCTCGGCCTCGGAGCGCTACTGCTTGCGATCGTCGCTGCCCTACTCACCTGGCTGTCACAGCACAAAAAGAATCTGCAACTGCGTGAAGAGAATATCCGCCTGCAATCGGAACTGGAGGCAGAACGGCGTAGCGCGGCAGAGAAACAGGTCGCCTATGCCGAGGCAAAAAAACAACTCGGCGACAGTTTCAACACCCTTGCCGCCGAAGCGCTGAAACATAACAGCGGCGAATTCCTGCGCCTGGCCCAGGAGAACTTCAAGCAACTCCACCTCAAGTCGCAACACGACCTGGAGCAGAAAGAGAAGGCGGTGGAGAATCTGGTCAAACCGATCCGCGAAACCCTGGCAAAGACCGAACAGCAGATCCGCGAAATGGAGAAGGAGCGCCAGCAGGCCTACGGCTCGCTGCACAAACACCTGGAATCGATGGGTGAGGCGCAACGCCTGCTGCAAACCGAGACCCGCAATCTGGTGCAGGCGCTACGCCGACCCGAGGTACGCGGTCAATGGGGTGAGATGACCCTCAAGCGACTGGCCGAACTGGCAGGCATGGTGGAGCACTGCGACTTCTTCGAACAGGAGCAGGTGCGCGACACCGAAGGCCAGGCGCTGCGCCCCGATATGGTGGTGCGTATGCCCGACAATCGCGAAATTGTGGTCGATGCCAAGACCCCGCTGGACGCCTACCTCAGCGCCGTGGAAGCCAGCAGCGATGAGGAGCGGCAAACCGCCCTCACCCGTCATGCACGCAAGGTGCGCGAACGGGTGCGCGAACTGGCCGCGAAGAGCTACTGGCAACAGTTCAAGAACGCACCTGACTTCGTGGTGCTGTTCATCCCTGGCGAGCAGTTCCTCAGCGCCGCCCTCGATCTGGACCGCAAGCTGCTGGAAGACGCCATGGCGGAGAAAGTCATTCTCGCCACCCCCACCAGCTTTGTCGCCCTGCTACGCGCCGTCGCCTACGGCTGGCGCCAACAGGCACTGGCAGAGAATGCGGAGAAGATTCGGGAAGTGGGTGAGGAACTCTACGGACGGCTTGGCACCTTTGCCGAACACCTTACCCGACTGGGCAAAAGTCTCGACAGCAGCGTTAACCACTTTAACAGTGCGGTGGGATCGTTCGATTCACGCATCCTGCCGGGTGCTCGCAAATTTACCGAGATGGGGATTCACAGTAAGAAAGAACTGGAAGAGGCGCAGCCCATCGACAAGGCGGTGCGCGCTCTTCAGTCCGGTGGCGATGAGGAGACTTCGAAGTAGTATTACTGCTTCGTATCGTCCAGAGCCTTCTTAGCGGCGCCCTTGGCTTCGTCCAGCAGTTCTTTCGCCGCCCCGGTTGCCCGATCACGAAGATCCTGTTCGGCAAAGGGATTACTAAACAGCGGTTTGTTCTTGGCGATGTTGATGCCCATCCACATACCGAGAATAAGTAAAAGAGCGATAATGAAGATCGTTTTTTTCATGTCAGCTTTCCATTAAAACCACGAGATTCAATTGAGCCAAACTAGCACAAACGCTGCTGTGACGTATAGCCCGGAACAGGCCTATGCCTGGTGCCGAAATCTGGCACAAAGCCACTACGAAAACTTCCCCGTCGCCTCACGCCTGTTACCCCGTGAAATGCGTGACGGCGTAGCAGCAATCTATGCCTTTGCCCGTCGTGCCGACGATATCGCCGACGAAGGTGACGCCGATACCCACACACGTCTTCTGCAACTCGATGCTTACGCTGAAAAGCTGGAGCAGCTTTCATCAGCTGACGATCCGGTTTTTATCGCCCTGGCCGATCTTATCCCGCGCTACGATTTACCCACGGAACTGTTTCACGATCTGCTCTCCGCTTTTCGGCAGGATGTCACCACTACTCGCTACGAAAATTTCGATGCTGTGCTCGACTACTGTCGCCGCTCAGCAAATCCGGTGGGACGATTATTACTCTATCTATCGGGTAGTGCCAGTGAAGAGAATCTCCGTCTTTCGGATCAGATCTGCAGCGCCCTGCAATTGATCAATTTTATGCAGGATATGGAACAGGACTACCGGGAAAATAATCGTATTTATCTGCCGCAGGATGAGATGGATCGTTTCGGCGTCACAGAAATAGATATTGCGGAACAGCAGAATAGTGCGACTGTGTGCGCTCTAATCGACTTTCAGTTGGAAAGAATAAAAACCATGATGCATGACGGCGCCGCACTGGGCAATCGTCTTTATGGTCGCTTCGGTCTGGAGATACGATTGATTATCGAGGCAGGCCTGTCCGTAACAGAAAAACTCTCAAACCACGGCGGGGACGTCTTCAGCCGCCCCCGCCTGACCAAAAAAGATTACCTGCTAATCGTACTGCGAGCGTTATTTAAAAAGCGTTAACGAGCGCATTCTGGAAGAATACGTTTCTTGCGCATGTAGTCGATCAACATATCGACACTTTCATCAATGGTCAGCGCATCGGTATCCAGAACCACTTCCGCCTGGTCCGGCTCTTCGTAGGGCGAAGAGATACCGGTAAATTCCTTGATCTCCCCAGCACGGGCCTTTTTATACAGTCCCTTTACATCGCGTGCCTCACACGTCTCGAGCGAGCACTTGCAGTAGACCTCGATGAAATCACCATCGCCAACCAGTTGCCGAACACGACGACGATCGCTACGCAGTGGTGAGATAAATGCGGTAAGGGTGATTACCCCTGCTTCGAGAAAGAGTTTCACCATCTCACCGACACGGCGAATGTTCTCGGTGCGATCTTCCACGGAAAAGCCCAGGTCACCACAAAGGCCATGACGTACATTGTCCCCATCCAGCACAAAGGTACTGACACCCATCATATGCAGGCGCTCTTCCAGCGCATGGGCAACGGTGGATTTCCCCGCACCGGAAAGGCCGGTGAACCATAGAATGACACCCCGGTGCTTGTGTAAAGTTTCCCGTCTTTCGCGGGTTACTGTGGCGTGATGCCATACCACGTCGCTACTTTTCATTGTTGTCATCGACGTTTCGTCTCCATCCTCAAAGATATATATACTATCGCAGTATGTTACCTTACTTATTGTGCAATAACAGCTAACAGCGGAATCCATGACCCCTGACGACTATTGCCAGGACAAAGCCCGAAGTAGCGGCTCCAGTTTTTACTACAGCTTCTTCTTCCTCTCAGAGCAGCAGCGCCGTGCGATCACGGCGCTGTATGCCTTCTGTCGCGAAGTCGACGATGTCGTAGACGAATGTCGTGAACCACAGGTTGCCCGCACCACCCTCGACTGGTGGCGCAGCGAGATCGCACGCCTGTTCCACGACACCCCACAACATCCGGTCACTCGCGCCCTCAAACCACTGTTGCAGCACTACAATCTGGCGGAAGAGTATTTCCTCGAAATCATCGATGGCATGCAGATGGATCTTGATCAAACCCGCTACGCCGATTTTTCCGAACTCTCCCTCTACTGCTACCGTGTCGCCTCGGTGGTCGGTCTGTTGGCAGCAGAGATCTTCGGCTACCAGGATCGTCTCACCCAGAAATACGCCATCGATCTGGGTCTCGCTTTCCAGCTCACCAATATCCTGCGTGATGTACGCGAGGATGCACAACGTGGCCGCTTCTATATTCCAGACGACGAAATGAGCCAATTTGGTGTCACTCACAACGATATTATTCAAGGCAATATGCACGACGGCGTGCGCCAACTACTGGCGATGCAGGCAGAACGGGCCGCAAGCTATTACGAGCGCGCCTTTGCCCGTTTGCCAGAGGTTGATCGTTTCTCACAGCGCAGCGGCGTGATCATGTCGGCCATCTACAGCAGGATATTGGAGCGCATCATCGATCTGGATTATCCCGTACTGCAGTATCGGGTCACCCTCTCCCCCTGGAAGAAACTCTGGTTGGCCTGGCGCTGCTACCGCAACGAAAAGAAGCGTGCCCGCGACTATCTGCGCAAATTGAAGACCGTATGAGTGAACAGGAACGGGTAGTGATCGTTGGCGGCGGCTGGGCGGGAATGGCTGCTGCGCTAGAACTAACTCAACACCACATACCCGTCACTCTTTACGAATCGGCGCAGCACTTCGGCGGCCGCGCCCGCACCGTACACATCAATGATCTCGATTTCGACAACGGTCAGCATCTGCTGATTGGTGCCTACCATGAAACCCTGCGCCAGCTTGCGCTCATGGGCATCGCCGAAGAGAAGGTATTGGCACGTCTGCCGTTACGTCTGGAAGTGCAGAATCGGCTGCGGCTCACCAGCGGACCTCTCCCTGCCCCACTTCATTTACTTTGGGGACTAATCAGCGCCCGTGGCATGACGGTAGCTAATCGCTACCGCGCGATCCGTATGAGCCTGCAACTGGCGCTACAGGGTAGCCAGCTTAAGCAGGATATCAGTGTTGCCGAACTGCTCGGGTATCATCGACAATCCACATGGCTGATTGAAAACTTGTGGGAACCGCTCTGTCTTGCCACCCTTAACACCCCCATCGACATCGCCTCGGCCCAGGTCTTTCTCAAGGTTCTGCAGGACAGTTTTAGTCACTGTCGCCACGATGCCGATCTACTGATACCCAAAGTCCCATTGGGGGAACTGTTTTGCGGCAACGGCGCCAGCTTTTTGCAGAATACTTCGGGCAACCAGCTTCATCGAAGCAGCAAAGTAAGCGAGTTGCTATCCGAGAATGACAAACTTACAGGCCTGAAAGTTAACGGTGAAACGCTGCCTGCAACTGAAGTCATCCTTGCTACGCCCCCCCATATCACCGCGGGCTTGCTACAAAGTGTGGAGGGGATGCATGGTCTGAGCGAACAATTGGCACAATTCGACTACCAACCCATCGCCACCGTCTACCTCCACTACCCCGACGCTTCGCTCCCCTTCCCTATGCTCGGCCTCAGCGGCACGGTAAGCCAATGGGTCTTCGACCGTGGTGTCTGTAACCAGTCAGGCTGGTTTGCGGTGGTGAGCAGCGCCGAGGGCGAGCATAGTGCCTGGGACAAAGAGAGACTCGCGCAACAGGTACAACGGGAGCTGGCGGAAAACCTGGCCGATTGGCCACAACAGGCGGAGGCATGGCATGTGATTCGTGAGAAACGTGCCACCTTCTCCTGCCATGTGGGCATCGAGGCACAACGTCCAAGTAACACTACGCCAATAAAAGGCCTCTGGCTGGCTGGCGATTACACCAATACCGGCTACCCGGCAACCCTCGAAGGAGCGGTACGGAGTGGGGTACAATGCGCCCGCCGAATCATTGCCCGGCGGCAGCAACCCAATGAGTAAGAGAGAAGCGAATGGCCGAATCTAAGAAAGAGTATCAGGCTCAACCTGACCTGCTGAAAGATCGCATCATCCTCGTCACCGGTGCCGGTGACGGTATTGGCGCCGCTGCTGCGAAGAGCTTTGCTGCTCACGGCGCCACTGTGATCCTGCTCGGGCGCACCACACGCAAACTGGAGAAGGTCTACGACGAAATCGAAGCCGCCGGTCACCCCACTCCCGCCATCTACCCGATGAATCTGGAAGGTGCCTCGCCCAAGGATTACATGGATATGGCGGAAACCATCGAAAACGAATTCGGTCGTCTCGACGGTCTGCTACACAACGCTTCGCTTCTCGGCACCCTCACCCCGCTCAGCCAGTACAACCTGGAACAGTGGAACAAGGTCATGCAGGTCAATCTCAACGCCCCCTACCTGATGACCGTCGCCTGCATGGAGCTGCTGAAAAAATCGGATGATGCATCGGTGGTATTCACCAGTTCCAGTGTCGGTCGCAAAGGCCGCGCCTACTGGGGTGCCTACGGTATTTCCAAGGCCGCCATCGAAAACATGATGCAGATCTGGGCCGATGAACTGGAGAACAACACGAATGTCCGGGTCAACAGCATCAATCCCGGCGCCACCCGCACCGCCATGCGCGCCAAGGCCTATCCCGGCGAAGACCCTGCAGTTAACCCCTATCCGGCGGATATCATGAACGCCTACCTCTATCTGCTGGGTCCCGAAAGTAAGGGAGTAACTGGCCAGCAGTTCGACGCCCAGTAGAAACGCCTCAAAATTGCTGTGCTTGCTGATACGGCGTTAAAAATGAACTCAGAATGCTCATTTACTGGCGTGTAAACTCCGCTTCTTCGTCCATTTTCGCCTTGTCTCAGCTGCGCTCGCTATTTTTGAGACAGTTTCTATAACGTCAGCTTTCTGGCGGCAAGCCCTTGCCGCCAGAGCCTTTATCCAAGCCAATTTATTGACGAAAGCTTGCCGCTCAAAGCAAAAACATTAGCTATCTATTTGTTTTAAATACATTTAACAACTCTGGCACACTTTTGGCATTACTCAGGGCAGACAACCTGAGGGAATGTTATGGTCACTCAAGCCACTACCATCGTTGGGCTCAAAAGCGTTAAAGGCAGCAAGACTGCAACGGGCACCGTGCACAGCCTCGCGCGTATAGACAGTCCGCCAGATACCCTGCCGGTCACGACAGCGCTACAAACTACCCTGGATCTGCAGGAGATGCTGGCGCTGTTCCGTAAAGAATTAGCTGAACACGTCCGATTCGACGGTGTGACCTACCGCATGAATACACTCGGCATCGTGGTACAACAGGGCAGCAATGGCCGTCACCGCGCCAGCTATGGCCTGACCCTACACACCGAAGAGTTGGGTGAGATCACCATCAGTAGCCAGCAGCGGTTTTCCGAACAGGACCTGGCCCTCACCGAATACCTGCTCTGCGCCCTGCTCTACCCATTGCGCAATGCCTTGCGTTATCACGCCGCTCTGGAAAACGCCTACGTCGATCCACTCACAGGCATCCACAACCGTGCGGCACTGGAAGAGGCCCTTCCCCGTGAACTCGAACTGGCAAGACGCCATGGTCTATCACTGACGATGGCACTGATCGATCTGGATCACTTCAAACAGATCAATGATCAATATGGACATGCGGTCGGCGACTGCGCACTGCGACACACCGCAATTCAGGCAAGTAATGTATTACGTGCTTCCGATCGCCTGTTCCGTTATGGCGGCGAAGAGTTTGTCGTCCTGCTTAACGCCACTGAAGAAGAAGGCGCTATGCATGCTTGCGAACGCATCCGTAAAGCGATCAGCGATGAACCGTTCCTTTGCGACGGCACCACACTCAACGTCAGTGCCAGCATCGGTTTTGCCCGCATGACAGTCGATGACACACAACACACCCTGTTCGACAAAACCGACAAAGCACTTTACAAGGCGAAACGAAAGGGAAGAAATCGGGTGATGGCGTGGAAAGCCGACGAAAAACAGTAAAATTTCTATACAACAGAAGGGCTCAATAATGAGCCCTTCTGGTTTTAGGGCCAACTTCTGGCAAGGCCATACGCGGAAAATGATTATCCTGACCACATGAATATTGATAACAATAGCCAATATCTATAATTCGCTGTTTAATCCTAACGCTCACAAAAAATCACCCTCATACATAGGCAATGGAAACAGCCATAAAGCTCCAGGTATCATTTAGCCAATCTCATCTGGAAAAGTTCACGACAACAGATAAATCTCCACGAGATCGCTATATGGCACTCTCCAGACTTCCTTAGTAGAACCGAATTAAAGGCGATACGTATTAGATAGCCATCTTTGACAATTTGCGTTACAGGCGTGACTTGTATAATTTATCAGGTATGTTGTATATAAGCCGATTATAGGCGCCGTAATGTATAAGGATAATCGTTTTAGAAGGAACTGTTATATGGCATACGCTTGTTTGTTGGTAGTTGGCTTATATTTTATAAGCTTTCTTTTGGGTCACACGCGACCCATTCAACATAAGCAAAGAAGTTTCTCTTTACCGATTAGGTACCGCAGCGCATTACTGATCCTGTGTTCGATACTACTTTCTGTCAATGCCAGTGATACATATTCTGATGACACTGTAACGACTACTCAATACGAGATCATCTATCCTACTTCGATCACAAGCTGGAAGAGCGCGTTGATATGTTCTCCTGGGCAAACCTTCACAGATGAAGACATAGGCACGGCTATCAGTTCCTGTTTTGCAAATGCGTATGTTCCCCTCTGGGGAAATGTGACGTGGGGCGTCCCATACTATCCTGCAAATGGCGGTGTATACGCGATTTATCGTCGCTTTGGTTGCTCTATTTCGACTTCGGCAAGTAATAACTGTGGTGTTCGAGGATATGAGTTTAAGACAACCACGATCTGCAAGGCGACTGGAGTTCCCCCGATAAACGGCCAATGTGAGGAACCATGTTCAACTGGTGACTCTGTTACAGCCTCAGTCAATGAGCTTAATGATAGCTGTAATGAAGGATGTGAAGTTACGCAGCTCTGGCCGACAGCAACAGATGAATGGGTGCCGAATTTACGCGGTGTTTATTCAGGAAATCGTTGTGCAGACAAAGCGCCGCCACTTGGCAAAATGTTAGCCTGTGCCCAATCAGGGAGTTCCAGCTATAGCACTAAGACTGAGAATCCCATCGACTTCGCCATTGGTAACAAATTCTTCCGTGCCACTGACTATCGTGGCGCAGGTACATTCCCCATTGTTTTTGGCCGCACTTATAACAGTTTCGATCTAGGTTGGCGTTTTACCTACACGCAACGTATCGAGCAGCAGTCTCCAGATAAGGTCGTTGTGCGCCGTCCCGGAGGGCAGAGTTATGACTATACGTTAAGCGGTGGCACCTGGTCGCCTGATCCAGATGTCGTCGAGCATCTCACCTGGCAAACCGCCAGCAACACCTGGGTTTACACTCTTTCCGACAACACCAAAGAAACCTATGATGAAAATGGCCGCCTGCTTTCCATACGCAATTCGCAAGGCCAGACACAAACACTGAGTTACGTGACTGATGGTAGTGCTTTCACGATTACAGCCCCAGATGGCGACCAAATGCAGGTCGAACTCAATGCCAGCGGCTTATTGCCGACTAAAATTGTCGACAAATCAGGTCGTGTTACCGAATACCTGTTTAATGGTTTGATCCTCACCCAGGTCAACAACCCCGACGGTAGCAACAAGCAATACCTCTACGAAGTCCCTGAGCGTCCCTGGCTCATTACCGGCATCATCGACGAAAACGGTCACCGTAGTCATACCGTTGATTACGACGGCCAGGGCCGCGCCATCATGAGCGAACTGGCCGATGGTGCAGAGCGGGTCGAGGTGAGCTATAACGCCGATGGCACCACTACCCTCACCAACGCACTCGGTAAAAAGACCACCTTTAGCTTCCAGACCATCCACGGCGTAAAGAAAATCACCCACGTCGAAGGCGAACCGACCCAGACCTGTCAGGGTACTGCGATGGACTACAACTTCGATACCAACGGCTTCCTCACAGAGAAAGTCGATGCCAAAGGCATCGTTACCCAATTTACCCATGACACCAACGGCCTGGAGCTCAGCCGCACCGAAGCGGCGGGCCTGCCGGAGAGCCGTACCATCAACACACAATGGGACACCTCCCTGCGCAAACCGTTGGTAGTCACCGAAGGCAATACCGAAACCCGTTATGTCTACGATAGCGAAGGGCGTACCCTGAAGCGTAGCATTGTCGATCTGACAACAGGCAACCGCCGTACCACCACCTATAGCTACAATGCCCGCAGCCTGCTGGAAACCGTAGACGGTCCGCGTACCGATCTCAGCGATATCACCACATACAGCTACGACAGCGATGGTCGCCTCAGCACTGTAACCAATGCACTGGGGCATACCACTGAAATCGTCACCCGTGACGCCTACGGCCGCCCCACCCTGACCCGCGATGCCAATGGTCTGGAAAGCAGACTGGCTTATGACGACAAAGGTCGTCTCATAGAGCGACTCGTGGGTACAGAAAAAACCAGCATGAGCTATGACCCGGTGGGCAACCTCACCACCGTCATCGCCCCTGGCGGTATTACCCTCAGCTATGAATATGATGCTGCTAATCGCCTTGTTGCCATCGTCGATACCGACGGCAATCGTATCGATTACACCCTCGACCCGATGGGCAACCGTACCGAAGAAAAGGTGACCGACACCAGCGGCCAACTCACCCGTCGGCAACAGAAAGTCTACGATGAACTGAGCCGTTTGCTGATGAGCGTCGGTGCCAGCGGCCAGACCACCACCTACGGCTACGACCGCAACGACAACCGCACCAGCGTCATCGATCCGCTGCAGCAGCTCCACCGCAGTGCCTACGACGGCCTCAATCGCCTTGTCGAACAGATCAACCCCGTCAACGGTGTTACCAATTATGGTTACGATGCCCATGATCGCCTGATCAGTGTCACCGATCCGAATCGCAATACCACCACCTACCTCTACGACGGTCTCGGTAACCTCACCGAGCAGCACAGCCCCGATACCGGCACGACCACCTTTAGCCACGATGCTGCCGGTAATGTCATCAGCAAGATCGATGCAAACGGACTGACAACCATATACAGCTACGATGCATTGAACCGGTTAAGCCAGACTAACTATAGTGATGGCACCGTCATCACTTACACCTACGACACTGCCCCTAACGGCATCGGCCGTCTGGCGCAAATTAGCGAGCCGAATCTCACCACAGAATGGGCCTACGACCTGCATGGTCGCACCGTTAATCGCAGCCGTACCCTGCAAAGCGGAAAACGGGCGGTGACTCAAACCACAGCCTGGCAATATGACACTAACGGTCATCTTAGTGGCATCACCTACCCCTCTGGCCTGCAGATCGGCTACACCTACCGCAACGGCCAAATCGACGCCGTGACCGTTGATGGCCAACCGCTGCTTAGTAACATAACCTACCAGCCCTTCGGACCCATCAGCGGCTGGACCTGGGCCAACGGCAACCAAAGCCTGCGCGGCTACGACCTGGATGGTCGTCTCATCAGCCAAACTCTCGGCAACGGCAACCGCCTGCTGGCCTACGACGCCAATGGCAACATCACCGCCATCAGTGGCAATACCAACTGGAGCTATGACTACGACCCCCTCAGCCGCCTCACCGCGGCCAATGATGATGCCAACAGCCTAGGCTGGGAATACGACGCCAACGGCAACCGCCTGAGCCAGGACAACAGCGGCGCCGTCACTGCCTACACCATCGAGGCTACGAGCAATCGTCTGACAGCAGTTGATGACGTGCAGGGATGCACTAATGTCGCGGGCGCAGGATGCGCAGGAGCGACTACTGCTGCCTACACCTACGACCTCAATGGCAACCTCATCGACGACGGCAACCATACCTACCAGTACGATGAGCAAAACCGCCTCGTTGCCATCGACAACGGCGACACCGCTGAATACCGCTACAACGCCCTCGGCCAGCGCATCTACAAGCTTGCCATCGACGACTACTGTGGTGACAACGGCAACCACTACGGATGGGATAAAGAACCGGAGAAAAACAAAGCTAAAGAAAACCACGACAATCGACACGAATGGCACCAAAACATCACCTGCGTCGAACGTAAGCAAAAAGAAAGGCACGAAGACAAAGAACAACACAGAAAAGACGAAAGGGGTAAAGAAACTGCCCGCCAGCGTGAACACAACCGCTACCACGGCTACAGCGAGCGCCTCTTCGTCTACTACGACCACCGCCTGCTAGGCGAATACAACCGCAAGGGCAAAGTGGTGCAGGAGAGTATCTGGCTGGGCAACCTACCCGTCGCCACGGTGAAACACGGCAAAGTTTACGCCATCCACAGCGACCACCTCGGTACACCTCGGATAATCACGGACAAAACCAACACCGAAATCTGGCGCTGGGACAGCGATCCATTTGGTACCAATGCGGCTAATGAAAATCCCGATGGAGATAAAAGAGCCTTTAGCTACAATCTGAGATTCCCTGGACAATATCACGATGCGGAAACAGGACTGTCGTACAACTATCACCGTGATTACGACCCAACAATAGGACGGTATATTGAGTCTGATCCGATTGGTTTACGCGGAGGCCATAATACCTACCGGTACGCAAGCAATAATCCAATAATTAGTTTTGATGCCACCGGCCTAATCCACTGTAATTGTCATGCTACAGCTCCTGGGCAGGATGTGACTGTTGGTGGGACTGTCTATAAGAGATGTCAGTACATGTGCTCTTGTGACTGCGATGGTAAGAGGCTTGATGGGTATAAATACTTCTCAGTCAATCATGCTGCAGGGTCAACGTGCATTGGCCAGCAGGGTTACTATCAAATGTCGCTGTTTGAAATTAATAGCAGCAAAGCCAGCCTTCAATACTGGTTAACCCTTAGAGTTCCCGATGACGTATTGAATAAGCTTGATGAACTGTGTCCAGACTGTGATAAATAGATATGTGATGAATAGAAATATATGCGGTGTCATTATTATTGTGATTAGTCTGCAAAACGTTAGGGGTTAAGGATATGACATGGAAAATTATTACTTTATTTTTAATTGCGATAGCACTTGGTGGTGCCTCTGGTTGGATGCTGTCTGAGGTAAATGCGGCAAATAATGCAAAAGAGTTCTCGAAGAGGAAAGCTGAATTCCAAGATCATCTTTTGACATATAAGCCTTCTTGTAATGAGCTAAACCAACTTGGCGTACACAATCCAGTAAAACTTGAAAATGAAATAGTAATTCTAGAAGTGAAAGACAACTACTTTAATGTTTATGGTTTCAGCTCAGGAATACAGCCTCCGGTGTCCGGTTGGTGGGGATCAGAAAAAAGGTCATACATTGCATATTATTGTAAGCAAAACCGCTAATTAGCCAGAATTTTACTTCCTGGGCAGTACTTTGACCAGGAGACAGGCAGACACTACAACTACTTTAGGGATTATGATCCGGCAGTAGGACGATATATCGAGTCTGACCCGATTGGGATTAATGGGGGGATGAATACCTATGCCTACAGCTCAAATAACCCAGTGCGCTGGCTCGACCAGTTTGGGTTGGCAGTTACAGGCGAGATAGTCGATATTGGTATTTCCGATCCATCGGTTAATAATTTTGATTGGCAACCAGGATTACACGAAATGGAGCCAGGATTATGGAGCTATGGGCATCTCTACTTTGATATGAGTGGTACCGCACAAGTTAAGATTCGTTGCACGGATGATAGTGAGTGTGGAAAAAGTTCGAGTTGGACGCTTGGGGTTACAGTTAACGCCACAACAAGAGCAAGCATTCAACCGAAGGAGTTTATGCCCTTGCCGCCACTGGCAAACGAAGTCGCTGTTCTGCTAAATGCAATTTATCAAGCTGGAGACTTTGCGTATCATAATAAGGATATACTAAAGGCTATTGCGAGAGGGTTGGTGAACCCTACTCTGATTTGTCGAGGAGATATTCCGGGATTACTAGGGAATTAATCATGCCAGCATCTTTGTTCTTTGTGCTTCTGATAACTGGTCTGTCACTGATAGTGGCAGCAACTGTTATGCTTGCCATTCAGGCATTTCGCGAGAATCTATGGTGGGGACTGTCTGTCTTATTCGTGCCACCAGTCCTGCTTCTTTTTGCCACCTTGCATTGGAAAAAAACAAAGATAGGTGTCGCTATTTATCTTGTGGGAACATTGATGTTGGTGCCGTTATTTTTCATATAGACGAATAAAGTGGCAGAGTTAAAGGGGTCCAGAGTTAAAGGGGTCAGAGCCCTTTAATAAACCAAAAGGGTCAGACTCAATTGAAACACAGGCTTGAATTCTAGTACCGAGTCTTGTCTCCCAAAGACTCCCATAATTGGAAGACTTCTCGCGCCTCATCACGTAAGGCTTGGCGCATGGGCATCTGACGCTCTTTCTTATCACGCGCACACTCCTCACGGATCAGAACATCGTCGAAACCTATCTGTGCTGCGTCTGCTGCATTGGCAGCATAAACAATTTCATCCAGATGCGCCCAATAGCATGCGGCAAGACACATAGGACAAGGTTCGCAATTGACATAGAGTTTGCAGCCTTCCAGTGAGAAAGTAGCAAGGTGCTGACAGGCATCTCGGATCGCCTGTACTTCGGCATGAGCTGTTGGATCGTTATCAAGGGTGACGCGGTTGTGTCCACGACCGACAATCTCTCCGTCCTTCACAATCACCGCACCGAACGGGCCACCACCGCTACGTATTGATGCTTCGGCCAGATGGATTGCCTGGCGCAGAAAATCTTCGTCTGTCATCACTCTCTCCCCGGACAACGCCGACTCAACGGACAACCTTTGCATCGTGGCCGTTTTAAACAGAAGTGTTTGGCATGGATGACGATCAATGCATGCAACTCATTAAACAGTTTAGTCTGTCGTTTGCTTCGACCAAAGTATTCTTCCACCAAATGCCGCAGTTGCTCGTATCCCTCATCGCCCTCAATCAAACCCAGGCGGGTAAACAGGCGTCGGGTATAAGCATCGACGACGAATATGGGGCGTTCGAAAGCATAGAGCAACATATCGTCCGCAGTCTCTGCCCCCACACCATTGACCGAAAGCAACGCGTGACGTAACACGTTACTGTCCAGCTTTTGCAACGCGTCATAGACGCCCTGCTCTACATACCAGCAGCAGAAATTCTGTAACCGCTTTGCCTTGATATTGAAATAGCCTGAAGGACGCAGCCATTCGGCAAGCTGTGCCGGTTTGGCGTCTATGATTGCCTCGACGGAGAGTGCGTTGGCCTCCTTGAGATTGGCGATCGCCTTCTCGACGTTGGTCCAGGCAGTGTTCTGGGTAAGGATGGCACCGACCATCACCTCGAAAGGCGTCTCGGCGGGCCACCAGCGTTGTGGCCCGAAGTGGTCGAAGAGTTTGCTGTACAGCCAATCCAAATCAGCAGGCATAGAACCCACCTCAAAATTGCTGTGCTTGGCGATACGGTGTTAAAAATGGACTCAAAATGCTCATTTACTTACGTGTAAACTGCGCTTTTTCGTCCATTTTCGCCTAGTCTCGCCTGCGCTCGCTAATTTTGAGATGGATTCTAATTACTGTCTAGCGCGGCTGATTGCGAGCCCTGCGGCTTTGACTGGTGCCATGGCGAGTTTTTCGCGCTGGCGGTTTTTTGTTACTGCGCAGTGGAGATTTTTTTATCGGTTGCTTTTCCAGTCCGACGGACTGGCGTAACCGCGTGACCTCTTCATCGGTCAGATATTCCCAACGTCCGGGCTTGAGTATGCGTGGCATGGTGATTTCGCCATAGCGCACACGAATCAGACGGCTAACCTTTACCCCCTGTGATTCCCACAGGCGACGCACTTCGCGGTTACGCCCCTCTTCCAGGATTACATGGAACCAGTGGTTGGCTCCTTCACCGCCGCCATCACGAATCGAGGTGAAGTGTGCCTCACCATCTTCGAGTTCAACACCTTCCGTCAGCGTGTTGATGATATCCGGTGGAACTTCACCCAGTATACGCACGGCGTACTCGCGCTCGATAGTATGGGAGGGGTGCATCAGGCGGTTGGCCAGTTCACCGTCGTTGGTGAACAGCAGTAGTCCAGAGGTGTTGAGGTCGAGACGACCAACGACAATCCAGCGGCCATTGGCAATACGCGGCAGGCGCTCGAAAACCGTGGTGCGGCCTTCGTCGTCAGTACGACTGGTCACTTCACCGACAGGCTTGTGGTACATCAGTACGCGGGTACGACGATTTTGCAGGCGGGTCTTGCTCACCACCTTACCGTCGATGCGAATCAGATCACCTTCGGAGACCCGCTCGCCCAACTGCACGATGCTGCCGTTGACTGAGACACGTCCTTCACTGATCCAGCCTTCGATCTCTCGACGCGATCCGTAGCCCGCACGGGCCAGTACTTTTTGCAGTTTTTCGCTCATTTTCTATCCAAAAACATATTCACCGCAAAGACGCAAAGCGCGCAAAGGAAAACAAGATTCATTTTTTTCCTGGACACTGGCATCCGGCATGAGAACCAAACGCACAGATGGCATCACCATCGGTGCCACCTAAAACATCAACTGCAAATCATCCGGAATTCTGTCGCAACATCTGCGACTGCGCATATCCAGCACCTGGGTAGCAGATTTTTTTTTGCGCCCTTTGCGTCTTTGCGGTGAGTATTAATACTCAATAGGCTCGAAATCGGCGCCAATCATTTCGGGCATGCGTGCTTCGCTCGCTTCCTGAGCCTTACGTTCTTCTTCACCGGGCATACGCAGATCCAGCTCGGCGTTAATCTTGTCGATGTCACGCAGCTCGGCCAGAGTCGGCAGCTCGTCGAGACTCTTGAGATTAAAGTAGTCGAGGAATTCACGGGTCGATGCATACATTGCAGGCTTACCCGGTACATCGCGGTGACCGACGATACGTACCCAACCACGCTCCAACAGGGTTTTCATGATGCTGGAACTGACCGCAACACCACGAATATCTTCGATCTCAGCACGGGTGATCGGCTGACGATAGGCGACCAGTGCTAGCGTCTCCAGCAGTGCGCGTGAATAACGCGGCGCACGCTCTTCCCACAGACGCGATACCCAGCGCGACACTTCGGTGCGCGCCTGAAAACGATAACCGCGGCTGACCTCTTTCAATTCGATGCCGCGGCCTTCGCACTCCTGTTGCAGGGTAGTAATAACCTCTTTCACCTGATCGCGCTCGGGCTGTTCCTCTTCTTCGAACAGCGCCAGCAGACGATCCACATTCAAGGGCTCACCCGAGGCGAACAGTGCGGACTCGATAATATTTTTCAGTTTTTGTGTATCGGGAAATGGCATCTAATTAGTCCTAGTGCAGTGTTTCATACTGTTTGACGTATTCAGCGCCATGGTAAGCCGTTAGCTGCAAGGCGCGTTCCGCAGGGAATGGTAACCCCCTTCGCAAGGGACGCAACACCGCAGATGACGGCTTACCGTGGCGCCCGAAGGGAGACCGGCAAATGTTACAATACTGCGTTACAGCCCTTGTTAAGGGAGCACCATTAACTGCGTGCTGTGCCTTGTCTTGAAACATTTGTCGGCCTCTGAAATCGTTAAACAGCATAAAACACTGCACCTGCTCAGCTCTCGCTGCCGACCGCCTTAACATGAATAACACCGAAGGGTTCGGCCTGAATCAGTTCAATCATCGATTGCTTCAACAGCTCCAGTACCGCCATCAGGCTGACCACCACACCACGCTTACCCTCTTCCACGGTAAACAGGGTAGTGAAGTCGATAAAGGTATCCGGCTGAATCTTCTCCAGGATCTGCGACATCCGCTCACGGATGGAGAGTGGTTCACGCGCAATCTGGTGGTGAGCGAACATTTCGGCGCGACGCATCACATCGGTCATCGCCAACAGCAGATCGCGCAGTTCCACCTGGGGCTGCGGTCGCTCGCTCTTCTTGTCCGGAGTGGCGATTGTCGAAGTGAAGGTATCACGTCCTTCACGCGGCAGTTCGTCGATCTCCTCGGCGGCCTGCTTGTAACGCTCGTATTCCTGCAGACGACGGATCAGTTCGGCACGCGGGTCTTCCTCGTCGCCCTCTTCGTTAACCGGGCGCGGCAGCAACATGCGTGACTTAATCTCCGCCAGCATCGCCGCCATCACCAGATACTCCCCCGCCAGTTCCAGTTGCATGTCCTTCATGATCTCCACGTAGTCCATGTACTGACGGGTGATCTCGGCAATCGGAATGTTGAGGACATCCAGGTTCTGACGCTTGATCAGATAGAGCAGCAGGTCCAGCGGCCCCTCGAAGGCCTCGAGGAACACCTCCAGCGCCTGCGGCGGAATGTAGAGATCCTTGGGCAGCTCGGTGATCGGCTCGCCCAGCACCACAGCGAAGGGCATCTCCTCCTGCTGGGGTGCGACGGCGGGGTGTTCGACGGTTTCGCTCATAGTGTCCTGCGGCAATTAGCTGTAATTGAGTCCGATGGCAGCACGGACTTCCTTGAGGGTTTCACGGGCTGCATCGCGGGCCTCTTCGGTGCCCTCGGTAATGATATTACGAACCAGCTGCGGCTGGGCGATAAATTCCTGCGCCCGCTCGTGGATCGGCGCCAATTCGGCCTGGACCGCCTCGATCACCGGCCCCTTGCAGTCGAGACAGCCAATCCCGGCGCTACGACAACCCTCCTGTACCCAGTCTTGCACCTCTTCGCTGGTGTAGACCTGATGCAGTTGCCAGACCGGACACTTGGCCGGGTCGCCCGGGTCGGTAAGACGCACCCGCGCCGGGTCGGTGGGCATGGTGCGCAGCTTCTGCTCCACATCCTTCGGCTCTTCACGCAGAGCGATGGTGTTGCCGTAGGATTTGGACATCTTCTGTCCATCCAGCCCCGGCATCTTCGACGCGGGGGTCAGCAGCGCCTGCGGCTCGGGCAGGATGATCTTGCCGCTACCTTCCAAATAACCAAACAGCCGCTCGCGGTCGCCAAGGGTGATATTTGCCTGACCTTCCAGCAGCGCCCGCGCCGTCTCCAGCGCCTCGTGGTCGCCCTGCTCCTGATAGGCCTTGCGCAGGTTAGCGTAGAGCTTGGCGTTCTTCTTGCCCATCTTCTTAATCGCCGCCTCGGCCTTCTCTTCGAAGCCCGGTTCACGACCATAAAGATGGTTGAAGCGACGAGCGACCTCACGGGTCAGCTCCACATGAACCACCTGATCCTCGCCCACCGGCACCTGGGTGGCGCGATAGATCAGGATATCCGCGCTCTGCAGCAGCGGATAGCCGAGGAAACCATAGGTGGCCAGATCTTTCTCTTTCAGCTTCTCCTGCTGATCCTTGTAGGTCGGCACCCGCTCCAGCCAGCCCAGCGGCGTCATCATGGAGAGCAGCAGGTGCAGCTCCGCATGCTCAGGCACCTGGGACTGGATAAACAGCCGTGCAGAACCCGGATTAATCCCCGCAGCCAGCCAGTCGATCACCATCTCCCAGACGTTGCTGGAGATGATGGCACTGTTGTCGTATTCGGTGGTCAGGGCGTGCCAGTCAGCGACGAAGAAGAAGCACTCATATTCGTGTTGCAGTTTGAGCCAGTTCTTCAGCACACCGTGGTAGTGACCGAGGTGCAATTTGCCAGTGGGGCGCATGCCGGAGAGCACACGCTGGTTTTGTGCAGGCAGGTTCAAGGTTTCTCCCTATCTCAACAAGGTAATAAGCAAATACATCATGGTCTCCTCATCCAGCCCGGCCAGCGGCACCAGAATGGAGAGGAGCAAGGTTATCAGAGGCCAGAGGATTTTCCCCAACATCCCGGTGAACAGCAGCAGCACCAGAATGGGAAAGCCGAAGGGTTCGACTTTGCCATACTGCCAGGAGAGGCGTGGCGGCAAAAGCGCGCTAACCACGCGACCACCGTCCAGCGGCGGCAGGGGCAGCAGGTTCAGCATCATCAACACGCTGTTGACGAAGATCCCGGCTACACCGACATACAGAACAAAGATCACCCACCCTTCTGCGGCACCACCCAGCATTGCGCCGAGGCGCACCACCAGTGCCCAGAAAATGGCCATCAGCAAATTGGAGAGCGGCCCAGCGGCGGCCACCCAGGCCATATCGCGACGGGGATTTTTCAGGTTCTCCCAGGTGATCGGCACCGGCTTGGCCCAACCGAAGAGGAAACCGCCAATCAGCAGCAACACCCCCGGAACCAGAACGGTACCGACAGGATCGATATGCTTGATCGGGTTGAGAGTCAGGCGGCCCAGCATCTTGGCTGTAGGGTCGCCGAAGCGTAGCGCCATCCAGCCGTGGGCGGTTTCGTGTACGGTGATGGCAAACAGCACGGGGATTACCCACACCACCAGCCGCTGCATCATATTCAGTTCATCCATCGCGCGAGTATACCTGTATCGCCCCTGCCCCTCACGCCTCAAATGGTGTCGGGTCGCCGAGACCCCGGCGCACCACTTCGGGTACGTCGCCGGTCAGGTCGACCACGGTGGTCGGCTCGAAGCTGCCGTAACCGCCGTCGATGATCAGGTCCACCGCATGTTCCAGCCCCTGGCGGATCTCGTAGGGGTCCGACTCCGGGATCGTCTCACCGGGCATGATCAGGGTGGTACTCATCAGCGGCTCACCCAGCTCTTCCAGCAGCGCCTGGGCAATATTGTTGTCGGGCACCCGGATACCGATGGTCTTGCGGCGGCTCTGCAGGCGGCGCGGCACCTCGCGGGTGGCCTCCAGAATAAAGGTATAGGCTCCCGGCGTGGCGGACTTGAGCAGACGGTAGGTAGTGTTATCCACCTTGGCGTAGGTGCTGATCTCGGAGAGATCGCGACAGACCAGAGTGAAGTTGTGGCGATCATCGAGACGACGAATAGCGCGGATGCGATCCAGCGCCTGCTTGTCCTCGATCTGGCAGCCCAGGGCATAGCCCGAGTCGGTGGGATAGACGATTACCGCGCCGTGGCGTATCTGCTCGACGGTCTGGTCGATCAGGCGTTTTTGCGGGTTATCCGGGTGGATCTGAAAGAACTGGCTCATATTCGGGGAATAGTCGTCGCTGGACATCGATTAACAGGAGGCGCATTTGGGCGCCGCGGCGGGCGCGGGCCAGTTGCTCCAGATGGGGGTAGTACCTTCCGGCAGGCGCTCCAGCCGCCCCAGTTCCACCCAGGGGTTTTCCGGACCGTGGTAGTCGGAACCGGCTGAGGCCAACAGGCCATACTTTTTCGCCAGCTGCGCCATATTGAAATTATCGCCGCGGCTGTGGCTGCCGGAGACGACCTCCAGCCCCTCGCCGCCCAGCGCAACGAACTCTTCCAGCAGCTTGCGCCGCTTGGTGGCGCTCATCTTATAGCGCGCCGGATGGGCGATCACCGCCTGGCCGCCAGCAGCGTGAATCCAGCTCACCGTCTCTTCCAGCGTGGCCCATTCACCAGAGACATAGCCGGGCTTGTTGGGCTTGAGGAAGCGCTTGAAGACGTCCCGCACAGTGGCCGCATGCCCCTGCTCCACCAGAAAGCGGGCAAAATGGGTGCGGCTGACGATTCGCCCGCGAGCCATGTCCCGTGCCGCCTCCCAGGCCCCGTCGATACCATGCCTGGCCAGGCGACGGCCCATCTCCTCGGCCCGCCAGTCACGGAATTCACGCAATCTGGCCAATCCGTCACGCAGCGGGGAACTGTCCGGGTCGATCTGTAGTCCCAGCACATGCACCGTCTGACTGGACCAGCTAACCGAGATTTCCACCCCGGGCACCAACTGGATACCCGCGGTACAGGCGGCCTGACGGGCCTCGGCAATACCGCTGGTTTCGTCGTGATCGGTCAGCGCCAATACGTCGATACCCGCCCTCGCGGCACGCGTCACCAGCTCCGTCGGCGTCAGAGTACCGTCGGAAGCAAGGGAATGGCTGTGCAGATCGTAGTATCGATTCATAGGGCGCACATTGTAGCTGATTTTTGGTACTTTTTACCGGTTCTGTTCACTGCCCATGAATAGGCAGATGTGATAGATTGTCAGGCCAAAATACGCATAAGATTTGAGGTTTAACGGCTCTCGTTCATGAAATTTCTTTTTGATCTACTGCCAGTCATTCTGTTCTTCATTGCCTATAAGGTCTACGGCATCTATCCCGCGATCGTGGTGATTATGGTTGCCACTGGTATCCAGGTGGGGATTAGCTGGCTACGCCACCGCAAGGTGGAGAAGATGCACCTGATTACCCTGGCGCTGGTAATGGTGCTGGGCGGCGCCACCCTGCTGCTGCATGATAAAGCCTTCTTCATGTGGAAACCGAGTGTGGTCAACTGGCTGTTCGCCCTCGCCTTCCTCGGCAGCCACTTCATCGGTCAGCGTAAGACGCTGGTTGAACGAATGATGTCCCAGGCAGTCGAGGCCCCGCGTCAGGTCTGGACCCGCCTCAACATTAGCTGGATTCTGTTTTTCATTTTGATGGGCTTCGCCAATCTCTACGTCGCCAATTTCTTTTTTGAAGCCAATGCAGCCCTAACCGCCGCCGCAGGCAGCGCGATGGATCTGGAAAACTGCGAAGCCAACCTCAGCGGCGATCTGCTACAACTCTGCATGCAGGCAAAGGGCGCAGAAGATAACTGGGTCGACTTTAAGCTCTACGGCATGATGGGGCTGACCTTCGCCTTTGTCATCGCCCAGGCCTTCTATCTCGCCAAGCACATGCCGCAGGAGACCGAAGCGGAATAATTATGTTTTACGCCATCATTAGTGAAGATATCGAAAACAGTCTGGAGAAGCGCCTCGCTGCACGTCCGGCGCATCTCGAACGCCTGCAACAATTGAAAAACGAAGGCCGCCTGCTACTCGCTGGCCCTCACCCAGCCATTGATAGCGAAGACCCCGGCGCCGCAGGATTCAGTGGCAGCCTGGTCGTCGCCGAGTTTGCTTCCGAGCAGGAGGCGGTCGCCTGGGCTGATGCCGATCCTTACATTGAGGCGGGCGTATACGCCAAAGTTATCGTCAAACCGTTCAAGAAGGTGTACCCATGAGCGACCGCATCGCCATGATCCGTGAGAAACTCACCACCACCTTCGCGCCAGCGCTGCTGGAGATCGACGATCAGAGTGCCGCCCACGCCGGTCATGCTGGCGCCCGCAACGGCGGTCATTTTGCTGTCCATTTAATCAGCGACAATTTTGCAGGCAAAACCGTTATTCAACGACACCGCATGGTCTATGATGCCCTGGGCGATCTCATGCAGAGCGAGATCCACGCCCTCTCCATCAAGGCCGAAACACCCGAAGAAAGCAACCAGGAAGGAAAACACTCATGAAACTGATGCACCGCGCCGCCTTCATCTTTTTCGCGGCCACCACCCTTGCCCTCTCCGGCCAGGCCATGGCCGCCGACGAAGTGCTCGCCACCGTCAACGGCAAGAAGATCACGCAGAAAGATTTCGATCAATACATGGCCATGAATACTCAGGGCGCCAATGCACCGAAAGAGCGAATCGTTGATGAGCTGGTCAATCGCGAACTGGTTTATCAGGATGCGATCAAACAGGGCCTGGATAAGGACAAAGATGTTCTGGCACACCTCGAAGCACTGCGCACCAATGTCATTCTCGGCGCAGCACTTGGCAAGGCGACCACCAGCAAGCCGATCACCGATGCCGAACTAAAAAAACTTTACGACGATAAACTCGGCAATTTCAAAATGACCGAGTACAAAGCACGCCACATCCTGCTCAAGACCAAGGAAGATGCGGAGAAGGTCATCACCGAGCTGGATATGGGTGGAGACTTTGCTGAACTGGCCAAGAACAAATCCACTGGCCCCAGCAGCAAACAGGGCGGCGACCTGGGCTGGTTCGCACCGCAGCAGATGGTTCCTGAATTCAGCAGCGCACTGCTCCAGCTGAAGAAAGGCAAGTACACCAAAGAACCCGTGCAAACCAAATTCGGCTGGCATGTCATCAAACTGGAAGACACCCGCAATGCCGAGCCGCCGAAGTTTGACGATGTCAAACAGCGCCTGAAGCAGAACGTCGAGCAGCAACGCCTGAGCGACTACATCAAAACACTGCGCGAGAAAGCCAAAATCAAGGTCAATTGATTATTGGCAGGGAACAAAAAAGCCGGGCATTGCCCGGCTTTTTTATTGCGAGTACTCGGTACCTCTCACTCCAGGGCGATATAACAATCCGGTAGGAAACGCGGTGAACAGACCGCGTAAAAGATCAAAGCCTCATTGCCTTCATTGGTGATTCGCTGCCTTGTGTCGGCAGGAATCCTCACCACATCACCCGCAGATACAGCGGTCGGCTCCAGATTCCCCACTTCGACACATCCTGTTCCCGAGACAATGATGTAACGTTCTACAACCCCATTCAGCTGATGCCAGGCGGTCGTAACGCCAGGTTCAACTCTGGCACGGGCAATGGAAACTGCTTCATCGTCGAGATCATTTGCCGTTTCAATAATGAAGCAACGCTCAGGTGTATCAAACTCCGTGGCTCTATTTTGCTTCAGTATATTCGGTCGCATCATCACTACCCTGACATATTGATATTAATTAAAACAGTCTATGTAAATTAAATAAGATATGTATCTTATATATTAACTTAAAGCCTCAAACACTTACCCATCGTTCAGCCAAAAGGGTCGAATGTCCAGATTCATATCTATGTAAGGATAGCTACATAAACTTTCTACCCAGAATCTTTTGATTGCTCTGACTTGACCCCAAATAGCGTTTTACTGACTTCCTGAAGTTTCATAAATGCCTGTTCGGAAAATAACCCTGCCAGTGCGGAAACAAAACCAACAAAATACTTTATCTCTTCAAAGTTCTTACCGACAAATGGTTCTTTCGCACCAAGGCTCAACATTCCTGCAGCAAGACCGTAAATAATCAACAGGGCCATTATCATACCCTGCAACATACGGTAGACATACCAGACTGCATCCCTGGATTCGAAATCACCAATATACTGACGAGTAATCACAATCGAGCTACCCAACGCCCCCATGAGCAATGAATATATGAATACTGCCCCCTTCCCCGAGAAATACTGCAACATACTGAAAAGGTAGTAGGTAAACATATCCTCAGTGGAGGTGAGACTTGACCCAACTCCTGGATCGACTGTTTTTTTAAGCAGTTCAGCCGCCGCATCCATAGGAACTATTAGAAAGAAGATGCTTGATGCAAAAACCAGTAAGAGGAATATACCAACCGCGATTCTGCTTATAGCACCACTGAGAAGCACCCAGGCCAGCAGGAGATAAAGCAATGATTCCACAATATCGTAGGTATAACGAAGTGAGTCTATCTTAAGTACTTCGCCTAACCCGGTAAGTACTACCTCGACAATCAGGATAATCGCCAAAAATCTCAGACCAAAACTGACAGGATTGTCGAGAAAATACTTAAAAGCCGATGTGACGCCCTGCCAGGAGGCATTGGCATAGCGCTTAATCTGTGTATGCATTTGATATCCCTTTCATTGAATGAGCCTACTCTCGGGAGGCAGAAACCAGGAAAGGAAGGAGAATTGAATGACAACCTTCCTTAGTCTGGTGATTCCTACCCTAGTTCTACCGTGATAATGAGCTGCAGGCAAGAACAAATCGATAGCTTTCCGCTCAGACATCAAAGGATGAGATAACCACCGATTCTGCGGCAAACATATAGGAAGTTATACAAATATCAGATACGTACAACAGGCAACATTATCTATTCATTAGCTATTGATGGTTGCCAGAAAGAAGACCAGTCCAAGGAGTGTCACAAGAAGAAATATAAGCCAATTAAATATCTTCTGCATATTTTTCTCATGCATCCATGATGACGATTTCCTGTACTCTTCCATGTCCACACTCATCCTAACCTCATGTTCTGGATCTTTTAGCAGAGAGACAGCATCTTCATACTGCTCTTCAACCAGAACCCAGAGAACATACTCCCGAGCGGATAACAACCAGCCCATATTTCTTGCTGAATCTTCATTTCCTATAAATACAGGAATTCCTTTTGATTCAAGCAGGATACGAACACCGTCAATTTCGGCCTTATTTTCAGATTGGATAAGTTGTTTCATCAGCTGGTCGAGTTTACCTGTCAGCCAGGCACAATAGAAATATTAACTACCCCAAACACCTTACCACACACATCCATCCCTATATTTCAGAAAAGCCGCATCTTCTTCTGATAGACATAGAAAGTATCTATCCGCGTTGAGTGGTGTAGATTAGATGCCTGTGATGGATACTCGGCAAGTATCCGTGTCGCCATCTCATTCAGCCAGCGCGGATAGTAATTCTCATTTGGGCATTCCATATAGCGATCCATAATCTCCTCACTGAACGCATTCCCCTGTTTTATATATTTATTTCTTTTTGAGCCCGCCAGAAGGACCCAGCCACCTGGCGCCAGCTTCCTATCCAACCATGCATCGACTGGGGTGAAACCGAATGGCGAAACAGCCATTAGCAGATTCGTTTTTCCATTCCGGCAGAGCTTATCCACTATTCCTCGATCACGCGATATATACGTTCCTCTATCGTACGGAAGGAGTTGCCTCATTAACACAACGTAATGTGACGTTATAGGTGAGCTGTCCAGCGGGTCGAAATTCATCACTTTAGTAAAGACGTTGCGGTCGACATCATTTAGTGAGAGGGGGATATAACCGCTGGCGATATTAATTAAGTCCATGTCTCCTCCATATAGAGATTTTTTACTTTTTAATCACAGAACATGCTCACCAGATAATTTGGAAAGCGCATTACATTTAGCATGCGAGCAATTACACCCTGACGATAGGGGCAATAGATTGATGCCAAAGATTGTGTGATAAGCGAATTCGGTCTAACTACGCTCGAACTCAGTCCATGACACGGGATAAATATATCTTCTCTATTTCAATTCGTGGTGTTGTCCGAGAAGATATAACAATCTGTGACATCTCATCCGCTTCGGATGGAGGAATAACAGATTAACCTTATGCTTCCGATAGAGTTGGAAGCAAGATAATTCACATCTTACCAATAAGGTTAATAAATAGACCCTGGCTGTCGTAGCTGAGGTCGGTGAGATCATCGGAGAAATCGGTGAAGTTGTAACCCACACCAAGTTTGACGTTATCGCCGAAGTGACGATAGACGGCAAACAGTGCACCGCTACGGCGATCCTGTGCATCAGGCAGGTCGAGCATCCGCCCTTCAAGCAGCGCATCCCACTGATGGACGAAGTGCCAGTCTGCACGAACGATGGCGAGTTGTGCACGGCTATCGTAGAAGACCGGATCTGTACGGTCCATACTGAGTTGGCCGAGACGGTAGGCGTACTTACCACCGATACTCCACTGCTGTGTCAGATCGTAGGTCGCATCGGCGGAGACGATATGACTCTTCTGGATATACTCCGCAGCGGTATTGGCAACGGTCATCTGGTCTGCCGCGGGCAGGTTATAGAAGTAGGTGTATTTGAACAGCGTATTGAGGCGGTCATTCTCCACCGGACGGTAGGCATAGCCGATCACCGCTTCTGTAAAGTTGCCGTCGTAGAATTCACCAAGGCTACTTTTGCTCTCAGAGTAATTGAGTTTACCGATCAGGCGCCAGTCGGGATCGAGCTGGTACTTCAGGCTGTTCTTGGTCAACCATGTGGTGCGCTCTGAAGTCGTGGCACTACTGTCTTCGGTCTTATCCAGACGATATTCCAGCGCACTGGCAAAGGTCAGGTTCTCCGCATGGTAACCAACCTTGATGCCCGCGGCGGTTCGTTCGGTTTTCGCCCCGGTGAGATTATCGGTCAGCGTACCGACGTCGATGTTACCGCCGTAGTTCCAATTATCGTTGGGTGCGATATCGACACCTGCGGTGTGGGTCAGGCCAGTGGGCACATCGCCGTGGGTGTAGCGCTCTTCTACATAGACACTGGCGCTATCGGAGTAGTGACTGCGAATGCCCGTGGTCAAATTACCTTTGTTGGCTCGCAGGCCATTGTCGCTGGTCTCATTCTCCATCGCGTAGTTAAGGTAGAGGCTGGTGCGATCCGAATAGAGGTATTCGGTACCGAGACTACCCGCGGTACCGAGGTCGCCGCCGGAGATTTCACCATTGACCTTGAAACGTTCACTGAGGCGATAACTACCACCTGCGCCGACCCGTCCATTCTCTTCCCGATTACCACTACTGCTGACGGTATCCTGAACAAAGGTATAGGCGCTCCAGTCGGCTTTCGAATCGTAGGCGGCCTGCAACAGCATATCGGTGCGCTCACCTTCTTTCTGGGTCAACGGCACACTGGCCGAGTTATCCTGACGATCGTCCTGACGCACACCACCGCTGAGGGTCCATTGGTCGGTAAACATGTAGTCGACATCGACTTCGTTGGCGGAGGTACTCAAACTCTGCTGGCGATCAGTAATGTCCGATTTGGCGCGCACCTTCATCTGCGTATTCAGCGGCATATTGAGGCTGCCGCCGTACTGTTTGGTTTCGTATTCGGTCAGCAGACCCGGCGCAGAAAAACCTGCTTCCAACTGCTGATTGTAAAGCGTCATACTGCCCTGGGCTCCGTCGATCACATCGCCAAGCGCTACACTGGCATCGGCACGCCATGCACCCGCCTTGCTATCGTTAGTGATCAACACGCCGTTTTCATCGAAACTGTAACCACCATCTGTGGAACTGAGGGTGGTGATGCCCTGCCCTTCGCTCTCGGAACTCTCCAGTTTCAACCAGGTGGAGGCACTTTTGCGTAGTGTGACATCGACACCGTTGAGGCTACTTTTGGCTCCGGCTTCGTCGCTGCTATTACCGGTCAGACCGATCCTCACGTTGTCACCGAACCAGTAGTGAATGCGTCCACCACTCGCCAGGGTATCGATGGAATCGAAACCCGGGGTGTACTCGTAACGCACCACCAGATAGGCGTGATCACCGCTGCTGCCACCGGTATTGATCAACATGCTGTCACTCACCGTGGAGGCAAGCGGTTCGCTCAACAGGATGCGCCCCTGTAGATAATCGATGTCGTAGTCGAGCGCGACAGTGAGTGCCTTGGCGCCGACCACCAGACCGGAATCCTTATCGCGGATTTCGATAAAGACACGCTCCGAACCGTTGAGAATATCCTGGTGGCGCAGATAGTAGAGCGAACCGCCGGTGCCGCGCAGTTCATCGCGGCTGGCGACGGTACCGGGCTCGGCGGCAAAACCATCGGCATAGAGTCGCGGTTCGCCAAAGCTGGTGCTATCGCTGGATTGACCGTGCAGGTTCAGACCGTAGAGACTACGATCGACACGGGCCAGTGAATTTCCGCTATAACCGATCTTGAAATTACCCCACAGACCGTAGTTCTCGCCCTTCTTCAGTTTGACGTAGAGCTTACCCAAGGTCGGTGCGCCCTCTTCCACCGTACTGTCGTCGCCATAACTCGGATAGTAGTAATCGGGATCGATGCGACGGAACATCGCATCCGGCGCCTTGTTCATAAAGTTAGTGAAGATATCTTCCAGCGGTCCTTCGCGGGTATCGGCGCTGGCGGTCAGTTGCCAATCTTCACCGAACTTGCCTTTGGTATAGAAGGCTAATCGACCATCTATGCTCAGGTCATTGTCATAGTGCGTCTGATCCTGGGTCACTAGTTGCGCCGGACCGTTGGTACTGTCCTGGGCAACGGTAATATCGGCAATACCGACATAGAACCAGTCGCTCTTCTTCAGTTCCAGATCGCGCAGGAACAGTTCACCGTTTCCTTTCTCGTCGAGTACTGCGACTTCAACCGTGTGCATCCCCGCAGGCAGAAGCTGTTCGGCAACGAACTTACCATCGGTACCGAGTGGCACAGGACGACCGGCCAGCCAGACCTTATGCCCTGCTGGAATATTGCTACCAATGGCACTGACAGCACCGCCGTTGAGCGGGATATTCTCTACAGTCAGTCGGTTTTCGCCATAACCAACCAGCAACTCTTTATCGACATCGGCATTCAGTGTCTCTTCGCTAACCTGATCCACCAACCACAGATTCTGCTCGGCAGTCTCATCGAAACGGCCTTCACTATCGTAAACACGCAGGAGATATTTCAGGGTACGACCCGGCGCACGGTACTCATCAAACTCGGCGCGCCACTCTGCATCGCCATCGGCATTCACCGGTACGATTGCCAGTGGCGTGTCGCGCAGGGATTGTGTCTCATCGAAGATTCGGATCTCGGCACGCTCAAAGAAAGCGACATAGTTACTATAGAGTTTGAAACTAACCCGATTTTCCAGTGCCGCGGTATTGAAATCATCCTGATAACGGATGGTGGTCGGCCATGCACTGACATTGAGCCGTGGTTTCACTTCCAGGTTATCGAACTTGAAACGAATATCCGCTCTGTCCAACGCCACATCGGTACAGCGCTGCACATCGGGCACGCTCTTGCCCGGATCGTCGATCGGTTTGCCATCGACAGTGATGCGCATCAGGTTCAACGCAAATGGATTCTGTGTCTGCACCTCACGGGTAATGCGGGTGATATCGAGACCTTCCTGATCGTCCAGCTGTGCCAGTTCATCGTAGACAATCTGCACATCGACCCGTGAACGTTCTGCGCCTGCAAAACCGGCATTGACCACATCATTGGTCTGCACGTAGCCACGACCTTCGTGCTCCATCTGCTCCGGCTTCAGTTTCAGTTCGTTGCCAATCAACTCCATCACTCTGCGCGCACGCGCGGTAGAGAGACCGATATCGTCGCCATAGGCCATTGCCACGCGACGGCTGAGACGCTCGTTACTGGTATAACCGACAAAGCGCAGACGTACATTGGCCCTGCCTTTCAGCTCTTCCATCAGACGTTGCAGACGATTGGCGTAACCGGGCGGAACAATCGGTTTAGTGTCTTCGTAGTAAATCGGATCGATGGCACCCGACGGCGGCTCATAGACACGGGTGACCGTTTCTGCCGCGGAAGATTCAGGACAGATCTGGGGTTCGTCCGGGAGTTCCTGCAACGGATCGTCGTACCAGAATTCCACTTCGATACGGCGGTTAAGTTCTCGACCCTTCGGTGTGTCATTGGAGGCAAGCGGACGTTTGTCACCCTTACCGTCACTATCGACCGCATAACTGGGGATCTTCAATGCATCCTGCACCGCCAGCGCAACACGTCGGGCACGCGCTTTGGAAAGGGCGAGATGAGTACCATAGATGCGTGCATCACGTCCTTCCAGCGGCATGTTGTCGGTATGGCCTATGAAACGGATTACCACGCCGGTCTTGCCGCGCAGATTCTGTCGAGCCCGCTGCAACTGTTGCAGAAACTCTGCAGGGATCTGCATGTTCTCTTCGTTGTAGCGCAGCGGCGCAACCAGATTCTTGATCCGTGCTCGATGGGCCATGCCCTCCTTGTAGCGCAGCTTACACACCGTTTCGATACGACAGACCTGGATGCGATTAACCGGGTTGCTGACCACCACCTCTTTTTCCACCAGCTTCTCGTTGATCTCGTCGTACCAAACCTCCACTTCCACGCGGCGATTCTTCGCCCGTCCCGCTTCGGTGGCATTACTGGCAACCCGATTGGCCTCGCCCAGACCTTCATAGGAGATCGACTCCGGCGGCAGGCCGAGCGCATTCTGGAAGTATTCGGCCGTTGTCCCGGCACGTTCACGGGACAGGCCGACGTTGTCACCGTACTTCGTTTTTGCCACGCCACTCAGTTTGACGTTGTCGCTGTAACCGATGAAATGCAGGCGCACGTTGGCGCGGTCCTTCATCTTGTCTAGCACCTTGCGCAACATCTCGATGTACTCAGGCGGAATATCCGCCGCACCGGAGGCAAAGCGAATCGGTGGCACCACGTTTTGTAGCTTGACCGTCTTCGCCTCTTTCTCCAGTACTTCGCGTGTTTCTACCTTGTCGCCCTGCTGCTCCTCGGGCACGCTGCTGACCTGCGGGGTGAACACGCCCTCTTCCGTGGTGTACTGTTCACTGTTCGCCCCAGCGCTACCGCTATCGCGCACGCTGTCGCTGCCAAACAGATCAACGGCGTAAACCGCACTCTGGGCAGTGAACAACAACAGCAGTGGCAACAGTCGTTTCAGCATAGTCACTCCGTCAATCCAGCAGGCCTGGGCTACCCACCGGGCCACCACGGCGCCAGTGGATCTCGCTTTCAATGGTCAGCGGATTTCC
>JBNLAT010000019.1:0-49064 GCA_050302275.1 Thiohalomonadaceae bacterium | reverse complement strand
CATCAAGGCCTGCGACAGCACCACCGCCAACGTCGAAAACTGGGACCCGTCCACCTGGCCGAAAGAGGCCAAAGGTGTTGGCTTCACCGAGGCACCTCGTGGTGCGCTGGGCCACTGGATTCGCATCAAGGACACCAAGATCGACAACTATCAGTGCGTGGTACCCACCACCTGGAACGGTTCGCCGCGTGACAGCCAGGGCAACATCGGCGCCTTCGAGGCATCACTGATGAACACCAAGGTGATGCGCAAAGAAGAGCCGGTGGAGATCCTGCGAACCCTGCACAGCTTCGACCCCTGCCTCGCCTGCTCCACCCACGTGATGAGCGAAGAGGGTGAAGAGCTGGCCAAGGTCACGGTGCGCTAAGAGGAGAATGATGATGAATAAAAGAAACACCACACTGGCCGCCGTGGCGCTGATGCTGATCTCGGCACCGGCCGCGGCACACACGGGAGATCACGACGGCGGCCTGCTCGCCGGGGTGATGCACCCCTTCAGCGGCGTTGACCACCTGCTCGCCATGTTGCTGGTGGGCGTGTGGGCCGCCGGACTCAGCAGCGGCCGCAACGCGCTGCTGGTGCCGCTGGCCTTCGTCGCCTGTATGGGTGTCGGGGCCGCCTTCGGCGCCGCCGGGTTCGGCGTGCCGTTAATGGAGATCGGCATAGCCTTCTCGGTGCTGTTCCTCGGCGCAATGCTGCTCACCCGGATGCGACTGCCGCTGGGCATCGCCTCGCTACTGGTCGGCACCTTCGCCCTGTTCCACGGCAACGCCCACGGTCTGGAGATGCAGCCGGGCCATCTGGCGCTCTACTTCTCCGGCTTCATCGCCGCCACCGTCTCGCTGCATCTGGCGGGGATGGCGTTGGGGCGGAAGTTGCTGGCGCACGATCGGGTACTGCGGGCACTGGGTTTCATCAGCGGCGTGGTCGGCACCTCGCTGCTGCTCGGGGCCGGGGCGTAATCCAGCGCTGCGCTGTCGCCAGATGCGGCAGCGCGGCGATGCTTGAGGAGAGAGATCATGCAAAGCGAACTCAGACAATCATCGGTCTATGTGTACGAAGCGCCGGTCCGTCTGTGGCACTGGGTCAACGCGCTGTCGATCACCTTGCTGGCTATCACCGGCTACCTGATCGCCAACCCGTTTCCCACGTTGCCCGGCGAGGCTAGTGAGCACTTCCTGATGGGTTACATCCGCTTCGTCCACTTTTCCGCCGCCTACGTCTTCACTGTGGGATTCATCGGTCGGATCTACTGGGCCCTGGTCGGCAACGAGCATGCGAAACAGCTGTTCCGTCTGCCACTAACCTCGAAGAAATACTGGCAGGAGGTGCTCTACGAAATCCGCTGGTACGCCTTCCTGGAGAAGGAGCCGAAGAAATACATCGGCCACAACCCGCTGGCGCACATCGTGATGGTAAGCATCATCACCGTCGGCGGTTTCTTCATGCTGCTCACCGGCTTTGCCCTCTATGCCGAACAGACAGGCCTCGGTAGCTGGCAGGACAGCCTGTTCGGCTGGCTGATTCCGCTGGTAGGGCAGAGTCAGGATGTGCGGTTGTGGCACCACTGGGGCATGTGGATCATCGTCATCTTTGTGATGATTCATGTCTACGCCGCAGTACGTGAGGACATCATGTCGCGGCAGAGCCTGATCAGCACCATGATCAGCGGCTGGCGGATGTTCAAGGACGACCGTTAACCGACTATCCAGTGGTAACTGAAAGTGAAAGGAGGCCAACCGGCCTCCTTTTTTTTTCGCCTGCACGACGGACTCAACTGGCCATTAACCTTACACCTTGTGCAACAACTGACCACCAGATGGCCTTGCCTGCAGCGCAACACTGCAATGTAAGTTTCCATTTATTGACTAAACTGAACATATTGTTTTCACACCGTCTGACCGCCGCTGTTATCCAGCTTCTGAATCGTCTTGGATAACAATCGGTTAGCAAATTCCGAGCGTCTGGCACAGGCTTTGCTCAACCTGTCCCACAACGATTAAAAGTGATTCGGAGCACCACACACATGCAACCATCACAACGCCCCAATGACACGCGGCGGGCGGAGCGTGTCCTTGTCCTCGGCATCGGCAACATTCTCTGGGCCGATGAAGGTTTCGGCGTACGCGCGCTGGAGCAACTCAAACAGCACTACCTGTTTCCCGACAACGTCACCCTGCTCGACGGCGGCACCCAGGGGATCTACCTGGTGCAGAACGTCCGCGAGGCCGACATCCTGGTGGTCTTCGATGCGGTCGACTACGGCCTGCCCGGTGGCACTCTCAAGCGGGTGGAAGGCGACGAGGTACCGAAGTTTCTCGGTGCCAAGAAGGTCAGCCTGCACCAGACCGGTTTCCAGGAGGTGTTGGCGATGGCCGAGATGATGGGCGACTACCCAGCGCATCTGTTGCTGATCGGTGTGCAACCGGTGGAGCTGGAAGACTACGGCGGCAGCCTGCGCGATGCGGTGAAGGCACAGATGCAACCCGCCATCGACATGGCCCTCGATTATCTGGCCGGTTTCGGTGTTCACGCGGAGAAGCGCGAGGTCCCGCTCACTGCCGATGAGATGGCCGGTGCTATCGCCGACATCACCCGTTATGAAGCAGAGCGCCCCGATCCGAGCGAGGCCTGCCGGGTCGGTGACGGCCGGGTACTCTTCTCCGAGGACTACAGCGTCGCCTATCGACCCGCCGAGATCGACAGCGTCTCGGTCGCGCTGGATCAGCACCTCGATAAATACCGCGAGGGCAATCACTGATGTGTATCGGTATTCCGATGAAGGTGATCGAGTCCTTTCCCGGTTATGCGGTATGCGAAACCGGCGATGGCAGTCGTCGTCGCATCGACACCTTACTGCTCGGCGAACAACCGGTCGGCACCTGGCTGCTGACCTTCCTCGACACCGCACGCGAGGCGTTGAGCGAAGAGCATGCGGCACAGATCAGCAATGCCCTGCAGGCGGTGGAGCTGGCGATGCAGGGCGATGCCAACGTCGATCACCTGTTTCAGGATCTGATCGACCGCGAACCGCAACTACCCGAATTTCTGCGCCAGCAGAAGAGACCCCGACAAGAGGGAGAATAGAACCATGTCCTCACCACAGATCAAACGTCTGACCGAACGCCACAACCTGCCGGTGCTGAACGAAACCAGCCTCGATGATTTTGCTGCAAGCCAGCAACATCTGGTGCTGTTTTTCAGCGAAGACCCGGTGAAGTTTCCTGAGAGTAACGACGTGGCGATGGTGTTGCCGGAACTGGTCAAGGCCTTCGATGGTCGCCTCACTGCGGCGCTGATCGATCCTGCTGCACAACACAGCCTGCAAAGTCGTTACGGTTTTAATCAGTGGCCTGCATTGGTGTTTCTGCGTCGCGGTGAATACCTCGGTGCAATCACCCAGATCCAGAACTGGGAAGATTATCTGCGTGAAACCGAACGCCTGTTGCAATCAGAACCGATCGCGGCACCGGGCTTTGCTATTCCGGTCGTCAGCGACAACACACCGCACTACCACTAGGAGTCAGCGCATGAACGAATTTCCCATCAGCGGCCCCGGCACCCAGCCAGCCGAACTCGACGGCGCAGAACTGGATATCCTGCAACTCCCTTCCGGTATGGACACCTATATCGCGCCACCGCTTCCAGAACCGGAAGAGGTTAAGGGTCTCGATGCGGCGCTGGCATTGCTGGATCAATTAGGCGAGCAGTTGTCAGCCCATGGTAACGGTGCAACATCGTCCGCGATTGTTCTCAACGAACTCGATCCGCGTAACCGCGCCCTGGTGGATCAGGTACTGGGCGAAGGCGAGGTGAGTATCGTCATCGAAGGGGCGGAACATATTCGTATTCAGGAGTCGGTGCTGGCCGGTGTCTGGCGCATTCAACAAACGAATAGCGATGGCCTCATACTCGACGACCGCATCGAGGTCGGGCCGATCCCACAACAGGTCGTGGAAACAGCCTTCGCCGAGGCGAAAGAGAGAGTGGAGCTGGTTTCTCCGCTGCCGCCCGGCGTGCTCAATTCACCGCCGTTGTTCAGCGAGATCAACGATCAGGTACAGAGCTGGCAGCCGGAAAAAACTTCCCACGTAATCAACCTCACCCTGCTGCCGCAGACCGAAGAGGATCTCGGTTTCCTGCAACAACAGCTGGGAGCGGGGAAGGTGAGCATCCTCTCCCGCGGTTACGGTAACTGCCGCATCAGCAGCAGCGGCACCCGCAACGTCTGGTGGGTGCAGTATTTCAACTCTCAGGATCGCAACATTCTCAATACGCTGGAGATCACCGACGTGCCCAGCGTCGCCTGCGCAGCGCCGGAGGACATTGCCGACAGCGCCATTCGCCTGGATGAGATTCTGGAGATCTACCGGTGAGAAGTGATCAGTTCTTCAGCGGGTCGTATGGCGGTGATAACAGCAAGATCACCGATACGACCAAACTGGAGTGCAAGATCTGCTGGCATGTTTACGACCCCGCTGAAGGCGATGACTACTGGCACATTCCGCCGGGCACGCCCTTCTCTGCCCTGCCGCCGCACTGGACCTGCCCGGTCTGCGACAGCAGCAAGGATGATTTCCTGGTGATCGGTGACGACGCATGAGCGAGATGGCGACACAGGTAGCGCTGCTGGAACAGACCTACCGCAACATCGAACAGGAGCGGATGCAGGGACTGCCGTTTCTCAATCCGCTTTTGAATGTTCGCGCCATCGGCTTTATGCCCTGGAACGAAAATTTCGTCGGTGTGTTGATCACGCCGTGGTTTATGAACCTGATGCTGTTGCCCGGCGAGGAAGAGTGGAGTGATTTGAAGGTCGGCGAAAAAGTCACTCACCTGTTTCATTCCGGCGCCTATGAGTTTACCGTCGGTTATGAGGCGGGTTTTGGTCGTTATCAGATGTGCTCGCTGTTTTCACCGATGCAGCAGTTTGTCGATCAGGCTGCCGCCGAAGCGACCGCCGTCGAGGTGATGCGTGGACTACTCGATAGCGAGAACCGCGAAGGCCTGACCATGCATGACGAAATGGTACGTCGTGCCTGGCAGGGCGGTGATAAGCCAGAGGAAGAACACGAAACGGACGGTCCGACCCTGTCGGAAAAGATGAACCGACCGATCAGTCGCCGCGAACTTTTACGCGGTCGGCAGCGTAGCGAATGAACGAGGCAGTCATGATTCAGGCAAGCGACTTGAGTGAAAAACTGGAAAACGTTTTTCGCGTTATTCATGAAGAACGTATGACAGGCTTGCCGATCCTCAATCCGGCACTACAGGTAGAGGCCGTCGGTTTTCGTGAGGTCGATGGGCAGTGTGTCGGCGTGTTGATCACGCCGTGGTTTATGAATCTGATATTGCTGGCGTCCGAGGGCGACCATTTTGCTGATGCAGAACCGGGCGATAAACGCAGTGTGAGCTTTCCCTCGGGTGCCTGCGAGATGGAGTTATGCGAAGAGGCATTGCTCGGGCGTTATCTCAGCCGTCCGCTGTTCTCACCGATGGGTAATTTCACCGAACAGTCGCAGGCAGTAAAAACCGCCGAGTCGATCATGCAGCGAATGATGACCGCAGTAGAACCTGTGAAGCAGGAAGCGCCGCCCGAACCGGGGCGTCGCGCACTATTGCGCGGTCTCTTCTCCGCTGGCCAGGAGTAGAGGGTGAACATCGAGGGACAACTTGATATTCAACTGAGCTGTAATACCAACGGCGTCAGTGCAGCAACCCTGCAGTCAGGTCGCCCGCTGCAGGCGAGTCGCATCTTGGAGGGGTTATCCCCGGAACAGGCGCTACAACGTCTGCCGATGATCTTTAGCCTCTGCGGCACCGCACAATCGGCAGCTGCACTGGCCGCCTGTGAAGATGCGTTATCGATCAGTGCATCCAGCGCACAACGACAGGCGCGTGGCATGCTGGTGTGGATGGAGAGCGCCCGGGAACATCTGTTGCGCATCCTGCTCGACTGGCCCGGTTTTGCCGGTGAAACGGTGGAACAGACAGGCTTGCCGAAAGTGATGCAACTGTTGCCGAGCATGAGTCAGGCACTCTATGGCGAGAGTGCACCGTTTCATCTGAACGCTGAACTCAAGCTCAACAAATTAAAGGCGAATGCGGTAATCGCCGAACTGCGTAACATGATCGATAACCTGCTGAGTGGCACCCTGCCGGATACCGGCTTCGGCATGCAACAGTGGATAGAAGGCGGCGCCAGTATGCCTGCCCGTCTATTCAGTCAATTGCGTGACAAAGGCTGGGATCGACTGGGCCAGAGTAAAGCGGTTTTTCTACCCACGCTTAACGACGCCGATCTACATACGCAGTTAGGCAGCGATGCTGCGAACTATTTTATCAGTCAACCTGTATGGCAGGGGCATACCTGTGAAACCACGCCGCTACAACGGCAACAGCAGCAGCCACTGGTGCAGGAGTTGCTGCAACGTGAAGGCAATGCGCTGTTAACACGATTGACGGCTAGACTGGTTGAACTGGCTTCGATCCCGGACCTGTTACAGGCGGGACTGGCGGCACTCAGTGCGGCGGATCAAAGTGAGAGCAAACAGCGTACACAGAGTGGTGTCGGTCTAGCCCAGGTGGAAGCGGCCCGCGGTCGCCTGATCCATCGGGTCGAGATCGAAGCCGGTGTGATTCGGCGTTATCAGATCCTCGCGCCCACCGAGTGGAACTTTCACCCTCTGGGTGTCGCAGTACAGGGGTTACACACATTGAACAGTAACGACGAGAAACTATTGCAACAACAGGCAGCACTCTGGCTCAACGCCATCGACCCCTGTGTCGGTTATCAGATTCAGGTACACCACGATGCATGAGATGTCGCTGTGCGAAGGGGTGTTGCAGGTGATGGAAGATCAGGCCAAAAGCGTCGGCTTCAATCGGGTGAAAACCGTTTGGCTGGAGATCGGCGATCTGGCCGGCGTCGAAGTCGAGGCGATGCGCTTCGGTTTCGATGTGGTGATTAAAGGTTCGGTTGCCGACGGCGCAACACTGGAGATAATTAATCTACCGGGACGTGCCTGGTGCATGGCCTGTAGCCACGAGGTGGCGATAACACAACGCTTCGATCCCTGTCCCGACTGTGGTGGTTACCAGCTACAGGTCACCGGCGGGGATGAATTACGAATCAAAGAACTGGAGGTGGAATAATGTGCACGGTATGCGGTTGCGGTGAAGGCGAAACCACCATTGAGGGGCATGAACACAGCCACGAGCATGGTCACGACCATAGTCATGGCCATCACCACGGACACCATCATCACGACCATGATCACCCGCATGACCACGAGCACGGTCATCACCACCATCACCATGATGGTGACACCCACGACTACGGTCAGGGTCCGGCCCATGCCCACGCCCCCGGCATGAGTCAGGCGCGCATGGTGCAGATCGAACAGGATATTCTCGGCAAGAACAATGAATACGCCAACGCCAACCGTCGCTGGTTTGGCGAGCGCGGCATCCTCGCCCTCAATCTGGTCTCCAGTCCCGGTTCCGGCAAGACCACCCTGCTCACTCGCACCCTGAGCGATCTGAAAGGACAGTATCCGCTGGCAGTGATCGAAGGAGATCAACAGACTGCCAACGACGCCGATCGCATTCGCGAAACCGGCGTACCCGCACTACAGATCAATACCGGCAAGGGCTGCCATCTCGACGCACACATGGTCGGCCATGCGCTGGAAACATTGAAGCCAGAAGACAGCGGCGTACTGTTCATTGAGAACGTCGGCAATCTGGTCTGCCCCGCCGCCTTCGATCTCGGTGAGGCACACAAGGTAGCGATCCTTTCGATCACCGAGGGCGAAGACAAACCGATCAAATATCCCGACATGTTCGCTGCCGCCGATCTGCTGCTGCTGAACAAAATCGATCTGTTGCCGCATCTGCAATTCGATGTCGACAAGTGCATCGACTATGCACGACGGGTCAATCCTTCCATCAAGGTGTTGCAGGTCTCCGCCACCAGTGGTGAAGGCATGGATAGCTGGTACCAGTGGCTCGCCGCGACGCGACAACTGGCAAGCATAGGAGCCTGATTATGTGTCTGGCGATTCCGGCAAAGGTCACGGCCATTAGCGCGGACGGCGACATGGCCACCATCAGTCTCGACGGCGTGAAGAAGGAGGTTTCGCTGGCGCTTGTCGAAGGAGTGCAGGAGGGCGACTACGTGCTGGTGCACGTCGGCTACGCGCTCAACCGTCTCAGTCCTGAAGAGGCGGAACGCACACTGAAAATATTCTCCGAGGCGGGGATGTTGCAGGAGGGCTCGGCATGAAATACGTCGACGAATACCGCGATCAGGATCTGGCAAAAAAACTGGCAAATGCGATCGCCAGCGAGGCGGACACCGATCGCACCTACCGACTGATGGAGTTCTGCGGTGGTCACACCCACGCCATCTTCCGTTACGGCGTGCAGGATCTGATGCCGAAGAATGTACAGTTTGTGCACGGCCCCGGTTGTCCGGTCTGCGTACTGCCCATCGGTCGCATCGATAACGCTATTCAACTGGTACAGGATCACGATGTAATTCTCTGCAGTTACGGCGACCTGCTACGTGTTCCTGCCAGCAAACGCATGACCCTGCTCAAACTGAAGGCGGCGGGCGGCGATGTGCGTATGGTCTACTCCACCCAGGATGCACTGCGCATCGCGCGTGAAAACCCCGAACGCCAGGTAGTGTTCTTTGCCATCGGTTTTGAAACCACCACTCCGCCGACTGCGGTGGTGCTGAAACAGGCGCAGGCGGAAGGACTGAAAAACTTCAGCGTTTTCTGTAACCACGTGCTGACCCCTGCGGCATTGAAGGCGATCCTCGAATCCGACGACATCAATATCGACGGTTTCTTCGGCCCTTCCCACGTCAGCACCTTGATCGGCAGCAAACCCTACGAGTATTTCGCCGAGCACTACCAGAAGCCGGTAGTGATTGCCGGTTTTGAACCGCTCGACATCATGCAGTCGGCGTTGATGTTGCTGCGCCAACTGAATGCCAACAAACACGAAGTGGAAAACGAATACATTCGTGCCGTTACCCGCGAGGGTAACCTCAAGGCACAGGCAGTGGTGAACGAGGTACTGGAGCTGCGCGAAACCTTCGAATGGCGCGGTCTCGGTCTGGTACCTGACAGTGCGCTGAAGATTCGCGAAGAGTTCGCCGAGTTCGATGCAGAGAAACGTTTTACTGTTCCGGCGATCAGCGCCTCCGATGTCAAAGGTTGCGAGTGTCCCAGCATCCTGCGTGGCCAGAAAAATCCGATGGACTGCAAACTGTTCGGCACCGTCTGTACTCCGGAAAATCCGATGGGCTCCTGTATGGTCTCCTCCGAAGGCGCATGCGCCGCCTACTGGAGTTATGGTCGCTTCCGTCAACAGAAGGTGAGCTGAGATGAATGCACCACAACGTTTTGGCCAGCGTTTAAATACTCGGGACGGCACCGTGGACATGAGCCACGGTAGCGGCGGTCGCGCCATGGCGCAGTTGATTAGCGAACTGTTCGCCAAACATCTGGACAACGAACTGCTGCGCCAGGGTAATGACCAGGCGTTATTCCCAGTCGAGGCGGGCCGCATGGTAATGAGTGTCGACGGCCATGTGATCTCACCGCTGTTTTTCCCCGGCGGTGACATCGGCTCGTTATCCGTACACGGCACGATTAACGATGTCTCGATGTCCGGGGCCAAACCGCTCTATCTCTCGGCCGGTTTCATTCTCGAAGAGGGTTTTCCCCTCGCCGATCTGGAGCGCATTGTGATCAGCATGGCGCGTGCTGCATCGGAGGCAGGCGTTCCCGTGATCACCGGCGACACTAAGGTGGTAGAGAAAGGTAAAGGCGACGGCGTCTTCATCACCACCACCGGCATCGGCGTGGTGCCTGAAGGCATTCACATCTCCGGCGATCTGGCCAAACCGGGGGATGCGATCCTGCTGAGTGGCAGCATTGGTGATCACGGCGTGGCGATTATGGCGAGCCGTGAAAACCTGGAGTTTGAAACCACTGTGGAGTCCGACTCTGCTGCACTGCACACACTGATCGAGGCGATGGTGCAGACCGCACCAGATATTCACTGCCTGCGCGATCCGACCCGTGGTGGTCTCGCCACCACCCTAAATGAACTGGCACAACAGTCGAAGGTGGGCATGCGTCTGGATGAGTCGGCGATCCCGGTTAAACCCCAGGTTGCTGCCGCCTGCGAACTGCTGGGACTCGATCCGCTTTACGTCGCCAACGAAGGCAAACTGATCTGCATCTGCCCAATGGCGAAAGCCGAACCCCTGCTACGTACCATGCGCGCCCACCCTCTGGGCAAGGATGCCGCGCTTATCGGTGTTGTGGCTGAAGACAGTAACGGCTTTGTCGAGATGCAAACCCGCTTTGGTGGCAATCGCATCGTCGACTGGCTCGCGGGCGAACAACTTCCACGAATCTGCTGATGAAATATTCGCACACACTAAATTCGATAATCGGGAGAGTGATATGAACACACTACCCACTATTCTGGTCGTGGACGACGAAGTCCGCAGCCTGGAAACACTGCGGCGTATTCTCGAAGATGATTTCGATGTCATGCTTGCGGCGAACGTCGACGAAGCTACCGCGATCCTGGAAAAGGAGTGGGTGCAGATCATCCTCTGTGACCAGCGCATGCCGGAAATGAGCGGAGTTGAATTCCTTAAACAAGTACGTGACCGCTGGCCCGATGTGATCCGTATGATCATCTCCGGCTACACCGATTCGGAAGACATCATCAGCGCGATCAACGAAGCAGGGATCTACCAATACGTTACCAAGCCGTGGCATCCGGAAAGCCTGTTGTTGCTGTTAAAGAATGCCATCCGTCTCTATGAACTACAGCGACAGAACGAAGCGCTCTCCATCGAATTAAAGATGATGCCTGAACATCTCGATGAGTCGGTGCAAAACAAACGCAGCGTACTGCGTAACAGCTACAGCTGTGATGACGGAATTATCCGCAGCGATGAGAGCTGCATGAACGAAGTCTGCGACCGCATCCGCCGTATCGCCCCCTATGATGTTTCCGTTCTACTCTCCGGCGAATCAGGCACCGGTAAAGAGTTAGCGGCCCGTGCCCTGCACTACAACAGTCTGCGCTGGGACAAACCCTTCGTGGTGGAGAACTGCGGTGCCCTCCCTGACGAACTGCTGGAGAGCGAACTGTTCGGTTACAAGCGCGGCGCCTTCACCGGCGCAGTGGAAGATCGTATCGGCCTGTTCGAGCGCGCCAACGGCGGTACTGTGTTCCTCGACGAGATCGGCGAGGTCTCCCCCGCCTTTCAGGTGAAACTGCTGCGCGTACTCCAGGAAGGAGAGATTCGCCCGCTGGGTAGCGGTCGCACCCGCAACGTCGATGTGCGCATTATCGCCGCCAGTAACAAGAACCTCGAGCGTGAGGTGCATGAAGGACGCTTTCGTGAGGACCTCTACTATCGTCTTGCCGCGGTCGTGATTGAGCTGCCGCCGCTACGCAAGCGCAAAGAAGATGTGCCACTACTGGCCAACACTCTGCTCAAATCGGCGATGCAGAGTTTGGGCAAGAGTGTCAGTGGCTTTACCGATGAAGCGCTGGCCTGCCTGCAGGCCTACAACTGGCCGGGCAATGTACGCGAATTACAGAACGAAGTGCGCCACATGCTGGTGATGTCGGACAGTGAAGACCTCGGTGCGGAATTGCTTAACAGTCGTATCCTTAATACCGCACCGCGTCGTGACTCGACCGTGGTGGAACACCTGGCGGGCCTGCAGGGTACCCTCAAGGATCGGGTCGAGGCACTGGAAGAACGTATTCTGCGCGAAACCCTGATCCGTCACCGCTGGAATAAAAGTCGTGCCGCCCGCGAACTGGGTCTGTCGCGGGTTGGGCTGCGTAACAAACTGGATCGCTACAATCTGGAACAGGTCGGCACTGACAATGATGAGAATGGAAAACGTTCTGTGAGTGGTGGCGAATAACCGTGACTAATCTGCAGAAACAACCTGCCAGCCTGCTGATGCAGGCAGGTCTCGGTGGCACACCCGAGCTGGATGTCAATTCCGAGAATGCCTGGATCGAAGTCATTCGCAAGATGGACACCATCTATGCGGATCTGGTGCACTATCAGGTCGAGCTTGAGCAGAAAAACGCCGCGCTGGAACTGGCACAGCAATTCATCGATAGCGTCCTCTCTTCGATGACCGATGTGTTGATCGCCTGCGATACCGCAGGACGAATACAGCAGGTCAACACGGCACTGGCGAAACTAACCGGCATCGCTGCCAGCGACTTCGTTGGTCGCCAGTTGGTCGAAATATTCGGTGACGACTCCCATGATGTGGTACAGCACTTTCCAGAACGCCTGGGCAGCGTCTCGTTGATCGATTGCGAAGTCAGCCTGCGCTGTGCCGATGGTAGTAGTGCACCGCTGGCGATGAACTGCTCTTCACGTTACAACAGCGCCGGTGGACTGGTCGGTATGGTACTGCTTGGTCGTCCTGTTGGTGAACTACGTCGTGCCTATGACGATCTCAATCAGGCGCACCGCGAACTGCAACAGACGCAGCAACATCTGGTGCAGTCAGAAAAAATGGCCTCGCTTGGTCGACTGGTCGCCGGTGTCGCGCATGAACTGAACAACCCGATCAGTTTTGTCTTCGGCAACATGCATGCCCTCAAACGTTACGGTACACGCATCACCCAGTACCTTGAACGTGTCTCGCAGGAGATCGATTCTCCGGCGCTACGCCAGCTGCATGCCGAATTGCGTATCGATCGCATACTCAGTGACATCGAACCACTAATCGACGGCACCCTCGAAGGGGCAGAACGGGTTAGCGACATCGTGCAGGATCTACGCCGCTATTCCGGTGGACAACGTGAAGAGTTGAGCCAGTTCGAACTACCCGCGGCGATCCGCAAGGCGGTGCAGTGGGTACTCAAGGCGGAACGGATTAAACCGGAAGTTCACTACCAGCTACCAGCGAAACTGAAGATGGTTGGGCGCAAGGGACAACTACACCAGATTCTAATCAACCTTGTGCAGAACGCCTCTGATGCAATGGAAAAGACAGAACAACAGCGACTCGACATCAGCTGTGAAGAACTCAACGGCATGATTGCGATTCGTATTCGCGACTTTGGCCCCGGCATTGCCAAAGACCAACTGCCACATATCTTCGATCCGTTTTACACCAGTAAGCCGGTTGGTCAGGGTACCGGGCTCGGTCTTTACATCAGCTACGGTCTGGCACAGGAGATGAATGGCGCACTGAGTGCCCACAACCACCCGGACGGCGGTGCCGAATTTATTCTCAGCCTGCCGCTAGACGGCAGTAACGGGAAAACCCGATGAGCATGCGACATACTCTGCTGTGGTTGCAGTCCGGCGGTTGCGGCGGCTGCTCGCTATCGCTGTTTAATGCCGAATCACCCAACCTGCTCACCGCATTAGAGAGTGCAGGCATCGATCTGCTGTGGCACCCGAGTCTCAGTGAAGAGAGCGATGAAGAGTTGCATCAGATTATCGAGCGTATTCTCAGCGGAGAAATACAACTTGATCTGTTTTGTCTTGAAGGTTCGGTGATCCAGGGCCCCAACGGCAGCGGTATGTTCCATCGTCAGGCCGGTAGCGATCGACCAATGCGCGATCATATTCGTGAACTGACGGAGAAAGCACAACAGGTGATCGCCGTCGGTAGTTGCGCTGCTTTTGGTGGCATGACTGCAGCGGGTGACAATCCAACTGAGGCCTGCGGTCTACAATACGAGGGCAACACACGCGGCGGACTGCTGGGCAAGACCTTTCGTTCTCCAGGCCAACTTCCAGTAATCAATATCGCCGGTTGCCCAACCCATCCTAACTGGGTGCTGCAAACCCTGATGCAACTGGCGATGGGTGAGATGAACAGCGCCTCTCTTGATGAACTGAATCGTCCGCGCAACTACACCGATCATCTGGTACATCACGGTTGCCCGCGCAACGAATACTATGAATTCAAGGCCAGCGCGGAGAAGCATTCCGATCTTGGTTGCATGATGGAACACCTCGGCTGCCTCGGTACCCAGGCCCGTGCCGACTGCAACACCCGTTTGTGGAATGGTGAAGGTTCCTGCCTGCGTGGTGGCTATGCCTGTATCAACTGCACCGCGCCACAGTTCGAAGAACCGGCTCACAGTTTCCAGAACACGCCGAAGATCGCCGGTATCCCCATCGGCCTGCCCACCGATATGCCCAAGGCGTGGTTCGTCGCCTTGGCCGCTTTGGCCAAGGCGGCCACACCACCGCGTCTCAAGGAAAATGCCGTTTTCGATCACATTCGTGTGGTGCCTGGCAAAAAGGCGGATGACTCATGAGCGAAACGGCAAGTCGTCGCATCGTCGGCCCTTTCAATCGCGTTGAAGGTGATCTCGAAGTCCAACTCGATATTCAGGGCGACCGAGTTGCCGACGCCTGGGTGGTTTCCCCCCTCTACCGCGGTTACGAACAGATACTGCAGGGTAAGGATCCGCTCGATGCACTGATCTATGTTCCACGCATCTGCGGTATCTGCTCGGTGGCGCAATCGGTCGCTTCAGCGCAGGCGCTGGCAGCAGTGCAGGGCAATACGCCACCACCCAATGGTGAACTGGCGACTAACCTGATCCTGGCCGGTGAAAATGTTGCCGATCACCTGACCCACTTCTATCTCTTCTTTATGCCCGACTTCGCCCGCGAGGTGTATCGTAACGAACCGTGGTTTGAGATGGCGGAAAAACGTTTCAAGGCAACACGTGGTAGTGCAGCACAAGATGTGTTGGGACCGCGTGCCGAGTTCATGCACCTACAGGGGTTATTGGCGGGCAAGTGGCCGCACTCGCTGGCGATCCAGCCCGGCGGCACCACTCGAGCGATCGCTGCCGATGAACGCAGTCGGCTCATCGCCCTGCTCTTCGCCTTTCGCGCTTTCCTGCAGCGCACGCTCTTCGGCGATACGTTGGAGAACGTGATCGCCCTCGACTCTGCTGCCGCGCTAGAGCAGTGGCAACACGCCGCACCCGTAGAAAGCAGTGACATGCGCCGCTTCCTGCATCTTGCCGACGCAGTGAAACTACAGACACTGGGACGCGCGGCGGATCGCTTTATGAGTTACGGCGCTTACGGATCGTTGTTCGCTTCGGGTGTCTGGTACGACGGTCAGGTCACTGCACTGGATCAAACCACAATCAGTGAAGATGTTTCCCATAGCTGGATGCAGATGCAGGCTGAACCACGCCATCCTTTCGAAGGCGTCACCCTGCCCAGTGCCGAATTCGATAACGGCTATAGCTGGTGCAAGGCACCACGCCTCGGTGGTGTAGTCGTTGAAGTCGGCGCACTGGCGCGGCAGGTGGTCGACGGCCATCCGCTGATTCGTGATCTGGTGGCGCAGAGTGGAGGTAATGTGCGCAATCGTGTGATTGCCCGACTACTGGAGATCGCACGCGTCACTGTGGCGATGGAGCAGTGGGCCCACGCACTCAAACCCGGTGAACCATTCTATCAACCGGGTATCGTCCCCGATGAGGCGCAGGGGTTCGGTTTGATCGAGGCGGCACGAGGCAGTCTTGGTCACTGGATTAAGGTGAAACACGGACGCATCCTCAACTACCAGATTATCGCCCCTACCACCTGGAACTTCTCCCCCCGCGATCAACAGCAACAACCAGGAGCGCTAGAGCTGGCACTGCGTAATGCACCGGTACGTGACGGTGAGCACAACCCGGTGGCGGTACAACACATCGTTCGTTCCTTTGATCCCTGCATGGTCTGCACCGTTCATTGATGAAGGCAGAACGCATACGTATTCGCGGCATTGTTCAGGGCGTAGGCATGCGACCGACGATCTGGCGTCTGGCACAGGATTGCCAGCTCGTCGGCGAAGTCTGTAACGACGCCGAAGGGGTTTTGATCCAGGCATGGGGAGAGGAGGAGGCCCTCGACCATTTCATCTCTCGACTGAAAAGCGAGGCACCGCCTTTAGCACGCATTGAGGAGATCGAGCGTACACCTTTCGCTGGCACCACCCCTCCCGACGATTTTCGTATCCAGCACAGCCATGACGGCGAAGCACGCACCAACGTCGCTGCCGATGCGGCAACCTGTCCCGAGTGTCTTGCTGAGATCATGGACCCGGACAATCGTCGCTACCGTTATCCCTTTACCAACTGTACCCACTGCGGTCCGCGCCTGTCGATTATTCGCAGCATTCCCTACGACCGTGATAACACCAGCATGGCCAGCTTTCCCATGTGCCCGGCGTGTCAGGCCGAGTATGACGATCCGGCAGATCGACGTTTTCATGCACAACCCAACGCCTGTCCCGTATGTGGACCACAGGTCTGGCTGGAGGATGCGGCGGGTGGGACCATTCCGCCGCAGGATAGCGAGGATGTCATCACGGCTGCGGCACGCTTGCTACGTGAAGGGGAGATCGTGGCAATAAAAGGTATCGGTGGTTTTCACCTTGCCTGCGAAGCAGGTAATGAAAAGGCGGTCACCCGGCTGCGACAAAACAAGCGGCGTTACCACAAGGCCTTCGCCCTGATGGCGCGAGACATAGCGATGGTACGGCGTTATGCAGAAGTCAGCCCTGACGAAGCCACGTTATTAAATGACCGCGCCGCGCCAATTGTGCTGTTGCAGGCCGTGGGTGAAACATTAGCCGATGGCGTTGCGCCTGGGCAGAACAGTCTCGGTTTCATGTTGCCCTATACGCCCCTGCACCACCTTTTAATGCAGGCAATCGATCGCCCCATCGTGCTCACCTCCGGCAACCGTAGCGACGAACCACAGTGCACCGACAACGTCGACGCACGTGAACGATTAGCAGACATCGCCGAAGCGTGGCTGATGCACGACCGTGATATCGTTAATCGTCTTGATGATTCGGTGGTGCGCATTACTGACGATACGCCACGAGTGATACGTCGGGCGCGGGGTTATGCACCGCAACCACTTCTGCTAGTTCCAGAACTCACCAGTACACGTAACATATTGGCCCTCGGTGCCGAGCTGAAAAACAGTTTCTGCCTGTTACGCGACCGACGTGCAATCCTCTCGCAACACATGGGCGATCTGGAAGAGGCCTCCACCTATCGCGACTACCAGCACAATCTGAAGCTTTATCGCCAGTTATTCGACTTTTCTCCAGAACTAATTGTGGTCGACAAGCACCCCAATTACCTCTCTACACAACTCGGTAAACGTCTTGCAAGTGAGGAAGGCATTCCGCTAGTGGAAGTGCAACACCACCATTCACACATTGCCGCATGCATGGCCGAGCATGGTGTGTTACCCGACCAACGCGTTATCGGCGTAGCCCTTGATGGCCTTGGTATGGGCGAGAACAGCGAACTATGGGGTGGCGAGTTCCTGCTCTGTGACTACAGTAGCTGTGAAAAGCTCGGCGGCTTTCAAGCTGTCGCTATGCCCGGTGGGGCGCAGGCGATGTACGAACCGTGGCGCAATACCCTGGCCCATCTGCTGCAACTTTCCGATAGCGAGCAATTCATCGAGCGTTATGGCGATCTTGAGATCATTCGTTTTCTGCAACAACAACCCCTTGATACGCTGCATAAGATGATCGACAGGGGACTGAACAGTCCTGCGGCGTCTTCAGCGGGAAGACTTTTCGATGCGGTCGCTGCGGCGCTCGGTATCTGTCGTGAACGGGCTGGCTTTGAAGGTCATGCAGCAATTGAACTAGAAGCAGTTGCGACGCCATTCATCACCGAAGAACAGAAAAATGCATATGGCTACGAGTTGCGTGATAACACGCTGAGCTGGGAGCCGTTATGGCGTGAACTGTTTACCGATCTACAACGGGATGTGGAGAAGGGAGTCATTGCCGCACGATTCCATCACGGCATCGCTGCAGCCGTTAGCGAAACGGCCGAATCAATTGCTAGCACGCATGGGATTGAAACCATCGTACTCAATGGCGGTGTCTGGCAAAACCGGTTGCTACTGGAGGCGTGCAGTCATCTGTTGCGCAAGAAAGGCCTAAAGGTAATCGCACCAATTCAGGTACCCGCCAACGATGGCGGCATTTCCTTTGGGCAGGCAGTGATTGCGTCTCTCCGTGACTGAATATCCGTGTCACTATAATAGTGCGCTTATCGCCCGAATAGAATTATGTCACTTGAACTACGCCAACTACCAGTAAAAGCCCAAGCCTAAATTTAGTTGTTTTTCCTGATCGAAGGCATATTGAATCCGCAAATCAATACGTGAATCAATCGCCCATCTTGCTGAAGCATTAACGACGGAGTAGTTCGAGCCATCAGCGCCCATCGGAAAGCGATATTCATACCCCAGGCGTACACGAACTGACGGAACCGGATCCGTAATAAGTATTACTTTACCCCTTCCAAATCCGTACCCCTGCCCTGCGCGTTCATTTTGTAACGCCCCCCCCATATAGACCGCCGCAAATATTTTCTGAGAGAATTGTCGGCTGATTCCAATATCCCCCTGCACACGTGCAACCAGACAATCTTCGCACCATATCCTGGCCTGTTCTGCTCCAATTTTCAGCCCCCAGGCTGTTCCCTTATCTCGAGGCAATTGAGAAATTGCTGGATTCACATTTTCAATATGTATGAGGTCTAGTGAGTCGATGCGAACTTTGTCCTGAAATATTTCAGCTCTTACATTACCCATCGATAACGCACCATTTCTTATATGGCCACTACCGGCATCCAGAGCATCGTAGTAAGCAGGTCTGACCTGGAGTGAAACTGAACCTCCAAGGGTATCGACCCAACCAGCTCCTATTTGAAACCAGCCTGGTGGACGACCATTGTCTGGAGATTCCGGTATATATTCTTCTACACTTGCTGTACCGGGAGGTAATTCGTAGCGCATAGACAGTGCCGTCGAATATTTCAGTTTTACTTCAGGAGCGGCATCATCTAGTGGGTTATATGCATATCGATAATAGTCCATGACAGTATCGAGTATTTTTTGCTTTGATGCTGTAGAAATTCGTTGAAGACCTTCAATGTCGCGACCAGACTCTTCCCTGACAAAAGTTTTAAATATCTGTTCCTCTTTCTCTGTCAGGCTTATGTACTTACTGTAAAAGCGCGATTGACGTGATGGATGGTATTTAACTTCCATGACCAATGGGTGCCCATGAAACTTGGCTGTGGACAGCTTTTGCACCAGTGACTGTGGAATTGTCCATGGACGATCATCAGGCACGATGCTTAAGTCACTGATTACTTCCAATACTCTACCCATTTGATACGCACAATTACCTTTGAAGAAGTAGTAGGTATAATGCTTCCCTAATACCTCCCATGAGTGCGCCACGATCATATCGACTTCGTTCTGGGAAAGATCTAACTTGTATTCCCACAGATCACGTAACTCACGATCACCATAATTATGGTCGTGAAAATAAAAATTTATGTGGCTAAATCCTGCATCATAGCCTCCTGTAAGGCTCTTAAAGAGGTAGGTCAACTGATTGTCATCTGTGCCTTCAAGTATCGCACCATAGTTAACACTTTCGTCCATCAGGGTTGTGTGAGTATCGGTCGTACTGAAGTTGAACTTCAATAATGTATGACCGTAGTACGTAGCAGGATTACCCAATGATCCTGAGGCAAAAACGATACTTACTGAGGTGACACTGTTTGAACGTGTCCACGAATCAAAATCCGAGCACTTTATTCCTGAACGAATTGCCATTTCCCCATGGAGTTTCGACTTCAACCACATAAACCTCGCGGGAAAACGGCATTGTGGGTGTTGCTCTGGGTCGCTCCCAACAGCAGCATTAAAGGCCACAACTGTTGCCCCCAACTCGGCAAACGGACTCACCGCTCCATCAGGATGCAAAAAGAAATTACCTGGATGAATTGCGCTGCGCCAACCTGATGGTGATTCATTATCGGCCTCATAATGGCCAAGTTTTAACCACACGGGATCGCTTGCCAATTCTGTTAATGCGGTTGCTGAGTGAGCATGAACCGGAATTAATGTAAGGAGTGGGAGATATGCCCATGCGAGGCAAATTCGAATTAGCTTTTTCAAGGAGATATACAAAACTCAACGTCAACGGTTGCAGACCAACTGGTCTGCAACCGTAAACCATTGATTAGATAAGATTGTTGATTAAACTGAACAACTACTGCTTACAGCTTTTTGCATGATCATATAGTAGCGACTAGCTTGTTCCAGCTTTGACTGATTCATATAGTTCACATTTGAAACTTCATGGCCCATAGCAGCACGAACATTCTGGATTGCTGCGGAGTGTTGAACCGGAGCACACTCAAAAAGATTCAATGCAGTGGTGAGATGTTCACCTTGCCCAGCAGCGGTTTCTTCAGCAAGCTTCTCATAAGTGTTTCCAATGAAGAGAGCTGCTTCAACTTTTTTACCAGCACAGGTCTCCGGACTCGCAGTCGCAGAAACTGCTGCGGTAGTTCCCAAGTCCCAGATAACGTTGGATGAAACAGCAGCCCAGTGCGTTTCAGGAAAGAGCGCGGCACCGATACCACAGTCCACATAGGGGTTAGGACCCGTGCCAGCTTGCTTGCTTTCAGCTAATGAGAATGTGCTGAATAGCAAACCCAGTGCGGCGAGCAAAAATCCAAATACCATTTTTTTACTATTATTCATGACGTTAGGCTTCCTTGTTTACATTGTTTACATTTACGTTACGAATTTTACTTCTTTACGCGCATCAAATACTACTCAGTTTCCCCCAATTAATTCAACACTATGCAACTCGCTTCAACGTTTATGACTACATTTGACAGCAACTCCTGGCACTTGCCAATCAATGACTGAATTACCGACCATTCGTGTGTGGAATATTCTCTCGTGAACGATTCCTGCTCCATCACAGTTCACTATATGAATAATCAATTCGTCTGTCGCATAGATACAGCATACGAATGGTTCTACCGATACGAGCAGAAACACTTTCAAGGCAGGTCGTGTTCGGTGCTTCTTTAAGTTAATCCCTACCGCTTTCGTACTGAGCCAGAAAATCCTCAAGTGTTCGACCCGGCTGCGGTGTAAAAGACTCACCGCTTTCGATCAGGTTGTTCATCCGGTCGAGACGAAAATGACGAAGCTCGTCACGCAGTTCGCACCAGGCAATCAGGGTCCAGGTCCGGCCCCAGTAAGCGAGCCCCAACGGCCAGACGGTGCGTACTGATTTTTCACCATCGGCACGCTGGTAGTGAAACTTCACCTTGCTCTGGCTGCGTATCGCCTGCCGCAGCAGGTGTAGTGCGTCGCCAACCTCCGCATCCGGTCCGAAGGGCGGCACCAAAATAGTGTTGCGTGACAACTCCGGCACCAATCGCTCCGGCAACACCGCTTCGATGCGTGCTACTGCTCGCTCCGCCGCACTGGCTAACACCGGATCGGTCCATACACCGACCATGCGTACACCAAGTAACAGAGCCTCCAACTCTTCCTCGGTGAACATTAGTGGCGGTAGACGGAAGCCTTCCATCAGCCGATAGCCCATTCCCGCCTCGGCGATGATCGGGATACCGGAGAGAGAGAGGTCCTGAATGTCGCGATAGATAGTACGCTCGGAGACCTCCAGCAGCTCAGCCAGCTTCTGCGCCGTCATCCAGCGGTCGCTACGCAACTCCTGGGTGATACGAAAGAGACGATCAGCGCGACGCATGATCTATTTTCTCGCCCTCAATGCGGTGTCCAGTGCGACACGCACCCAGGTGCGCAACTCGTCGTCATCTTCCAACACATCGGCAGGTACCGACCAGAAGTTCATCTTCCCCGCCTTACCCTTCGATTCGTAGGTGAACTGCTCACTGCCACCCTTTTTGTAGAACTCCACGCTTTGCACATCGGCCTTGAGATAGAGACCGGCGTCATCGGCAATGGCGAAAAAAATCTCGTCGCTGTAGAGACCGGCCCCACCAAACATACGCTTGGCGCGCAATTGCGGTAGCCACTCCAGCAGCTCTTTCAGGTATTCCAGATAGTCGTCACTGATAGCCATGGCGTTCCCCTCGTCATCAACTTTCACAGATTACACGGAAAGCACAACTTACCCCAGGGCTCCTGACAGCAGGGTGTCAGGAGGTGGCGCTTAGGCTTACATGAAACCAACCAACAAGGAGCAAACTATGGGCAGCACCATGATTCCCAACCTGATGACCGAGAACGTCAATGCAAGCATCGAGTTCTATTGCAACCATCTCGGTTTTACCTATCTGAACGGCATGCTCGCTAACTGTGAACAGGTCGCTACGGAATACTCTGCCGATACGCCGTTACAGTGGGCCATGTTAAACCACAACGGCGCGATGCTGATGCTTCAGGAGCGAAGCTCAATAGGCGGCGATTATCCTCCTTTTGCCGACATGCCGGTGGCCGCCAGTGTTTCTTTCTATCTTGAAGTAGAAGATCTGGACAAACTGCTGACCAGGTTGGGTGATGAAGTGAAGATTATTGTCCCGGAACGCACCACTTTTTATGGCATGCGTGAGGTTTGGATCCTCGACAACAACGGCTATGTCGTTACCCTGGCACAGAAAGCGTAATGAAACGCTACTGGATCGGAATCGCCTCACGCGGACACGTAAAAATCGGCGTTGAGGGCGGCTTCGCCCAGCTCTGCCACGGCAAAGCGCAGCCACTAAAGCGAATGAGGCGGGGTGACTGGATCATCTACTACTCACCACAGGAGGTCTTCGGTGAAAAATCACCCTGCCAACGCTTTACCGCCATCGGCAAGGTGATCGGAGACGAAGTTTACCAGGTGGAGATGATGCCAGGCTTCATCCCCTTCCGTCGTGACATCCATTTTCTGCCAAGCGACGAAGCACCAATCCGTCCACTGCTTGATCGACTTTCATTCATTAAGGACAAAAGTCGCTGGGGCTATGTTTTCCGCTTTGGCCATCTGCAAATCCCCGAGGCGGATTTTCAATTTATCGCCGAAAAAATGTTAAACACTAACCATGAGGAAAAGCCGAATGATTATTGACCACTTCGGAATCAGCGTATCCGATTACGAGAAAAGCAAACAGTTCTACCTGCAGTGCCTCGCCCCACTGGGGATCGAACTTGTTATGGAAGTAGAGGGCTGGGCTGGTCTCGGCCGTGACGGCAAACCCGAGTTCTGGTTTGGCCCGGGTGACACCGCACATGCGCCGATGCATTTCGCCTTTGTTGCCGAAAACCGAGCGCAGGTCGATCAATTCTACGCGGCCGCCATTCTGGCAGGTGCAAAAGACAATGGTGCACCGGGCATTCGTGCGATCTATCATCCAAACTACTACGGCGCGTTTGTTTACGGTCCTGATGGACATAATGTTGAGGCCGTCTGCCACAAACCAGAATAATCGATTGAATGGTTCACATAGCAGGATAAATTATGAATAAGAAAACACGCTGCGAATGGGTCGGGAGCGAACCGCTCTATCTTGCTTACCACGACGAGGAGTGGGGCGTGCCCTGCTACGATGATCGCGCGCTGTTTGAGCTGCTGATCCTGGAGGGTGCCCAGGCGGGACTCTCCTGGATCACTATCCTGAAAAAGCGCGAAAACTACCGCCGCCTGTTCGATAATTTTGATGCAGCGAAGATCGCCCGTTATACGCCAAAGAAGATCGAGAAACTGCTGCAGGATCCGGGCATCGTTCGTAATCGCCTCAAGGTGGAAGCCACAGTCATCAACGCCCGCCTATTCCTTGAAATACAGAAGGAACCCGGCGGCTTCAGCGGCTATATCTGGAGCTTTGTCGATGGCAAGCCCATTACCAACCGCTGGCACAAAATGAGCGATGTTCCTGCCAGCACACCGGAATCGGATGCCATGTCAAAGGCACTGAAGAAGCGTGGTTTTAAATTTGTCGGCAGCACCATCTGCTACGCATTCATGCAGGCAGCGGGGTTAGTGAACGATCACACTGTTGACTGTTTCCGATATCGTTTGTAACAAATGTCAACTATGGCACAGAGGGAAGCATATACCTACGTAGCATTCTAAACTTCTCAGGGTAGGCCTCATGCGTGATAAACCATGCCGAATCGTCAACCCAGTTTCCTGCACCTGATCAGCGGCGATCTTTCGCAGGTAGTAAACATCGGTCGTGTTTCCATTCAGGTCGGGCCACAACAACGCCCTCCCTTCCCTGTTAGCGCCATTGTCGTCGAGCAGGATACAGCGATGGTGCTGGATGACGAGTCTATTATTCAGGCACCTGTTGAGTCTTTACGACAACTTCGTGACGAGGTGGAACGCTTTCGCGAACCTGAACTCGGTAGCGTGGTGATACAACGGGGCAAACCCAGACGGTTCTACGCCATCATCCACGATCTGGAACAGGAGCCGACCTGGCGAGAGGAGTGGATTCAGGCTGCGCTGCACACGCTGTTCAGCGAAATCGAACGACTGCACCTGAATGATATTGCCATGCCACTACTAGGCACCCGTTTCGGCAATCTATCGACACAGCGTTTTATTGAATTACTTTACACAACACTGCATGAGTTTTCATTGAGAAGGCCGCTCAAACTGTGGCTGATTGCACCGCGCCACCGCACCCATAGCCTGCTGATGATGCTGCGCCGCTGTGTCCGCAATAGTGAAACTCGTTCCTGAAATATTTCGTTCACCCGGACTTCATCGCAACTTCATCCGTCTGTCACTACCCCTTCAAGAGACGGCAACACTAAGTCCCTACAGTGCCCCTGTGTTCGTCACAAGACAACCACTACCATCGACTTGATTCAGGGAGCATAAAATGAAGTACAAACTCACAGCTGTCACGCTGCTGTCAGGTCTCGGCCTGATGGGATGTGACACAACATCAAATTCAACAGGCGCGACCGCCACTGCCGTCGAATTCGTCGGTATGGCTGCACCGAGTACCGCCGTAGAAAGGGCGAATGCTTACACAGCAGCCCAGGTCATCATTACCTACTCAGACAACACTACAAAAACCGTCGACCTTAGCTACAAGATGCTTTACGGCACTACCGACTATGTCGGTGGCGTGACCGCCGGCGGTCTTTATGATGCTGCCGGTGCGCCGCTGATGGATAACAGCGTGCCCGCAGTACCAACCCAGTTTGTTTCCGATGATCCGGATGGCCAAAGCCTGATGCAGATCGCCGGCGCCGATGCTACCACCCTGGGTGTAAGTGGCAATCCACTATTCATGGTTACTCACTTCGAATATGTTACCGCAGATAACAGTGGCACCAGTGCCTACGGTTTGCTGCCGATGACCATGGGTCTCTCCACCATCGATCAGAACACCAGCACCGGCGAACTGAGTGTGGTTAATTACCAGAATATCGATATGTCAGGCATTAACGGCCTGTGGATACCCTGTGCCGCTTCCCTCTCCCCGTGGAACACTCACCTGGGCAGTGAAGAGTATGAACCGAATGCCGCCCTTGGTGCCGCCAGTGTCGACGTTCCATTCACTCAGAACTACTACGGTGGCGCAACCACCGCCAATCCGTACCATTATGGTGCCGTACCGGAAGTCACCGTCGACGCCACGGGTGCCGCATCGGTGGTCAAGCACTACACCATGGGGCGTGTCGCGCGAGAACTGGTTCAGGTGATGCCCGATCAGAAGACCGCCTATATGGGTGACGACGGTGCCTATACCGGCCTGTTTATGTTTATCGCCGACACCGCTGCCGATCTGAGCGCAGGTACTCTCTATGCAGCTAAGTGGACACAAACCAGTGCGACCGATGTAGGCAACGCCGATATCAGCTGGGTCAAACTCGGTCATGCCACCGATGCAGAGATTGCTACGCTGATCGCCACTGGTGGAGCAGGCGGTACACCCATCACTTTTGCCGACATTTTCACCACTTCCGCCACCCCGGCTGCAGGTTTTACCCATATCCACACCAATAACGGTCATGAATACCTGCAGTTGAATGCGGGCATGGAACAGGCGGCAGCATTCCTTGAGACCCGACGTTACGCCGCGCTTCTCGGCGCTACGACCGAGTTCAATAAAATGGAAGGGGTTACCATCAACGAGGCGGACAAGAAACTCTATATCGCCATCTCCTATCTGCAGAAAGGGATGGTCACCGGCTTCGACGGTACCGATCCGGCCGACGATATCCAGCTGACCGAACTGAAATCAGGTGCGGTATACGAACTGTCACTGGCAGGTGGTCAGAGCGATAGCAACACCACTACCGCGATCAACAGTGAGTGGGTCGGCACCAGCATGACCGGTACTGTGTGGGGAACCGATCTGGTTGCCGCTGATGCCGCAGGTAACACTGCTGACATCGATGCCATGGCCAACCCTGACAACCTCAAGTTTGCCGAGAAAGCACGTACCCTGTTCATCGGTGAAGACAGTGGCATGCACGTTAACAACTTCCTCTGGGCCTACAACGTAGACACTAAAAAACTGTCACGCATTATGTCGATCCCCGCCGGCGCTGAGTCCACCGGACTGCAGGCGGTTGAAGACATGAACGGCTTTGCCTACGTGATGAGCAACTTCCAGCACCCGGGCGACTATATCGGTAGCATGGACGCCACGCTAATGAGCCAGGTTGACCCGCTTATCAAAGCGCAGTGGAACAACAAGCGCAAGGCAGCCGTTGGCTACCTGAGTGGTATGCCTGTTATCCAGTAAGCGTGCGTAACAAAAAACGCCACCTTGAACGGTGGCGTTTTTTTATGAAATGATTTTGCAAACGCTGCTAATGCCAAAACTTGCGGGTTTGCTCCCACACCTCTACCCAACCAGGCATATCATTTCCGTTCATCGCCTTGCTGACATAGAAACCCTGCACCTTGTGACAACCCAGCTTCTCTACCATCTGCCACTGGGAACGGGTCTCCACACCCTCTGCCACCAGACTCATACCCAACTTTTTGCCCAGCTCAACGCTCGACTCCAGGATCGCCATCGCCGCAGTATCGTGAGCAGCACGACTGACAAAGCTACGATCAATTTTCAGTTCATTAAAGGGTATGCGCCGTAACTGATCCATAGAAGCATAACCGGTACCGAAGTCATCAATGGAAAGGTTGACCCCCTGCAATGAGAGGCGGGTCAGGATCTCCAACGCATCCGCCAGGTTTTCCATCAAACGCGATTCGGTCACCTCAATCGTGATGCGATTCGGTTCCACCCCTAGCGAGGAAGCCGTCGCCAGTAACCAGTCGGGCAGGTCGAGTCGCTGCAGGTTATGTACCGATACGTTGACCGCCACGGGGATGTCATGACCCAATTTCTTCCATCCGGCCGCAGTGCGTAACGCCTGATAGAACACCGTCTCAGTCAACTCATCGATTAGGCGACTACGTTCGGCCATCGGAATAAACCGATCGGGGCCGATCAATCCCAGATCCTTGTGATACCAGCGCACCAGGGTTTCGACGCCATCGATCTTGCGGGTGTTGATGTCCACCTTGGGCTGGAACTGGGCAATGATCTCACCCGCGCGCAATGCACGGGCCAGATCTTCGCTATTCAGGGAAAATTGAGGTTCGCTTTTTTTCGATGGCTGGCTCCTGGCCCTACCTTTCAACACCTTGGCCAGCGCATTACTGGTAATCGGTTTTTCCAATGCACCGCGAATATGCAAGTGCCGGGCAATGCCCAGATCATAAACAGTTTCCAGCAAACGGCTCTTGCTGCCGCTCATAATGACGATTTCACCATCATAGTGGCGCTCGCTTAAATGGCGGAGGAAGCGAATACCATCCATACCCGGCATGCGCAGATCGCACAGGATCAGAGAAGGGATCTCATTGCTGCTGTCGACCCATTCAAGGGCTTTGCTCCCATCATTAGCGATGGTGACATCGTTCAGGCCCAGCTCACTCAGCACCGGCGACATCAGTTCACCCATCATCGGGTCATCATCAATCAGAAGTACCTTGTTCATGCTCCTGCTTCCTTTTGTTGTTGTCCGCAGGTATACCGCTAACCATCAGGCCATCGCGGCTATCTCCCGCTCGATCTGTGCCAACATCGGCGCCAAATTTTCCAGTTGTTGCTGCACAGCCTCAACACTCTTGCTCAGTGCTGCCTGTTCCACTCCGGCCACCACATGAGTCAGGGGTGCCGCCCCCATCGCCACCACGGATGGCCGGATGCGATGTGCCAGACTACTTAGTAATTCATAGTCCCGACTCGCGGCAGCCCTCTCCATTTCAGCCAGCGTCTGGCGCGCTGACTCGATAAATTTACGGCTAACCCGGCGCTGCAACACCGGATTTGTGCCGACGTACTGAGCCAGTACCTCGAAATTGACCAATCGCTCGCTAACCGACATGGTCGTACCGTCCTGCCGCATTCACCCGCGCAGATAAACGCCGGAGACCACGGTAAACATTGATTCCATTCGAGATTTGGTTCCTGAAGGGGAGAGAATTCCCCACTGTCCTGAGGACGGTGATATCCATATCGGCTGCTCCTGGGCGACGTAAGTCACCACAGTTTCCATGTGGTTATGAGAGCATAGTCGAGGAAAAGGATGTTTCCAGCTGAAATGTAAGGTTTTTTTGTGGACCGTTTATCGGTTTTGAGGCGTGGATAACGCATCCAGCGCGGATTGATAGCGGCCAGCCAGTTCATCGCAACCGCTAACGGTGATGTGCAGGTCTCGCAACAGGCCATCGTTGACGCTGTAGATAAAGCCGTGCACGGAGAGAGGTTGATCACGCTGCCAAGCATCCTGCACCACGGTGGTCTGGCAAACATTCTGTACCTGTTCGATGACATTCAGTTCGCACATGAGATCGAGCTGCGCGTTTTGATCAGGGAGGGTTAACAGCTGAGACTGGTGTTTCTGCTGTACGTCCTGGATATGCCGCAGCCAGTTATCGATCAGTCCCAGTTTGCGCTTGGCCACGGCAGCCTTGACCCCGCCACAGCCATAGTGACCGGTGACAATAATGTGCCTGACCTTGAGTACGTCGACGGCAAACTGCATCACCGAGAGACAGTTCAGGTCGGTATGCACCACCACGTTGCCGACGTTACGGTGAACGAAGACGTCCCCTGGCAACATACCGAGGATCTCGTTAGCGGGGACGCGACTGTCTGAACAACCGATCCAGAGGTACTGAGGATTCTGCTGATGGGCCAGGCGCTGGAAGAAATCAGGGTCTTCGGCGACGATCGACTCTGCCCATTTGCGGTTATTGGCGAATAGCTCTTCGATTTTGGCGGCGGTGCTTTTGTTGTCATCAGCCATGGATATCAGATTCCCAGTTCATTCCAGATTTCATCAATACGCCGGGTGACCGCCTCGTCTTTAACGATGGGCTCGCCCCACTCGCGTTCGGTCTCGCCCGGCCACTTGTTAGTGGCATCCATCCCCATCTTGCCGCCCAGACCTGAAACCGGCGAGGCAAAATCGAGGTAATCGATAGGGGTGTTCTGCAGCAGGGTGGTGTCACGCGCCGGGTCCATACGGGTAGTGATGGCCCAGATCACATCCTGCCAGTCACGGATGTTGATGTCGTCATCAACGACGATGACAAATTTGGTGTACATGAACTGGCGCAGGAATGACCAGATCCCCAGCATCACCCGCTTGGCGTGACCGGGATACTGCTTCTTCATCGATACCACCGCGAGACGGTAGGAGCAGCCCTCAGGCGGCAGATAAAAGTCGGTGATCTCCGGAAACTGCTTCTGCAGGATCGGTACGAAGACCTCGTTCAGCGCCACCCCGAGCACCGCCGGTTCATCGGGGGGGCGACCGGTGTAGGTAGAATGATAAATGGGGTCTTTACGCTGGGTAATGCGCTCGATGGTAAAGACCGGAAAGCGGTCCACCTCATTGTAGTAACCGGTGTGATCGCCATAAGGGCCTTCGTCGGCCATATCGTCAGGATAGATAAAGCCCTCCAGCACGAACTCAGCCGAGGCGGGCACCTGCAGGTCGCTACCGATGCACTTCACCACCTCACTCTTGCCGCCGCGTAGCAGTCCGGCAAAGGCGTATTCGGAGAGGTTGTCCGGCACCGGCGTCACCGCGCCGAGGATGGTCGCCGGATCGGCGCCCAGCGCCACAGCGATGGGGAATGGCTCGCCCGGATGCTGCTCCTGCCAGTCGCGAAAATCGAGGGCACCGCCGCGGTGGGAAAGCCAGCGCATGATCACCTTGTTCTTCGCGATCACCTGCTGGCGATAGATACCCAGATTCTGCCGCGGCTTGCGTGTACCCTTGGTCACCACCAGGCCCCAGGTGATCAGCGGTGCGACATCGCCGGGCCAGCAGGTCTGAATCGGCAACTTGCCCAGATCGACCTCATCCCCCTCCAGCACCACCTCCTGGCAAGGTGCCTTCTTCACCACCTTGGGCGACATGTGCAGCACCTTTTTGAACACCGGCAGCTTCTCCATGGCGTCCTTCAAACCCTTCGGCGGCTCCGGCTCCTTGAGATAGGCCAGCAACTCACCCACGCCACGCAGCGCCTCTACCGACTCTTCACCCATCCCCAGCGCCACCCGCTCCGGGGTACCAAAGAGATTGGCCAGCAGGGGAACATCAGACCCTTTGGGATTCTCGAACAACAGCGCTGGGCCACCCGCACGCAGAACACGATCGGCGATTTCGGTGATCTCCAGATAGGGATCGACCTCGACGCTGATCCGTTTCAGCTCGCCTCGTTGCTCCAGTTGCTGGATAAAGTCGCGCAGGTCGTGGTATTTCATCGTCGCCGTACTAATTGGATTTGGAGCATTATGCGTGGGCGGTGAAGCCGAGGCAAACCTGAAAACTATCCACCAGCACGATGCTTCCTCTACACTTCAGAATATCGATGACGCTGAATAAGATTCGCAATGAGAAATCCCCTGCTACCACTGTTACTTGCCGCACTGATTATTTCACAGACCACCGTTGCCGATGAAGCCGAGCAGGGCTCCGCCATCGATCGACGCATGGCGCTGGAGTGGGAGATTCGCGACAACCCTTTTTCAATCATCCCCTATCGGCCCACCTATATCCTGCCGTTGGCATACAACGCCAACCCCAACGAGGCGCCCTACCAGGCAGCGGGCAGTGATCTGCTACCCGAAGATAACGAGATCAAATTCCAGTTCAGCTTTCGTGTTCCCATCGCGGAAGGCGTCTTCTTCGGCAAAGGCTATCTCTCTTTTGGCTATACCCAGCAATCTTACTGGCAGGCCTATAACGGGCGTTCCTCTTCACCGTTTCGTGAAAACAATTATGAGCCCGAATTGATCTTCTCTTTTCCGATGGAGGAACAGGCGCTGGGAATGAAATGGCGTCTAGCTGGGCTGTCACTCAACCATCAGTCCAATGGCCGTAGCGAGCCGCTTTCACGCAGCTGGAATCGTGTCATGCTGGAACTGGTCGCGGAGCGTGGCAACTTCTACGCCAGTCTCAAGCCATGGTGGCGCATTCCAGAATCAAAGCAGAGTGATGACAATCCTGATATTGAGAAGTATTTGGGGAATTTCGAACTGCGCATGCTGCAGAAGTATCAGGACCATACTCTTGGCGTGATGCTACGCAACAACCTACGTAGCGAGAATCGAGGCGCAATACAGCTGGACTACACCTTTCCTATCGGCGATCGTCTGCGCGGTTATCTACAGATATTTAATGGCTACGGCGAGTCACTTATCGACTACGATCACTACAACAACCGTATTGGTATAGGTGTGATGTTGACCAACTGGCTTTAGTCATTTCTCCCGTTGAGCCGTTCAAACATTATGCATCGACGTCAACGATGTTCCATTGCTTTGGCAGATGGTACGAAGTAAAGATTTCCGTTTAAGAAAATTCTGCGACTACTGGCGCATGATCCGAAGGGCGCTCCCAACCCCGTGGAACCTTGTCGATCAAGGAAGACTTACACTTCTTAACCAGACTCTCACTGGCAAGAATAAGATCGATGCGCAAACCCAGATTACGCTTAAATCCATTCATGCGGTAATCCCACCAGCTGAAGGATTTTTCTTCCTGATCAAACAGACGAAATGTATCGGTCAGGCCAAGCTCAAGCATCGACTGTAATGCCTTCCGCTCTGGCGTACTACAGAGAATTTTTTCATGCCACGCCTTGGGGTCGTGAACATCCGCATCCGCAGGGGCAATATTGAAATCGCCTAGCACCACATATTGATCATGGGATTTTATATCCTGGGCAAGATACTCACGCACCTTTTCCAGCCAGTGCAACTTGTGCGCGTACTTTTCCGAGCCGACCTCCTGACCATTAACCACATAAAGGTCCAGCACCCGCACGCCATTGATTGTCGCCCCCAGAATCCGTCGCTGCGGATCGTCAAGTCCCGGTACATCGGTGATCACATCGTCAAGTGGGTGTTTACTCAGTATCGCCACACCGTTATAGGTCTTCTGTCCAGAGTATGCCACTTGGTAACCCGCCGCCTCGATCTCGGCTACGGGAAATTTCTCATCCACCATTTTCGTCTCCTGCAGCGCCAGGACGTCGGGCTGTGCCGACTCCAGCCACTGCAATACATGCGGCAGACGGACATTAAGTGAATTGACATTCCACGAGGCGATCTTCATCTTAAAACCACTAAGCGACATAGACAGGAAAGACTACCTTGCCAGAAGCTACCGGGAATCACCATCCCTACGAAAACCTGACCCCGGATACCGTGCTCGACGCACTGGAAAGCGAGGGTTATTTGCCGACTGGCTCCCTGCTGGCGCTGAACAGTTACGAGAATCGGGTTTACCAGATCGGCGAGGAGCAGGAAGGTTTTCTGGTCGGCAAGTTCTATCGCCCTGAGCGCTGGAGCGATGAGCAGATTCTGGAAGAGCATCAGTTTGCCCTGGCACTGGCTGAACTGGAGATACCTGTCGTTGCTCCGCTAATCAATGCCAATGGCGATACCCTGCACCGCTTCGGCGACTTTCGCTTCGCCCTTTTTCCTCGTCGTGGCGGTCGCAGCCCGGAACTGTTCGACCCTGACACCCAATATCGTCTGGGGCAGTTTCTCGGTCGTATACATGCCCTGGGTTCTGCCAAACCGTTTACCCATCGCCCGGCGTTAAGCGCAGAAACCTTTGGCGATGCGAGTCTCGCTTTTCTACTGGGAAACGGTTTTTTACCCCCAGAGCACGAACGCCAGTATCGCGATCTGGCTGAGGAACTGCTTACTACAGTCAAAGCACGCTTTGCTTCCGTGACATACACGCCGATCCGACTGCACGGCGACTTTCATCCAGGCAATATTCTCTGGACTGACAGCGGTGCCCATCTGGTCGATCTGGACGACTGCCGTATGGGGCCTCCGGTGCAGGACCTGTGGATGTTATTGAGCGGTGAACGCTCAGAGATGGTGAAGCAGCTAAGCGAGATTCTGGAAGGTTACGAGGAGTTCTCCGATTTCGACCGTCGCCAGCTGGCACTGATCGAATCACTGCGTACCTTGCGCCTGCTGCACTATGCCGCCTGGCTGGCACGACGCTGGCAGGATCCGGCCTTTCCCATGGCGTTTCCCTGGTTCAATACGGTGAAATATTGGGAAGAGCAGATTTTAACCCTGCGAGAACAACAACGGCGGCTCGATGAGCCGCCGTTGAAATTGGGTTGAGCCGCAAGGTTAGAGATTACGCAGCTTTAACCACCGGCACACTTGAACACTCCTGGAAAACACGGCGCTCACACTGACGACACTTATCGCGCTTCAGCCTGAGGAAGATTGTCTGGATCGCCTCACTCTTGGAGTCGAACACATTGCCCTCGCCGATGGCATCGATCAGGCCGCTCTTGCGCATAAATTCACAAACGTTCTCTTTCGGATTGCACAGATATAACCCGCCACCCAGTTGTTTCAGTCGGGCAGCTTCCTGCATCAACCACTCGGCCCCGGCCACATCGATAAAGTTCATCGAGTGCGCCAGCACCAGAATATGCTTCTGCTCCGGCGATTCGTCGGTGAAGTTGCGGAACAGATTGGCCGCATGGTTTACCGCACCGAAAAACAGTGAACCGTCGAGACGCACAATACGCAGTTGCGGACATTGCGGCTGTGGCTGACGAGCGATGTTAACCATCGGACGGTTAATCTCGCTCGGGTCGGGCGCCATGGTGGTAATGGTCGGTCGCGAAGTGCGATTGAGGTACATCACCAGCGACAGCATCACCCCGGCGTAGATAGCAAATTCCAGTTCCAGGAACAGGGTAGCGAAGAAGGTGGTCGCCAGCACGCTCGCCTCGGCACGGCTGGTGTGCACGATATTGTGGATGTGGTGCCAGTCGATCAGGTTATAGGCCACCAGCAACAGGATACCCGCCATCGCCGGGATCGGCAGGTAGGCGGTCAGCGGTGCGATCAGCAACAGAATCAATGCCAGTGAAAGCGCTGCGGTAATCGCCGCCATCGGCGTCCGGGCACCGGCGGTGTAGTTCACCCCGGTACGGGTGAAAGAACCGGATGAGGCATAGGAAGAGACGAAAGAACCCATGACGTTGGCCAGACCCTGACCGATGAATTCCTGATTACCGTCGATCCGTTGATGCGACTTGGAGGCCACCGAACGGGCGATAGAGACTGCCTCCACCAGACCCAGCAGTGCAACCGCCAGGCCACCAGAAGCCAGATCACGGATGGTACCGATAGAAAAATCGGGCAGGGACAGCGGCGGCAATTGCCCCGGCAAACTCCCCACCAGACGGATGTTGTGTTCTTCGGCACCGAAGAACCACGCCAGAATCGCACCGATAATCATCGCAAATAGCATGTTCGGCCAGCGCGGCAGAAGCTTTTTGAAAACGATAGCGCTAATCAGGGTCACCAGGGCGATGGCGATCACATAGGGGTTCGCCTCGGGCATCTTCTGGAATAGCACCACCCAGGTGTGGGCGAAGGATTCGCCACGCGGGATCTCAACACCGAAGAAGTGCTTCAGCTGACTGGTGCCGATCAGGATCGCCGCGCCTGCGGTAAAACCGACCACCACGGTGTGGGAGACAAAGTTAACCAGAGTACCCATCCGTGCCAGGCCCAGCGCCAGTTGGAACACACCGGCGATAAGGGTCAGGGTCAGCACCAGGGTGATGTACTGAGCACTGCCGGGCTCGGCCAGCGGACTGATGGTACTGAAGACCACGATGGAGATCGCCGTGGTCGGACCAGAGATCAGGTGGAAAGAGGAGCCAAACAGGGCAGCGATGATCGGCGGCACGATGGCGGTATAGAGACCGTATTCCGGCGGCAGACCGGCGATCATGGCAAAAGCGACGCCCTGTGGCAGCACGATGACTGCACCGGTCAGACCGGCGAGAACATCGGCGCGCACGCTGTCGCGGTTGACCAGTTGGAACCAACGCAGAAACGGCAGCCAGCGGATCAGGCTGAGGTTACAAAACAAATTGGGCATCAAGTGACTCCGGCAAAAGTGCGGGCAAAACAAATTCTAAAGGTGGCCTCGTGCCGCCTGGAGAACTGGCGTCTCTTGATTCAGGGGATACAGCGGAGGCTCAATAAGAAGTTGCTTATTATCGCACCATTTCCGGGTATCGCGCAAAGGCTTTGCCGCAACTTATTGTTTTATATAAAGATGTCAAAAAAATATAAAAAAAGGAAGACGTTTCCGCCTTCCTTTCAACTTGGGGATGTAACCAATAACTGGTACACGGCTACTCTAGCCAATCCCAAGGAATACAGTCAAGAAAAATTTTGATAAAAATATTCAGGTATTTACCTGTTATTTAAATTCCATCTCCACATAGGGCTGGAACAGCGGCTTGAACTCCTCCAGCGTCTCCTTGATCAGCACCGGCATGCTCTTAACGAACATATCGAGCAGGACGATGGCATTCACCGTGCCATCCTCGCGGCGCTCGGCGCGCAACCGCTCGGCGATACCTTTATTGACCTTGGCCACCTGGCTGTAGAAATCGAGCAGACCATCCAGTTCCATGTCGACATTCTTACCCGCCTGCCAGCGGTAGTACTGGCCGAGCATGTACATGGAAGCGGCGCGGTAGAAGGTCTCGCGAGTGTTGGCGAAGGGCAGGTGGAAACGGGCCATCGGCTTGAAGAACACTGTGTGCGGGCAACCGCTGGTGGCGGTAATGATCCCCATCAGCGAGCTGATCGCCTCCTGGGCGGTGGCGCTGCGGGTGATATTGCGCTCGTAAACGGTCACGGTGACCTCGACGTTGTCGATAGAGGTGACACCGCCCATGCGGTCGGTCAACGGCTGCAGTCGCAATGCCAATGGGCAATGGGGATGCTCAAGGGAATCCAGCGGACAGTGGCTGCATTTGTGCGAATCGAGCAGGGTCCAGTCACGCGGATGTTTGGGAATCAGGTTTGTCGGCTCCAGGGTGACCGAATCCAGGCGGATATCGAAAACCTCTTCGCGTCCATCTTCAAACAGAAAACGGTATTCATATGAGATGTGAGCCATCTTTCTTGTACAACCTCGCGGATAGGGCGTTGATCCGTGAAGATAGTATCAGGCTTTAATTGCGACGGACAAACCCTTACAAAGAGAAGCCTGACACGAGATAATCCGGATTTGGCCAACGGCCCTCTCCCCCAGCAATCGACAGGAATGGATATGAGCAAACATTACGATCTTCTCGCCATCGGCGGCGGCAGCGGCGGCCTCTCTGCCGCGGAACGGGCTGCCATGTACGGCAAAAAGAGCGCGGTCATCGAGATGGCCAAAATGGGCGGCACCTGCGTTAACGTCGGTTGCGTACCGAAGAAAGTGATGTGGAACGCGGCCTCCATCGCCCATGCCCTGCGTGATGCCCAGGGCTACGGCTTCGACGTCATGGTCAATGATTTTGACTGGACCACGCTGGTCAAGGGGCGCGAGGACTATATCCAGGGAATCAACGACTGGTACGGCAACTACCTTACCGACTCCAACATCGACTGGCTCAAAGGTCAGGCGAAGTTCGTCGATGCCCACACCCTGGAGGTCAATGGTGAGCATTACACCGCCGACCACATCGTGATCTCCCCCGGCGGACGCCCGATGGTGCCGGACATTCCGGGTGCCGATCTGGGGATCACCTCCGATGGCTTCTTCGCCCTCACCGAACAACCGAAACGCGTCGCCGTGGTTGGTGCCGGCTACATTGCCGTAGAACTGGCAGGCCTGCTCAACGCCCTCGGCTCTGATGTGGACCTGTTATTGCGTCGCCAGCACTTCCTCGCCAGCTTCGACGCCATGCTGCGCGAGACCCTGATGGAAGAGATGGTCAACGACGGGGTCAACATACTGCCCAACATCAACCTGGAAAAGGTGGAAAAGGAGAAGGACGGTACCCTGACCCTCACCTGCCAGAGCGGCCACATCATGAAGGGCTTCGACACTCTGATCTGGGCCATCGGCCGTGAACCGCTGACCACCGATCTCAACCTCGCCGCTGCAGGGGTCGAGGTTAATGAACAGGGCTACATCCCCACCGACACATTCCAGAACACCAATGTGGCTGGTGTGTATGCGGTCGGCGATGTCACCGGTCGCGCGCAGCTAACCCCGGTAGCCATTGCCGCGGCACGGCGTCTCGGCGATCGCCTGTTCAATAACCAGACTGATCGTCACCTGGAATATGAAAATATCCCCACTGTGATGTTCAGCCATCCCCCTATCGGCACGGTCGGCCTGACCGAAGGCGAGGCACGGGATATTCATGGCGAAGCGGTCAAGGTCTACCAGACCCGTTTCACCCCCATGTACAACGCTCTTACCTCCCACAAGACCAAGACAGCGATGAAACTGGTCTGTGTCGGCGCACAGGAAAAGGTGGTCGGCATCCACATGATCGGTCATGGCGTTGACGAGATGCTGCAGGGATTTGCCGTGGCCCTGAAGATGGGTGCGACCAAGAAGCAGTTCGACGACACCGTCGCCATCCACCCCACCAGTTCCGAAGAACTGGTCACTATGCGGTAAAGCGCGGCTTTTCATGTAAAATGCCGCAAATTTCTACCCCGGAGCAGTAAAGCACCATGGCAATTCGCAGTTACAAGGGCATCAAACCGCAGATCGCCAAAAGCGCCTATATTGACGAGGCCGCCGCCGTGATCGGTGACGTGGTCATCGGCGAAGAGTGTTCAGTCTGGCCGATGGCAGTGGCACGCGGTGACGTCAACTGTATCCGTATCGGCAACCGCAGCAACGTCCAGGATGGTTCCGCGCTGCATGTCACCCACGACCACAATGGTGCGCCCGGTGGCTTTCCCCTGCTGATCGGCAATGATGTGACCGTCGGACACAACGTGACCCTGCACGGCTGCAAGATTGGCGACCGCTGCCTCATCGGCATGGGCTCCGTGATCCTCGATGGTGCGGTACTCGAAGACGAGGTGTTGCTGGCGGCCGGTAGCCTGGTCCCACCAGGCAAGACCCTGAAAGGCGGCTACCTCTGGCTGGGCAACCCAGTGAAAAAAGGCCGCCCGTTAACCCAGGAAGAGAAAGCGTGGTTCAGCTACTCGGCGCAGCACTACTCACGCCTGCGTGAGGACTATCGCCAGGAATAACCTTACTATTTGCATGGATTGCGGATGGGGCTATAGTGTGAAGTAGTTCACAAACGGCAGGAGCCCGCGAAATGGAAGTTTATGTCGGTTGCCTCACTCCTCAGACCACCCGTAATGACGTGGTCACCTTTCTCAAGAGTTTTGCCCGCGACGCACGCATCCGCATGGTCGATCAAACGCTGGAAGATCATCAACGCGCCTACTATGCGATTGCCGATTTCGATTCAGACCGCCTGGCACTGAAAGCGATCAAGAAATTCGATGGCGGGGTGTTGCGTGGGGAGAAGGTCACGCTACGTGAGTACTTCCATCGCAGCTACTCCAATGAGCGCCGAGCCCTGAACTGGCGTGATCAACCCTGGAGCGGACTGGAACGGCGCAACCATGAACGGCGCCACAAAGTGGTCATCCCCGGGCAGGACCCAAACGATCTGGGGATACAGGTAGAGGAACAACAAACATCGGACAAGGTCAGAATCAGCGCCTACAGAAATATGGCGCGCAAGCTATAGAGACAAAAAAACCATCCCTCGGGATGGTTTTCTTTTCTCAGAGTTCGGCCCTTACCGCCTTGATCACCGCTGCGGTCTGCGGTCGCACACCCCGCCAGATGTTGAACGACTCGGCGGCCTGCTCCACCAGCATACCCAGACCGTCGCTCAGCTTTTCGCAGCCTTCATCGTCGGCCCAGCGCAGGAAAGCGGTCAGCTCGCCCGCGTACATCATGTCGTAGCAGAAAGCGCCCTTGGCGAGAATGCCATCGGGTAATGGAGGCAGCTCGCCCTTGAGACTGGCGGAAGTGCCGTTGATAACGATGTCGTAACGAGAACCGTCCAGATCATCGTAGCTACTACCTTCGACCCGACCGAACTCCTCGAAATCATCGGCCAGTTCCTGGGCACGTTCAGGAGAACGATTGGCGATCACCACCTCCGCAGGCTTCTCCTGCAGCAACGGGCCGAGCACTCCGCGCACCGCACCGCCCGCACCCAGCAACAGCACCTTCTTACCCTCAATGCTAACGCCGAGGTTATCGCGGATATCGCGCACCATACCGACGCCATCGGTATTGTCACCATAGAGCGTGCCATCCTCACGGACCACGATGGTATTCACCGCTCCCGCCAGTTCCGCACATTCGCTGCGCTCATCCACCAGGCGCCAGGCGTCGCGCTTGAATGGCACGGTCACATTAAGCCCCTTGCCGCCCTCTTCCTGAAAGGCGCCTACCGCCTCGTTGAACTGCTTCAGTTCAACCAGAATGGCACGATACTCCAGTTTTTGCCCGGTCTGTTCGGCAAACAGCGAATGAATCAGCGGTGATTTGCTATGGCCGATGGGATTGCCCATCACCGCATACTGATCTGGCATGGACACGTTGCTAATCCTCCGTCAGGAAAAGATGCCCTTGAGAATGTAGAAAAACACGATCGCCAGGATCGCCCCTGCGGGCAGAGTCACGATCCAGGAGAGGAAAATCATTCGCACCACGTTCATATTTAGTGCCGCGATACCGCGCGCCAGGCCAACGCCGAGCACCGCCCCCACCAGGGTGTGGGTGGTCGAAATGGGCAGACCGGTGCCCGAGGCCACAACCACTGTGGTAGCAGCCCCCAGGGTAGCCGCAAAGCCGCGGCTGGGTGTCAGTTCGGTAATGCCTGTGCCGACGGTGGCAATCACCTTGTGACCGTAGGTCACCAGACCGATAACGATCCCGGCACCACCGAGCAACAGAATCCACGGCGGCATTGAGCTTTTGGCCGCAACCGCACCGCTCTGCGCAATACCTACGACCGCTGCCAGCGGACCGACCGCATTCGCCACATCGTTGGAGCCGTGGGCAAAGGCCATGGCGCTGGCGGTAAAGATCATCAACACACCGAAGACCTTCTCCACGTTAGCGAAGTGGAAGTCGGCATCCGCCGCTGGATCGAAACGGAGACGACGGATAAAGAAGATACCGATCACCATTACCAACAGACCAATACCGACGGCAACCGCGTAACCCTCTTTCATGCTGAGGTGCAAACCGACGTGCTTGAGTCCCTTAAATAGCGTTACCAGAGCAATGATGAAACCGACGAGGAATATGTAGATGGGGACGTAACGTTTGGCGTTTTGCAGGGGGTTAGGTGTGTCGAGGATAAATCGCTGCACACTGACGAAGAGCCAATAGGCGATAATTCCCGAAAGTGCCGGGGAGATCACCCAGCTCATAACAATGGTACCGACCTTGCCCCACTGCACCGCATCGATACCGATACCCACTGCGGAAAAACCGACGATGGCACCAACGATAGAGTGAGTAGTGGAAACCGGCCAGCCTGCACGCGAGGCCACCAATAGCCAGATCCCTGCCGCCAGCAGGGCAGCGAGCATCCCGTAAACCACCAGATCTGGACTGCCGCTAAGGACGTCGGAGTCGATCATCCCCTTGCGAATTGTCTTGGTCACCGCGCCTCCGGCCATATAGGCCCCGGCAAACTCAAAGATCGCGGCAATGATAAAGGCCTGCTTGATCGTTACTGCCTTGGAACCGACAGAGGTACCCATGGCATTGGCCACGTCGTTGGCGCCGACGCCCCAGGCCATGAAAAAACCGAAAATACAGGCGAGAGCAATAAAAATCGATGCGTATTCCAATTCCATCAACAACACCTCAGCGTGCGAGCATGACTTCCAGACGACTACCCACGCGTTGGGCCAGATCCGCCAGATCCCCAATCCATTCAACAACCCGGTAGATGAACATCACATCCACTGGCGGTAGATCCTTTTCCTGTGCAAACAATTTGGCGCGCACTTCCACCTGAATGCGGTCAGTGTCACTTTCAATTTCATCGAGCCGGTTAATCATCGACTCCACCAGATCCACCTCACGGCCGCGAAAACCGGTCTCGACCAGTTCGTCCAGTTCGTTAATCACCGTTTGTGCCTGGGCTGCAGCATCAATGCAGCGCCGGACAAAACTGATCACCAGCGGCGATACATCTTCTGGGAAGGTCATCTTGCGTCCCAACATCAGGCCGGCAATATCCTTGGCCTTGTTGGCAATGCGATCCTGCATGGTCAGGGTTTCCAAGAGGTCACGACGCGACATCGCCATCATCAACCCCTTGGGCAGATGCAGGCGCAATTCGCGCTTCAGTTCATCCGCGGCGCTCTCCAGATCGGAAATTTTCTTCTGTTCCTCGGCAGCCTTTTCCCAGTCACCGACCAGGGCCGCCTCGAAGAACGGGATCAGTTCATTGATGCAATCCTGCACCTTGGCCATATGCTGCTGCATCGGCCGTACCGGCGAGGTGCCAAACATACTGAAGATGTAGCTTTTGGGTGACATAGTGTCTTCTCCCCCTTAATTTGCGCGCAGTATAGTGTCTCACCTCAACACTGCACACCCTTTTTGTCTTTATCCTTCTTTCAGCCAACCCGCCACTCGTTTGGCGAAATAGGTCAGTATCCCATCCGCCCCGGCCCGCTTGAAGGAAAGCAGAGCCTCCAACACCACCGCGCGTTCATCCAGCCAGCCGTTCTGTGCGGCGGCCATCAACATGGCATATTCACCGCTGACCTGATAGGCGTAGGTCGGTGCGCCGAACTCCTCTTTCACCCGGCGTACGATATCCAGATAGGGCATACCCGGCTTGACCATCACCATGTCGGCACCCTCTTCCAGATCCAGCGCCACCTCCCACAGGGCCTCGTTGGAGTTGCCCGGGTCCATCTGATAGGTGCGCTTGTCACCACCACCCAGATTGGCCGCAGAGCCGACCGCATCGCGGAAGGGACCATAGAAACTGGAAGCATACTTGGCTGCATAGGACATGATACGGGTGTTGCTGTGGCCTTCGCCCTCCAGCGCCTCGCGGATCTCGCCGATGCGCCCGTCCATCATGTCGGACGGAGCCACCACCTGAGCACCCGCCTCGGCATGGGAGAGGGCCTGACGCACCAGCGCCTCTACCGTGACATCGTTCAGCACGTAACCGTTCTCGTCGATGATCCCATCCTGGCCGTGCGTGGTGAATGGGTCCAGCGCCACGTCAGTCATCACCCCCAGTTCGGGGAAATTCTCGCGCAGGGCACGTACCGCCCGCTGTGCCAGCCCTTCCGGGTTATAGGCCTCCGCCGCATCGAGACTCTTCTTCTCCTGCGGGGTCACAGGGAACAGCGCCACCATCGGCACACCGAGCCTAACCAGTTCCTCGGCCTCTTTGAGCAGCAAGTCAATGGAGTAACGTTCGATGCCGGGCATCGATACCACCTGCTCGCACTGGTTCTTTCCTTCCAGGACGAACATCGGGTAGATCAGGTCATCGGCGGTCAGCACATTCTCGCGCATCAGGCGGCGGGAAAAGTCGTCGCGGCGCATGCGGCGCTTGCGCACCCAGGGAAAGGCACCGCGGCTGGTTTCGAGTCGGCTCATGGGAAACTCCCGGATTCAGCTTTTATAGGAATAGTATGGGGTGAGAGGCTACCGCGCCGAGGTGCGCGGCGCAATGCTGTTGTCTTGCCCGGCCATCGGCTATGGTAAAGCTCAGATGTCACTGGTCCGGAGATTTGTTCTATGCAAGGCACAACACTATTGCTCTGGGGATTACTGTTTGGTTCTGTCGGCATCGGCTTTCTCACCTATGGCCGTCGACAACGGGCAGTAGTGCCACTGGTCAGCGGCATCGCCCTGCTATTTCTTCCCTACTTCTTTTCCAACGTCTACCTGTTGGTACTCTGCGGTGCCGTACTGGTAGCGCTCCCCTGGTTTATCCGTATTTAGTCGACATTACCCCGACCGTGGAAGGCACTGGAAACGATGTCGCCGTTTAGCCCTTCAACCCGTTCACCGCGATACCGAATACGGTAACGATATTGCCACGGCAGTCTCCCCATCGGCGTCACTTTGTCGTTGTAGTTCACCCACCAATGCGGCTGATTGAGATCGAAACTGGCGGTATAACTTTCGTCCGGTTTCAGCGTGACCGTTTGCAGCGCTTTACCCTCACAGTTACGCGGCGAGGCAAAGTTAAGCGCATCCTGTGGCGCATTCGGCGCCAGCACCAGTTCAAAGGAGCAGTTATCGGCCAACAGCGGCAGGCTCAGTGGTTTGTCACCACGATTCTTCAAAGTCAGCTCCATCACCGCACTGGCATGCGCATCGTCGGCGCCGCGCTCCGGCGATTGGGCGATTGCGGTTTTGATCGCAATGTTCGACCACTCATAGCCACGAATCGCTGCCTCGCCACTCGCCGAGACCGCCACATGGATCAGCAACGGCACCTGAAAATCGTTACGCTGACCGCGCAGCTTTTCCATCTCGCGACCACTACCCTGTTCAACGTAATACTGCTCAATGCCATAACGCACTGACAACGGCCAGGCATCCCTGATCGCCTCGCGCCGTTTCTCTGCATCCTGTTCATAGAAATTACGATACGGCCAATGGCTGCTGGTATAGCCACGCAGAAACGGCCCCTGCGGCGGCACCGTATGCAACATACCGCCGTGGGTTACGCCGCTGCTATCGGTCTGCAGTTCCAGATAGACCTTCTGCCCCTTGCGTATTCCCTGCTCACGGATCGTTTCGTCGAGCTGACGCAGGGGAATGGTATTGAAAAGGTAATCGAGCCGCACATAGTCGCCACGGAAAATGTCGCGAGGATCGATGGGCGCAGTCTGGAAGACGAAAGGTTTACCGGTAGCCAGCAACCATTCGCGTGATGCCACCATGGTGATTACCACGCCGATCTGAAATATCACGGCAAGGACAACGAGGAGTTTTTTCCTGCTCATGCCGCCGCCCTCTTGTTGCGCTGATAAAAATGATTCACCACAAACAGGGCCACACCGACCAACAGGAAGACCACTGCCCGCGCCAGCAGGCTATCGAACAGATCGGTATAACGGGCCATCGCCAACAGGGCGAACAGGATCGAACCGCGTACCATGTGTTGCCGATTGGCGTGCTTTGCACCATCGATCATCAACCAGATACTCACCGCCAGTAACAACAGATTAAACCCGATCCAGACCAACCCGTGCACGGCGGAGTGTCGTCCACCAACATCCGTAAATAGTAGTGAAGCGATCGATGGCATCAGGGCGAGTACCACGGCGATCTCGGTCAGCCACAACAGCGCCGAAACACGTCGCTGTACCAGTAACCAGAAGAAGCTGGCCTGGCTGACCAACAGCGCCACAATAAAATATCCGTTACCGAAGTCACTCCACCTGAGTCGCATTAGATCCGGGGTGATGTCGCTGAAGGTCATCAGGTACATCAACACAAACAGCACCCACAGCGCAGGCTTGACCAGTTCGCTGGCAAGCTCAGTGTGCAACTCACTCTTCTGCGGAAGGATTTTTTCCGCACCAATAAATGCAGCGGCCATCAGCAACATCGTGGTCACAATCATGTCTTCGTCATAGATACCAACACTCAAACCGATACTGACAAAGATGGCTGCAGAGACAAAACGCGCCAGAACAGGTGAGTGAAGTCGCCAGACTAATGGCAGCAAACCGAACAAAATCAGTAACAGTGCCGTATGGTTGGCAAAATGGAAATCGGTCACTTCGGCAATGTGCCAAAGGATAATCAGCGTCACCGCCATGAACGCCTGGGTTAGCGAGGGCAGTGTCCAGGCCAGCGCCAGGGCACCGAGCGACCAGACAAAGATCGCATTGGGATAGTGACTGTCGAGATGGTAGATCTGTCCGGTAAGGAATATCCCCGAGCCCATCAACATCGTGCCCAAGGCAAACAGACTTTCGCTGGCTACCTGGGAGCGCTGTTGGGAATAGAGTGCGGCAAGGTGAGCGCCGATGAGTGCGCTGAAGATCACCGCCAGTTTGCTGAACTTACCCATCTCCGCCCAGTTATAGGCAAAGATCAAAATCACACCGAGGCCGATCATGATGGCACCAATGCCGGTGATCAATAGACGCCCGAGACCGATGCTGTCTGCGGCAGGATAAAGCGCCCGCAAGGCGGCGGCCTGCTCTTCATTGATAATGGCCTTGTCGATCCACTGCGGCAGTTGCCGCGCCAGCCATTGGTGGTGTTTGTTCATGCTGTTCCCTGCGCTTCCCGATGACGGTGTTCGGCTACTATAACCCGTCAACTGAGATTAAATCACGCGGGCAGATAACGTGTGATCAGAGCCATACGGTAATCGCCCGCCGGCAACGGTATCTTCACCCGATAACCACCACCCGGCACACCGTCCTTCGGCTCGCCTTTTTCGCTCTGCATCGCTTCCAGTTTAATGGTGCGGTTGCCGGAAGGGGTCATCACTTCCAGGGTATCGCCGACAAAAAAACGGTTCTTCACTTCCACTTCGGCAAGGCCGCTGGTTTCGTCGTAACTGAGCACCTCGGCGACAAACTGCTGTTGTTCCGAGGCGGAGTGGTTGCTGAGGTAGCTCTGGTATTCCTGGCTATGGTGACGTTGATAGAAACCGTCGGTGTAGCCACGATTGGCCAGATTCTCCAGCGCCCCCAACAGCGAAGGATCGAAGTCCCGTCCAGCCACCGCGTCATCGATAGCGCGACGATAGATCTGGGCGGTACGTGCAGTGTAGTAGTGGGACTTGGTACGTCCCTCGATCTTCAACGAGTCGACCCCGATCTCCACCAGCCGCTGCACATGCTCCACCGCACGCAGATCCCTGGAGTTCATGATGTAGGTACCGTGTTCGTCCTCTTCGATCGGTAACAAAGTTCCCGGACGCTCGCTCTCTTCCAGCAGGTAAACCTGCGAGGAGTCACCGTGGCGTTCACCGTTACCCGCCTGAGCATTGCGCAATATGACATCACCGCTTTCGTTCTCTTCAGCCGGTTTAATGTCGTACTGCCAACGGCAGGAGTTGGTGCAAGTGCCCTGATTGGCGTCGCGATGGTTGAAGTAACCGGAAAGCAGACAACGCCCTGAATAGGCGATACAGAGTGCGCCGTGAACGAAGACCTCCAGTTCCATCTCCGGACACTGCTGACGGATCTCTTCGATCTCTTCCAACGACAGTTCACGGGAGAGGATTACCCGGGTCAGTCCCAGCGACTGCCAGAATTTCACGCTGGCGTAGTTAACCGTGTTGGCCTGCACCGAGAGGTGAATCGGCAGATCCGGCCACTGCTCCCGTACCATCATGATCAAACCGGGGTCGGCCATGATCAATGCATCGGGACCCAGTTCAACCACCGGCGCGATATCGCGCAAAAAGGTCTTCACCTTGGCGTTGTGCGGCAGCACGTTACCAGCAAGGAAAAACTGCTTACCCGCAGCATGGGTCTCCTCGATGCCGACCTGTAGCTGCGCCAGGGTATCGAAGTCGTTATTCCGCACCCGCAGCGAATAGCGCGGCATCCCGGCATAAACGGCATCGGCACCGTAGGCGATGGCGTAACGCAGGTTTTTCAGGTTGCCTGCAGGGGCGAGGAGTTCTGGGGCTTTCATCGACATCGGGAACATTGGGGTATGAAACGGGGTCGTAGTTTACACCATCGGAAAGACGCTGGCAGGTAAGTTACCGCGGCACAAGGTAAAAAAAGCTGTGAACTGCTGCCGAATCACGAACCCCTGACCTTGTAATTCCCCCTTCCGTTTGGTGACAATCTAGCCCGGAACATCCCACTGTGGAGAGAAGTGATGAGAACCGTTTTTGCCAAGTCCATTTCCGTCCTGCTGGCCGGTCTGTTGCTGTTCACGCTGACCGCCCGTGCCGAGGCCAACGTACCGCCGGACAAGATGCTGGAATCGGTTACCCAGGAGATGTTCACTGTGCTCAAACGTGAGCGCGAATCGGTGAAACAGAAACCAACCCGATTGTTCGATCTGGTGGAAAAGGTACTGCTGCCCCACGTGGATATGGAAGTGATGTCGCGCTTCGTCCTCGGTAAGCACTGGCGTAAAGCCACACCTGCACAGCGCGAGCAGTTCAGCGGTGAATTCAAGAACCTGATGGTGCGCTTCTACGTTTCGGCGCTGCTGGATCAACCGGACCAGCTCGACGAACTGCTGGCCGACACCGACCACCTGATCGCCTACCTGCCGGTAAAACTCGACGCCGAAACCAAAAAGACCACAGTCCGTGCCGAGGTCTACCTGCCCAATGGCGGGCCGAAAGTGCCGGTCAGCTTCAGTCTGTTCAAGAAAGAGGGCAACTGGCTGATGTATGACGTCAACGTCGACGGTATCAGCCTGGTTAGCAACTACCGCAGCAGTTTCTCCAGCGAAGTCAGCCGCGACGGTCTGGATAAGTTGATCCAGCACCTGGCCGAACGCAACCAGTCACTACTGGAAAAGTACAATCGCGGTGAAGCCGGAGCGCTGAAAGCCGGGCAATAACTCCCCGCCAAACAGGAGCGCAAAGGGAAGCCTTTGCGCTCTTCGTGTTTTTGCGGTGACAATAACCGCATGATTATCTTCCGCCTCATCGCCAACGGCCTCGCCCCGCTGACCCTGCTGGGGGCGATCATCGCCTACCTCGAACCCGCCACTTTCATCTGGATCAAGCCGTACTTCCAGTGGCTCTTCGCCGCCACCATGTTCGCCCTCGGCGTGGTGCTGCACCCGGAAGAGTTGCGCGACACCCTGACCCGCCCCAGGGCGATCGGTCTCGGCGTACTAGCCCAGTTCACCATCATGCCCGCACTCGGTTTCGCCGCGGCAATGCTCAGCGGCCTGCCACCGGCGCTGGCCCTCGGCTTTATCATCGTCGCCTGCGCCCCCGGTGCGATGGCCAGCAATGTCATCGTCTACCTCGCCGGTGGTGCGGTCGCCTTCTCCATCGCCCTGACCACCGTCGCTACCTTCCTCTCGCCGCTACTCACCCCGGCGCTGGTGAAGTGGCTCGGCTCGGTCTACCTGGATATCCCGTTCTGGCCGATGATGCAGACCATTCTGCTCACCGTGCTGCTGCCGCTGCTGCTCGGCCTCGGCCTGCGCCGCCTGATCCAGCAGCGGGCACAGACCCTGAAACTGGCAGAACAGATCGCCCCTGCCGTCGCCTCGACGGCGATCATCTTGATCTGCAGCTACGCCGTCGCCGCCAACTACGAACGCCTCGCCAGTGTCGGCGCTACCCTCATTGCCGTAGTGGTCATCGTCAACGCCCTCGGTTACCTGTTCGGTTGGCAGGCAGCTCGACTGTTCGGTTTCGACGGCCGTCACCAGCTTACCCTCGCCATCGAGATCGGCATGCAGAACGCCGGCCTCGGCGTGGTGCTGGCGCTGAAACACTTCTCACCGGAGACCGCCCTGCCCGGCGCGCTGTTTGCCGTCTGGTGCATCCTCACCTCCGCGGGTGCTGCAGGCTGGTTACGCCGCTCCCGCCACCGCGCCGCCCTTCTCACCCCCTGAGTCATACGGGAATCCCCGCGCGGTATGATGTAAACTTCTCCTCCCGCTAAATCGGAGGACTTCCATTGGAACAGTACCGCGGTACCACCATTCTCGCCGTACGGCGCGGCAACAAGGCCGTGATCGGCGGTGACGGCCAGGTCTCCCGCGGCAACACCATCATGAAGGGCAATGCGCGCAAGGTGCGCCGCCTCTACAAGGATCAGGT